>NZ_JBITVE010000002.1:0-1069377 GCF_044542795.1 Microbacterium sp. NPDC077663 | reverse complement strand
AAAGGAACGACTACCAGGCCGGTGTCGGCACCGTCGGTTCCGTCTTGCACGATGACGTGGATGAGATCACCAGCGATGCGTTCGGCGCGGAACTCCTCCAGCCAGCGCTCGAGGGTCTCCTTGCTGCGGTAAACCACGTGGTCCTTCCCGAGTGAATATAAGTGGGGATGAGCAAGTCCGGCCTCGAGCTCATCCTCGATTATCGTGTGCTTACGGTGTACGCGTCGAGCGAGGAGCACGCATGACTGATTCCACCCGGAGCGTCGGGCGCGGCGGGTACTGGTACAACGACGCGCCCGGCCAAAAAGAGCGCGCCCGCCGTGTCCTCGAAGCTCTCCGCACCTACCGGGCAGCGGAAGCTGCGATGCGGCGTCGAACCCGCGACTCGATGGCCATGGGCGAGAACGAGCTCCTCGCGCTCCGTTACCTGTTGCGCCAGCCTGGCCATAGCGCTCGCCCGTACGAGCTCGCCCGGTACCTCGGCATCACCTCCGCATCGGTCACCACCATGATCGACAAGCTCGTCAACGACGGTCGAGTGGAACGGGTCGGGGTCACCGGCGACCGGCGCGGCATCATGATTACAGCGACCGCCCACGCCAACGAGGAAGTGCGCGACACGCTCGGGAAAATGCACATCCGCATGTATGCCGTCGCCTCGAAGATGAGCCCGACTCAGCAGAAACACGTTGTCGACTTTTTGGAGGCGATGGTCGACGCCGTCGACCACGTCGAACCCGCCTGAGCGTCTGTTGGCGCTGGGTCGGGATGTGGGTCACTCACCGCCCGTCCGCCCCGTCTGAGTCACGCCAGGGCGGTACTCGGGAGTGGACGATGGGCCGTTGCAGGTGGGCTGCCTGAGGCCCACACCCCGCCCGCACGAGTGACGCTATCCGCCCACGCCCGAACACAAGGGGGCTTGCGATCCACCGTCGTTCGTGCACAACGTCAGAGCACGTGGCATGCGTCATCCACCCTCAAAGGCCGTAGCGCTCAAGCGTGCGGTCGTACTCGTCCTCGACGTCTTCTTCATCGCGGGTGGGGTCGTCCCATAGAGCTTCGAGATGGGCGTGCACGTCCGGGGGTAGCGCTTCATAGCGGGCCTCCCATTGCTCGATGGCCTCGGTCCAGTACCCGACGACCTTGTAGGAGGAGGCGGGTAGGCCTAGGTCATGACGTAGGTATCGACGGACGGAACGAGTCGAGTGCGTCTCGCCTACGACCCATATGTAGCCCACGCCGCCGGGACGCGTGGCGTGACGCACGAGCTGTTCAATGCGGCTCGGGCCTTGACCATTGCCGCCGTGGATCCAACGCAGCTCTGACCCGTCCGGCACCATGAGATTCTGCTCATGTGCGGCCGAGGGCACCTCGACGAAGAGTCGTACGCGCACGCTTGGCGGGAGGTCCTCAAGAATGCGGGCGGCGGCGGGGAGCCCTGACGCATCTGTCACCATGAGTAGCCATTCGAGATCAACCGGCGGTGCGTACATGCCACGTGGCGTGTTCACGCCGACGATGTCGCCGGGCGCCGCGCGCTCCGCCCATCGTGCGGCGAGCCCGTGACCGTGCACGACCATGTCCAGGGTGAGCTCACGACGCATCGAGTCCCATCGCCGCACCGTGTAGGTCCGAAGCGGTGAGGGTTCAACTCCGTCGGCGAATGCCCACGACTGTTCCCCTGAGGGTTCAGGAAGTACCGGTTCGACCTCCCCCTCACGTGGCAGCCACATACGCACATACTCGTCGCCGACGCCGGTGGACTCGAACCCCTCGAGCCCGTCACCGCCGAGAATGATGCGGGTCATCCCAGCGCTCAACGCCTCGACGTGTAGTACTTCGGCCCGGTGGATGAGGTTCGTCACGGTGACACGCTCCGAGAGCTGACGGGCACGACCATCGGCGACCCGGTGTGTGGGTCGTCGATGATGCGGCAGTTGAGGTCGAACACCTCGCGGATCGTCTCGACGGTAACGACGTCGGCCGGTACGCCCTGCGCGGCGATGCGCCCTGCCCGCATCGCGACGAGGTGGTGCGCGTAGCGAGCGGCGAGGTTCAGCTCGTGGAGCACGATGACGATCGTCGTCCCGCGAGTTGCATTCAGCTCCGCCAGTAGATCGAGCACTTCGAGTTGGTAGTTGAGGTCGAGGAACGTTGTCGGTTCGTCGAGCAGAAGGATGTCGGTCTCCTGCGCCAACGCCATCGCGATCCACACGCGCTGGCGCTGCCCACCCGACAGGTCGGAGACCGGCCGGCTCGACAACTCCGCCGTCGCCGTCGCGGAAAGGGCTCGCGCGACGGCCTCCTCGTCGCGATTGTTCCAGCGTCGGAACCAGCCTTGATGCGGATGCCGCCCGCGTCCGACCAAGTCGGACACAGTGATGCCGTCCGGTGCGACCGGCGACTGCGGCAACATGCCGATGGCGCGAGCCACATCGGAAGACCGCATCTTCGAGACCGACGCACCGTCGAGCAGCACGTCGCCGCGGCGGACTGGAAGCAACCGGGCAAGCCCGCGCAGCAGTGTCGACTTGCCTGACGCGTTCGCCCCGATAATGACTGTGATCTGGCCGGGTGGGATCACGAGGTCGAGGCCGTCGATGACGGGCGAGGCGTCGTGACCGAGACGGACGGTACGGGCTTCGAGGCGGCGGGATCGTGTCATGCGGCTCTGGTCCTTCGGGCTGCGGAGATGAGCATCCACGCGATGTACGGTGCGCCGAACGCGCCAGTGACCACCCCAGTGGAGATGGGCCACGGCAACGCGTGCTGCGCGAGGAGATCGGCGATCTGCAGTACGACCGCTCCGACCAGCGCGGCGGCGAGAATGCTCCGCCCAGAGGCGCCGATGAGGATCTGTGCGAGCGGGCCGGCGAGCATCGCCACGAACATGATCGGCCCGACCGCCGCAGTGGCGACGGAGACGAGGATCACCCCGACGGCGAGCACGACGAGGCGGTCACGTTCGACGCGGGCGCCGAGCATGCGCGCGGTGTCGTCGCCGAGTTCGAGTCGACGCAACATGCGCGACACGGCGAAGCCGGTCGGCACCAGTGCCAGGAGCGCCGCGCTGACGAGCGCCGTGGTTTCGGGTGTGGCCATGCCTACCGAGCCCGTGAGCCACGTCATCGCGGCGCGCGCGTCGGAGAACTCGGCGCGCGCGACGAGGTACGAAGTCACGGATGTCGCGAAGGTCCCGATGCCGATGCCGACCAGGATGAATCTGTACTCGGACACACCGCGTCGCCACGCGACGGCATAGATCAGGATCGCCGTGACCCCGCCACCGACGAGCGCGTACACGGGGAGCGCAAGTCCCGCGACACCGCCGAACACGAGAGCCGCTGCCGTGGCAGTTCCGGCACCCGCGGCGACGCCGAGGAAGTCGGGAGACGCCAGCGGGTTCCCGAGCACCCGCTGGAAGAGTGTGCCAGCGGCGCCGAGCGCGAGCCCGACGAGGACAGCAGCGGTCGCCCGCGGAAGGCGCAATTCCCGGACGACGAAAACGGTCGCGGTGTCGCCGCTGCCGGTGAGGCCAGAGATCGCCGCCGCCGGCGACAGCGTGACGCTGCCGAACATGAGCGAGGCGCAGAACAGCAGCAGTACGGCCACTGCGAGCGCGAGGATGACCATGAGGATGCGATGGGTCAACGCGCGCCGCTCGGCGCGCACCTGCGCGCGAATGCGCGCCGTGGCATCCGTCGTCACCAACGTCGTCAGCGTCACAGTTTCATGCTCCGACGGAACCTCACAAGGAGGATGAACACCGGTGCCCCGATCACGCCGATGACAACGCCGACCGGCACTTCACCGGATGCCAGGACGAGACGCCCGACGATGTCTCCGCCGAGCACGACCACCGGCCCAAGGAGCGCGGAGTACAGAAGGATCCACCGATAGTCGGGGCCCGTGACGAGGCGGACGAGGTGCGGGACCATCAACCCAACGAACACGATCGGCCCGCATGCGGCAGTCGCCGCACCGCAGAGCACAGCCACCACGGCGAAGAGCAGTGCCCGTGTGGGCACGAGGCGGAGTCCGAGCGCCCGAGCGAGATCGTCGCCGAGTGAGAGGAGATTCAGCGGGCGGCCGACGAAGAGCGCCACTGCGATGCCGACCGCGAAGAACGGCCAGAGCTGCGCAAGTACCGGCGCGTACCTTCCGGCGAGGGCGCCGACCTGCCACATCCGCAGCTCGTTCAACGCGTCCGGGTCGGCCAGGAGGATCGCCGAGGTGACCGATGCACAGAGTGCGGTGAGGGCCGCTCCCGCGAGGGCGAGTTTCACCGGCGTCGCCCCCTCGGTGCCGAACGAGGCGATGACGTACACGAGCACCGTCGCAAGCCCTGCACCGACGAAGGCGAACCATACGGCATCGCCTGCGGGCATCGTTCCGAAGAGGAGCGCCGCCACGACGACGGCCGCGGCCGCGCCCGCACCGATGCCGAGCACGCCAGAATCTGCGAGTGGGTTTCGCGCCACTCCCTGCAGGATGGTCCCGCCTATCGCGAGCGCCGCACCCACCAGGATGCCGAGGACGGTTCGTGGCACCCGCATTTCGCGGATCACTGTCGCATCCGCTCCCTGAGTGGTACCGGCAACGGCGGCCCACACGTCGAGCGGTGCGACATCACGTGACCCGAGCGCGATGCTGAGCGTCGCGAGAACGACCAGCAGCCCCGCCGCCGGGAGCAGACCGAGCAGTCGACCGGTGCGCTGACCGACGGTCGCCGGCGCGTGCACCGGCGACGCGGTCACAGGTCGCCGACGGAGGTGTCGGTGTCGCGGATCACCTCGGCCAGGCGTGTCAGTTGAGCCGCGTAGTCGCTGTAGGTGTGCAGCCAGTACGCCGGCCATGTCGTCGTCTGACCCGCCGCGTAGGCGGCGATGCTGGACGAGATCGGTGCGGCCTCGAGGATCTGCTCACCGCCGGGGTGATTGCGATCATCGAACATGATGAGGTCGGGCTGGTACGCGTCAGCCTCTTCCATGCTGAGCGTCTGCCAGTACGGGAAGTCGGGGTCGGGCGTCTCAGGGTCGACCACAGCGAGGCCCCACCGCTGGAAGTCGAGCAGCTCGGGGGCGTACTCGGGCACCGCCACGGCGTAGTTCACGTCCCACGGGCTGATCGCCAGCGCCGAGACCCCGGGGTTCTCCTCATTCGCAGCCTGGAAGTCGGTCACTGCCGCGTCGAACTCCGCGCGAGCGTCGGCGATCTGATCAGCATCGGCGCCGAGCGACTCCGCAAGGTCGGCATACCCCTCGATGAGCCCGACGATCGAGTCCCCCTGGCTGGGGCCCACAACAGTCGCCAGGTCAGCGAGCTTTTTCGACTCCTCCTCGACGCCACCCTCGAACCCCGAGTACGCGTCTTCGGCCGGCCACCAGTCGCCGACGATCAAGTCGGGTGCAAGCTCCGCAGCCGCGGCGACGTCAATCTTGCCCCACTCTTCACCGAGGATCTCGACGCCGTCGAAGTCGACGCCCTCCAACCCCACGTCCTCGGCGATCGGGCCGTCGGCGTAGATGCCCACCGGCGTGATGCCGAACTCCATGAGCGCCTTCGCCGCGTATGCGTGCGCGATGATGCGGGTCGGGACCTCAGGTGCCGTGTACGTCTCGCCGTCACCAGAGGTGAAAGTCCACGAACCGGCCGACGACGTCGCGGCCGGCGTTTGCGAGGGACTGCACCCGGTCACGGCGAGTACGGCCGCGACTGCGACGGTGGCGACTGGGACGTGATGGGCGCGACGGTGCACGGCGTTCCTTTCGGGCAAGGTAAGGGTAGCCAAAGCTTACACTCGCCGCTGTCGCTGGGTTCGAGCCGCCTATGAAGGGAATCGAACATCAGGGAACCAGCTCGCAGGAGGCTCCGCGTAAGGCAGCGGTTCACCGGGCTCGCACGCGTCTCTCGACTTCGCGAATGGACCGTCAGTGCTGAGTAACAGGTTCATGTGGTGGTCGGCGTGGTCGCGCCACCACACGCTCGCGCCCGTCGCGGGGTCGAGCCGCAGGTGCTCCCAGGAGCGCCACAGGCCCTCGAGGCGGGCCACCGCCTCGGGGTATCGCCACCAGTCCGCCGCCCACCGGTAGCGGGCGTTTCCGGGCCCGACAGGGCGTGTGTACATGTGGCGCAGGTACTCCCGCACAAACTCGTCGACGGAGCCGTACACCAGCTCCGGGGTCGGCTCGTCGACGTCATCGCGGAAACTATCGAGGAGGTCACTCATCGTGTGGCTCGCTTTCTTCGATCACGGCAGCTCGAGCAGGAGCCGCAGCGGCGGGTGCGCCGTGGGAAGGATCGTGCGCGGCGATCGACGCGCGCAACGCGGCCGCGTGCGGCCCGTTCATCCACGGGACCGTCTCGACAAGGGTCGCGGGAGCGCCAGAGGCGAACACGACCGCGCGGCCGCGCGGGAGAGCGCCGAGATCCGCGACGTCCAAGGTGCGTTCGCGTTGCACCCCATGAGAGGTCGACCGGGTGCCGCGGCCGACACTCGTAGAGGTCGTGCGGCGGTCGTAGTCACCGATCATCTGCGAGAGCTCGCTCAGGAACTCCGGCTCCTTCACGCCGCCGCCGTAGACGGCAACGTTCGAGGCGCTCCACAGCTTGCGCATCCCGTCGCGCCCCCACACCTGCACGCCCTGAGACCAGGACTGCAGAATCGTCATCAGGACGATTCCGCGAGACCCGTAGTGGCTGTACAGGTCGGGGAGGTCGTGCCAACGGCACACGTTCGCAGCCTCGTCGAGAACACCGAGCATCGGCACCTGCAGGCGCCCGCCCGGCTGCGTGGTCGCGTACTCCTCAGCCGCCTCAACCGTCGCGGCCGTCAGCGCGGTCACCAGCGGGCCGGCGGTGCCGCGGCCCTCCTTGGAGAGGCTGTAAAGCGTGTCGCCCCCGCGCACGAACGCGTGCGGGTCGAACTGCGGCCGCGAATCGAAACCGCCCTGGGGTGTCACCCACTGAGCGATCGCGCGCACCTTCAAACACGACGCCATCTGCGCGGCGGTGCCGTAGACACTGTCACGACGGCGAGACTCGCCATTGACCTGCCCGGAGACGGCATCCGCCATTTGCTCGTACCCGTGTCGGCGGAGGATCCGCACCGGCTCATCATCACCCGGCGTGGTCGTCCAGGTGAAAGCGGTCGTGATCGGCAAGCCCTCGAGCGCTGCGGCGAGCAGGAAGCCGGCCAGGAGATCCTGACCGGCGTTGTCGCAGCACGCATCCCCGCGGCTGTCGTCAGAGCGGTCCCGAGGTCCGCCATCGGGAAGGGCCCCGTCGTCTCATCCGCCGGGGCCCCTTCTCGCGGTCGTGGCTGAGGTCAGTCGGCGAACTCCGCCGCGACGGCCTTACGCGCGGCATCCTGCTCTTCGGCCCTGCTCATGTCGACCTCGAGGACCTTGTCGTAGCCGAGGCCCGCTGCCGTCTCCTGCAGCGAGGCGAACAGCGAGTCGAACTGCGCGTCGTTCTCGGCGAACACCATCTGCCACGAGGTCTGCACGATCGCCGCCTTCGCCTGGTTGCGCAGGGTCTCGATCTCGGACGAGTCGGCCTCCGGTGTGTAGCTCGCGCCGGGACCGACCAGCAGCTGGTCGTTCTCGCGCAGGTAGTCCATCGTCGTCGTCGCGCCCATCTTCGCCGACCAGTCGTCGGTAACCGGGTTGCTCGTCTCGGCCTGGTACGTCGGCCACAGCTTGTAGCTGTACGGGAAGCCGGTGTTGGGGTCGGTGTCGATCGGCAGGACCGCGCTGATGTTGAGCTGCGACGCACCGTCGATGTAGCTGCCGCCGCCCCATTCGGCCGGGACCTCGGCGTCGCCCTCGAAGAAGACCTTGTGGCCGAGCTCGTTCAGCTCGGGTTCACCGTCGGCGTTGACCTCCCACGTGAGACCCTCGGGACCGGCCGCACCCTGCGTCTGGCTGTTGTTGGCCAGGGCGCCCTCGGGCGAGAACAGCCAGTCGATTAAGGCCGCGATGCGCTCGGGGTCCTCAGCCTTGGAGCCGATCGCGAACACCTGCTTGCCTCCGTACGCCTCGGCGCCGTACGAGAAGATGTTCATGTCGTCCATCGGCGCCATCATGAAGCCGCGACCCGCCTCGACGTTGGCGTCCGTGTTGTAGGCCGCTTGCCCGAGCCAGGGCCAGAACGAGAACAGCACCTGGCCGTTCTGGTACTTCGTCCACAGGGTGTCGTAGTTCTGCGTCGTCGAGTCGGGGTCGAGGATGCCGAGCTGGTTCGCCTCGTAGAAGAAGCGGAGCGCGCGGACGTACTGGCCGTCGTCGTCGAGGATGCCCTGGAACTCGGAACCGTCGCCCTTCGCGAGGGCGAAGCCGACCTCGTCGAAGCCGTAGTACGTGGTGGGCTGCTTCGCGTTGTTGAGCATGTTCCCGTCCCAGTCCTTGAACAGCGAGACCGCGTAGGTCTTCTGTCCGTTGGGAGCGGTGGGCTCGGCATCCTGCATCTCCTTGAGGACCGGCAGAAGGTCTTCGAGCGTGCCGATCTCGGGGTAGCCGGCCTCTTTGTAGAGGTCCCAGCGCAGGTAGGGGCCGAAGGTCGGGTCGAGCCCCTCGGAGGGCTCGGTGGGCTTCAGCGACGACACCTGCGAGGGGAAGGCGTACGTGGCGCCGAGGTTCTCGTTGATGCGGTCGACGGCCGCGTCGAAGCGTCCGGCGTTCTTCATCGCGGGGTAGAAGCTCTCGGCGTCGAGGAGCAGACCGCCCTCGGCGAGCTCCTCGAGACGCTGGCCCTTGTCGGTGATGATCAGGTCGCCGAGGTCGCCGGCGGTCACCCGGGTGTTGAACAGCGTGTCACCGCCGCCCGCCACGTTGGGGGCGATGCTGTTGAGCTTCATGTTGAACTTGTCCTCAACGAGCTTGCCGAACCACCCCTCCTGCATCCCCATGTAGTTGGCGAGACCGTCGAAGACGTCGATGGTGATGGGCTCGTCCCACTTGTCCGGGAACGAGGAGATGGCTTCGCGTTCCTGATTGGTGGCCGGGCCGGTGCAGGCGCTCAGCAGCCCGACCGTTGCCAGAGCGGCGACGGCGCCGATGGCCTTGCGTGATAGCTTCATTGCTTTCCTCTCGGTGGTGCGACCGGGATCGGTCGATTCAGCCCTTGACCGCGCCGAGCATGATGCCCTTGACGAAGAAGCGCTGGAACAGCGGGTAGACGAAGATGATCGGCAGGATGACGATCACCGAGATCGTCATCCGGATCGACGTCGGGGTCTGGCTCGTGGCCGCGTCGACGATCGAGGTGAGGTTGCCGCCGTTCTGCATGGCCAGGGCCAGGCTGTTCGCCTGGTTGATGAACATGTAGAGCAGGTACTGCAGGGTGTAGAGACTCTGGTCGGTGATGTAGATGAGGGTGTCCTGGAAGCTGTTCCACTGCGCCACGGCCGAGAAGATGGCCACGGTCGCGAGGATCGGCGTCATGTTGGGCAGGTAGATCCGGAAGAAGATCTGCAGGATGTTCGCCCCGTCCATCTCGGCCGCCTCCTGCAGCTCGGTCGGCATCGCCTCGACGTAGGTCTTCACGAGGATGATGAAGAACGGCTGCACCACGAACGGCAGCACATAGACCCAGAAGTTGTTGGTCAGTCCGAGGTTGCGGACGACGATGAACACCGGGATCAGGCCCGCGCTGAAGTACATCGTGACGATCACGAAGCGGTACCAGAACTGCCGCCCCCACATGCGCGTCTGCGTGAACATGAAGCCGAGGAACGCCGAGGCGAGGACCGCGGCGACCGTGCCGATGACGGTGCGGCCGACCGAGATGACCGCGGCCTGCGACAGCCCGCCGAGTTGGAACACCTGTTCGTAGTTCGAGAAATGGATGCCGGTGGGCAGCCACCGGACCTGCCCGAGCGCGGCGAGGTCGTTGGAACTGATCGAGTTGATGATCAGGTAGTAGAACGGGTACGCGCAGACGAAGGCGAGGGCGAGGAAGACGCCGTAGTTGACGATCGCGAAGACCAGGCGGCCGGGGAGGTCGGCGCTCTGGCGGATCTGTCGGCGCCGGTGGGCAGTCGTGGTGACCATGACGGGTGCTCCCGACTCAGACGATGGACTCGCCGCGCACGCGCTTGGCGATCCCGTTGACGGTGAACAGGAGGATGACGGAGATCAGGCTCTTCAACATGCCGATCGCCGTCGCCATCGACAGGTTGTTGCCCGTCAGGCCGATGTTGTATACGTACAGGTCGAGCACCTGGATGTAGTCCTTGTTGAAGGCGTTCTGGAACACGAAGTACTGCTCCATGCCGTTGTTGAGCAGGTTCGCGATCGACAGCAGCAGGAGCACGAGGTAGGTCGGCATGAGTTGCGGGACGGTGATGAACCACATCTTCTGAAAGCGGCCCGCGCCGTCGATCTCGGCGGACTCGTAGAGCGACTGGTCGATGCCGGCGATCGCCGCGAGGTAGATGATGGCGCCCCAGCCGAGACCCTTCCAGATCGACCAGAGGGTCATCGTGAGCCAGACGTTCTGGTCGGTGTCGAGGAACTTCACCGGGGTCGTGATCAGCCCGGCGTCGGAGAGGATGCCGTTCACGAGCCCCGAGCTCGAGAAGAGCGAGAAGGCGATCATGTAGACGAGCACCCACGAGATGAAGTTGGGCAGTGTCGTCAGCGTCTGCACCGAGTTGCGGAACCAGGGCGCCTTGATCTCGTTGAGGAAGATCGCGAACGCGAGCGGCAGGATCGACGTCGCGATGCCGAGGAAGCTGATCGCCAGCGTGTTGAGGACGACCTGCCCGACCTGCGCGACCTGGGTCGGCGAGCCGACGAGGAGCTGGAACCACTGCAGCCCCACGAAGTCGCTTCCCGCGAGGCCCAGGGCCGGTCGGTAGTCGTACAGCGAATAGATCCACCCGTAGAGCGGGAAGTACGAGAAGAGGAAGACGAGGACCAGGAACGGGACGATGCACAGGAACATCCGGAACGATCGCCGGTTCTTCGCCACCCGCTGCTCGGAGCGGTGCGGTGCCTTCTCTTCGATCGTCGCGGCCGCGGCCTCGGTGACGATCGCCTGCTGCGTCATCGGCGATGCCGAATCGCACGCTCGGACATGTGGCGGGTCATCTCACTCCTTCGTGATCGAAGCGCTTCTCCGGGTATCCGTCGAACACGCGTCGAACCGCTTCGATACGAAGATAACGCCGGATCGCGACAGCGTCAAACATCTCGTTTCGGTCACACGACGACGCCGCCCCGCCCGAGGGGCGGAGCGGCGCTGTTCACGCGGGGCGAGGTCAGGTCACGACCGGAATCGTGACCATTCGGATGCCGCGGTCAGCGGCACGAGAGAAGGCCGCTCGACGGCGGTGTCGATCACGACCCGCCTCCCCTCCGCAGACGACCGCAGCAGGCTCTCCATGATGTCGAGCACGTGGAGGGCGAGCGCACCGCCGGCTCGGCCGGGGCCGTCACCGGCGACCGCGTCGATGAGACCGATGCCGCGACCGGAGTCCGCGTAGCCGGCGGATGTCGTGACCGAGCGCCAGCCCTCGCCGCCGAGCTCGGCCAGACGGACCTCCCCGTCGAACGTGTTCGGATCGGGCACGACGAGCGATCCCCGGTCGCCGTGCACCTCGATCGGGGGCGACGTCGACGCGACGGCGTCGAAGCTCGTGACGATCGTCGAGACCGCCCCGCCGGCGTGCTCGAGCAGACCGCTCACGTGCGTGTCGACCTCCACCTCGATCCGCTCCCCGGCCTGCGGCCCCGTCGCGATCGTCCGCTGGGCCCGCGCGCGTCGCGCCGCCCCGGTGACGGCGACGACGGGCCCCAACAGGTGCACGAGACTCGTCACGTAGTACGGACCCATGTCGAACAGCGGGCCCCCTCCGGGCGCGTAGTAGAAACCGGGAGCCGGGTGCCACAGCTCGTGCCCCGGCGAGACCCACGTCGCACTGGCCGACATCGGCGTGCCGATCGCGCCGTCGTCGACGAGCCGCCGTGCCGTCTGGATGCCTGTACCCAGCACCGTGTCGGGCGCGGAGGTGACCCGCACGCCCGCAGCGGTCGCGGCATCCAGGATCCCCCGTCCTTCCGCGACGGTGAGGGCGAGCGGCTTCTCGCCGTGGACCGACTTGCCGGCCGCGATCGCGGCGTGCGCGACCTGGGCGTGCGCGGCGGGCACGGTCAGATTGAGGACCGTCTGCACCTCGGGGTGCGCCATGAGTTCGTCGACCGTCATCGCTGTCGCGCCCGGCACGGTCGCAGCCACCTCGGCCGCCCGCTGTGCGTTCAGGTCGGCGACCGCGGCCACGCGGATGGCCGGGCTGGTCGCGAACAGGTCGAGGTACTGACGCGAGATGACGCCGAGGCCGACGATGCCTACGATGTGCGGGCTGCCCACAGCAGGCCCCTTTCGACGATGGTGCGGACGTGCGGCTCGGCGAGCACCTCGGGGGTGTGACCCGGGGTCGCGACGAAGACGCGCCCTCTGCCCCACAGCCGCGTCCAGACGGCGGGACTGACGATCGGCCGATGCCAGGGGTGGTACTCCTGCGTCGGATGCGTCGTCGTGGCGAGGACGTCGATGAGGTCGTCGTGCAGCACCCAGTACTGCTCGGTGTGCAGGACGAAGTCGTCGATGCCGGCCGTGATCTCATGGCGACGCCCGAGCTCGGTCATCTCGACCGTGTAATCGAGGTAGTTGTCACGCTCGTCGCCGGGGCGCTCCTCGGGAGGCCGGCCCGGATGGGTCGCGAACTGACCGCCGACCAGCTGCAGGTAGTCCGAGCTGCCCCGGTAGGAGTCGGCGATGCCGCCGTGCCATCCCGCCAGGCCCGTGCCGGCCTCGACGGCGGCGCGGAGACCCTTCACCGCGGCATCCGAGATCGACGACATCGTGACGGCCTGGACGATGAGGTCCGTTTCGGCCATCACGGCGGGGTCGGCGTAGACCTCGTTCGACTCCTCGATGCGGACGTCGAACCCGTGGGCGTCGAGGAACGGTCGGAACATGTCCGTCGCGGCGACGGGATGATGCCCGTCCCACCCGCCTCGGACGATGAGGGCGCGCCGGACCGTCATCGCAGCTCCGCCGCTCGCCGTGCGGCGACGCGGTCGTACCGCTCGCGCACCTCGGGACGAGGATCGGATGCCGCGCCGCGATCCATCGCGACCGGCCACCCCGGCCACGACCCGGCGAGCACGGCCGCTGCCTGGCGGGCCGCGCCCTGCGCGACGTACTCCCCCGGCGCCGGGACGGCCACCGGCACGTCGAAGACCTGAGCCGCGACGGCGGCGACGGCGGGGTTGCAGGCCGCTCCGCCGACGAGCAGCACGCGCTCGGCGGCGACATCGAGCGAGCGGATCGCCTCGAGACCGGTCGCGAGACCGGCGAGCATGCCCTCCACGGCGGCGCGAGCGAGGTTCTCCCGCGTCGTGTTCTCGAGCGACAGCCCGTCGAGCGAGGCGCGCGCGGTCGGGAGGTTCGGCGTGCGCTCGCCCTCGAACCACGGCACGAGCACCACGCCGCCGGCGCCGGGCTCGGCTGCCGCCGCGAGTGCGGTCAAACCGTCGTGATCGACGCCGAGCAGGCGAGCGATCGCGTCGAGTACGCGTGCCGCGTTCAGCGTGGCGACGAGCGGCAGGAACCGTCCTGTCGCGTCGGCGAATCCCGCCGCGGTGCCGGTGGGGTCGATCGTCCGGGTGTCGCTGACGGCGAAGACCGTCCCCGAGGTGCCGATCGATACGACGACGTCACCCGCTGTCGCTCCGACGCCCAGAGCGGCACCGGCGTTGTCACCCGCGCCGGGCCCGACACGGCGACCGTCGGCATCCGTCACCCACTCCAGCGGACCGAGCACCCGCGGCAGCACAGCGTCGTGACCGAGTGCCCCCGCGAGCAGCTCGCGGTCGTAGCCCCCCGACTCGGGGTCCCAGTAGCCGGTGCCCGACGCGTCGGAGCGGTCGGTGACGAGCTCGTCGAGCGCGGGATTCTCGGGTCCGAAGCCTCGCAGGCGCCACGTCAGCCAATCGTGCGGCAGCGCGACCGCCGCGACGCGGGCCGCGTTGTCGGGCTCGGCGTCGCGCAGCCAGCGGAGCTTCGTGATCGTGAACGACGCGACGGGTACGAGACCCGTGCGCTGCGCGAGCTCCTCGGCGCCGAACTCCGCGATGAGATCGGATGCCGCCGGCCCCGACCGCGTGTCGTTCCACAGCAGCGCGTCGCGCACCACGGCGCCCGAGGCGTCGAGCGCGACCATCCCGTGCTGCTGCCCCCCGATCGACCATGCGTCGACGTCGCCCAGACCCCCGGCATCCGCAATCGCCGCTTGCAGCGCGGTCCACCACGCCTCGGGATCGACCGACGTGCCCTCGGGGTGCGACGCGCGACCGGAGCGGACGACCGCCCCGGTCGCGACGTCGACGATGACGACCTTGCAGGACTGCGTCGACGAGTCGACGCCCATGGCGAAAGTCACGTCAGCGTGCGCCCAGCAGGTGCTCGGTCGCCAGCTGCTGCAGGCGCACGAAGCCGCCGCCCTTGCCGCCGAGGTAGACGCTCGGGTCGAAGTCCTCGTACGCGGAGCGGTCGGCGAGGAAGTCCTCGTAGGTCTCGCCCGGGTTCAGGGTCGGGGTGGCGAGCTCGTCGACCTTGGCGGCGGCGAGCGCCTCCTGCACCTCGGGGTCGGCGCGGAACGCCTGCGCCCGCTCCTTAAGCAGCAGGTACGTGCGCATGTTGGCGGCCGCCGACTCCCAGACGCCGGTCTCGTCCTCGGTGCGGCTCGGCTTGTAGTCGAAGTGACGCGGCCCCTCGTAGGCGGGGACGCCGCCGGGGCCGCCGTTCTCGAGCAGGTCGACGAGTGCGAACGCGTTGTGCAGGTCGCCGTGCCCGAAGACGAGGTCCTGGTCGTACTTGATGCCGCGCTGCCCGTTGAGGTCGATGTGGAAGAGCTTGCCGTGGTACAGCGCCTGGGCGATGCCGGCGGCGAAGTTCAGGCCCGCCATCTGCTCGTGACCGACCTCGGGGTTGAGGCCGACGAGCTCGGGGCGCTCCAGCGAGTCGATGAAGGCGATCGCGTGGCCGAGGGTCGGCAGCAGGATGTCTCCGCGCGGCTCGTTCGGCTTCGGCTCGATCGCGAAGCGGATGTCGTAGCCCTTGTCGGTGACGTACTGGCCGAGGAGGTTGACCGCCTCGCGGTAGCGCTCGAGCGCCTGGCGGATGTCCTTCGCCGAGTCGTACTCGGCTCCCTCACGGCCGCCCCACATGACGAAGGTCTTCGCGCCGAGCTCGGCCCCGAGGTCGAGCTGCCGGAACACCTTGCGGAGGGCGAAGCGGCGGACGTCGCGGTCGTTGGCAGTGAAGCCGCCGTCCTTGAAGACGGGCGCACTGAAGAGGTTCGTCGTCACCATCGGGATGATCATCCCGGTGGACTCGAGGGCCCCCTTCAGCCGATCGATCTCACGCTGACGCTCTGCGTCGCTCGAGCCGAAGGCGAAGAGGTCGTCGTCGTGGAAGGTGAGGCCGTAGGCGCCGAGCTCGGAGAGCTTCTCGACGGCGTGGACGACGTCGAGCGGGGGTCGCGTCGGTCCGCCGAAGGGGTCGGTGCCGTTGTAGCCGACGGTCCACAGGCCGAAGCTGAACTTGTCTGCGGGGGTGGGGGTGACCATGTCGCTCCTTCGCGAACCAGAAAATGTTGTTAGCAGCAACGTATACCAGGCGCGTCGCCGCGACAAACCCTTCCCGGTGACTAGGGTGGGTCCGTGACCGAGCAAGGGCGAACCGTCGAATCCGTCCGGCGCGCCAACCTCGGCAGCATCCTCGGGATCGTCCACCGCGAGGGTCCGCAGTCCCGCGCCGCTCTCACCGAGTCGACGGGGCTCAACCGGTCCACCGTCGCCGATCTCGTCGCGACGCTCGTGTCGTTCGGGCTCGTCGTCGAGCGCGCGCCCGACCCCTCGCGCCGCGTCGGCCGCCCGTCGCCCGTCGTCTGCGTCGACCCCGCCGTCGTCGCCATCGCCGTCAACCCCGAGGTCGACGCGCTCGAGGTCGCCGCCGTCGGCCTCGACCGCGACATCCGCGCCGTCGTCGTCCTGCCGCAGGACCGGCTGCTGACGCCCGCGGTGACGGCGACCCTCGTCGCCGCGCAGATCGCGGCCTGGCAGAGCGCGGAGCTGGCGGGCGCGCGCATCCTCGGCGCGGGGCTCGCCGTGCCCGGGCTCGTCCGGGTCGAGGACGGCCTCGTGCGCGACGCGCCGCACCTCGGCTGGGTCGACACGCCTCTGCGCGACATCGTGGCGGCGGCCACCGGCATGCCCGTCGTCGTCGGCAACGACGCGACGCTCGGCACCGTCGCCGAGCACCTGTTCGGCGCCGCCCGCGGGATCGACAACGCCGTGTACCTCAACGGCGGGGCGAGCGGCATCGGCGGCGGCATCATCGTGAACGGGATGCCGGTGGTCGGCGCCGGCGGCTACGCCGGCGAGTTCGGGCAGAACCGCCCCGGCATCGCGACCCTGGCCGACCGGCGGGCGCGCGACGGCGTGCTCGAGGACGAGGTCAGCCGGGCGCGGCTGCTGTCGGTCGTCGGACTGAACCGCGGCGACGACCGCGAGCTCGGCGACGCGCTGGCCGCGCAGATCGACACCCCGTCCGTCGCGGGAGAGGTCGAGCGGCAGCGCCGCATCCTCGCCACGGCGCTCGCCAACGCCGTCAACGTTCTGAACCCCTCCGCCGTCGTGCTCGGCGGGTTCCTCGCCGCCTTGGCGGGTCTCGATGTCGCCGCACTCGAGACGGCCGTGCGCGCGCAGGCGATGCCGGCCTGCGGCGAGGACCTCCGCATCCTCCCCGCAGGACTCGCGGAACACCGCCTGCTGATCGGCGCGGCCGAGGCCGTCTTCGACGGCCTCCTGGCGAACCCGCAGCCCGTCTGACCGGCGGGCGGTTCCCGTCGCGAGTGCCGAATGCAGGGCGAGAGGCCTCCGGGACGCGTCGACACCCCCGAATGCGTCGCCGGACCTGCACTCGGCACACCCTGCCGTCAGAGGTCGAGGCGCCACGTGACGAACGGGATGCCGGCGACGCCGTCGCGCGTGCGGTCCGTCGCCCGCCAGCCGCGCCCGGCGTAGTACGCCTTCGCTCCCGCGTTGCCGTCCCAGACCTCGAGCTCCGCCGGACGACCGGCGCGGGTCTCGTCGAACCGCTCGTACAGTGTCGACCCGATCCCCCGGCCGAACAGCTCCGGCAGGACGTACAGGCCCACCAGCTCCACGGTCTCCCCGAGCCGCACGTGCAGAAAACCCGTGGGCTCAGCGTCCTCGGCGACGACCGTGACCCGTCCGTCCTCGGCGACGAGCCGCCGCCACATCGGCCCGCGGTCGCGTGCCGCGTCCGCAGGGTCGAGGTGCGCGCCGTAGTACGCGGCGCGCGAGGCGACGTGGATCGCGGCGATCGCCGCGGCATCCGCCACCGTCGCCATGCGCGTGCGGATCACGGTCAGCGGGGTCCGGGTTTGACCGACAGGTCGGTGATGACGGCGTCGCGCGGCAGGTCGAGCGCGGTGAGCACGGCGGTGACGACGGATGCCGGCTGGATCCAGGCATCCGCGTCGTAGGCCTTGCCCTCCTGCGCGTGCACCTGCGCCTGCATCGGCGTCGCGGTCCGGCCCGGGTAGACGGTCGTCACGCGGACCCCGTGCGCAGCCTCCTCGCCGCGGAGCGCGTCGGCGAGCGCCTTGAGCCCGTGCTTCGACGCGGCGTAGGCAGCCCACTGCGGGTGGGCGGTGAGCCCCGCGCCGGAGTTGACGAACAGCACCTGCCCGTGCGCGGCGCGGACGCGCGGCAGCATCAGCCGGGTGAGCTCGGCCGGCGAGACGAGGTTCACCGCGAGCTGGTCCTGCCACGACGCCACCGTGAGCTGCTCCACGTGCCCGAGGTCCACGATGCCCGCCGCGTGCACGATCGCATCGACCTCGTCGGGCAGATCGGATGCCGCGACCGCCGCCGCGAGCGATTCGGGGCGCGCGAGGTCGGCGACGATCACCGCCGCACCCGGGTGCTCTGCGGTGAGATCCTCGGCTCGCGAGACGTCGCGCACGACGAGGACGAGCCGGTCGCCGCGCTCGGTCAGGCGGTGGGCGAGGAGCTGCCCGATGCCCGATCCGGCACCGGTGAGGACGATGGTGTGCGGCATCCCCTCATCCTGTCATCGCATCGGGGGTCAGTCCTCGAGCAGCGCCCGCCGCGCCATGCCGGCCAGGATGCCGCCGGCCCGCTCGCCGCTGGGCGCGGCCGAGTGCGGGGTCGAGTTCAGCAGGCCGAAGGCGGCGAGCAGTCGGGTCTCGCGCTCGGCGTCGTCGAGGTCGGGCCGGAGGGCGGCGAGGGGCCGGTCCCACTCCTGCACGTACTCGCGCTGCAGGCGGCGCACGCGCTGGTTCACCTCGGCGGGTAGGTTCGCGAGCTCGCGGTCCTGCACCCGGATGACGTCGGCGTCGCTCGTGGCGAACTCGAGGTGGAAGGCGATGAGCGCCTCGAACACCTCTCGCGGCTCGCCACCCGAGGCGGTCAGCGCGCGGCCGCCCTCGAGCAACCGCTCGCTCGCGTCGAGCAGCAGGTCGCACAGGAGCGCCTCCTTGCTCGCGAAGTGCCGGTACAGCGCCGGCCCGCTCATTCCGACGGCGTCGCCGAGGTCGGCGGTCGAGACTGCCGCGAACCCCCGCTCGGCGAACAGCCGTGCGGCCGAGGCCATCAGCTCGGCACGCCGGTTCGCCTTCTGTGTCGCGCGCCAGGTCGTCACGGCGTCACCGCCCGAGCGCGCGACGCGCCTGACGGAGGACCGGCTCGTCGATCATCCGACCCCGGAACCGGAACACCCCGGGCTGCCGTGTCGCCTCGTCGAGCACGGCTTCGGCCCATTCGCGCTCCTCGGGCCCCGCCGCGTACGCCCGGCGGATGACCTCGACCTGGGACGGATGGATGCAGGCCGTCGCCGCGAATCCGGATGCCGCGGCATCCCTCGCCTCGTCCTCGAGCCCGGCCGTGTCGGCGATGTCGAGGTGGACGGCGTCGATCGCGTCGATCCCCGCGGCGGCCGCCGCGATCAGCACGCGCGACCGGGCGTAGCGCGCGACGTCGCGGTAGCGCCCGTCGTCCCTGCGGCTCGAGCGCCCTCCGATGCCCGCGACGAGGTCCTCGGCACCCCACATGAGTCCGTCGACGAGCGGATGCTGCGCGAGCGCACCCGCGTTCTCGACGCCGCGCGGCGTCTCGCACAGTGCGATGACCCGGTACCCGTCGAGTCGGTCGACATCCGCGGCATCCTCGGCTTTGGCGAGCATCACCCGACGGAACCGCGTGCCGCGCAGCGCGACGAGATCGCGTTCGAGCTCATCCGTGAATGCCGGATTGACGCGCACGATGACGCGGTCGACGTCGACCCGAGCCGCGGCGAGGGCCACGCGCGCACCGGCTTTGTCGGCGGGCGCGACCGCGTCCTCGAGATCCAGGATCACCGCGTCAGCCGCGGCGAGCGCCTTCGCATAGCGTTCGGGGCGGTCGGCGGGGCAGAACAGCAGTGCAGGGCCGAGCGTCATGCGGGGGCCTCGGGGGACATCCGCATGAGCGTCGACCGGCGTGCGGTCGCGACGACCTGGTCGTGCTGGTTGCGCATGGTGTGCACGAACTCGACGATCCCCTGCCCGGGGCGCGAACGGGACTCGCGCTTGGCGGACACGACGGTCTCGGCGTAGAGGGTGTCGCCGTGTCGGACGGGGGCCGGGAAGGTCACCTCCGAGAAGCCGAGATTGGCGACGATCGTCCCCTGCGTGAGCTGTGCGACCGACAAGCCGACGAGGGTCGAGAGGGTGAACATGCTGTTGACCAGTCGGTCGCCGAACTCGGTCTGCTCGGACCACGCGGCATCCAGGTGAAGCGACTGCGTGTTCATCGTCAGCGTCGTGAACAGCACGTTGTCGGCCTCGGTCACGGTGCGGCCGGGGCTGTGCACGTAGACGGTGCCCTCGTCGAGCTCGTCGAAGTACAGCCCTCGCTGCACGATGCGCCGCGGCGTCTGCTCGCTCATGCGTCCTCCTCCGCTGCCGGGGTCACGACGGCGAGCGTCTGCCCGCGGTTCACACTGTCGCCCGTCGACACCCACAGCGCCACCGTACCGGCGACCTCGGCCCGCACGACATGCTCCATCTTCATGGCTTCGACGACCACGACCGCGTCTCCGGCCGACACCGTCGCACCGTCGGCGACCGAGGTCATCACCACGACGCCGGGCATGGGCGAGGTGAGCTCGGGCACGGCCGAGATGTCCGCGTCTCGTCGATGGTCGAGCCGCACGCGGCGCACCTCGCGGGCTCGCCCGTCCACCGACAGCCACACGCTGTCGCCGTCGACGACCGCGACCGTCGAGACCCGACGATCGCCGATGCGCACCGACGAGCGGTCGCCGGCCGGGCGGGCGGATGCCGGGACCACCGTCCCGTCCACGATCGCCCCGTCTCCGACGAGCTCCACCGTGCGCTGCTCGCCTCCCGCAGCCAGCCGATACCGTCGCGGCGCATGCGGGCCCATCCGCCATCCGTCCGCGCGGCGCCACGGATCGCCGCCGCGCGACACCGCCGCATCCAGCAGCAGCGCGGCCGCGACGAAGACGTCGGCCGTGTCATCCGCCGCCAGCAGTCCGTCGAGCTCGCGGGCGATCAGCCCCGTGTCGAGGTCGCCGTCCGCAACCGCGGGCAGCTCGAGCAGGGCCTGCAGGAACGGCACATTCGTCTCGAAGCCCAGCACCGTGGTCTCGCAGAGCGCCGCGACGAGTCTCCGCCGGGCCTCATCACGGGTGGCGCCGGTCGCGATGACCTTCGCGAGCATCGGGTCGTAGTCGAGCGAGACGTCCAACCCGTCGGCGAGCGCACTGTCCACACGGATGCCGGGGCCCGCCGGGTGCACGACGCGCAGCACACGCCCACCCGTCGGCAGGAAGCCGGCGGCCGGGTCCTCGGCGTAGACGCGCGCCTCGATGCTATGACCGGTCAGTCGCACGTCCTCCTGCGCGAACCAGAGCTCCTCCCCCGCCGCGATCCGCAGCTGCGCCGCGACGAGATCGACGCCCGTGACCTCCTCCGTCACGGGGTGCTCGACCTGCAGGCGCGTGTTCATCTCCATGAAGAAGAACTCGTCGGGGCGGTCAGCGGCGACGATGAACTCGACCGTCCCCGCGCCGCGGTAGTCGACGCTGCGCGCCGTCTCGCACGCGGCTCGCCCGATGCGCGCGCGCGTCGCGTCGTCGAGCAGCGGTGAGGGCGCCTCCTCGATCACCTTCTGGTGCCGGCGCTGCAGCGAGCACTCGCGCTCGCCGAGATGAACGACGTTCCCGTGCGCGTCCGCGAGCACCTGCACCTCGATGTGCCGCGGCGTGTCGACGTACCGCTCGAGGAACAGGGTGTCGTCGCCGAAGCTCGCGCCCGCCTCCCGGCGTGCGGCGGCCAATGCGGCCGGCAGGTCTGCGGCATCCGTCACGACGTGCATGCCCTTGCCACCGCCGCCCGCGGACGGCTTGATCAGCAGCGGGTACCCGACCTCGGGCGCGGCGGCGATGAGCTCGTCGTCGGTCATGGCCGCGCGCGCGACGCCCGGGACGGTGGGCACGCCGCGCGCCTCGACGGCGTGCTTCGCCGCGATCTTGTCGCCCATCGTGCGGATCGCCGCGGCACTCGGTCCGACGAAGACGATGCCCGCCTCCTCGCACCCCGCAGCGAAGGCGGTGTTCTCGGAGAGGAACCCGTACCCGGGGTGGATCGCCTCGGCCCCGGTGGACCGCGCGGCGGCGACGACCGCGTCGATGTCCAAGTAACTCTGCGCGGCGGGCGCGGGCCCGAGGCGCACGGCCTCGTCGGCGAGCGCGACGTGGCGGGCACCGGCATCCGCATCGCTGTAGACGGCGACCGAGCGGATGCCGAGCTCCCGCAGCGTGCGGATCACGCGGCAGGCGATCTCGCCGCGGTTCGCGACCAGGACGGTGGAGAACATGCGCATCACATCCGGAAGACGCCGTAGCCCGGCGCGTCGAAGGGAGCCCGCAGGCAGACGTCTAGGGCGAGGCCCAGGGCGTCGCGGGTCTCGGCGGGGGCGAGGATGCCGTCGTCCCAGAGGCGGGCCGTCGAGTAGTACGGGCTGCCCTGCTCCTCGTACTGCGCGCGGATCGGCGCCTGGAAGGCGGCCTCGTCCTCGGCGGACCATTCCTCGCCGCGTGCCTCGATCTGCTCACGGCGCACGGTGGAAAGGACGGATGCCGCCTGCGGCCCTCCCATGACCGACACCCGGGCGCCGGGCCACAGCCACAGGAATCGCGGCGAGTACGCCCGTCCGCACATGGAGTACGTGCCGGCGCCGAACGACCCGCCGACGACGACGGTGAGCTTGGGCACCGACGCGCACGCGACGGCGTTGACCATCTTCGCGCCGTGCTTCGCGATGCCGCCCGACTCGTACTCGCGGCCGACCATGAACCCGGTGATGTTCTGCAGGAACACGAGCGGGATGCCGCGCTGATCGCACAACTCGATGAAGTGGGCACCCTTCAGGGCCGACTCCCCGAACAGCACCCCGTTGTTCGCGACGACGCCGACGCGGTGGCCGTGGAGCCGGGCGAAGCCGGTCACGAGGGTCTCGCCGTAGTCGCGCTTGAACTCGTGCCACGTTCCGCCGTCGATGATCCGGTCGATGATCTCGCGGGCGTCGTACGGGGTCGTCAGCTCGACGGTAACGACGTCGGTGAGGGTCGCCGGATCGGCGGCAGGCGGGGTCGTCGGTTCGGGCTGCTCCCGCAGCGATACCGCAGCGGGCAGCGTGGCGACGATGTCGCGCACGATCTGCAGCGCGTGTTCGTCGCTCTCGGCGAGGTGGTCGGTGACACCCGACACCTTCGTGTGCAGGTCGCCGCCGCCGAGGTCCTCGGCCGAGACGACCTCTCCGGTCGCCGCCTTCACGAGGGGCGGCCCGCCGAGGAAGATCGTGCCCTGGTTCCGGACGATCACCGTCTCGTCGCTCATGGCGGGGACGTATGCGCCGCCGGCCGTCGACGAGCCGAGCACGGCCGCGATCTGCGGGATGCCGCTCCGCGACATCCGTGCCTGGTTGTAGAAGATGCGCCCGAAGTGGTCGCGGTCGGGGAAGACGTCGTCCTGCATCGGGAGGAAGGCACCGCCCGAGTCGACGAGGTAGACGCACGGGAGCCGGTTCTCGGCGGCGATCTCCTGCGCCCGCAGGTGCTTCTTGACCGTGATCGGGTAGTAGGTCCCGCCCTTCACCGTCGCGTCGTTGGCGACGACCATGGCGTGTCGGCCGTGGATCAGCCCGATGCCCGCCACCACCCCACCGGAGGGGCAGTCGTCGTCGTAGAGGTCGAGACCGGCGAGCGCGCCCACCTCGAGGAAGGGGCTGCCGACGTCGAGGAGTGCGTCCACGCGGTCGCGGGCCAGCAGCTTTCCGCGCGCGGTGTGTCGCTCGCGCGCGCGTTCGGGGCCACCGCGCGCGGTGTCGGCACGCCGGCGCTCGAGCTCGGCGACCAGATCGGGATACGTCGTGGGGGCTGTCATCGTCGACGGCACCTCCGGGGAGAATGCTTCGGTTAACGTTCGCTAACCGAAAAAACGATAACACCGCGATCGCTGCGCCTGAAGGGTCACGCCTCGAGGATCGCCCGGAGTGATTCCAGGTCGGTCTCGATGGCCGCGGCATCCTCCGCGAACTCCGCGTCGCTCACCCCGTCGCGGCGGTAGAGCGTGAAGACGACCTCGCTGCCGACATCGTTGCGCAGCACACGCATCGGGTTGTGAACGACCGTGCCGTCCGGGAGCGTGACGTCGTGATCGAGCACGCCGGCGGTCACCGGACCCACGAAGGCGACCTCGATGTCACCCATCGGTGAGTCGGCCAGCCAGCGACCGCCCTCGAGCCGGATGCCGGTGCTCAGCCCCGCCGCCCACCGAGGCAGATTCGCGGGGTCGGCCGCGAAGGCGATCACGTCGCTCGGGGCGCACCGGATCGAGCGGGAGATGTGGAGCACGGGCCAGGTCATGCCGGGAGGCTACCCCGCGCCGGAGACACCTGCGCCGGAAGCGGCGAGGATGGAGGGATGGCGAACTTCCCCGACCCGGTGCTTCAGACGATGGCGACGCGGCGGTCACTGGCGAAGGTGGGGCCGGGGGCACCGACCGACGACGACCTGCGGGAGCTGCTCGCGGCCGTCACTCCGGTCGCCGACCACAAGGCCCTGCGACCCTGGCGGCTGCTCGCCCTCCGCGGCGACGACCGCGGGCGTCTCGGTGAGGCGCTCGATCGCGCAGCGGGAGTGGAACGCGAACCGGGCGAGCACAACAGCAAGCCGTTCCGCGCAGATCTGCTCATCGCGGTCGTCGCGAGCCCGAAGCCGCATCCCGCCGTCCCGGTGTGGGAGCAGCACGCGACCGCCGCCGGAGCGGCGCACCTGCTCGAGCTCGCGCTCTGGCGGGCGGGATGGGGCGTCATGTGGCGCACCGGGCTGCAGGTGAACTCCCCCGAGGTCCGCGCGCTGCACGGGCTGACCGACGACGAGCTCCTGATGGGATGGCTGTACGTCGGCAGCGTCGACGCCGACCTCCGCGCGCGGATCGACGAAGCGCCGAGGAAGACGCTCGATCCCGAACCCTTCCTCGGCGCGCTGCCGAACTGACCCTCAGCCCCGGCGGTAGGTCGCCGTCAGGGGGCAGTCGAACGGGTCGCGGGCCGCGAGTCCGACGCGGTTGAGGTAGTCGATCACGATCGCGTACGACCGGCCGAGGCTCGTCTCGGTGTACGGGACGCCCAGGGTCGCGCAGTGCTCGCGGACGATTTCACGCGCCTTCGACAGGTGCGGGCGCGGCATGTTGGGGAACAGGTGGTGCTCCACCTGGTAGTTCAGACCGCCCATGAGCCAGGTCGCCCACCATCCACCGCGGATGTTGCGCGAGGTGCGGACCTGCTTGCTGAAGAAGTCGAGCTTCGCGTCGGGGGCGATGACCGGCATCCCCTTGTGGTTGGGCGCGAATGAGGCGCCCATGTACAGACCGAAGACGGCGAGCTGCACACCGACGAACGCGAACGCCATCCCGAGCGGCAGCAGCAGGAACACCGGGACGAGGACGACCGCGAGACGCAGGACGATCATGCCGATCTCGAGCCAGCGCGCTTTGACGTCCTTCTCGGTGAACAGGTACTTGAGGCCGAGGAAGTGCAGGTTCAGACCCTCGAGGGTCAGGAGCGGGAAGAACAACCAGCCCTGTCGCTTCGTGATCGCGCGGCGCAGTCCGCGCGCCGAGGCCGCATCGGTCTCGATGAACGAGATCGTGTCGATCTCGATGTCGGGATCCTTGCCGACGCGGTTCGGGTTCGCGTGGTGGCGCGTGTGCTTTCCCGTCCACCAGGCGTAGCTGATGCCGACGACGCCCGCCGCGAGGATGCGAGCGAGGCGGTCGTTGGCGGGGCCCGAGACGAGCACCTGCCGGTGAGCCGCCTCGTGGGCGAGGAAGGCGACCTGCGTGAAGATCAGGCCGAGGGCTCCCGCGATCAGCAGCTGGAACCAGCTGTCGCCGAGCAGGATGAAGCCAGTCACCGCCCCGCCGAAGGCCATGGCGAGCGCGACACCGACGAGGAGGTAGAAGCCTCGCGTGCGGTGCAGCAATCCGGTCTCCCGGACGATGCGCGAGACGTCGGTGAAGGCCTTCGCCATCGGGGGGAACTGCTCGGTTCCGGAATACGTCTGACGGACGGGACCGAGACGCGACTCGGCGACGGATGAAGCGATGGGGCACCTGCTTGGAATCGGGTGTCCGCTACGGCGGAGAAGAAAGCAACAGACGGATGCCGATCGCTGAGGGTCACGTTACGGGTGAGTTCATCGCCGCGGCGGAATGCAGTGACGTTCCCCACGCGACTGCCAGGCCCCGTACAGGCTCGGAGGGTCAGCCGATCCGCTGCTCGGCGATCGGCGACGATGACGAACGACCGTTGACGTCGAGGTACAGCTGACGCTCCGTCACCGACACGGTCACGGTGTTCCGCCGTTCGAGGGCGGATGCCGCATCCTCCACGAACCCCTTGTCGAAGCTGTACAGCGGGATGTCGGCTGCCCGGTGGATCGTCTTGCCCGCCCAAGCCTGAGCGAGCCGGTTCGGCTCCCGCTGTGTGTACACGGCCACGCGGTCGGCCGCTTTGCTGCCGCCGTGCAGACGCGCGGCATCCGGTGCTCCCACCTCGATCCACGCCGTCAGGCTCCCCGTCGCATCCCGGACGAGCACCGCCGGCTCGTCCGTCGCGGAGATGCCCTCGCTGAAGGCGATCCCTTCTTCGTACTCGAGGGCGTAGGCGAGGACCCGCAGCAGGACGTTCGCCGCCGTCTCCGAGGGATGCCGCGCGAGGCGGAGCGAGAGTTCGTCGTAGACGCCGCGGTCGACGTCGGCGAGCTGCACGGTGAAGGTGTGCATCGTGGATCCGATGGCCATTCGACGAGCCTAGGCGGGGATGCCCTCGCGCACCGCCCGGGTCATAATGGTCGCAACCCCCACCCGGCGATCGAGATCAGGGAGCTCTGCGCATGCCGTTCCACAGCCAGGAGATGCTCGAGCAGTGGCTCGAGGAGTTCGCCGCGCTGGGCTACTCGCTGAGCGAGCGGGTGCGGGTGATCCCGCAGGACGGCACCGACGGACGCGACACCGGCCTGATCGCCCTCAACCTGTTGGACTCGATGACGCTGACCTACCTGCAGCCCGAGCCGCTGGGATCGATCCACTGGGGCATCACGTTCGAGGCTCGTGACATCGACCTCAAAATGAATGCGGGCCGCACCCTCGAGCTGTCGGCCGAACTCGCGATGGTGTCGATCCTCTGCACGTTCCTGCAGACGAAATCACTCGCAGAGGTCGAAGTCGAAGCCGGATCGGTCGAGCCCGAAGCGCTCGGACTCTGATGGACGACGCCCTGCAGTCCGAGCTCCGCGCGCTGCAGGCACGGGCCTACGGCCCCGGGGACGGCCTCGCCGGGAACGATGCCGCGCGTCGCCGGCTGACGGAGCTCGAGGAGCGCGCCCGGCGGGAAAGCGATCGCCCGCCCGTCATCGACGGCGCGCCCGAGCCCGCCTTCCCACTTTCGCCGCGGCCGGAAGTCCCGCCGTTGCCGTCGGTCTCACCCGCGGACGCCGCACACGCCTTCGCGACGTCGCCGGGTGAGCCGGACAGGGCGCTGCACGAGCGTCGGCGACGGCGCCTCAGGGGACTCGCCTGGGTCGGATCGCTCGCGATGGTGGCGACGCTGGCGGTCGGAGTGACAGCGGCGGCCACGAGTCGTCAGGTGTGGACGGCGGCATCCGTCCCTCCCGGGACCACGATCACACATGTCGCAACGCTCATGCCCGACGCCGACCGCGGGTGGCCCGAGACGTATGGGGAACGCCCTCGGGACGGCGCGATCTTCGAACCGCTCGGGAGCGTCACGCCCATCGTCGGCTCCATGCCGACGGGCGACGGACTGACCCGCTGTGTGCAGCTGCTTCCGCCGGAGGCATGGGAGCCGACGCCCGACGAGGGCTGGGCGTGGGGAGGATACGGCGGATGCAGCGTCGAGCCGTTCACTGCGACCGCCACCTTCGTCGTCGGGCCGAATTCACCCTCGGATCTGCGCGAGAGGTTCGCTGAAGGCGTCCGTCTGCAGTTCGTCGCCGGTGACGGTGTCGTCGACGTCTACTCCGCGGATGCACCGGTGTCTGAGGCGACGCGCTGACCGCCTCAGCCGACCGGCGTCGTCAGGCAGCCTGGTAGGTCAGGCAGTCGGCGGACTCCGCACCGGGCCCGACGCGGACCGCGGATGCCGTGCACTCCAGCGACGAGTTGAAGACGCACTCCGAGCGCTGACAGGCGCCGACATGGCTGACGACCTTGTCGAGGCCGCCCTTCGTGCCGAGAGGGATGAACGTCGCACACTCGGCATCACCGGGGGTTCCCCCGATGGTCACCGCAGCGGCGTGGCAGTGGGAATGATCGTTGTAGGAGCAGCCGAGGGCGTTGCACTCGGACACGCGGGGCAGGTCGTCGAGAGTCATGCTCATGGGAGCCTCCAGGGGTCGTCGTGGCTCGAGGCTACGCCGCGTCACCCGAGGGTTGTACAGCCTTACTCGCACATTTTCCCCCTGATCATCCGTGCTTTTGATGTTAGGTGAGCCTTCCCTTTTCCCGAGGTGGACCAAGGCTCGCGCTATACACAATCGGATCGCCTGCGCCACCCGGCCCGCGGAGAGGCTGCACGATGGTAGATTCCGTCGCATCCGCTGCAGGCGAGAAATCCCGGGTAGAACCCGATTCCCGGATCATGCGGCGAGGGAGATCGGCGAACAGCGGGTCGCTCGAGGCGGCGACCTGCTCGTCCCAGTGAAGGGAGAGGGTAGGCGATGGCACTCTCCACACGGTCAGCGAGCCTGCCGCCGTCCTTCCAGTTGTGGCCGCAGCTCGCACTCACGCAGCTGGAGTCAGCACTCTCCGCCGAGAATCGGCCACTGCGCCTGGCCGTCATCGGTCCGGCCGGCTCGGACAAGTCCCTCCTCCTCCGGCAGATCGCCGAGAGGCTCACCGAGGTGGCGCACATCCGGTTCGTCGACGACGGACACCTGCTCTCGGACGAACAGATCCATGCCCTCATGGTCCATCTCGACGATCCGCGGGCAGGACTCGTGCTGGGCTGCCGGACGTGGCCCTGGAGCCCGGCGCTCGCCGCGTTGATCCGGCGCATCGAGCAGGACCATCCCGCCCTCGCCCTCGGACATCTGGACGCCGAGGACGTCATCCGGGCGGTCGACGCCGCGGGCCGCTCCGTCGACCCCGGCTGCATCCACGCCATCGTGGAGATGACGGCCTCCGTCGCGTGGCTCGTCAAACAAGCCCTCACGGCCCACGGCGACGGGTACTGCCGCGACCCTTCTCACGAGCGCGTCGCACGCGCCGTCGGCGAGGTCATCGCGCTGCGCCTGGACACCCTGGATCCCGAGAGCGCCAGAGTCGTGCGACGGGCGAGCCTCGGGGACGACGAGCTGACGCCGGTCGTCGACGCGGCGGCGAGCGATGCGCTCGCCCTCGGCCACGCCGAAGGACTGCTCCTGCGAGGCGGGCGGCCCGTGCCGATCGTGCGGACGACCGTCACCCGGACGACACCTGTCGCGCAGCTCATCGATGTCCTCGTCGCCTCCCCGGTGGGTCCCCTCGACGCCGAGGTCGCCACCTCGCTCGGCGGCCACCTGGATTCCCGCCTCGCCCGGGCCCTGCGCACACACGCCGATGAGGCGGCTCCGTACGACACCACGCGCGCGTCGGAACTGTACGACGCCGCATTGGCGGCCGGGGACGACCCCGCCCTGATCGCGATCCGCAAGGCACGGATGGCGTGGCATCGCGGAGACGTCGACGAAGCAGCCTCGCTCGTCGACGCCGTCGTCCGCGAGGCGACCGGTGACGACCGCGACGAGGCTCTCCGGATCCTCGGCTCCGCCTGGAGCGCCCGCGGCCTCCTTCGCGCGAGCGCGGCGACCTACCGGACGCAGCCGACCGACGATTTCGTCCTCCGCGCACAGGGAGCCGTCTCGGCCTTCGGCATCGGCGACAGCGGACCGCTCACGGACACGCTGCGCCTCGTCGACACCGGGGTCAGTGGGATACCGACCACGCTGCACGTCGCCTACGTGAAGCTCATGCGCGGACTCCTGGCATCCCTCACTCCCACCGGCAACGCCTTCGACGATCTCGTGCGCGCCAGCTCGACCTACGGCGACTCGAATGAGCACGGGCCCGTCCCCGAACTCCCCGCGGTGGTCGCGGCGATCGGCGCGATCAACATCGGCGAACTGGACACCGCGGCGAACATCCTCAGCGACGCACTCATGGAGGACCACGGCGGACCGTGGGCCCGCTCGCGTCTGCTGCTCTGGGCCGCGTGGATCGGCGTCCACCGCCAGCACCCCGAGGAGTCGGCCGCGCGGCTGGCGGACGTCGACGCGTCCGTCCTCCCGCTCAGCAGCCGCGAGGTCCTCATCCGCGATTCGGTCATGCTCGCGCACGTCAAACGATACGGTTCCCTCGAGGAGCTGCGCGCCCTCTGGGAGCGCGTGCGCGACGACGTACGTCACGTCGAACCCGATCTGTACCTCCTGCACCCGCTTCGGGAGTTCATCGAAACCGCTCCCCTGTTCGACGACGGGGACCGGGTCATGCCCGCCCTCGACGGACTCACCACGATCCTTCGCGGCCTCGGCGACCCGATGATGTGGTCGACCCCGGTGCTGTGGTCCGCGTTCCACCGCGCACTCCTCGATCGTGACGGGCACGGGCAGGCTCAGGCGGCGCGGGGGCTCTCGGCCGCGGCACGGGGCTCCCGCCTGGCGGCGACGATGTCCTTGGCCGTCGGCGAATGGTCTCGCAGCCGAATCGACGACGGCGACATCGACCGCATCGAGCAGATCGCCATGCGGCTGGCCGACCTCGGGTTGGCGTGGGAGGGAGCCCGGCTGGCGGTGTCGCTCTCGGAACGCTCGCGGGATCGGCGCGCGGGCACACGGCTCGCCGCATTCGCGAGGGCGCTGCACCCGAATGCGGCACCCGGGGCTTCGGGGAACGACGTCGCCCTCGCCGACAGTGGGCTGCTCAGTGCGCGCGAACGCGAGGTCGCGGTGCTCGTCCTCAGCGGCATGACGTACGCCGAGATCGGTGAGGCGATCTTCATCTCCCCCCGGACGGCGGAGCACCACATCGCGCGCATCCGTCGCCGACTGGGCGCGACCTCACGCACCGACCTCATCGACAAGCTGAAATCGATCGTCGGCGCCGACGACAGCGGCTCCGAGAGCAGCGCACACCGCTGACGGGAACGCTCCCGGAAAGGGCGGACCCCCTCCGGGCCAGTTCAGTGGGGACTGCGGCGGGAGGGGGTCCGCGAAACCATCCAGGTCGCCAGAGACGCGCAAGTTTGGGGACAGTGCGCGTCGAGACCGCTTGGGGAACGGCCCGGTGACCGATGGGGGATGGCTCTCCCATGCTAGAGGAAAGCGCACCGCCGGAACAGGCATGACCGAGATCTCGAGGTGAACGGACCGGAATCAGGCCGCCGGGCATCCGATCCTGCCGGAGCGCACGTCGACCGGAGCGAGCAACGGGGTGTGCAGCAGCTGCGGCGTGGCAGCATCCGCCGACACGGTGGGACCGGCGACGAAACGGAAGGTCAGCACCTGCGAGGTGCCGGGCGCGAGGTCGATCCGACGGGTGACGGAGAGGCGACCGGCGTCCTCCGCATCGACGGATGCCACGGCCGACCCATCGAGCGAGACCCCGCCGGCGTACCAGCCGGGCGGTGTCACGACCGTCACCGTGGGAGCGATGTCGCCCGCCTTCACCCCGTAGTACCCGCCTCCGGTGACGCTGAGCGGCAGCGAGTCGCCGTCCTTCTCCGTGAGGGTGTTGCCCAGGTCGACCTCGACCTCCACCTCTCGCAGACCGTCCGCCCGGCACACGCCCGAGCGGCTCGCCAGCCCGACGGTCAGGTAGGGCGTGACCTTGCCGCCGGTGGCGTCGTTGAAGTACACGGCGAAGGCGTCGGGACCAGCAGCCTCCTGTCGAGCCAGCGGTCCTGCGAACACCGTGCCCGCGAGTATGTTCTGCTGCCCCGGATCGCGACTCCAGATCGAGACGCGACCCTCGTCGACGACGCCCGCCAGGGCCGTAACCAGCGCGATCGGACGCGCGCGTTCGGTGACGGCGGTGAAGACGGCGGCTGCGGCATCCGCGAAATAGCGACCCTGCGCGTCCTGGTCGAGCGTGCGATAGGGCTCGACGAGCAGGCGGTGGATCGCGTTCGACTGGTCGAGCTCGCCCGAGGGCGTGTCGACCGGGCCGACGGCGCCGAGGAGCGCCTGAAGGACGACGGGATCCATCGACAGGACGACGTCCGGCGCGGATCCTCCCGAGCGCTGCCACCAGGCGGAGGCGAGTTGCGCCGTCACGCCGAAGTCCGCCGTCATCGACGTGTTCTGCACGTATCGACCGATGCCGTCGCCGAGCGCGCGCACCTCCGCCGCGGGGACGGCGGTGAGCGGCTCGGTCGACGGAGCGAAGTGGGAGGAGTCCCGTTGTGCTTCGAGCGAGAGGGCTCCGTCATGCGCGCGCAGCTCCAGGAACGTTCCGGTGATCCCGCCTCCGGTGCGGAGTTCGGCCGTGTTCTGCAGAGCCACAAGGATCCTTCGGTCGCCGTCCACCCCGAGCATCGCGGGGACCAGCTCCGCTGCCTGGGCGGCGCCGTCGGTCACCACTCGCACGTCATCGACGGCGTCGGTGACACGTTCGATGCCGTCGGCGAGCCGCGGGATGAGCGCCGACCGGTCGATGTCGACGAGATCGCGGGCGATGTCGTCCTGGGTCGCAGCGGCGCGACGGAGCGCCGGTGCCTTCTCGCGCAGTTGTCGCACCGCGGTGGCGGCGTCCGCATCGGAGAGCTCACGCATCGTGTCGAACATCGTCGGCGCCACGTCGTCGCCCACCCGGACGATCGCTGTGGCCGCCCGGCGAGCGGCCGACAGATTCGGACCGAGTCCGGGGATGGCCTCCGCGACATGCCACACCGGGTCGTCGGGGATCGCCGGGGCGATCTCGGCGACCAGATCGGATGCCGCACGCTCAGCCCCATCGACGTCCCCCGCGCCGACGGCCTTCGTCGCCCGGGCGGCATCAGCGGTCGCGGATTCCAGCGCCTGCTGGAGCTCGAAAGCCGAGCGCCCGACGTGTACGGCGGCAGCCGCGGTGCCGATGAGAAGGAGTGCGCCGGCGACCCACACGAGTCGACGGCGCCTCGTCACGACTCGACCCGGCGCCGACGGCGAGCGATGAGGAACACACCCGCGGCCACGGCCGCGGTGCCGCCGACGGCGGCCGCGATGGGCAGCTGACCGCCCGTGAACGCCAGCGTTCCCGGGGTCCCGTTCGACGCGACACCTGTCGGCGTGGCGCACTCGTCGGAGTAGCCGGGGTACGCGAGCGGGACGGCCAGACTGTCGTCGCCCACGTGCAGAGCGGCGGTGACGTCACCGGTGGTCCACGCCGCAGCGTCATCGCGCGGCTTCCACTGGTCCCCTGAGCGCACCCAGCCGGGCAACGCCTCGACGGTGCCGTCGGCGGCGACCTCGACCCCGGGCCACAGCACGGACCCGTGACCCTCGCCGGCATCGTCGACGGCGAGGGGCACCGTGATGCGGTGACCGTCCCCCGTGATGACGAGCTCGGCGGTCGGAGCCGACGGGGTACGTGCAGCCGCCGATCCGCCCACGCGGACGATCGAGTAGCCGATCGCCGGTGCCTCGTGAACGCACTGCGACTGCACGACCGACCCGTCCAGCCCCGATCCCTCAGGTGTGGACGGGACGTACGACCCGTCCGCCGCGAACGCCGGCGCCGAACCGGCACCGACGATGACAGCGCCCACGATCGTGGCGCGCCACAACTTCCCCCACATATCAGCCTCCCCAATGGCTTCGAGCCGGCGCCGTCTGATGCGCACGCGCTCGATGTTCAGCGGTCACGCTACCTCTGATTCCGTCGACCGGCCTCCCGTGGTTCGTTCCTCGAGCCCCTAATGAAACCCCCTACATGTCCCCCATTTGGGGGACACAAGATTAGGTTTGTCCCCCTATTGGTGGACGAGCGTCGCGCCGGTAGCGTTCCCGATATCGCCGCCGCAGAGACTTTGGGGAGTCGACACGGCATCAGGCGGCTGCAGAGGGATGTGGGGGCGAGCTTGGGGGCCCAAACCCATTTCTGCCTGGGCTCTTCGTGCGTCATCGTTCGCGCAACGATCTCGTACGAAGAGCCCTTACTCCGTGAATCGTATGGGGCGGCCCGCGGAGATCTGAGGGGGGAAAGAAGATGGTGCGCCGAGGGGTCGGCGCACTGAGTGGCGTCGCTGGGGGCGACGCCCGAGGGGGACAGCGGATCGGATCCGCACATCGGGGGGCGCGGGTCAGACCCGCGCCGACGTTTTCGGGGGATGGATCGTTCAATGGGGACAGAACGGAACAGGGGTGTGCGCCCACGCGGCTCGCATCCCGGTCCGGCGCCGAAGCCCGGCGTACGGCGTCGCCTCCGCGACGCCGTCGGGGACCGTGGCCGCACCACGGCCTCCGACGGCGTCGTGTCGGTGGCAAGGGGGGAGCAATGATGCATGCGCACGCGATGACATCCACACATCCCCTCCTCGATCGTCGCTCGACGCGAGCCGCATCCGACCGCGCGCACCTTTCTGCCGGCGACGCCGTCACCGACGTGCTCACCCGGGCGAACGACCGACACTGGCGTGTGGCGATCCTGGGCGGATCGCCCGCGCAGCGCGAGCCGCTCCACCGGCGGATCGTCGCCGAGTGGCCGGGCCTCGCCCTGATCGGGCATTGGACGCCGACGGGCTCCGCCCTCTTCTCGCCGCAGGTGTCCGACGACATCGCGGCGCAGATCCGGCACACGGAGGCCGACCTTGTGATCGTCTGCCTGGGCACACCCCGGCAGCGCGAGTGGATCGACACCTACGGTGGTGCGACGGGCGCCCACGCCCTGCTCGCCGTCGATGGGATCAACGACCTTATGACAGCTCGAGCCAACACTGCGCGCGCCGACGGCGTGCGCTCAAGGCTCGACAGGATGTGGCGGCTCATGCTCGAGTCGAAGCGATCAGCGAAGCGGTACCTCGTCGAGGAACCCCCGGCCGACCCGGCCGTCCGCCGATCCTCGGCTCGTCCCGATGCGTGAACCGTCACCCGCGCGCGGGCACGGCCGGACCTCCCCCCCGTCCGTCCGTGCCCGCCTGGTGGAGGAGCCGGTGCTTTCGAGCGCCGGCTCTTCCGTGTGCGGTGACGAGCTCTGTCGCGGCGACGGACGCGGAAGGTCAGCGCCCGATGCGGGTCGCCGCGTCCGCGCGTGACGACGCGGGAGCGCCGGGATCGCGCACCTCGGAGATGATCCGATCCAGCTCACCCATAGTCAGTGCACCCGAGACAGGCAGGACGAGGGTGCGATCGGCGAACCGCTCCGTGCCGGGCAACCCGCTCTGCGGCGTCCACGCGCGATAGGGAGCTTGGCGGTGGAGGGCTGTGCCACCTCGTCGCACCGCGATGCCCGCCGCAATCAGGACGGCGAGAAGACCATCACGGTCGAGGGGATACGGGTCATCGACCTCGACCCAGAACGACGCCGCGTTCCCGGTCCCCCACGCCGGATCGTCGGCGAACCGCAGACCCGGCACCGTGCCCAGCTCGGCACGGTAACGATCGGCCATCCGGCGGCGACGCCGCACGATCTCGGGCAGACGGGCCAACTGGACGAGCCCGACAGCCGCCTGCAGGTCGGTCAGCCGGAAGTTCCCGCCCACCTCGCGGTACTCCTCGATCGGCGGCAACGAGCCGCGGCCGGTCTCGACGGGCGCGGTGATCATCCCATCCTCGCGCAGCCGTCGCGCCCGTGCGGCCCACGCCGCGTGGCTCGTCGTGACCATGCCACCGTCACCCATCGCCAGAGGCTCATGGGAGTCGAAGGACCACGTGGCGATCTCGGCCGCCCCACCGATGGGTCGACCGAGACGGGTCGCACCCACACCGCATCCGACGTCCTCGATGACGACGATGCCGAGCGGGTCTGCGAGGTCGCGGATGCTCTGCAGATCGACGGGGACGCCGGCGTGGTCGGCGACGACGATCGCCGTCGTGGTCGGCGTCAGAGCCTGCTCGACCGTCGACGCACTCACGTTGCCCGTACTGGGGTCGACATCCGCCAGAACCGGGGTGGCCGACACGGAGCGCACGGCGTTCGCGGTCGCGACCGACGACAGCGAGGGGACGACGACGTCCTCCCCCGGCCGCACCCCGGCGACGAGGAGGGCGAGATGGATGGCGGCGGCTCCGTTGGTCGTCGCGACGGCGTAGGGCGCATCGACGACGCTTGCGAACTCCCGCTCGAACCGCGCCACCCTCGGCCCCTGGCCCACCCAACCGCTCGCGATCACCTCCGCGAGAGCATCGAGCTCCTCCTGACCGAACCAGGGGGCATCAGCGCCCAGACCCCGCTCAGCCACGACACTGCCGCTTCTCGATCACCGGCATTCGTCTCATGCGGCCACCCCCGCAGACGAATGCGTGCGGGGCAGCACGTGCGGGGCGCCGAACGCCGCCAAGCTGCCGGCCGCGGCGTCGAGGATGGAGAGGACCCGGAGCCCCGCAGCGCCGCTCGTGCGCGAGGCGCGGCTCTCACGGATCGCCGCGGCGAACTCGCTCACGACAACGCCCAGGGCCTCCCGCTCCTCGAGAGCGGGAGCCCGTGATTCGCCGGGTCGGTACGAGACGGCGACCTCGCGCCGGTCCTTCGCGGTGGCGCGGGAGATCGACGCCACGTCGGCGCCGCGGTCGTACATCGTGAGCCGCTGCTGCGGGTTCAAGTCATCCCACACCAGAGTGTGGCGCGTCCCGCCGATCACCATGCGGCGGGTGCGGGTCGGGCTCAGCCAGTTGACGTTGACGTGCGCCATCGCCCCCCCGGCGAGCGGCATGGCGAGGTGGCCGATACACGACTTGCCCGTGTTCAACGGGTCTGAACCGTGCGCAGAGACGGAGGTCGCCTGCAACCCGCCCGGCAGGATGAAGTCCATGATCGACAGATCGTGGGGAGCCAGGTCCCAGAAGACGTCGACATCCGGCTGTACGAGGCCGAAGTTGATGCGGACGCTGTCGATGAAGAGGATGTCGCCGAGCTCCCCACCCGCAATGAGCTCGCGCATCTTGAGCACCGCCGGGGTGTAGCAGGAGGTGTGGTCGGCCATGAGGACGAGGCCCCGTTCGGCGGCACGACCCACCATCTCCTCACCGTGCTGCTGCGTGTCGGCCAGCGGCTTCTCCACGAGAACGTGCTTGCCGGCATCCAGCGCCGCCATCGCGATGGCGTGGTGCGTCGACGCGGGCGTCGCGATCGCGATCGCGTCGATCTGCGGATCGCTCAGCACCGCCTCTAGATCGGGTACGACCGTTGCACCCCCGACGGCGTCGGCTGCGCGACGGGCCCGATCGATGTCGAGATCGCAGATGGCGCCCAGGCTCCAGTCCCGGCTCGCGCGCAGTGTGCGCGCGAGCGTCGGCCCCCAGTACCCCGCGCCGATCACGGCGACATTGAGTCGTCTTTTCACTTCGTCCCCCGGTTTCCCCAAACGGGTCACGCCCCCCACGAGCGCCCCCCAGCGGCGTACACCGCCATCCGGGCGGGGCGCAGGGCGCCGCCGCTCCGGTGTCGTCGCGGCCCGGCGATTCGGGTGCCGTCCGCGCTCACATGTGAGCGCGCCCCGGTCGACGGGCGACCGGAGCGCTGCGGAGATGATTCGGAGCGGTCCGCGGATCGGATGGGGGCAGCACGACGGTCTCCGGGCGCACCGCTGCGCCTCGGACCGGATCGGCGTACGCCGACTGCCACTGCTGTCCCCATGCTCTTACCCCCACGCACACAGCCCGAGCAATCGATGTGTGCGGTAGACCGGCGCCGTCAACGATCCCACTCGTCGCCGTTGCGCACGCCTCCCCAGGCGGGCGCGACCGGTGTCCCCGCGGCCATGTAACCAGAACCCGGCCCGTCGCACAACACGCCCGGCCCGATGAGTGCCTGGGAGTTCAGCCCCACCCGCCGAGATAGGCCGCGACATCGGGCTCGCCGACCAGCTCCCGCACCCCGTCGTGGCGCTCGACCAGACGGGGGAACAAGTCGTCGCGATGCCATCGCGCCTCGCGCGCCGCGGCGCGCATCGATCGGATGCGCAGAAGCACCCCGCCGTCTTCCGCTGTGACACTCGTGAGCCCGGCACCCGCACGAGAAACCCGCTCGACGAGGGCGCCGAGCCCGTCACCGGCGCGCACGGGCCGCACGATCTCGATGTGCAGGCGCACGCGGTCCAGCGCATCCCGCCCGGCAGCGAAGTCCGCGTCGTCGACGAAGACGGCCCCGGGCACCGCCGCCACGACGGAGTCGACGCTCACGAACCGCGCCCCCTCGGAGGCGTCGCTCGGCCCGGTGACGGCGACGTCGATCCGCGACATCGGCAGGCCCCGCGGCCGGGAGCCCGGTACGGGGATGAGCCCGGAGAGCAACACGGCCTCGGCGTTGCGGTGCTCGAGCTCGACCCCGTTCCGCGCTCCGGCGTCGGGACCGTCGTGCCACGCCACGGCGGAGGCCACATGGGCGAGCACCGCGCCCTGCAGCCACGCGCGATACGTCCACTCCCAGTCCTCTCCACCATAGGAACGGAACGTCTCGTCGAAGCCCCCTGCGGCGTCGAACATGGTCCGCGAGCAGGCCAGGACGGCTCCGATCACGTGCCGATAGCTGCGGTCGTCCGCCTCGAGGAGGTCGTGCGAGCGCCGGTACTCCTCGGCGAGCCAGGCAGGCTCCGGCAGCTCCCGGCCGCCGACGACCTCCCTCACGTCGGCGACCGCGGGAGCGTCGGACAGATCTGCGTGGCGCCGCCGGCCGACCGCCACCACATCGGGGGCGAGGGCCGGCATCCGCGTCAGCTCTCGGACGTAACCGGGCTCGGGGACCGTGTCGGCGTCGAGGAAGACCAGCACGTCGCCCGTCGCGTGCGCGGCGCCCAGGTTCCGCGCTGCGGCCAGCCGGAAGCCCTCGTCGGCCTGTCGGACGAGCCGCACGCCCGCCGGCACCCGCGGCGCCTCGGCGGATCCGTCGTCCGCGACGATGACCTCGAGGCGGCCCGGCGGATGGTCCTGGCCGGCGAGGGCGGCGAGGCAGCGGGCGAGCTGAGCGGGCTGCTCGTAGTGCGCGACGACGACCGAGACGCGGGGCGGCTCGGTCGGCATCCGCCCGTTCAGAAGATCCCAGCGATTGCCGGGCAGGGCGGTGCCCGCCGGTGTCACGCCGCCCACCAGGCGAGGTACGACTCCGCGACGTCGTCGAGAGTGGGGGCCAACGACGCGCCCGAAGCGAGCCGCGTCGACGCCGGATCGAGCCACGCCTCGGCGAGGCGTTCGGCGAGCTCCTCGCCGTGGTAGAGGGCGAGCGTGCCCGGACGCAGCTCGTCCATCTCCGCGGCGTAGCGTGACTCGACGACGAGCGGCCGACGGCCGGCCTCCACCCAGTCGAGCATCGACCGCGACGCCGACACGTGCTCGTGGGCCGCGAGCGGGATGCCGGGAGCAACCAACTCCGCCGCGAAGGCCGCGTCGCCGAGGAACCCGGTGACCTCGAACGCGACGCCGAGCTCCGCCGCCGCGTCCCGCAGGCGCACGACGTCCTCGTCGTGGCCCCGCGATGGCGCACCGATCGCGCGCACGGCGACGCCCGCGACGTCCTCCCCCCGGGCGCGCAGGGCGTCCGCAGCCCGAGCCGCCGCGATCACGGCGGGCCGGTGTCCCTTGCCGGGGTAGACGAAGCCGGCGATGAGGACGCGCAGATCACGCTGCCGGTCGGCCCCGATGTCACGCCGACGGATGCCGGGGCGCGCCCCCAGCGGGATGGCGTGAGCGGAAGGCGCGCCGGGGAGGAATTCGCCCAGGAGCGATTGCTCGTGACGGCTGTTGACCGTCACTCTCTCTGCGGCGGCGATCATGCGGGCGTAGGCGATGCGGCGACGCTCGAACATCGTGCCGTCGGAGGGCTGGGGCACATCGTGAAGGGTGAGGGCGAGGCGCACCCGGCTCGCCCAGCGTTCGACGACGTCGGCGGCATCCTCGGGGGCACTGCCGAACAGGCGGTCGGTGGCGTGCAGGTGCACGCGCACACCCGCTCCCGCCTCGGCGAGCGCCCGCTCCCCCGCCGCCACATCGGCGACACGCACCACCCGGGCCGACGCGTCGACGCGGCGCACGGCGGATGCCACGTCGTCGCCGTACCGCGTCACACCGTGCCCGTCGGGACCGAGGACGAGCAGGAGGGGAGGCGCAAAAGTCACCCGGCATGGTTATCCGCCCGCGAGGGCGGGGTCAAGCCCCCCACGGGCGGGGCCGATCGACGTCTACGGTCGGGGCGTTCGGGCGCGCCCACTTCTCGGTCGGCGCGACGTCGTCGATAGGAGAACCGTGGCCACGAGTGTGCGCACCGCCACCCCACCGGGCGCGGAGTCGACCGGAGCGGTCACGATCGTCTCGATCCCCGCGGGTCACCCGTACGTCCGCCGGACGACATCCGATCCGCGGATCACCGTGCTCGCCGATCCGGTCGCGCCGGGTGCGGACCCGGCCGTCTGGTGGCCGCCCGCGGCGCTCGATCCCGACTGGATCCGCGCCCACGCCGGTGACGCCGCCATCCTGCACATCCACTTCGGCACGGAGTCGTTCCCGGCCGGCCATCTGACCGCCTGCCTCGACGCCGCGCACGCCGCCGGCTGGCCGGTCGTCTACACGCTGCACGACCTGGAGCACCCGCAGCTGGGCGACAGCTCCGCCTACCTCGCCCAGCTCGATGAGCTCATGGCCGGGGCGGATGCCGTCACGACCCTCACGGTCGGCGCGGCGCGGGCCGCGCGCGAGCGCTGGGGGCGTCACGCGACCGTCATCCCGCACCCGTCGGTCCTTCCGCAGGCCGCGGCGATCGAGCTGGCCGTCGGTGCAGGGCGCGTCGTCGGCCTGCACCTGAAGGACCTGCGCCCGAGCGTCGACGGGCCTGGTGCGGTGCGGACGCTCGAGGTGGCTCTCACGGCCCTGCGGGACGCGGGTCACGACGTGCGCGGCGAGGTGCGACTGCACCGACGGGTCCGCGACGCGGATGCGGCTGCGGAGGTCCGTGCGCTGTGCGCGGCATCCACTGCCCTCGACCTCGTCGAGCACGAGCGGCTCGCCGACGACGACCTCTTCGCCGCCCTGGCGCGCCTGGACGCGTGCGTCCTGCCCTACCGGCACGGGACCCACTCGGGCTGGCTCGAGCTCTGCTGGGATCTCGGGGTTCCCGTCGCCGCCCCGCGGGTGGGCTTCCTCGCCGAGCAGCACGCCGACGAGACCGTCACGTCCTTCACCCCCGGAGACGGCGCGGAGCTGGCCACCGTTCTGTCGGGCCTGTGGGTCGCGCCGTCGTCCCGCCCGGCGAGCCCCGCACGGGGCGCCCTCGTCGACGAGCGCCGCGCCCTGCGCGCCGTGACGGATGCCGGCATCGCGGAGCGTCACGCCGACCTTTACCTGCACCTGCTCGAGAGCCGCACCGCGTGAGCGCCCGCCCGCTCCGCATCGTCGTGATCGCCCCGCTGCGCTTTCCGATCCGGCGCCCCCACGCGGGCGGTCTCGAGTCGGCCGTCTGGGCGGAGGTCGACGCGCTCCGCCGCCGCGGTCACGAGGTGACGTTCATCGCCCCCGACGGCTCGGACTTCCTCTCCGCGACCCCGGTCTTCCGGTTGCCCCCGGTCATGTGGCCGGAGGGCGAGCAGCCGACCGACAGGACGTGGCCGACGAGTTATCGCCTCGAGTGCGCGCCCGCGCTGGATCTCGCACTGTCCGAGATCGCACGCCATCCGGAGCGATACGACGTCATCTCGAACCACTGTCTCGACCCGCTTCCGCTTCGCCGCTCCGGGTCGCTCGGAGTACCGATGGTCACGACCCTGCACACTCCCGTCGACGCGGCCGCGGTGACCGCGCACGTGGCGGCCGACGGCGCGGGCTCGCACTTCCTGTCGGTGAGCGCGCACACGAAGATGCAGTGGGATGCCGCCGGGGTGCCGTCGGAGCTGCTTTCCAACGGCGTCGACCCGGATGTCTGGGCGCTCGGTCCCGGCGGGGACGACCTGGTGTGGTTCGGACGGATCGTGCCCGAGAAGGCCCCGCATCTCGCCGTCGAGGTGGCCCGCCGACTCGGCCGGCGCCTGATCATCGCCGGCCGGATCGGTGACGAGGTGTACGCCCGGAACGTGCTCCTCCCGCTCGTCGGCGACGGGATCGACTACGTCGGCGAACTCTCGCCCGGGCCGCTGGCCGAACTCGTCGGTCGCAGCGGGCTCGCCCTGGCGACCCCGGCGTGGGCCGAACCGTTCGGACTCGTCGGACCCGAAGCCCTCATGTGCGGCACCCCGGTGGTCGGCTTCGCGGTCGGCGGCGTGCCCGAGATCGCCGCCGCCACGATGGGCATGCAGCTCGTGGCGCCCGGTGACGTGACGGCCATGACCGAGCGAGCCGGTGCGATGCTGCCGAGCGGGAGGGATGCCGCCTTCCGCGCGGTGGTGCGCGAGACGGCGGAGCGCCGGTTCTCGCTGGAGGCGCGCATCGAGACGCTCGAGACGATCTTCGCCGGGATGCTGGCGACGGAGACCGCCGCGTGACGGGCCGGCGCCCCCGGCTCGGCTGGTACGTGCACCACCACGGACGAGGGCACCTCACCCGGCTGCTCGCGATCGCCCCTCATCTCGACGCCGACGTCGACTGCGTCAGCACCCTCGCCGCTCCCCCGGGCCTTCCGGCCGGCTGGAGCTGGACGGTGCTGGGCCGCGACGACGACGGCGCCGACCCTGTCGATCCGACGGTGGACGGGCTGCTGCACTGGGCGCCGATCGGACACGCGGGGCATCGCACCCGCCTGTCGGTCATCGCCGCCGCGGCCGTCGCCGGTCGGTGGGATGGGATGGTCGTCGACACCTCCGTCGAGGTCACCCTGTTCGCGCGGCTGCTGGGCCTGCGCACCGTCGTCGTGACCCAGCCGGGGAACCGCGTCGACCGTCCCCATCTGCTGGGGTTCGCGGCCGCCGACGCCGTGCTCGCGCCGTGGGCGCGCGGCATCCTCTCCCCGCCGCACCTCGAGGCGTTGGGCGAGAAGGTCGTGTACACCGGGGGGATCAGCCGGTTCGCCGGTCGCGACACGGCGGGGGTGCGCACCGACGGGGTGGTCCTGCTCGCGGGTGGCGGGGGCGCCGCCGTGGGTCCGGCGGCGATCCGGGATGCCGAGAAGGCGACCGGCCGCACCTGGCGGGTTCTCGGCGGCGACGCGTGGGCGGACGATCCGTGGCCGGCGCTCCTGTCCGCCGGCGTGGTGGTCTCGTGGGCCGGCCAGAACGCGGTCGCCGACCTCGCCGCCGCGCGGGCGCCCGCGGTCGTCGTGCCCCAGGAGCGCCCCTTCGACGAACAGCGCGAGACGGGTCGCGCCCTGCACCGGGCGGGTCTCGCACAGGTGCGGGACGACTGGCCGGCGGCGGCGCAGTGGCCCGACCTCATCGATCGGGCGGCGTCGGCGCGGCCCGAGTGGGAGCGCTGGGAGGTCGCGGGAGCCCCACAACGTGCTGCCACGGCGATCGCCGACACGATGCGGGGTCGGCGATGACGGTCGCCGTCGTGAGCCTGTGCTCGACGCCCCGTGTGGCACATCTGCGCGCACAGCTGCAGGCCCTCGCGGGAGCGCCCGACCTGCAGCGCATCGTGGTGTGGATCGGCGACGACGAGCCCCCTTTGCTGGACGCCGAGACCGTCCTCAGCGTGGCGCCTGGTCCGGCCGGTCTCCGGCTGGCCGCCGCCCGGAACGCCGGAGCCGCGGCGGCGCCGGCGGCCGACCTGCTCGTCTTCCTCGATGCCGACTGCGTACCGGGGCAGGACCTCCTCGACCGCTACCGCGCGGCCTCGAAGCGGCACCCCGAAGCGGTGCTGTGCGGACCGGTGACGTACCTCGCGGAGGGCGTCTCGGCATCCGACCCCGCGGACCTGGCCGCGCTCACTTCCCCGCATCCGGCACGGCCGATGCCGCCGGACGACGACGAGCGAATCGCCGCAGCTGAGGAGTATGCCCTGTTCTGGTCGCTCTCCTTCGCCCTCACGCCCGAGACGTGGCGGCGGATCGGCGGGTTCGACGAGGCGTACGAAGGGTACGGCGGCGAGGACACGGACTTCGCCTTCCGCATGCGGGCCCGCGCGGTTCCGCTCGTCTGGGTCGGCGGCGCGCACGCCTACCACCAGTACCATCCGACGAGCTCGCCGCCCTGGCAGCACCTCGACGACATCCTGCGCAACGGGGCGCTGTTCGCGCACCGCTGGGGCGAGTGGCCCATGACCGGCTGGCTGACCGCCTTCGCGGAGGGCGGGGCGGTGACGAAGGATGCCGACGGCTGGCGGCGCGTGACGGCCTAGGCGAACGCGGCCGTCACCCGTGAAGACGGCGCTGATCGGCAGGCTGCGCGGTCACGGCGAGCACCCCCTGCGCGGTGGCTTCGGCGAGCCGTGCCCGCGCGCGCGGATGGAGCCACACGGCCGCCTCGCGGTGGAGCCCCAGCACGTGGAAGCTGAGTCGCCGCGTGCCGGCGGGGATGCGGAGCATCCAGTCCGTGCCGTCCCAGAACCGGTCGCCCACCAGCACGTCGTCTGCGCGCACCGCGGCGACGTCGCCCACCCAGTCGACGGAGACCTCGAGCGGGCCGTCCTGGAGGTCGTCGGGGATGCGCACGGTGTACACGTCCCCGTCGCGGACGACGCGGTCGGTACCGGGCGCCGCGGCGCGCCCGTCGCGCGAGCCGTAGGTCGCCGCAGGCCCGGCTCCCGAAGCACCCCGGACCACGGGCAGGTCGCGGGCCGGTGTCACGTCGGCCCCGGCGGGCTGGAGGACCCGCAGTCGCAGCGCGTCGAGGTCGAGGATCCGCACGGCGCCGCCCGCGCGATGCCACACGGCGACTCCGCCGTCGTCGGCGACGTCGATCTCATCGGCGCTGAGGAGGATCCGGTCGTCGATCACCCAGACGTCGTCGGTGTGCTGGGCACCCAGGACGACGACCGCATCCTCTCCGACGGACCACGACCAGAGCTCCCCTGTCGCCTCACGCGTCTCGCCGGCGATCCGCACCCGGGGCGGGATGCCCGCGTGCGCGAGCAGCACGAGCACCGCACCGCCGCCAGGCCGGGCGAGGAAAGCGAGCGGACTCGCCGTCGCCCATTCCAGGGTCGCGCCGCCCACGACCAGGCCGAAGGGGAAGCGGGCGATGGTACCGCGGGGGATGGCGACCGGCACGTCCGAGAAGACCACGCGCCGCCCCGGCAGTGAGACGTCGAAGCGGACGGGCGGGAGCTCGTCCAGCGCGTCGTGCGGCTGCTGCCAGGTGACGAAGACCACGCCCTCGTCACCGTCGGACCGCACGGCCCATCGCGGCGTCGATCGGTCATGGACGCCCTGGGGCAGCACGTCGGGCAGCGTCGAGGGCATCTCGGCCACCCGCTCGCCGAAGTAGCGCAGGAACGCGTGCTGGGTGCGCAGGAGTGCATGCGTGCGGCTCGGGATGCCGGCAGCCCCGATGGGCGCGTGGAAGTCGTAGTCGAACTCGGGCAGATCGTTCGGGTAGCCCGTCGACTGGGACTCCTGCAGCCCAGGTGCGGGATTGATCCCCCCGGCGTACATGTAGTACCCCTGCCACGCCGAGCCGTTGCCGATCTTGGTGTTCGCCACGGCGGCGATGTCTTCGGCGTCGAGGACGGGGCGACGGTGGTAGGCCGTCGCCATCCCTCCGCCGAGCTCGCAGGTCACCGCGGGGAACCCGTCGGGCAGGGCACCGCGCCCGGACGCCCGCGCACCGCGCACGTCCGCACCGATGCCCGGGTCGTCCCACACGTGGCTGAAGAAGAAGTGCTCACGGAACGTGTCATCCCAGGGCGCGTCGGCGTCCACCCAGAAACCGTCGGCGTACCCGCCGAACATCGGCAGCACCGCGTCGGCGGGAAGCTCCGCCCCGCCCCACGCGGTCGCCATGTAGAGGGGGGCGACCAGGCCCGCCTCGATCGCCATCGCCTTCAGCGTCGCGATGTGGCCGGGCTGGTCGTAGATCTCGTTCTCGATCTGGATGCCGATGACGCGGCTCGCGCCACCGAGGCGGCCGGCGAGCTGGGCGCCGAGGGCGGCGAACCACGGCCGCACGAGGGCGAGGTAGGCGGGGTCGTCCGTCCGGTGGGCGACGTCGGCCGCCTGCACCCAGTCGGGGAGCCCGCCGTTGCGCACCTCGCCGTGGCACCACGGCCCGACCCGCAAGATGACGTCGAGATCCGCCCGCGCACAGGCGTCGACGAACGCCGCGACGTCGCGGCCGTCGTCGAACGCCGGCGGTGCGTCGGCGTCCGGCTGATGGTGGTTCCAGAAGACGTACGCCGCGACGGCCGTCAGTCCGCCCGCGCGCATGAGCCGCAGCCGGCGATCCCACTGGGAGCGGAGAACGCGCGTGAAGTGGAACTCACCGGAGACCGGGATGTGGGGGCGCCCGTCGCGCAGCAGATACCGGTCGGTGAGGACGATCCGGGAGCCCGCATCCGGCGTCATCGGATGCACCCGCCGCGGAGAGGTCCAACCCCGGACCTCGGCGGTCAGCGTCTGTGCTGTGGTGGTCGTCACGGGCACCCTCTCGTGCGGCGGCAGGCAGGGCGTTCCAGCCTAGGGCGCGATCGCCGGGGCCCACGCGCCCGATCGTTAATCCCGCTCTCAGGATCGGTCAACGTCCGCCCGACGTGTCGCCCGTACTCCTGGAGGCATGCCTCACACGACCAGACCGCGCCGCCGCCTGCGGACCGCCCTCATCGCGGGCGGACTCGCCCTCGTCCTCGCCGTCGGGGGCGCGACGGCGTGGGCAGCCGACCGCTTCCTCATCGAGCACGTCGAGATCTCCGACGTGTCGGCGTACGAGGCCGAGAACTCGACCGTCGAGCCGACGACGTCGGCGACGAGCTCCGCGGGGGTCGTCGACGGAGACACGTACTCGGACGGTGCGACGAGTGTCACCGTGTCGGAGGTCGTCACGGGGTCGGGCGACGACACCCTCACCTACTACGTCGCGGACGTCGTCCTCTCCGACGCCACCCGATTGCGGTCCGCCTTCGCGAAGGACCAGTTCGGCGAGAACATCACCGAGACCACGAGCGGCATCGCCGAGGACAACGACGCCGTGTTCGCGATCAACGGCGACTACTACGGGTTCCGCGACACCGGCATCGTGATCCGCAACGGCGTCGTCTATCGGGACTCCCCCGCCCGCACCGGATTGGCCTTCTACACCGACGGCACGGTGCAGGTCTACGACGAGACGACCACGAGCGCCGACCAGTTGATCGCCGACGGGGTCTGGAACACCCTCAGCTTCGGCCCCGCACTCGTCGAGGAGGGCGCCGTCGTCGCCGGGATCGAGGACGTCGAGGTCGACACCAATGTCGGGAACCACTCGATCCAGGGCGAACAGCCCCGCACCGCGATCGGCGTGATCGACGAGAACCACCTGGTCTTCGTCGTCGTCGACGGTCGCGACGAGGGCTACAGTCGCGGCGCGACCCTCACCGAGCTCGCGCAGATCATGATCGACCTCGGCGCCGAGACGGCCTACAACCTCGACGGCGGCGGGTCCTCGACCATGTACTTCGACGGCGAGGTCGTCAACCAACCGTCGAACGGCGGCGAGCGCGGCACCAGCGACATCCTCTACATCGAGGAGTGACCCGTGATCATCCTCATCCCCGCCTACGAGCCCACCGTCACGCTGCTCGACCTCATCCGCGACCTCGGCGCCGAGGCGCCCGGCATCCCGGTCGTCGTCGTCGACGACGGAAGCGGACCAGATCACACGTCCGTCTTCGACGGTGCCGCTCTGCTCGGCGCGACCGTCCTCGGCCACGCCCGCAACGAGGGCAAGGGAGCGGCGCTGCGCACCGGCTTCCGCCACGCGACGTCCGCCTTCCCCGGCCGGGCGGTCGTCACCGCCGATGCCGACGGACAGCACACGGCCCGCGACATCGTGCGCGTCGGCGAGGCGACCGTCGCGGGGGTCGACGCGGGCTCACCCGCCATGGTGCTCGGATGCCGTGACACCGACCGCCGGGGCACACCGCTGCGCAGCCGGGTCGGCAACCGGGCCGCGCGCGCAGCGTTCCGCGCGGCGGCCGGCTGGGCCCTCTCGGACACGCAAACGGGGCTGCGCGGCATCCCCTCGGCCATGCTGCCGTGGATGCTCACGCAACGCGGTGACCGCTTCGAGTACGAGCAGAACGTCCTGCTGCGCTGCCACCGCGACGGCTGGGAGACCCGAGAGGTGCCGATCGAGACGGTCTACCTCGAGCACAACGCCTCGAGTCACTTCCGCCCTCTGGTCGACACGCTCCGCGTCGGGCTGCCCCTGGTTCTCTTCGCCGGATCGTCGCTGATGGCGTTCGCCGTCGACACCCTGGTCCTGTTCGCGCTCACCGCGCTGACGGGGGCGCTCCTGCCCTCGATCATCGCCGCTCGCATCGCGAGCGCGAGCGTCAACTTCGCCGTCAACAGACACGTCGTCTTCCGTCGCGAGAACGGCGGGAGCCTGCGCCGCGAGGCGGGCCGATACGCCCTGCTGGCGGGTGCGCTGCTGGCCTCCAACGTCGCGTGGATGACGATGCTCACCGAGGCGGGCCTGCCCCTCCTCCCCGCCAAGCTCGTGACCGAGGCAGCGCTGTTCACGCTGGGCTACCTCATCCAGCGGAGCGTCGTCTTCGCCCGGTCGCCGCGTTCCGCGCAGCTCGAATCGCGGGTCAATGCGTCTCTTATGAACGGTGAAGGTACCGGCACTCGAATGGAGATCGTCACCACACCCCCACGGAGGAACCCATGACCATCGCCTCGATCTCGCTGATCGCGATCGACCTCATCGCCGCCCTCGTCCTGAGCCTCGGGCTGTACTACCGGCGGCACCGGCGTCGCGACCTCGTCGTCGCCTTCCTCGGCGTGAACGTCGGCGTGATGGCCGTAGCGACCGTCCTCGGCACCGCCGAGGTGGCCCTCGGCCTCGGGCTCGGACTGTTCGGCGTCCTGTCGATCATCCGCCTGCGGTCGTCCGAGATCTCGCAACGCGAGGTCGCCTACTACTTCGCGGCGCTCGCCATGGGCCTCATGGCCGGCCTGCCGACGACCGACATCGCGGTCGTCGCCGGGCTCATCGCCCTGATCCTCGTCGTCATGTGGGGCGCCGACCACCCCCGGCTCCTCTCGCGCAGCCGCCACCAGATCGTGCGGCTCGACCGCGCCGAGGCCGATGAGACCGTCCTGCGGGCGATCGTCGGACAGCGCGTCGGCGGCGAGGTCACCTCGCTGACCGTGCAGGAGCTCGACCTCGTCAACGACACCACGACCGTCGACGTGCGATACCGCATCTCCGACCGACCCCGCGCGGCATCGGCCGCAGCCGCCTCTCCGGCGGCGCACCCGCAGACCCGGACCGATGTCCGCCAGGTCGCCGGAGCAGTCCGATGAGCGCCGCCGGAGACACCCTCACCCGCTTCGACGCGGTGAGCCTCGACGAGATGGTCGCCGAAGCTGCGCTCCTGGCCCGCGTCGACCGCAAGTACGTGGTTCCGCAGTCGGCCCTGCACGACCTGCTGTCCCAGGTCGACGACCGCACGCGCGTGCTCGAGATCGGAGGCGCACGTCGCTTCGCCTACGAGTCGGTGTACTTCGACACCCCGGATCTGCTGAGCTTCCACATGGCAGCCCAGCCGCGACGGCGGCGGTTCAAGCTCCGCACCCGCACCTACGTCGACACCGAGGCCGCCTACCTCGAGATCAAGACCCGGGGTGCCCGCGGCACGACGGTGAAGGAGCGGTCGGAGTACGACATCGCTCAGCGCGCCGTGCTCACCCCCGACGCCCAAGAAGAGGTCGCCGCCGCGTTCGCCGCGATCGGCGTCGACACCCACCGGGTGGAAGAGTTGGGGGCGACCCTCGTCACTCGCTACGCCCGCGCGACGCTTCTGGCCCCCGACCACTCCTCCCGCGCCACGATCGACACCGACCTGCGGTGGGATCGGCCGGACGGCACCGGGTTCTCCCTGCCCGATCTGGCGATCGTCGAGACCAAGTCGCCCTCGTCGGCATCCGTTCTCGATCGACTCCTCTGGCGGTCCGGACACCGGCCGGTGTCCGTCAGCAAGTACGCCACCGGCCTCGCCGCGCTCAGCCCCGACCTCCCTCGCAACCGCTGGGGACGTCTCCTGCGCGGCCCCTTCTCTCCCTCATCCATCCCCTCCCACACTGAGGAGCTGCCATGCGCCGCCGCCTGATCCTTCCCGCCGTCCCGCTCGCCCTCGCCGGGCTCGTCCTCGCGGGATGCGCCGTGACCGGCGTGTCCACGACCGGTACCGACTCGACCTCGTCGAGCAGCAGCGACTCCTCGACGGTCGCGGCCGCCGAGATCGACTCCGACCTCGACCCGACCGCGGTCCTCGAGGCCAACGAGGACGCCACCGTCGTGAACGACGACGAGTGGTCTGATGCCGACGCGATCGACATCGCCCTCGAGGGGTCGACGGCGACGGCGTCCGGCGACGGCGTGAGCGTCGACGGCAGCACGGTCACCATCACCGCCGCCGGCGTCTACCGCCTGAGCGGTGACCTGACCGGCTCGGTCGTCGTCGCTGCTCCCGACGACGCACAGGTCGTGCTCATCCTCGACGGCGTCGACATCGCCAACGCCGACGGCGCCGCGATCGCCGTCACCACGGCCGACGATGTCGCGATCTCCCTCGCCGACGGCAGCGTGAACTCCGTGTCCGACGCGTCCAGCTACGACGACGCGTCGGTCGCGAACGCCGCGATCTACGCGGACGCCGACCTCACCGTCAGCGGAACCGGATCGCTCACCGTCTCGGGCAACGGCAACGACGGCATCGCCAGCACCGACGACCTCGCCATCATCGGCGGGACGATCACGGTGGACGCCGTCGACGACGCCCTCCGCGGCAAGGACGCCCTCGTGATCTCGGGCGGCACGCTCGATCTCACGGCGGGCGGCGACGCCCTCAAGAGCGACGACGACGAGGACGCCACGCGCGGATACGTCTGGATCTCGGCCGGCGACATCACCGCCACGAGCGGCGACGACGGCATCGCCGCGACGACCGACGTCGTCCTCACGGGCGGCACGGTCTCGATCAGCGCCGAAGGCGCAGCGGATGCCGGGTCGAAGGGCATCAGCGCCGGCATCGTCCTCGCGATCGGCGACGGCACGGTCGACGTGACCGCCACCGACGACGGCCTGCACTCCGACGGTTCGATCGGCCTCTTCGGCGGTACCGTGACGGTGGCTGCAGGCGACGACGGCGCGCACGCCGAGTCCGCGCTCGAGATCGGCGGCGGCACCGTCACCATCTCCGAGTCGAACGAGGGACTCGAAGCCACCGACATCGCGATCAGCGGTGGGGACGTCTCGGTCACGGCATCCGACGACGGCCTCAACGGCAGCGGCGACTCGGGCACCGAGAGCACCGGGAGCTCCGATCAGGGCGGCATGGGCGGCGGGATGTCCGACACCGGCGAGACGATCACGATCTCGGGCGGCACCCTGACGGTGAATGCCGGGGGTGACGGCATCGACTCGAACGGTTCGGTGACCATCACGGGCGGCGACACCGTCGTGTGGGGTCCGACCATGTCGGGCAACGGCGCGCTCGACAGCAACGGCGGATTCGACATCAGCGGCGGCACCCTGCTCGCCGTGGGCAGCTCCGGCATGGCCGAGTCGCCCGACAGCGGCACCGCGCAGGCGTGGATCGCCGCGACGGTCAGCGGCTCTGCCGGTGACGAGATCGAGATCACGGACGCCGACGGCACGGTCGTGTTCTCCACCACGGCGGAGAAGGAGTTCCAGACCGCGGTGTTCTCCTCGTCCGACATCGACGCCGACGGCACCTACACGGTGACCGTGGCGGGCGAGTCGGTCGCGGTGACGGCGGGAGAAGCCATCGCCGGCGGGATGGGCGGCGGAATGGGCGGCGGCGCCGGGGGTGACGGTGCAACCGCGCCCGACGGCGGCACCGGCCCCGGTGACGGCGGCGAACGCTCCTGACATCCCGCGCGACCGTGCGGCGTGCCTCCCCCAGGGCCGTCGCACGGTCGCATTCCCTTCCGGAACAAGGAAAGCTGAACCCATGAACGCCGCTCGCCCCACCCCGTTGACCCGCATCGACGGCTCCCCGATCCGCGTGCTGGTCGTCGACGACGAGGCGAACCTCAGCGACCTGCTGCGCATGGCGCTGCAGAACGAAGGGTGGGATGCCCGCACCGCCGCGAACGGACAGGAGGCCCTCACCCTGGTGCGCGAGTTCGCCCCCGACCTCGTCGTGCTCGACATCATGATGCCCGGCATCGACGGCATGGAGGTGCTGAAGCGCCTGCGCAGCGCCGGCAACGACGTGCCCGTCCTCTTCCTCACGGCGAAGGATGCCGTCGAAGACCGGATCGCCGGTATCAGCGCCGGCGGCGACGATTACCTGACCAAGCCGTTCAACCTCGAGGAGGTCGTCGTGCGACTGCGCGCGATGGCCCGTCGGCACGTCGCCGCGACCGCCGTGTCCGAGACGCGTCTCCGGGTCGGCGACCTGACCCTCGACGAGGAGACGTACGAGGTGGAGCGCGGCGGCATCCCGGTCAAACTGACGGCGAAGGAGTTCGAGCTGCTCCGCTACCTCATGCAGAACCCCCGGCGCGTGCTCTCCCGTGCGCAGATCCTCGACCAGGTGTGGAGCTACGACTTCGGGGGGACCTCCAGCGTCGTCGAGATCTACATCTCTTACCTTCGCAAGAAGATCGACACCCTCGGCGAACCGCTCATCCACACGGTGCGCGGCGTCGGGTACACGATCAAGACGGCCTCATGACGGCAGCGGGCAGCGCTCGGCGCCGATGGACGCTCCGGCGCACGCTCGTCGTCGGGACGGGTGCGCTCGTCGCGGTCGCCCTGCTCGTGACGGGTTTCGCGACCTCGTTCGCCCTGCGGACCTTCGTCTACGACAGGCTCGACGGGCAGGTGCTCGAGACGCTGCAGATCATCCGTGTCGGCGGAGGGATGCCGGGGGGAAGCTTCCCCTCGGGCGGCGACTCGGACCGCGAAGGTCCCGCACCGCGCATCGGGACGCTGCACGCCGTGTTCGCGTCGGACGGATCGGTGGTGTCCTCGAGCTACACGGGCGACGACGGCCAGGTGACGACGCTCGACGAGGGCCAGCTCGACGCGATCGAGCGGGCCGACCTGCCGTCGCGCACACCCGAGACCGTCGACCTCGGCGACGGCCTCGGTGAGTTCCGCCTGGCGGCGCGGGAGGAGGACGGGATGCGGGTGGTCGCCGGCATCTCGCTCGACGAGGTGACCGCCACCACCTCCGCCCTCACCGTCATCCAGGTCTCCGTCGCCGGCGCCGCGCTGCTGCTCGTCCTCGTCGGGTTGTCGCTCGTCGTCCGCCGGACCCTGCGGCCCCTCGACCGTGTCGCCGCCGTCGCCGACCGCGTCGCGGCGCGGCCGCTGGCGATCGGCGAGGTCGAGATCCCCGAGCGTGTGTCCGACCGCGACACCGACCCCGCGACCGAGGTCGGGCGCGTGGGGCATTCGCTGAACGTCCTGCTGGCGCACATCGAGGCGGCACTGACCTCGCGCCAGCACAGCGAGGATCAGCTGCGCCGCTTCATCGCGGATGCGAGCCACGAACTGCGGACCCCGCTGGCCTCTATCCGGGGGTACGCGCAACTCTCCCTCGGCGAGAACGCCCCGATGACGCCCACCCAGCAGCGCGCCTTCGACCGCATCGCCTCGGAGTCCACGCGCATGGCGGACCTCGTGGAGGACCTCCTGCTGCTCGCCCGGCTCGACGCCGGTCAACCGCTGCGCCGCGAGAGCGTGGACCTCACGATGCTCGCCATCGACGCGATCAGCGACGCGCACGCCGCGGACCCCACGCGGACGTGGCTGCTCGACCTCCGCGAGGAGGACGCGATCGAGGTGACCGGTGACGAGAACAGGCTGCGCCAGGTGGTGGCGAACCTCCTGCGCAACGCCCGGACCCACACGCCGCCGGGGACCCGCGTGGTCCTCGCGCTCCGACCGGACGGCGCTGACGCCGTCCTCGACGTGACCGACGACGGCCCCGGGATCGCCCCCGACATCCGCGACCGGCTGTTCGAGCGGTTCGCGCGGGGCGATGTCTCCCGCAACCGGGATGCCGGGAGCACCGGCCTCGGCCTGTCCATCGCGCAGGCGATCGTCGCCGCCCATGACGGTTCCCTCGCCGTCGAGAGCGCGCCGGGGCGCACCGTGTTCACCGTGCGTCTGCCGGTGGCGTGACCTGCGGCATCCGCTCATATCCGCGGAACGGATCCCCGTCCACCCCTTCCGCGGCGCCGTATGCCCGGTCCAGGCTGGGTGTGTGGAATTCGACGACGACCTCGGTGCCTGGGTGGCACGGCAGCGCTGGTATGCGGGCAAGAGTCACGATCCGCGGTTCCGTGTGCTCGACGCGCAGCCCATGACGGGCGCGACCCGCTACCTCCTCATGGACGACGCGGGCGCGGTCCCCACCCTCTACAACGTGCCCCTCGCCGAGGTCTCGGACCCTGCCGACGAGGAGATCATCACCACCACCCACGAGGGACTCGCGGTGGTGGATGCCACACGGCATCCTGCCTTCACGGTCGGCCTCCTTGCCGACATGGGCGTCGACACCAGCCGCGTGACGGGGTCACGGGTGCTGACGGGCGAGCAGTCCAACACGTCGATCGTCTACGACGTCGACGGCTCGCCCACCATCATCCTCAAACTCTTCCGCGCGCTGCACCACGGCGAGAACCCCGACGTGACCGTGCAGCGGGTGCTGAGCGACGCCGGGTCGCCGTACGTGCCGCGCTTCTACGGCAGTGCGGATGCCGAGTGGCCCGACGTCGGCCGCGAGAGCGGGACGGCGAGCGGCACCCTGGGATTCGCGCAGGAGTTCCTGCCGGGCGTGCGCGACGGCTGGGCGATCGCCCTCGACGCCGCCCGAGAGGGCCGGGACTTCACCGGCGCAGCCCGCGATCTCGGTGTCGCCGTCGCCGGTGTGCACGGCGCGCTGAGCGACGCGCTCGAGTCCATGACGGCCTCCGCCGATCAGCTCGAGGCGGTGGGGCGCGCCTGGCGACGGCGCCTCGCGATCGCCTCGGCCGAGGTCCCCGCCGTCGCCGACCGGCTCGCCGCGATCGACGCGGTCTACGCCGCGGCGCTCGAACGCCCCTGGCCGCGGCTGCAGCGCATCCACGGCGACCTGCACCTGGGCCAGGTGCTCGCCGTGCCGCACGGCGGCTGGCGCATCGTCGACTTCGAGGGCGAGCCGCTGCGGCCGATGGCCGAGCGCGCGATCCCCGACCTGCCCCCGCGTGACGTCGCCGGCATGCTGCGCTCGTTCGACTACGCGGGCGCGGTTGGCGCCGGACCGGATGCCGGGGCCTGGGCGGCGGCCTGCCGCGAGGCCTTCCTCGCGGCGTACACCGCCGCGCCGGGCGCGATCGCCCTCGACCCCGTGCTGCTGAGGGCCCTCGTGCTCGACAAGGCGGTGTACGAGTCGATCTACGAGGCGCGGAACCGCCCCGACTGGCTGCCGGTCCCGCTCGCCGGCATCGACGCCGCGCTCGCCTGAGCGGCGCGCGCGACGCCGTCGCCGATCACTCCGAGGCGCCGCGGCCTGTCGCCTGCTGCAGGCGGTCGATGTGCTCGGACGCCTGCGCCTTCGTGAGGTCGGCGGGGATCTGCTCGCCCGCCTCCCGCGCGAGGGTGTCGAGGTAGCTGCGCTGTGCGCCGGTCATCGGCTCGTCGCCGGTGACCCACTCCTCGGGGTCCTTGATCGCGGTGTCTCCACTCGGCCCGCCGAGCATCTCACCGGACTCCCCGGTCTCGGGTGGCAGCGAATGGCCCTCAGCGGTGCCGGGGGTGTCGTTCTCGGAGGGGGTGTTCTCGTCGCTCATGGGACGACGCTACGCAGCACCCCCGACACCGCGAGGGGGCTTGCGCAGCGGCACCCGGAGGGGTCACTCCTCGTCGGGCTGGGGCTCGAGCAGCAGGAACAGCGCGCCGTAGGCGGGCAGCGACACCGAGAAGCTCTGCAGGTCGTCGACGCGGCCGATGACCTCGTCGGCGGCCGCGTCGCGCACGTCGCTCTGCGGGGTCAAGTGCTCGGACCGCACGGTGCCCTCGATGGGCTCCGCCGAGAAGTTCAGGACGGTCACCTGCACGGGGGCGTCGGCATCCGGCACGCCCTCGTCGAGTCGGTGGACCAGCACCAGCATGCCGGCGTGCGCCACCTCGGGGATGTCCACCTGGGTCGCCGTCGCGACACCGTGCTCCCGCCGCAGGTCGATGATCGCCGACAGGCGCGACGCGAACGACCCGGGGTCCTCGAGCTGAGCGGGAAGCGGCCCGTACAAGGCACGGCCGCGCGGCATGCCCGAGGTCGACCGGTTCGCGCCCGGGTCGACGTCGAGAAGGTCGTGCGCACCGCGTTCGATCCAGCGGGTGTCGCCGGCGCCGATCAGGTCGGCGACCTCGTCGCCCGGCAGCGTCAGCATGCCGACGAGATCCCAGCCAGAAAGCCCGAAGACGCCGGGCTGCCAGGCGTTGTAGGCGCACAGCAGCAGGTGGGCGTCCCGGATCGCGGGGACGTCCTCGTCGGTGATCTCGTCGAGGCTCGGGATGCCCCGGGTCGCCGCGATGAGCGAGGTCGACGTGCAGGCGATGCCGTTCTGCGTGAACACGCGGTTGTAGTCACCGGCATCCACCAGCTTCTCGGTCAGCTCGGCCCGGACGACCTCGGCGAGCTCGCCGCCGGTGATGACGTCGCCGCGGAAAGCGTACTCCTCGTCGGCGTGGCGGGTGGCCCAGTGGACGAGCTCGTAGGTGAGCTCGTCGTGGTTCTGCAGTCCGTGCACGAGCTGCACGGGGGCGACACCCAGCTCGAGCGACGAGGTGAGGGCGAGACGCAGGAACTCGGTCTGACCGGTCGCGAGGGCGTGGTGGTACCCCGGGCGCCCGATGAAGTCGTACGACAGGTCGGCGCCGACGGCTCCGGTGTCGCGGATGTCCTCCATCGTGAGGTTCAGCTCCTGGAACGTGAACCCGCCGACCTTGCGGACCATGCCCGCGATGATGTGGTTCGCTGCGTGCGAGAGCGGGTGCCCCTCCGACCACGCGGGCAGACCCTCGGCGCTCTTCTCCACGCCGAGGAAGCCGTTCGCGTCGAGGCGCAGCGCGCTCGTGCCGAGCTCGCCGAGCGAGTGCAGCGCGTCGCCGATGACAAGGCGCATGCCGGCGAAGGTCGGGTCGAGCCAGTTGATCGAGGGCTGCCCCTGCTTGAAGTAGTGCAGGTACACCCAGCGACGGGTGACCCCGTCGGGTCCGATCGACGGAGCCGTCGCGCTCCAGTTCGTCTCCTTCACGCCGGGCGTGTAGAAGATGACCCGCTGCAGGGCGCCGATGATGTAGCCGTGCTCGGCGAGGGTGTGCTCGGTGGCCGGGTCGAGGTTGACGCTGTCGTAGCCCTCGGGGACGTCGGGCAGCAGATGCCAGTCCTCGGGCGGGATCGCGACCATGTGGTAGATGCCGGGATAGTCCTTGAAGCCCATCTCGGCGAGGCGGAAGTCGGCGCCCTTGCCGGTGTGACCGGGGACGATGTCGTCGATGATGCTGCCGCCGTGCGAGTCGGCGACGTCGCACAGGGCGCGGAACTCGTCCTCGGTGCCGAAGGCCGGGTCGATCGCCGTACTGATGCGGTCGAAGTGCCCGTCGACGCTGGGGGTCTCGCCCCAGCCCTCGATGCCGCCGGCGCGCTTGACGGGACCGGTGTGGATGGCGGTGATGCCGATGCGCTCGAACACCGACCAGAGTTCGTCGTCGCCGAGGGCCGACAGGAACGACTGACCGGGCCGCGTGATGAGCGAGATCGGGTACGCGGTGAACCAGACGTCGCTGGTCGCGATCGCGCGACGTGCGTCGGGGCGGGCGTAGGCGTTCCGCCACATCGTGGGTTGTCCCGACAGCTGACGCGCCAGCACGTCGGCATCCTTCAGCATCGACTGCCGCACCAGCCACTCGACGTACGACGGGTTCGTGCCGTTCGCGGTGCGCGGGTCGGTGCGGATGCGGCGCACGCTGCTGCCGCGCAGGTTGTCGCGCGGGCGGAGACGACGCGGGCGCGCGGGGTACCGCTGCTCGTCGTAGCTGATCTCGGGCATCTCGAGGTCGCCGTCCTCGGCCGCGGCGAGCGCCGACAGGTCGATGGGTCCGGTGTAGAGATCCTCGGGTCGATCGTCGTCACGCGCCATGGAGTCCACGCTACGAACTCCCGGCGGTCGCCCGGAAGGGGTGGTGCCGAGATTCTCGCCGCGATATGGCGCTTGCCGATGCTCGAGCCGTCGCAGATGGTCGCTTTCGCGCGCGTCGCGCGACCATGTGCGACGTCTCGACGCCGCGAGCCGACGCGACGTGCGGGTTCCGGCCCGGGATGGGCGCCGTTCGCGTCGGGTCGGCGCCGCGGCGGGCGTCAGAGCCGGGGGTCGATGGGGTCGGACTCGAGGGCGAGCACCGCGAACACGGACTGATGGACCCGCCACAGGGGCTCGCCCGCGGTGAAACGGTGCAGTGACTCGATCCCGAGTGCGTACTCGCGTGCCGCGAGCGACCGCTTGTGGCCGACGTTGCGGTCGCGCAGGCGCGAGAGGTTGGCCGGTTCGGTGTAGTCCGGCCCGTAGATGATCCGCAGGTACTCGCGGCCGCGCACCTTGATGCCCGGCTGGACGAGCCCCTTCGGCGTGCGCGTGAGGTTCGCGAAGGGCTTGACGACCAGCCCTTCGCCGCCGGCGCCGGTCAGCTCCTCCCACCAATCGATCGCGGCGCTGACGGATGCCTCGTCCTGAAGGTCGATCCGTTGTCGCCGAGTCGGCGCGACCAGATCCGGCGCGGCCTCGACGAGCCGGTCGGCGATCCCCAGGTGCCAGCCGTGGTCGCGCGTCTCGAAGGTCGCCTCGCCCGCAGCCAGCACCTGGAACGGCGCGATGCGCACCTCGCCCCGGTCCCCGACGTACCGGCGGTACGCCGCGCGGAAGCCGCGCGCGCCCTCGGCACGTGCCCGGGTCCGCGCGGCGAGGGCGCTGACATCGATCCCGGATGCCGCGGCCCGGGCGAGGACGGCGGATGCGGCATCCGTCGCGGTCTGGGCCGCAGCGGCCACCGACGCATACAGATCGCGGATGAGGTCACCGGCCTTAAGCGACCACGGCAGGACCTCGGCGTCGAGGAGGACCCACGAGGCCGCCAGCTCGTCCCAGAGACCGGAGCGCTCGAGCGCCGCGTCGAGGCGGCCGAGCACGCCGGCCTCGACATCGGGCGCGAAGAAGGGACGGCCGGTCCGCGTGTGGATCACGCCGCGCCAGCCCTCGGGCGCCGAGAACCGGGCGGGGTCGCGCGAGACGAGCACGAGCGCGCGCGAGCCCATGTGCTTCTCCTCCGCGATGAGGTCGGTCACTCCGCTCGTGCGGTAGGTCGCGAATGCCTCGTCGGGGTGCTCGAGATACCCCTCCCGCGAGGACGAGTTCGGTGGCGACATCGTCGGCGGCAGGTGGATGAGCCAGCGCGGATCCGTCGCCCACCGGCTGATGGTCTCCAACCCACCGGCGGACTGCTCCTCTTTGATCCCGACACGGCCGTGCAGGCTCGTCTCGACGATGAGCTTGCCCTGGACCTCGGCCAGGTCGACGACCCCGGGCGCCCGGGTCGGCGCGGCGGGGGCCAAGGGACGGATCGGGTCGTACCAGACCTGTTCGGCGGGCACCGAGACGACCTCGCGCTCGGGGTAACGCATCGCCGACAGAGCGCCGCCGAAGACGCACCCGGTGTCGAGGCACGCGGTGTTGTTCACCCATTCGACCGTCGGCACGGGCGTGTGTCCGTAGAGGACGACCGCGCGACCGCGGTAGTCCTGCGCCCACGGATGCCGCACCGGCAGGCCGAACTCGTCGGTCTCGCCCGTCGTCTCGCCGTACAGCGCGAACGCGCGCACCCGCCCCGACGCGCGGCCGTGGTACTGCTCCTTGAGCCCTGCGTGTGCGACCACCAGGCGCCCCTCATCGAGGATGAGATGCGACACCAGGTCGTAGCAGAAGGCCGCGACCTGCTCGCGGAACTCCTCGCTCTCGCCCGACAGCTGCGCGAGCGTCTCCTCGAGGCCGTGCGAGAGGGTGACCTTCGCCCCGCGCAGAGCCCGTACGAGCTTGACCTCGTGGTTGCCGGGCACGGCGAGCGCGTGACCGGCCGCGACCATCCCCATCGCCAGCCGCAGCACACCCACGACGTCGGGACCGCGGTCGACGAGGTCGCCGAGGAACACGACGCGACGCCCCTCGGGGTGCCGCGCGTCCACCGCGCGCCCCTGCTCGTCGCGGACGAGGTCGTAGCCGAGGCGCCCCAGCAGGGACTCGAGTTCGCTGCGGCATCCGTGCACGTCGCCGATGACATCGAAAGGGCCGCACGCATCGGTGCGATCGGTGAGCAGGCGCGTCCGTTCGATGCTGGCGGCGGCGACCTCCTCGGGCGTGTGCAGGACGTGCACCTTGCGGAAGCCCTCGCGTCCGAGGTGGCGGAGTCCGCGGCGCAGCTGATCGGTCTGCCGCTTCACGACCCCGGCGGGGATGTGGCGATCGGTGCGCGCCGCGTTGCGTTCGACGGCGACGGACTCGGGCACGTCGAAGACGATCGCGACCGGCAGCACGTCGTGGGCCTTGGCGAGCTCAACGAGCCTGCGGCGCGCGTCGGGCTGCACACTCGTCGCGTCCACGACGGTGAGCAGGCTCGCGTCGAGACGCTTGCCCGCGACGTACTGCAGCGCGTCGAAGGCGGCAGCGGTCACCGACTGGTCGGACTCGTCGTTGCCGACGAGACCGCGGAACGTGTCGCTCGAGAGCGTCTCGTAGGGACCGAAGTGCTCCCGCGCGAAGGTCGACTTGCCCGAGCCGGAGGCTCCGACGAGCACGACGAGCGAGAGCGCGGGGATGTCGAGGACGGTCATGCCGCGACCTCCTTGCGGAACAGGGCAAGCTGGGTCGGAGCGCCGCGGTCGGCATCCGCGTCACCGACCGGGCGGAACTCCACCGCGTAGCCGTGACGGCCGGCGACCGCCTCGGCCCACGCCCGGAACTCGGCACGGGTCCACTCGAACCGGTGGTCGTCGTGACGGAACGCGCCCGGAGCGAGGTCGGGGTACAGCGCGTTGTACTCGGCGTTGGGTGTCGTGACGACGACGGCGCCGGGGGCGGCCGACGCGAAGACGGCGTCCTCGAGCGCGCCGAGTCGGGACGGGTCGACGTGCTCGACGACCTCCATCAGCACCATCGCATCGAAGCCGCGCAGACGCTCGTCGCGATAGACGACGGAGCCGTGGAGCAGTTCGAGCCGCTCGCGGTCGGCATCGGATGCCTCGGCGAGCCGCAGCATCCGCGCCGCCTGCTCGAGAGACCGAGCCGACACGTCGACGCCGACGATCTTCGTGAACGAGCGATCCCTCGCCAGGCGTGCGAGCAGCGCGCCGGGACCGCATCCCATGTCGACGACGCGTCGGGCACCGGTGTCGGCGAGCGCCGCGAGGACGGCGTCCGCCCGGTGCTGCCGCAGCGGTACCGGTCGCTCCGCCGAGCCCGCAGGATCCTCGAGCAGATTCCGCTGGTGCAGCAGATAGCGGCGGGTGATGAGGTCCCGCTCGGGGTGGCCGGGGAGCCAGCCCTCGCCCGCACGCTCGAGCTTGCCGACCTCGTCGTCGCCGACCCAATAGTGCTTGCTGTCGTCGAGGACGGGCAGCAGCACGTAGAGCTGGCGGAGCGCCTCGGCCAGCCTCACCTCGCCGATCAGCACGACCGAGCTGTACCGCGAGTCGCCCCACTCCGGGTGCGCATCGTCGAGCGGGACGCGTTCCTGCGCGACGGACCAGCCGCACGGCTCGAACAGCCGCCGCACGAGATCCTCGTCCCCCCGCGCCGACACCACGGGAACCTCGATCCGCAGGGGCAGAGCGGATGCCGCCAGCTCCGGGTACGTGTCGCTGCGGCCCGTCATCGCGGTGCGGAACACGGTCCCGATCGCGACGGCGAGCATGCTCGACGCGGCGTAGGGGCGGTCGTTGACGTAGTGGCCGAGAGCCCCGGCATCCCCCAGGAAGCGCTTGTTCCGGACGAGCGCGATCGGATCGACCTCGAGCATCACCGCGACGGTGCACCGCTCAGCGGTGGCTTCGGGATAGAACACGTGGATGTCGCCGACAGGCGCCGAGAACGTCTGCACTTTCGCCGGATGCTTATGGAGGAGGAAGCCGAGCGCGGTCGCATCCTGACCGTCCGCAGGCGCGTAGGTCACCGTCACGAGCATCGTCGCCTCCCCCGTCGTGGCATCCGCCCCACTCTAGGACGCCCGGGTTTGCCCGAGCCGTCGCAGATGGTCGCTTTCGCGCGCGTCGCGCGACCATGTGCGACGTCTCGACGCCGCGAGCCGACGCGACGTGCGGGTTTCGGCCCGGGATGGGCGCCGTTCGCGTCGGGTCGGCGCCGCGGCGGTCAGACGGCGAGGAAGTCGGCGATGCCGGCGAGAGCCTCGGGCTGCAGCCGGTAGTAGGCCCAGGTGCCGCGCTTCGAGCGGGAGAGGAAGCCGGCCTCGGTCAGCACCTTCAGGTGGTGCGACACCGTCGGCTGCGACAGTCCGATGGGCTCGATGAGGTCGCAGACGCAGGCTTCCTGATCCGCGGACGACGCCACGATCGACAGCAGCCGCAGGCGCGCGGGGTCGGCGAGCGCCTTCATCGTCGCCGCGAGGCGCTCCGCCTCGGCCTGGGTGATCGGCTCCTTCACGAGGGGCGCGCAGCACGTCGCCGCATCGACGGCGGGATTCGAGATCACGGGCAGCATCGTCACCATGCATCGATGTTAATCGATATTGACAGTCATCGATAGATCCGCGCATACTTTCCATCGACATCCATCGATATCGGAGGACCGGATGACGCTGCTCGAGCTGACACCCCGCGCGGACACCGCGCCGGGACTGGCCGCCCTTCCCGTCGTCGTCATCGGCGCCGGCCCGGTCGGTCTCGCCGCGGCAGCGAATCTCGTCGAGCGCGGACTCGACGTCGTCGTCCTCGAAGCCGGCGACGAGCCCGCTGCCGCCGTCCGCCGATGGGGGCACATCCGGCTCTTCTCCCCCTGGCGCCACCTCGTCGACCCGGCCTCCCGCCGCCTGCTCGCAGCCTCCGGCTGGACCGAGCCCGAAGCGGATGCCGCCCCCACCGGTCGCGAGCTGGTCGAGCGCTACGCGGCGCCGCTCGCCGAACTCGACGCGCTCCGGAGCCGCATCCGCTACGGCACCCGGGTCGCGGCCGTCGCCCGGGAGGGCATGGACCGCACCCGCAGCGCGGGTCGCGAGACGACGCCCTTCGTCGTCCGGTACACGACCACCGACGGCATCGGAGAGCTGACCGCCCGCGCCGTGATCGACGCGTCCGGCACGTACGACTCCCCCAACCCGCTCGGATCGACGGGTCTCGATCCGCTCGGGGCCGCCGACCTCGGCGACCGCCTCAGCCACCCCCTCCCTGACGTGCTCGGCGCCGACCGCGCACGTTTCGCCGGACGGCGCACGACCGTCGTGGGCGCCGGTCACTCCGCCGCGAACACGCTCCTCGCACTCGCCACGCTCGCCGAGTCCGAGCCCGGCACCCGCATCACCTGGCTCATCCGCAACGCCACCGCGGTGCGGGTGTCGTCCTCCGCCGACGACGAGCTCGGCGACCGCGCCGCGCTCGGATCACGACTGGACGCCCTCGTCGACGCCGGCGTGATCGAGAAGGTCGACTCGTTCGAGATCGCCTCGGTCGATCGCCACGGCGACGGCGTGCGGCTGATCGGGATGCGGCGGGGCGCGACATCCGTCCACGACACCGACCTGGTCGTCGGCGCCACGGGCTTCCGGCCCGACCTGTCGATGCTGCGGGAGGTGCGGCTCGGCCTCGACGACATCGTCGAAGCCCCGGTGCGGCTCGCCCCGCTCATCGACCCGAACGTGCACTCCTGCGGCACCGTCGAGCCGCACGGCTTCGACGAACTCCGGCATCCGGAGCACGGCTTCTTCATCGTCGGCATGAAGTCGTACGGCCGCGCACCGACCTTCCTCCTGGCCACCGGGTACGAGCAGGTCCGGTCGGTGGTCGCGTGGATCGACGGCGACATGAGGGCGGCGACCCAGGTGCGGCTCACCCTGCCCGCAACGGGCGTGTGCTCCACAGACCTCGGTGGGTGCTGCTGATGACGCGCATCCGCCCGATGACGGCGCGGGACTGGCCGGACGTCGAACGCATCCTCGCCGCGGGGATCGCCGGCGGCGAGGCGACCTTCGAGACGACGACCCCGACGTGGGAGGCATTCGACGCGGGCAAGGTGGCCGACGTGCGCCTGGTCGCCGTGGACGCCGACGACCGCGCCGTCGGCTGGGTCGCGGCATCCCGTATCTCCGCCCGCGAGGTGTACCGCGGCGTCGTCGAGCACTCCGTCTACGTCGACCCGGCGCACACCGGGCGGGGCGTGGGACGGGCCCTGCTCGATGCCTTCATCGACGCCGCCGAGGCCGTGGGGTACTGGACGATCCAGTCCAGCGTCTTCCCCGAGAACCGGGTGAGTCTGCGGCTGCACGAGAACGCCGGCTTCCGGATCGTCGGCCGGCGCGAACGCATCGCCCGTTCGATGCTCGGCCCCCACGCCGGACACTGGCGCGACACCCTCCTCCTCGAACGCCGATCGACCCGAAACGGAAGCGACCTCCCATGACCGACACCCCCACCGTCCTCTTCGTCTGCGTCCACAACGCCGGACGCTCCCAGATGGCCGCCGGCTACCTGCAGCACCTTGCGGGAGACCGCGTCGAGGTGCTCTCCGCCGGATCCGAACCGAAGGATCAGATCAACCCCGTCGCCGTCGCCGCGATGGCCGAAGCGGGCATCGACATCGCCGCGAACACCCCGAAGCTGCTGACGGTCGACGCCGTCCGCGAGTCGGATGTCGTCATCACGATGGGATGCGGCGACGCCTGCCCGATCTTCCCCGGAAAGCGCTACGAGGACTGGCAGCTCGACGACCCGGCCGGTCGGGGCATCGAGGACGTCCGCCGCATCCGCGACGACATCCGCACCCGCGTCGAAGCGCTCATCGCCGACCTGGCCCCGTGACCGCGGTCCCGCTCTGGCGAGCCTCCCTCGCAGAAGCGGTCGGGACGGGTCTGCTCGTCACGGTCGTCGTCGGCTCCGGTATCGCCGCGGAGCGACTGTCGACGGATGCCGGTCTACGGCTGCTGGAGAACTCCACCGCGACCGCGCTGGGCCTCTTCGTGATCATCGTGCTTTTGGCGCCGGTGTCGGGAGCACACCTCAACCCGGCCGTGACGCTCGCGAGCGTCGTGCTCGACCGTCGTCGCGGGCGCGACGCCGCCGCGTTCGTCGCCGCCCAGACGGCGGGTGCGATCGGCGGAGCCCTGCTCGCGAATGCGATGTTCTCGGTCACGCCGGCCGTCTCTCGAACGGAACGCGCAGACGCGGGCACGGTGCTCGCCGAGGTGGTCGCGACGGCCGGCCTCGTGCTGCTGGTCGCCGGGCTGACGCGTGCGGCGGCCGCGGTGCCCGTGATCGCCGCCGCCGTCGGCGCCTACATCGGCGCGGCGTACTGGTTCACGAGCTCCACGGCGTTCGCGAACCCCGCCGCGACGATCGGACGCGTCGTGAGCGACACCTTCGCCGGCATCGCACCGGCCTCGGCCGGCGCGTTCCTCCTCGCACAGCTCGTCGGGGCGACCGTCGGCATCCTGCTCACGATGGCCCTCTTCCCCCGCCGACCCGACGCGAAGCGCGCCCATCCCGCCCCCGGTGCCGCAGTTCGCGTCGGGTCGGGCTCGGCCTGAGCGCCTGTCCGGATTCGTACGGATAGCGTCCGGCCGCCCGACCGGTGGATGAGAGCTCCCTAATGTGATGCCGCGTGCGATCGCACGCTCAGCTCTGTGCAGGAGGAAACGCATGACATTCCGGTTCACGAAGATCACGACCACGGTGGGAGTGGCGATCGCGCTCGTACTCTCCTCGTTGGTCGCCGCCGCGCCGGCGAACGCGGCGATCGTCAACGCCTGCACGGTGACCCTCACCGCACCGAAGAAGATCTCGGCGGCGTCGCACGAGCAGATCTTCTACGTGGATGTCGCGAAGTCGAGCGCCGGGCAGGCGCCCGACTGCCTCGAGAGCGTGACCGTCGCCCTCATCCGAAAGAAGGACAACCGTCAGCTCGGTTCGTGGCGGATCGACGCATCGCGGGTCGACTACCAGAACGGACGCGTCCAGCTCGACCTCCCCGCGTACCCCGATTTCGCCATCGCCGGCTCGTACACCGCCACCGTCCAGGACGCGGCGCTCAGCTACTCCTGGGCTTCGGCGAACGGTGCCGACTATTGGTCCGACTCCCCGCGGGTCGTGTTCGCGAACGCGACCGTCGACCTGCGCCACGCCGCCGACGCGACCATGCGCCTCACCCGGCGCATCGACGGCCTCGCTTTCTCGGGCACCGTGACGCGGTTCGACCCGTCGTGCTGCTCGCCCTCCTTCGTCGCGCAATCGGGCTCACGTGTCGCACTGCAGAAGAAGACCGGCTCGACCTGGGTGACGAAGAAGACCGTCACGACCAACAGGAAGGGTGCCTACTCGGCCGTCATCCGCGACGACGCCAAGGGCACATGGCGTGCCCAGGCGCTGGCGGCACCGACGCACTGGTCGGATGCCACGGGGGCCAAGACCATCGCGAAGAAGTCGACGGGCAAGGCCGGCGGCAAGGTCGGCATCTCCTCCGAAGCGACGTACTCCCGGGGATCGGTCGTCACGATGACGTACACCGCATCCGTCTCGTTCAACGCCGGGGCGGGCTTCACCGCGGCACCCAAGGACACGACGGTGAAGGTGCAGAAACGCACGGCGAAGGGCTGGAAGACGATCGCCACGCGGAAGACGAGCACCACGGGCAAGGCCGCCTACACGGCGACGTCGAAGGGCACCTACCGGTTCGTGGTCCCCGAGACGAAGCTCTCGAAGGCGGCGACCTCGGCCTCGCGCAGCTGGTGACGCGGGCCGGACCCGACCGGTCGTCCGTCGCGACCCGACGCGATCTGCTCTCTCACCCGCCGAATGGGAGCAGGTCGTCGTCGGGTCGCGCTCGGTCTGTGACGCCTCAGCGCGCGAACGCGCCGGAGAGGAAGGCGTCGAGCTCGGCGGTGGCGCCCAGGGGCAGCACCGCCGCGACGTACTGATCGGGACGCACCACTACGACGGCGCCGCGGGAGTCGATCCCGCGTTCGGCGAAGATGTCGACGGTGTTCCAGGCCCCGGGTCCCGCCGCGTAGACCTTCTCCCAATCCATGAGGCCGAGCGGTCCGGTCCGGGGACGGAAGATCTCCGGCACCGACAGCAGGTCGACCACGTCGTACGACTGCGGGTAGACGACCTTCACATCGAAGACCGCGTCGACGTCGACTCCGGCGGGCGTGAATCGCCCCAGCGGTGAGGCGGGCGCGGCCGCCCACTCCGCCCACGCGCCCAGGGTCGCGGCATCCGTGTCGGCGAAGGCGTAGACCCGCCAGCGGCCGTCGGCGCGGGCGTGGTGACCGAGGTGCACGACGTTGCCGTCGCTCACCCGCGTCACCGCGACGGACGCGAAACGCTTGCCGACGGGGTAGCCCTCGGCGAGCGCCTGGTGGCGGTCATCGCCGATGATCGCCGACGCGTCGTAGCGGGTCATGAAGCCCGAGGGGAACTCGGCGGTCGCGAGGTAGTAGTTCGCGAGGTCGTCGGGGTCCGAGATCTCGTGGGGCTTTCGCGCCATGAGCGAGGACCACTCCCGGTCGAAGTCGATGAGCTGCTGCGCGACGGGCTGACGCTCCTCGGAGTACGTGGACAGGAGGGATGCCGGGGCGAGCCCGGTGAGCACATGACCGAGCTTCCAGCCGAGGTTGAACCCGTCCTGCATCGACACGTTCATGCCTTGCCCTGCCTTCGCGCTGTGCGTGTGGCAGGCGTCGCCGGTGAGGAACACCCGGGGAGTGCGGCCGTCGCCGTCCTCGACGTCGTCGAAGCGGTCGGTCACCCGGTGCCCGACCTCGTAGACGCTGTGCCAGGCGACCTGCTTCACGTCGATCGAGTACGGGTGCAGGATCTCGTTCGCGCGTCGGATGATCTCCTCGACAGGCGTGCTGCGGACGGCACGGTTGTCGGTATCGGCGACCTCGCCGAGGTCGATGTACATGCGCGAGAGGTACCCGCCCTCGCGCGGGATGTGCAGGATGTTCCCGGCTTCCGAGTTGATCGCGCACTTGATGCGCCAGTCGGGGAAGTCGGTGTTCACGAGAACGTCCATGACACCCCAGGCGTGCGCCGCGAACTGCCCGATGTGGCGCCGTCCGATCGCCTCGCGCACACCGCTGCGGGCGCCGTCGCAGCCCACGACGTACTTCGCGCGGATCGTCCGCTCCTCGCCGGCCCGGTCGCCCTCGACGTGACGCACCCGCACCGCGAGCGGGTACTCGACCGCGTCGTCTCTGGTGAGCCCGAGGAACTCGACACCGTAGTCCGGACGGATGCGGCCGGGCCCGAGCGCCGCCGCCTCGGCGAAGTAGTCGAGCACTCGCGCCTGGTTGACGATCAGATGCGGGAACTCGCTGATCTTCAGGCCGTAGTCCTCGGTGCGACTCGTGCGGCGGATGCGGGAGGGGTCATCGGGGTCGGGCCCCCAGAAGTTCATGTACCCGATGTTGTAGGCCTCGGCGATGATCCGCTCGGCGAAGCCGAACGCCTGGAAGGTCTCGACGCTGCGCGGTTGGATGCCGTCGGCCTGACCGAGCGGCAACCTGCCGCCGCGCCGCTCGATGAGGCGGGTCGAGACGTCCGGGAACTGCGACATCTGCGCGGCCAGCAGCATCCCGGCCGGTCCCGATCCCACGATGAGCACGTCGGTCTCGTCGGGCAGGGCGTCGGGTCGGTCGATCCCGGTGCCTGCGGCGTCCTGGACGCGGGGGTCGCCCGAGACGTAGCCGTGGTGGTGGAACTGCATGGTGCTCGCTTTCGAGAAGACGATCGGGTGCCGCGGGCTCAGGCCCGGGACACCTCGTAGATCGGGCTCTTCGCCTGCTCCTCCTCGAAGTCCGGCCCGAGGGGGATGCCGGTGCGGTCCCGCAGGAGCAGGGTCGCAAGGAGGCCGAGCACGGTCATTCCGGCCAAGTAGAGCGCGACAGACCACGTCGTGCCGGTCGCCTGCACGAGCGCCGTCGCGATGGTCGGGGCGAACGCGCCGCCGAGGATCGCGCCGATCGCGTACGAGATCGACACACCCGAGAAGCGGATCGAGGCCGGGAAGAGTTCGGCGTAGTAGGCCGACTGCTGCCCGTAGGTGAAGCCGAGGCCGATGGCGAGGATCGCGAGACCCGTGAACAGCAACCCGATCTCCCCGGTGTTGACGAGCGGGAAGAGGGTGAAGACGCCGACGAGCTGCAGGATCCAGCCGCCGATGTAGGTGTTGCGGCGGCCGACGCGGTCGCTGAGCCAGCCGGCGGTCCAGGTCGAGGCGAGCCAGAAGAGCGCCGAGCCGGTGACCGCCAGAAGGACGCTGCTGCGGTCCATGGCGAGCGGCCCCTCGGGGTTGGTGGCGTAGTTCTGGATGTAGCCGCCGGTGGTCATGTACCCCGCGGCGTTGTTGCCGGCGAAGACGAGCGCCGCGATGACGACGAGGAGGGCGTGCTTGCGGAAGAGCTGGACGATCGGGGTGCGGGTGCGCTCCTTGCGCTCGGCGAGCTCGAGGAAGACCGGGCTCTCCTCGACGCGCCGACGGATGTAGTAGCCGACGAGGATCAGGACGATCGAGAAGAGGAACGGCACGCGCCAGCCCCACTCGAGGAAGGCGTCGCCGGGGGCGAGCACCGACATCAGCGCCATCATCCCCGAGGCCAGCAGCAGGCCGATGGGCACGCCGATCTGCGGCGAGGCGCCGAACAGGCCGCGCTTCTGCTTCGGCGCGTGCTCGACGGCCATGAGGACCGCGCCGCCCCACTCGCCGCCGGCCGAGATCCCCTGCAGGATGCGCAGGAGGATGAGGAGGATGGGTGCGGCGAGGCCGATGACGGTCCAGGTCGGGAGCAGACCGACGAGTGTCGTGGCGACACCCATGAGGACGAGGGTGACGACCAGCACGACGCGGCGGCCGTACTTGTCGCCGAAGTGACCGGCGAGGAACGCGCCGAGCGGTCGGAACAGGAAGCTGATGCCGACCGTGAGGAACGAGAGGATCGTCGCCGTACTCTCCCCCAGTGGCGCGAAGAACAGCTGCGCGAAGACGAGGCCGGCCGCCTGCGCGTAGATGAAGAAGTCGTACCACTCGACGGTGGTGCCGACGACCGTCGCGAAGACGACGCGTCGCCTGTCGGTCGGGCTGCTGATCGTTCCGGTGGGGGTGAACCCCGTGCGCGAGGATTCGCTCATCTTCGTTGACTCCTGGGTGACGACACTGTCGGATCCGCCGCCGGGATGGGCGTTGCTGCGGATGCGTCGATAATATACGATTTGGGATATGCCGCAAGAGCGAGGGAGCTCATGACCCACGACATCGAACCGACGACCCCCGTCGATCCGCGTTTCGCCGTCCTTCCGCAGCGCCCGGGCAAGGTCATCGCGGTCCACCTGAGTTACGCCTCGCGGGCCGATCAGCGCGGACGGCGCCCCTCGGCACCCTCCTACTTCCTCAAGCCCTCGAGCTCCCTCGCCGCCTCCGGCGAGACGATCGAGCGCCCCGCCGGAACCGAGCTGCTCGCCTTCGAAGCGGAGGTCGCCCTCGTCATCGGCGTCGACGCCCGCCATGTCAGCCCGGACGATGCGTGGGCGCACGTCGCCTGGGTCACGGCATCCGACGACTTCGGTCTCTACGACCTGCGCGCGAACGACCGCGGATCGAACCTGCGCTCGAAGGGCCGCGACGGCTTTACGCCCATCGGCCCCCACCTGATCGACGCCCGACAGATCGACCCGGCCGGCCTGCGCGTCCGCGCGTGGGTCAACGGCGAGCTCGCACAGGACGACACGACGGCCGACATGATCTTCCCGTTCGCGCAGATCGTCGCCGACCTGTCGCAGCATCTGACCCTCGAGCGCGGCGACGTCATCCTCACCGGAACCCCCGCCGGGTCGTCCGTTGTCGTCCCCGGTGACGTGATCGAGGTCGAAGTGGATGCCCCAGATGTCGCCGGTGCGCCCTCGTCGGGTCGGCTGCGCACGACCGTCGTCCAGGGCGAGCGGGGGTTCGACCCCGCGCTCGGCTCACTGCCCGCCGTCGATGATGTGCAGCGTGCCGAGGCGTGGGGCTCCCGCGAAGCCGCCGGGCTGCCGGACGAATCCGCGCCGGGACTCGACCCCGAGCTGCGCGACAAGCTCCACCGCACGCCCGTCGCCGCGCTGTCCCAGCAGTTGCGCAAGCGCGGCCTGAACAACGTCACCATCGACGGCGTCCGGCCGCTGCACCCGGGCGCCAAGCTCGTCGGCACCGCCCGGACGCTGCGCTTCGTCCCGAACCGCGAGGACCTGTTCGACAGCCACGGCGGCGGCTACAACGCCCAGAAGCGCGCCTTCGACGCGGTCGGTGAGGGCGAGGTCATCGTGATCGAGGCGCGCGGCGAGTCGGGATCGGGCACCCTCGGCGACATCCTCGCGCTCCGTGCGCACGCCCGCGGAGCGGCGGGGATCGTGACCGACGGCGGCGTCCGCGACCTCGACGCGGTGACGGCCGTCGGCATCCCGGTCTACACGGCCGGTGCGCACCCCGCCGTCCTCGGCCGCCGCCACGTACCGTGGGACGTCGATGTGGCGATCGCCTGCGGCGGCACCACCGTCGAGCCGGGCGACATCCTCGTCGGCGACGCCGACGGCGTCATCGTGATCCCGCCGGCGCTCGCCGTCGAGGTCGCCGACGCCGCGCTGGAACAGGAGATCGAGGACGGCTGGATCGCCGAGCAGGTCGCCCACGGGCATCCCGTCGACGGCCTGTTCCCCCTCGCGGGCGAGTGGAAGGACCGGTACCGCGCATGGCGAGCGACGATCTGACGACGGCACCGGGGCTCAGCAAATCGCAGCGCGCGTATCACTGGGTGAAGGAGCGCATCGCGTCGCAGGAGTTCACCCCCGGGTATCGCCTCGTGCTCGGTGCGATCGCCGGAGAACTGGACATGAGCGTCGTCCCCGTCCGCGAGGCGATCCGCCAGCTCGAGGCCGAGGGCCTGGTGACCTTCGAGCGCAACGTGGGCGCGCGCGTCTCGATGGTCGACGACACGCAGTACCGCTTCAGCATGCAGGCGCTGTCGATCCTCGAGGGCACCGCGACGGCGCTGGCCGCACGCCGCCTGACCGCCGACGACCTCCGTCACGCTCGGCAGACGAACGAACGGATGATCCAGTCGCTCAGCGACTTCGATCCGCACTCGTTCACCCGCCTGAACCAGGAGTTCCACGCGACCCTCTACGGCAAGTGCGCGAACCCGCGGATGCTGGAGCTCGTCGAATCCGAGTGGGCCAGGCTCGGGCACCTCCGCGATTCGACCTTCAGCTTCGTGCCGGGTCGGGCGCAGGAGTCGGTGCGCGAGCACGAGCAGATCGTCGCGCTGATCGAGCGCGGCGCGCCCCTCGGCGAGATCGAGCAGGCGGCCCGCCGCCATCGGTCCGCGACCCTCGACGCCTACATGATCCACGAACACCCGGACGAGGCCCTCGGCCTCCCGAACTTCTGACCCTCGAGCAAGGACGCACGACATGACGGACCCCACCCTGGCGGCGCCCCACACGCCCGCAGACCTCCCCACCCGCATCCAGCACTACATCGACGGTGCCTTCGTCGACTCGCACGACGGCGGCACCTTCGACGTGCTCGACCCGGTGACCAACCGTGTGTACCTGCAGGCCGCCGCGGGCAAGAAGGCCGATGTGGATGCCGCCGTCGCCGCCGCACGCCGCGCCTTCACCGACGGACCGTGGCCGAAGATGCTGCCGCGCGAGCGCTCGCGCGTGCTGCACCGGATCGCTGACATCGTCGAGTCGCGCGACACCCGCCTCGCCGAGCTCGAGTCGTTCGACTCCGGCCTGCCGATCACGCAGGCGCTCGGGCAGGCACGGCGAGCGGCCGAGAACTTCCGCTTCTTCGCGGACCTGATCGTCGCCCAGTCCGACGACACGTTCAAAGTGCCGGGGCGCCAGATCAACTACGTCAACCGCAAGCCGATCGGGGTCGCGGGGCTCATCACGCCCTGGAACACGCCCTTCATGCTCGAGTCCTGGAAGCTCGGCCCCGCGCTTGCGACCGGCAACACGGTGGTGCTGAAGCCCGCCGAGTTTACACCGCTGTCGGCATCCCTCTGGGCCGGCATCTTCGAAGAGGCGGGCCTCCCCCAGGGTGTGTTCAACCTCGTCAACGGCCTCGGCGAGGACGCCGGCGACGCACTCGTGAAGCATCCCGACGTGCCGCTCATCTCGTTCACCGGCGAGAGCTCGACGGGCCAGCTGATCTTCGCGAACGCGGCACCCTGGCTGAAGGGGCTGTCGATGGAGCTCGGCGGCAAGAGCCCGGCGGTCGTCTTCGCCGACGCCGACCTGGACGCCGCGATCGACGCGACGATCTTCGGGGTGTTCTCGCTCAACGGCGAGCGCTGCACGGCGGGCAGCCGCATCCTCGTCCAGCGCGAGGTGTACGACGAGTTCGTCGAGCGCTACGCGGCGCAGGCGCAGCGCGTGAAGGTCGGCTACCCGCACGACCCCGCGACCGAGGTCGGCGCCCTCGTGCACCCCGAGCACTACGACAAGGTCATGTCCTACGTCGAGCTCGGCAAGAGCGAGGGACGCCTGGTCGCCGGCGGCGGCCGCCCCGACGGCTTCGAGGACGGCAACTTCGTGGCACCGACGGTCTTCGCCGACGTGCCGCCGACCGCGCGCATCTTCCAGGAGGAGATCTTCGGACCCGTCGTCGCGATCACCCCGTTCGACACCGACGACGAGGCGCTCGCGCTCGCGAACGACACGAAGTACGGGCTCGCCGCCTACATCTGGACGAACGACCTGAAGCGCGCGCACAACTTCTCGCAGGCGGTCGAGGCCGGCATGGTCTGGCTCAACTCGAACAACGTCCGCGACCTCCGCACGCCGTTCGGCGGGGTGAAGGCGTCGGGGCTCGGACACGAGGGCGGCTACCGGTCGATCGACTTCTACACCGACCAGCAGGCCGTGCACATCACGCTCGGCAAGGTGCACAACCCGACCTTCGGCAAGAACTGACACGACCGCCTCGATCACGCAAGGACGCTGACATGAGCCACCGCGACGACATGACTCTGACCTCCTCCGGCTTCTGGGTGAGCCAGGAGTCCCCCATCCGCTCGGACGACCCGATCCCGACGCCCGCCTCGCCCGCCCCCGACGTGCTGCGCTGCGCGTACATGGAACTGGTCGTCACCGACCTCGCGGCATCCCGTGTCTTCTACGTCGACATCCTGGGGCTGCACGTCACCGAGGAGGACGACGAGGCGATCTACCTGCGCTCGACCGAGGAGTTCATCCACCACAACCTCGTCCTGCGGCAGGGTCCGGTCGCCGCCGTCGCGGCCTTCTCGTACCGGGTGCGCTCCGCCGAGGACCTCGACAAGGCCGTCGCCTTCTACTCCGAGCTCGGCTGCGACGTGCGGCGTGAGCCGAACGGCTTCACGAAGGGCATCGGCGACTCGGTGCGCGTGGTCGACCCCCTCGGCTTCCCCTTCGAGTTCTTCTTCGCGACCGAGCGCGTCGAGCGCCTGTCGTGGCGGTACGACCTCTACAGCCCGGGCGAGCTGGTGCGCCTCGACCACTTCAACCAGGTGACCCCCGACGTGCCGCGGGCGGTGAACTTCATGCAGTCGCTCGGGTTCCGCGTGACCGAGGACATCCAGGACGAGGAGGGCACCGTCTACGCGGCCTGGATGCGGCGCAAGCCCACCGTCCACGACACCGCCATGACCGGTGGTGACGGCCCCCGCATGCACCACGTCTGCTTCGCGACGCACGAGAAGCACAACATCCTCGCGATCTGCGACAAGCTGGGCGCGCTGCGCCGCTCGGACGCCATCGAACGCGGACCGGGTCGTCACGGTGTCTCGAACGCGTTCTACCTCTACCTGCGCGACCCCGACGGGCACCGCGTCGAGGTGTACACGCAGGACTACTACACGGGCGACCCCGACAACCCGGTCGTCACGTGGGACGTGCACGACAACCAGCGTCGCGACTGGTGGGGCAACCCCGTCGTCCCGAGCTGGTACACCGATGCCTCGCTCGTGCTCGACCTCGACGGCAACCCGCAGCCCGTCGTCGCCCGCACCGACTCGTCCGAGATGGCCGTCACGATCGGCGCCGACGGATTCTCCTACACCCGCGCCCCTGAGCCGGCGGGCGACGGCGAGTTCAAACTCGGCAACCAGCTCTGAGGAGACCGGATGCTGCCCCCCGAGACCATCGCCGAGATCGCGGCCGAGCTGGCCGAGGCCGAGCGCACGAACGGCGTCATCCCCCGGATCACTGCCCGGTACCCCGACGCTACCGTCGAGGACTCCTACGCGATCCAGGGCGTCTGGCGCGACCGCAACATCGCGGCCGGGCGCCGCCTCGTGGGCCGCAAGATCGGCCTCACGAGCAAGGCGATGCAACAGGCGACGGGCATCACCGAGCCCGACTACGGCGTGATGTTCGACGACACCGTTTACCGCTCGGGCGACGAGATCGATGCCGCCCGGTTCTCGAACGTGCGCATCGAGGTCGAGCTCGCGTTCGTGCTGCGGAAGCCCCTCGAAGGGCCGGGATGCACGCTCGAGGACGCACTCGCCGCGATCGACTACGCGGTCCCTGCCCTTGAGGTGCTGAACTCGCACATCGAGCTCGAGGGCCGCACCATCGTCGACACGATCTCGGACAACGCGGCCTACGGCGCGATGGTGCTCGGCGACGTGCACAAGCGTCCCGACGAGATCGACCTGCGCTGGGTACCGGGCGTCCTCTCGCGCAACGGCGAGATCGAGGAGACCGGCGTCGCCGCCGGGGTCCTGGGCCATCCCGCGACGGGCGTCGCCTGGCTCGCCAACAAATTCGCCCAGCACGGCGCCCGACTGGAGGCCGGCGAGATCATCCTGGCCGGCTCGTTCACCCGTCCGATGTGGGTGTCGGCGGGCGACGAGGTACGGTGCGAGTACGGCCCGATGGGGGAGATCATATGTCGCTTCGTCTGACCCCGACCTTCCGCGCCGCACTCGAGGACGCCGACCGCGCGCTGGCCGGGATGTGGGTGTGCTCCGGCTCGCCCCTCGTCGCCGAGATCTGCGCCGGCGCGGGCCTGGACTGGGTGCTCATCGACATGGAGCACGCCCCGAACGGCCTCGAGTCCGTGCTCGTCCAGCTGCAGGCCGTCGCGGCCTACCCGGTGACCCCGGTCGTCCGCGTGCCCTCCGATGACGCGGTCGTCATCAAGCAGGTGCTCGACCTCGGCGCGCAGAACCTGCTCGTGCCGATGGTGTCGTCGGCTGCGCAGGCGCAGGCTGTCGTCGAGGCGGTGCGCTATCCCCCGCGTGGTCGGCGCGGGGTCGGCTCGGCCCTCGGCCGGTCGGCGCGCTGGAACCGGGTCGACGGATACCTCGCCGACGCCGACGAGCACGTGTCCCTGTTCGTCCAGGTCGAGACGGCCGGGGGCGTCGAGGCCGCGGGAGCGATCGCCGCGGTGGACGGTGTGGACGGTGTCTTCGTGGGGCCGAGCGACCTCGCGGCATCCCTCGGCCTGCTCGGCCAGCAGACCCATCCCGAGGTCACCGCCGCCGTGCTGCGCGCCTTCGCCGCGGTGAAGGATGCCGGCATCCCCGTCGGCGTGAACGCGTTCGACCCCGAGGTCGCACAGTCCTACGTCGACGCCGGCGCCGACTTCGTGCTCGTCGGCGCCGACGTCGCGATGCTCGCCCGGGGGTCCGAGGCGTTGGCCGCGCGCTGGTCGGATACCGGCGGGGAGAGGCGCGCGGGTTATTGAGGGGCCGGGTGACCGCCCTGCGGCGGCCGCCCGACGCCGTCAGCGGGTGAGGTCGGCGACGGTGCCCTTGGCGAGGCGCAGTCGCCGCTGAGCCCGCGCCGCGACCGCCGAGTCGTGCGTCACGACGATCAGCGTCAGCCCGTCCGTGTGGAGCGCCTCGAGGACCTGCAGGATCTCGTCGCGCATCGACTCGTCGAGGTTGCCCGTCGGTTCGTCGGCCAGCAGGACGCGCGGTCGCTTCACGATGGCGCGCGCGATCGCGACACGCTGCTGCTGACCGCCCGACAGCTCCCCCGGGCGGTGGTCGGCGCGCTCGGCGAGTCCGACCCGTTCCAGCGCATCCGCGACGCGCACGGCACGATCGGGCTTCGGGATCCCCAGCGGCTCGAGCCCCATGTCGACGTTCTCGGCGGCCGTGAGGGTGGGGATGAGATTGAACCCCTGGAACACGAACCCGATCTCCTGGGCGCGGATCGCGCCGAGCGCCGCGCTCGAGGCGGTGGCCAGGTCGGTGTCGCCGAGCAGGACGCTCCCCGACGTCGGCTTGTCGAGCGCTCCCAGAAGTTGCAGAAGCGTCGACTTGCCGCCTCCGGTCGGCCCCTGGATGGTGACGAACTCCCCGGCCGCGATCGCGAGATCGACTCCGGCGAGCGCACGCACCTTCTGGCCGTTGCGGGTGTACTCCTTCGTCACGCCGGTCAGCCGGTACGACGCCGCCGTGGCGGTCGGGGTGGTCGTGGGGGCGAGGGTGTCGGTCATGGTCTCTCCCTGGGGGTCGGTGCGTGCGGTGTCGGCAGTGGGGTCGAGGCTCATGCGACGGCCCTCAGCGCCTCTGCGGGACGCAGCCGCGAGGCGCGCCAGCCGCCGAAGACACCGGCGACGAGACCGCCGGCCAGGGCGAGTCCGAACGCGAGCAGGATGATGGTCGGCGCGAGCGGTGCCGAGAGCGTCAGATCGGATGCCGCGACGGTGGCCGCATCGGCCATTCCGCCGGGACCTCCGCCCATGCCGCCGGGGCCTCCCATCCCGCCCGGCGCCGCGGCGGAGTCGGTGGCGACCGAGACGGTCGGCGAGATGACGTTGATCGCGAGGACGCCCAGCAGACCGATCCCCACCCCGATCACACCGCCGATGGCCGCCTGCACGACGGACTCGCCGGCCACCTGGCCGACCACCCGACGGTCGGACCATCCGATCGCCTTGAGGGTGCCGATCTCCCGGGTGCGTCGCGAGACGCCCGAGATGGTGAAGAGCACGGCGAGCGCGACCGCGACGACGAGCAGGATCACCGACACCCAGGTGCCCAGCCCCGAGATGAGCGCGCTGGCGCTCGACAGCGAGGACGACACCGACGAGGCCAGGTCGGACTGGGAGCTGACGGTCGCGTCCGGCAGCTCGGATTCGAGCGACGACTGCACCGATCCGATCGCATCGGCGGAGCTCGCCTGGACGTAGATCGTCGAGACGACGTCGCCGGCTCCCGAGATCTCCTGAGCGGTGTCGAGCGGCAGATAGACGTTCGCCGCCGTGTCGGCGTCGGCGGAGGTGGATGCGACGATGCCGACGACCTCGACGTCGGTGCCGCCGACGTCGAGCGTGTCGCCGACGGCGATCTCCTCCGAGGCCGCATAGGTGGCGTCCACGACGGCGACCGCGGCCCCGGCATCCGATGCCTCGAGAGCCCGACCGTCGGTCACCTCGACAGCCGAGAGCGGACCGACCCCGGTGGTGTCGGTCGAGACGCCGAGCACCGTGAAGGAGTCGACGTCGAACGAGCCGCCGCCGAAGCCTCCGCCGCCGCCCTCGCCGGGCGCCGGGCGCGCGCCGCCGTCGGTCGTGCCCGTGTCGGCGCCGTCACCCCCGGGCGCCTGTGGCAGCTCACCGTCGAACGTCGTGTTGGTGAGGCTGAGGGCGCCGACGGCGGCCGAGACCCCGTCGACGCCGACGACCGTGTCGACCGTCGCCCCCTCGAGCGTCCCGCGGCGGAAGTCGGTCATGAGGCGCGACTGGCTCAGCGTCGTCGAGCCGTCCTCCCCCGTCTGCGCGCCGTCCTCGTCGAAGTCGAACTGCGGGCCGCCTCCCTGTCCGGGCTCGGCCTGGGCTCCGGTCACGGTCAGATCGGTGCCGACGCCGTAGACCGATGCCAGCGCCGAGGTCTGCGCATCGCGCACCCCCGCCGCCAGCGAGTTCACGATGATGACGAGTGCGATCGCGAGCGCGAGCCCCGCCGCGACGATGGCCGTCTGCTTCTTGCGCCCCGACAGCTCGCGCCGCAGATAGGTCAGGTACATGTCTCTCCTCCTCGGCGCCGGGAGCGCCACCGAGGAGACGGTAGGAGCGGCGCACTAAGCGCACATTCACCGATCTGAGGAAAGTCCTATGTGAGACGCGGGTCGAGGTCGGCAGCCGAAAGGAGGTGTGATTAACCGCTTGACCATCGCGGGGGGGCGCTGCTACCGTCCTGCGTAACCGATTAACCATCGTGACCTACCCGCGGCCCTCGGGCCGCCGCACCACTCGAAGATGAGGACGCACATGGACCGCCGAGGGTTCTTCCAGCCGCACCACGCCTGGGTCGGCGACGTCATCCCGTGGCAGGAGGACGGCACGTTCCACCTGTTCTACCTTCACGAATCGCGACGGGTCCCCCGAACGGGCATGCCCTGGCACCGGGTCGTCACGGACGACTTCGTCCACTTCGAGGACGAGGGGATCGCCCTCCCCTCGGGTGGTCCCGACGCACCTGACTTCAACGTCTACACGGGCAGCATCGTCCTCGACGACGACGGTGTCCACCACGTGTTCTACACGGGTCAGAACCCCGGTCGCCTCGGTGCCGACGGCCTTCCGCTGCAGCTCGTGATGCACGCGACCAGCCACGACGAGATGCGCACGTGGTCGCGTCACCCCGAAGACACCTTCGGCGCGACACCGGGCTACGAGACCGCCGACTGGCGCGACCCCTTCGTCTTCCGGGACGCAGAGACAGGAGTCTGGCGGATGCTCGTGACCGCGCGCCACGCCGACGGGCCGAGCCGGCGGCGCGGCGTCATCGCACAGTGCGTATCGACCGACCTGCAGCATTGGGAGCCCGCAGCACCGTTCTGGGACCCGCGCCGATACCTCGCCCACGAGTGTCCCGAGGTGTTCGAATGGAACGGTTGGTGGTACCTCGTCTGGTCGGAGTTCAGCGAGACGTTCACGACCCGCTACCGGGTGTCACGGAGCCTGCAGGGCCCCTGGCTGGTCCCCGAGAACGACACCGTCGACGGCCGGGCCTACTACGCCGCCAAATCCGCGGAGCGCGACGGTCGCCGCTTCTTCTTCGGGTGGATCTCGACGCGTGAGGGGGGAGTCGACGACGGCGCGTGGCAGTGGGCCGGCACACTGTCCGTCCTCGAAGCCGAGCAGAACTCCGACGGCAGCCTGCGGTTCCATCCCCCGCGCGAACTCGCCGCGACGTTCACCGAACCGGTGACCGGGATCGCCTCGGCCACGATCCTGTCGGCACCCGAGGGATACGCCGACGTGATCCTGCCGGCCGACGCACCGTCATCCTTCCGCGTCGACGCCCGCTTCGACGTCGCCGCGGACACGACCGAGTTCGGTGTTCTCCTCCGAGCCGGAGAGGACGGCGGTGAATCGTACGTGTTGCGCCTCGAACCTCGTCGCCATCGACTCGTCTTCGACCGCTGGCCGCGCCGCACCACCGGCGGCGAGCAGTGGCAGATCTCCGGCGACGTGCCGCACGCGGTCGAACTGGAGCGGCCCGTCGCTCTGCCTCCCGGTCCGCATCGCCTCACCGTCATCGTGGACGGCGACGTGTGCGTGGCGACGGTCGACGACGCGGTCACCCTCAGCACGCGTCTCTACGACCGCACCACGGGACGCGTCGGAGCCTTCGTCGGCGAGGGGACCGTGGTCGTGTCGTCACTCACGGTGTCGGAGCGACACGACCCGGCGGACGCTTCGACCCCCGCCTCCGACGCGCTTCTGGCCACCCCCTGAACCCTCCCTCGTCGCACCGTCATCTCACCCGCCCACCCGCACCATTACGATCAACGGAGATTACCGACATGCCCCACATCACGCGCGCAGCGAGCTGGATCGCCCTGACCACCGCCGCCACACTCGCCCTGACCAGCTGCGCCGGAGGCGCCGCTGCCGGCGGCGACCCCGCCGACGTCGACCCCGACGGCGAGATCACGCCGCGCGAGATCTCGTGGCTCCTTTCGCGACCCGCCGACGGTGGCGTCATCACGGCGATGGAGAAGATCGCCGAGGAGTACGCCGCGGATCACCCCGGTTTCGCGCTCAACCTCATCACGACGCCGGATCGCCCCTCGTACATCCAGAAGTACGAGACCCTCGCCGCGGCGAACAAACTTCCCGAGCTGTTCGACACCGACGCCACCCCCTTCGCCCAGAAGCTCGCCGAGCAAGGGCGCATGCTCGACGTCGATGCCTTGCTGGAGGACCTCGGAATGGCGGACGATTACCGCGAGGCGGCACTGAACTATCAGCGATTCGACGACGGCTCGCTCTACATGGTTCCGTTCGAGTTCCAGCTGGAGTTCTTCTGGTACAACTCCGATCTGTTCGAGCAGGCCGGTGTAGAGGTTCCGGCCACGCTGGACGACTTCGCACCGATGTGCGAGGCGCTGCGTGCCGAGGGCATCACCCCGATCGCGCTCGACGGCGCCGACGGATGGCCCCTCGAGCGCTACATGGCCTACTACCCGTTCCGCCAGGCCGGCCCCGAGTACGTCCAGAAGTTGAAGACCGGGGAAGCGAAGTTCGGCGATGCGCCCGGACGCGCGGCGGCCGAATGGCTGTACGGCCTGGGTCAATCCGGGTGCTTCCAGGAAGGGTTCTCGGCGACCGGATACGCCGACGCGCAGGCTCAGTTCACGTCGGGCCGCGCCGCCGTCTACAACATCGGCACGTGGGAGCTCGCGAACCTCGCCACGGAGAACCTCGACGCCGGAGTCCGTGACGCGGTCGACTATTTCACCCTGCCGACGACAGCGAGCGCCGTGACCGCCGACAACGAGTACGTCACGCCGTCGGGCATCGGCATGGCCGTCAACGCGCGCACCTACGACCCCCTGGTCCGGGACTTCCTCGCGTTCGCCCTGGAGCGCTACCCGGCGGCCGTCGCGGAGAGCGGCGCCCTGTCGCCCACCGTCGGCGTCGAGACCGCGATCCCCGCGAATGCCACCCCGTTGTACGCACGAGCCATCGAGCAGGCGGGCGACGTGGGTTCCGCCATCGCCATGCCGTGGGACACGCAGCTCGATCCCGCGACCAACACCCGTCTGCAGCAGGAACTGACATTGCTGGTGCAGGGCGACATCACTCCCGACGAGTTCGTCGAGACGATGGATGCCGCTCTCGCCGAGAACGTCGGCTGAAATGACCTCGACCACGACCGATCGGCCCGGGATCGCCCGGGCCGATCGGTCCGGATCCCGCCGCGTCGTGCCGTCCCGTCGTCGGGCCGGCATGCGTTCCTCGATGCTCCCGCGCCGGTCGGGTCTGTCGGTGGCGATCTTCCTCGTCCCACCGCTGCTTCTCTACGGCGCCGCAGTCCTCCTCCCGATCGTGCAGTCCCTCGTTCTGAGCCTCTTCTCGTGGGACGGAATCACCGATCTCGTCTTCGTGGGCGTCGACAACTACGTCAAGATGCTCACCCGCGACGACGTCTTCTGGACGGCCTTCGGCAACGCACTCGGCTACCTGGCGATCTGCCTCGTCCTCCAGCTGGGGGGCGCGCTCGCGGTCGCGGGGCTCCTCACCGCACTGCCCCGCGCCCGCGAACTGGTCAAGACGCTCTACCTCCTCCCGGCCGTCATCTCGACCGTCGCGATCGCGTTCCTGTTCATACGGATCTACTCGCTCGAACCGGTCGGCCTCCTCAATCAGCTGCTGGCGTTCGTGGGGCTCGAGCACCTGCAGACGGCCTGGCTGTCGAACGTGCAGACGGTTCTCGCCGCCGTCTCGATCCCCGAGGGATGGAGGTTCACCGGGCTCTACATGCTGATCATCTACGCCGCCCTCATCGCGGTGCCGAAAGAACTCGAAGAGGCCGCCCGTCTGGACGGTGCCTCCTGGTGGCAGACGTTCTGGCGCATCAGGTTCCCCTACATCCGCCCCGTCTGGATCACGACGACGGTCATGGCCACCACCTTCGCGCTGCGCGGATTCGACATCCCGTACCTGCTCACCAACGGCGGCCCGGGTCAGTCCTCCGAGCTACTCACGACCTACATGTACAAAACCGCCTTCGTCCACACCGACTACGGCTACGCCAGCGCGATCTCGGTGTCCATCGTGATCGAATGCCTCGTCGCCGTCGGTCTGATCTTCGTGCTGCTGCGTCGGAAGGACGCCTGATGTCCACGACGCTGACGCCGCCACCCGCGGTCACCGCTCCCGCCGTCTCCGGCTCTGATAGGCAGCGCCCTCGCCGCTCGGGCCGCCGCGCCCCCCAGCGGACGCTGCTCGCCATCACAGTCGCCCTGATCGTCATCGTGCAGGTCTACCCGCTTGCCTGGCTGTTCCTCACCAGCTTCCGGACCGCAGCGGACTTCGCCGGCGGCGACCCGTTCGCGATCCCGTCGGAGTTCACCCTCGACAACTACGGGCGCGCCTTCGACACGGGCAACCTCTGGCTCAACATCGCGAACAGCCTCATCGTGACCCTCGGGGCGAGCGCCCTCATCGTCGTCGCGGGAATGATGGCCGCGTACGCCCTGCAGGTGCTGGGTTTCCGGTTCAGCAATCTCGTCCGCTCACTGTTCCTGCTCGGCATCATCGTGCCGGTCCAGATCGCTCTCGTGCCGCTGTTCATCGACTACTCGCAGGTGGGCCTGCTCGACACCCACCTCTCGATGATCCTGCCGCTCGCGGCGTTCTCGCTGCCGATGGGGGTGTACCTCTTCTCGTCGTTCTACGAGTACATTCCGCGGGAGCTCTACGAGGCGGCGTCGCTCGACGGCGCGGGTCCGTACCGGATCTTCCTGCAGATCACGGCCCCCCTGTCCGTCAACACGATCATCACCGTCGTGCTCGTGAACAGCATCTTCATCTGGAACGACTTCATCTTCGCGAACACGTTCGTCCTGTCCGACGGATTGAAGACGATCCCGCTCGGACTGCAGAATTACATCGGAGCGATGGGCAACACCGATTGGACGGCCACGTTCGCGGCCGTGTGCGTCACGGTCACACCGCTCCTCCTCGTGTTCCTCGTGCTGAACAAGGCGATGATCGCCGGTCTCGAGAGCGGGGCGACTAAGGGATGAGCCGGGTGACCCACTGATGAGCATCACCATGCGGGATGTGGCGCGTGCCGCGGGCGTCTCGGTCGCGACCGTCTCGCACGTCGTCAACGACAAGCCGGGCGCGCGCATCGGCGAGGACGCGAGGCGTCGTGTCCTCGCCGCCGTCGCCGAGCTCGGATACCGTCCGAATGCGTTGGCCAAGACCCTCTCACAGGGCGGCTCGCGCTTCATCGGGCTGGTGGCCGATGCCATCGCCACGACGCCGTTCGCCGGCCAGATCATCCACGGCGCGCAGGACGAAGCCTGGCGGCACGGGTACGTCCTGCTCGTCGCCAACACCGAGGGCAATGCCGCCGTCGAGAACGACGCGATCGCGATGATGCTGGAGCATCAGGTCCGCGGCATCCTCTACTCGACGTGGTACCACCGCGAGATCGACGTGCCCACGCCCCTGCAGCACACCGACACCGTTCTGGTGAACTGCTTCGCCGCGGACGACGCGTACCCCGCCGTCGTGCCTGACGAGGAACAGGGCGGTCGCACCGCGACGGAGGAGCTCATCGCCGCCGGACATCGGCGCATCGCCTTCGTGAACACCACCTCACCCTCCCCCGCTCAGACGGGGCGTCTGGCCGGGTACCGCAGCGCGTTGGAAGCCGCCGGCATCCGATACGACGACTCGCTCGTCTTCGCCGCCGACTCGGCTCAGGAGGGTGGGTTCGCGGTGACGAAGGCGGTCATCGCATCCGGCGCATCCGGCGTCTTCTGCCACAACGACCGCGTCGCGATGGGTGTCTACGACGGTCTTCGCGAGCGCGGTCTCCGCATTCCGGAGGACATGGCGGTGATGGGGTTCGACAACCAGGACGTCATCGCCGCGCACCTCCGCCCGCCGCTGTCCACGGTGGCTCTGCCCCACTACGAACTGGGAGCAGCGGGCGTGCGGACACTGCTCGGACTCGATCCCGACACCGGCACCGACCGCGTGCTCGTCGCGTGTCCGTCGATTCCTCGGGCATCGCTGTGACGACTCGACCTCGCTTCCACCTGACCCCCGTCCGCAACTGGATGAACGACCCGAACGGGCTCGTGCATCTGAACGGTGTGTGGCACGCGTTCTTCCAGCACAACCCCGAGGGGGTCGACTGGGGCAACATGAGCTGGGGGCACTCCAGCAGCACAGATCTCGCCCGGTGGCGCGAGCATCCGGTGGCTCTCCGCCACTGCGCCCACGAGCAAATCTACTCCGGTTCCGTCGTGGTCGACGACGACGGCACGCTGACGGCGACCTACACCAGCGCTTATGCCCACGGCATCCAGGCGCAGTCGGTCGCCGTCAGCCGCGACGGCGGCGCGAGTTGGCTGCCCGACCCGGCGAATCCGATCCTCGATCGTGGTTCGAGCGACTTCCGCGACCCGAAGGTCATCCGCGTCGCCGACGACGGCGGGTCGGGCCGGTGGGTCATGGTCGCCGTCGAGGCGGTCGAGCGACGCGTGCTGTTCTACGCCTCCGACGACCTGCGCACCTGGCGCGAGACCGGCTCTTTCGGTCCGCTCGGCGACGACGGCGTGGTGTGGGAGTGCCCGGACCTGATCCGCCTCCACGTGGACGACGACCCCGCGCAGGAGCGGTGGGTGCTCCTGCTGAGCACGAATCCCGTCGGCGCCGACGCCGATCCTGCCGGCTCCGCCATGCACTACGTCGTGGGCTCCTTCGAGGCGGGCGTGTTCGTCGCGTCGGACGAGCGCCTGCACCGCCTGGATCACGGCCGTGACTTCTACGCGGGCGTGACCTTCGACAGCACGCCCGACGACGAGGCGATCATGCTGGCCTGGATGTCGAATTGGCGGTACGCGCACGTCGTCCCGGCGACGACCTGGCGAGGTGCGATGTCACTACCTCGTCGCTTGTCGCTCCGCGCGATCGCCGGTGGAGAGAGACTCTTCCAACACCCTGTCTCCCCCTTCCTCAACGAGCTCGAGGCATGCGATGTCCTCGATCCACAGGACGGCGTCGAGCTCAGCTCTCACGTCATCGCTGAGCTGCGCTGGGAGCCTTCGGTCACGGGAGATCTGCGCCTGCGCGTGACCGGGCAGACGGGCGAGTCGGTCGAGATCCTCCACGACCGCGTTGCCGACACGATCAGCGTGGTCCGCGACGGAGACGCGGCACGGGCGTTGCACCCCGACTTCGCGGGGGCCACGACGGCTCCGATCATCTCGTCGGGAACGCAGCTGAGACTGCTGCTGAGCCTCGACGGGCCCCTGCTCGAGGTGTTCGTGAACGACGGGGAATCCACGTTGTCGAACCTCGTCACGCTCGGCGCCGGCCCCGTGACCCTCCTGGCGACGGCCGCGGACTCTCCCACCCTCGAGTCCGTCACGCTGCAGGTCGTGGACGTCGCAGACATGGAAAAACCCCCGACTCGCGGGGGTTTTCCTGGCGGTGACGGTGGGATTTGAACCCACGGTAGGGGGTTACCCTACACAACTTTTCGAGAGTTGCACCTTCGGCCGCTCGGACACGTCACCGTCGTCCAGCTTACGACACGAGAGCGGATGCCGCGAACTCGCGCCCTGTCCGCCTGCCGAGGCGTCGCAGATGGTCGCTTTCCATCCGGAACGGTGACCATCTGCGACGTCTCGACGCGCCGGCGGGCGGGTAGCGTCGCGGTGTGATCACCACGGGAGTCGACCTCGCGGCGCAGCCGGCCCGCACGGCGGTCGCCGTCGTCGACTGGCGCGCCGCGGGCGCCGAGCTCACGACGCTCCGACTGGGCAACACGGATGACGAGGTCGTGCGGCTGGCCCACGGCTCCGCGCGCGTCGGGATCGACTGCGCGTTCGGCTGGCCGGACGAGTTCGTCGCCTACGTCGCCGCGCACACGCGGGGCGAGCCGCCGCATCCGGACCTGCGCGGCATCACCGGACGCCGACGCCTCGCCTACCGCGAGACCGACCGCGCGATCCAGTCGCGCACGGGCCGCCTGCCCCTCAGCGTCTCGACGGATCGGCTGGGACTCACGGCGATGCGCTGCGCCGACCTGCTCGCCGCCTTCGCCGACGCCGGCGACACCGTCGACCGTTCCGGTGCGACCGGTCGCCTCGTCGAGGTGTACCCCGCCGCCGCCTTGCGCACCTGGCGCGTCGACGTGGCGGGTTACAAGACGGATGCCGCGGCCCGCGTCCGCGCGACGGCGAACCTCCTCGCCGCGGCGCCCTGGCTCACGGTCTCCCCCGAGCAGCGCGGGCTGATGGAGGCATCCGACGACCCCTTCGACGCCGTGGTCGCCGCGCTCATCGCCGGGGCGCACGCGCAGGGCGCGACGCATCCCGTCCCGCCCGCCGAGGCGGACCGCGCCCGCCGCGAAGGCTGGATCGCCCTCCCCACCGGCCCCCTGGCCGACCTCGACCCGGCGCGAACGGCGGCGTCGACCGCCGGATGACGACCGTTCGCGTCGGCTCGACCGCACACGAACTGCCCAGGTGTCCGCGACGGGTCTACGGTGAGGCTGTGAGCGCTCCGACGACGTCCCCGCGGTTCGGCCTGATCGTCGCGATCGCCGCGCTCGCGTCCGCCGTCGCCTTCCTCGACGGCACGGTCGTCAACGTCGCCCTCCCGGCCATCGGCGAAGAGCTCGGCGGCGGGCTGTCCACGCAGCAGTGGACGGTGGATGCCTACCTCCTCACCCTGAGCTCCCTCATCCTGTTCGCGGGTTCGGTGAGCGATGCCTTCGGCCGCGTGCTGGTGCTGCGCATCGGACTCATCGGATTCGGCATCGCGTCCATCGGCGTCGGTCTCGCCCCCGACCCGGTCGTCCTCATCATCGCCCGCGCCCTGCAGGGCGCCGCCGGTGCGTTCCTCGTGCCGAGTTCGCTCGCCCTCATCACCTCTCTCCTGAACGGTCCGGCCCAGGCGCGCGCGATCGGTCAGTGGACGGCGTGGACGACCGCGGCGAACCTGGCCGGGCCTCTCATCGGCGGCCTGTTCGTCGACCTGCTGTCGTGGCGCTTCGCGTTCCTCGTGCAGATCATCCCGATCGCGGTCACGTTCGTGCTCCTCTCGCGGCTCGGCCACGTCGACCACCGGCGCGACGACGCGCACCTCGACCTCGTCAGCGCGACGCTGTGCACACTCGGACTCGGCGGCGTGGTCTTCGCCCTCATCGAGCAGCCGAACCTGGGGTGGGGCCATCCGGCGATCTGGATGCCGCTGGTCGCGGGCATCCTCATGTTCACCGCCTTCCTCCTGCGGCAGCGGACCGTGCGGTCCCCGATCCTCCCGCTCGGCATCTTCCGGGTGCGGAACTTCTGGACCGGCAACCTCGCGACCCTCTTCATCTACGCCGCGCTCACCCTGAACGGCTTCGTCGTCGGGGTCTATCTGCAGCAGGGTGCGGGCCTCAGCGCAACCTTGGCGGGGCTCGCGAGCCTGCCCGTCACCGCCGCACTCATCGCCCTCAGCTCGGTGGTCGGCGGGTGGGTGAACCGGTTCGGACCGCGGTTGTTCATGACGGTCGGGCCGGTCGTCATGGCGGTCGGCTCGCTCATGCTGCTCGCTGTCCGCGAGGACTTCGACTACTGGACGCAGGTCCTGCCGGGGCTGATCGCCTTCGGTCTCGGCCTCGGCGTCACGGTGTCGCCGCTGACCTCGACCATCCTCGGCGCCATCGGCGGCGAGCGCTCGGGCATCGCGTCGGCGACGAACAACGCGGTCTCCCGCATCGCGGGCCTCGTGGTCATCGCCATCCTGGCCGTCATCATCGGCGGCTCGCTCGACCTCGACGGGTTCCACCGGGCGGCGTGGGTCACCGCGATCCTAATGGCCGCCGGCGGCGCGGTCTCGTTCCTCGGCATCCGCCGGCAGGTGACGGCCGACCCGCCACCCGCCTGATTTCCACGGCCCGATCAGAGCCGCCCCCGAGCCACGGCTGCCACACTGGCCGTATGAGCGTCATCGAGAACTCGAAACTCACCGTGGTGGGCGCGGGGGCCGTCGGGTCGAGCGTCGCCTACGCCGCCCTGATCCGCGGATCGGCCCGGCACGTCGCCCTCTACGACATCGCCGCAGAGAAGGTCGAGGCCGAAGTCCTCGACCTGGCGCACGGCGCCCAGTTCACCGGTTCGAGCGACATCTCAGGCGGAGCGGACGTCTCTGTCGCGGCCGGCTCGCACGTCGTCGTAATCACCGCCGGTGCGAAGCAGAACCCGGGCCAGACCCGCACCGAGCTCGCCGGTGTGAACGCCGGCATCCTGCGACGGATGCTGCCGCAGCTGCTCGAGGTCGCGCCGAACGCCGTCTACGTCATCGTCACCAACCCGTGCGACGTGCTCACCGTCATCGGCCAGGAGGTCACGGGCCTTCCGCCGGAGCGGATCTTCGCCTCGGGGACCGTGCTCGACACGTCGCGGCTGCGGTGGAAGCTCGCGCAGCGCGCGGGGGTCTCGACCTCGAGCGTCCACGCGTACATCGTCGGCGAGCACGGTGACACCGAGTTCCCGCACTGGTCGCGGGCGACGATCGGCACCGTCCCCATCCTCGACTGGCAGCCGCCCGACGGACAGCCGCGCTTCACCGCCGACGAGCTCGACACCATCGCCGTCGACGTGCGCGACGCGGCCTACAAGGTCATCCAGGGCAAGGGAGCCACGAACTACGCGATCGGGCTGTCAAGCGCACGGATCGTCGAAGCCATCCTGGGCGACCAGCACGTCGTCATGCCGGTCTCGACAGTGTTGCACGACTTCCAGGGCGTCGACGGCGTCGCGCTGTCGGTGCCGTCGGTCGTCAGCAGCGCGGGTGCCCGCCCCATTCTCGAGACCTCGTTCTCGTCCGATGAGTCGGCTCTCCTGCACCGCTCCGCCGACGCGCTCCGAACCGTGGCGGCCTCGCTGCGCTGAGCGGATCACGCCTGTCGCGCGCGAAGGAACGAGATCTGCTCGGGGAAGGTCCAGTCGAAGAGCACCGCCGCGATGCGCACCGCGGTGGTGACGGCGATGCAGACGAAGCCGGCGATGAGGATCGGCACCGCGACCGCGTCGAGGACCACGAGCACCGTGACCCCCGCACCGGCGGCGACCGCGTACAGCGTGCTGACCTGCAGGAATGAGAACGGCATGTTCAGGGCGACGTCCCGCAGGATGCCGCCGCCGATGGCGCCGATCACGCCAACCACCACCGCGCCCACCGGCCCGACACCGAGGAACAGCGCCTTCGAGGCGCCGATGGCGCCGAACATCCCCATGACGATCGCGTCGAGGATGACGAGGGGCCACACCACGCGCGACAGGAGCGGCTGCACGGCCATGCCGACGAGGGCCCCGGCCGCGGCGACGAGCAGATACCAGTTCGCCCAGATCACGACGGGCGGCTGATTCAGCACGACGTCCCGCAGCAGACTGCCGCCGAGGGCGACGAGCAGCCCGATCACGAGCACTCCGAGCAGGTCGATGCGCTGGTGCCGGTGTTCGGCCGCGAGGAGCGCGCCCTGCACGCCGCCCAGCCCTGCGGCCAGCAACTCGGCCCAGAGCGGGACGGCGAACGGGCTCATCGCGATACTCCTCGTCGTCTGCTGCGGCTCAGCGGCCGGCGCTCGTCGCGGCGTCCTCGATCACCTGTGCGACCGTCTCGGCCTGCGAGATGAACAGCGCGTGGCTGCCGGGAACGTTCGTGATCTTCGCGCCGACGCGTGAAGCCATGTGCTGGAGCATCGCCTGGTCGAACGCCTTGTCCTCCGTCGCGATGACGGCCCAGCTCGGCGTGTCGCGCCAGGCGGCGGCGGTCACGGCCTCGCCGAAGACCGACATGTTGACCGGCACCTGGCTGTCGGCCAGGAAGGCGGCATCCGCCTCGTCGATGTCCGCCGCGAAGCCGGCGCGGAAGTGGTCGCGGGCGAGGAATCCGTAGCCGTCCTCGCGGACGTCGATGACGAACTCGGGGGTCGCGGCGAATCCCTCGTACTGCTGCGCCGACGTCTCGCCGGCGTCGGGGATGAGCGCCGAGACGTAGACGAGGCCGGCGACCTTGTCATGCGTCCCCGCCTGGGTGATGACGGTGCCGCCCCACGAGTGTCCGACGAGGATGGCGGGGCCGTCCTGCTGGTCGAGCACGCGGGTGGTCGCGGCGACGTCCGCCTCGAGCGAGGTGAGGGGGTTCTGCACGATCGACACGCCGTAGCCGCGCGCGGTGAGGAGGTCGTAGACGCGGCGCCACCCGGCCCCGTCGGCGAAGGCGCCGTGGACGAGGACGACGTTGGTGATGCGGTCTGCAGTGGACATGGCCTTCTTCTTTCTCTGGGGCTCCGGTGAGCCGGGGTGATGAGGGGTATAACGCGCGTGATACGCAATATATTGCATATCACATCAAAAGCTCCACCCTCTTCTGGCGACCAGGTGATGTCGGATGCCGCGGCTACCCTGAACGCATGGCTTCACGACGTCCCGCCCCGACCGCGGCCTTCCGCTGCACCGAGTGCGGATGGACGACGGCGAAGTGGGTCGGTCGGTGCGGCGAGTGCCAGCAGTGGGGCACCGTCGTCGAAGCATCCGCGCAGACCGGGATCACGGCATCCGTCACCCCGGTCACCCCGACGCGCAGCGCTCGCCCGATCACGCAGATCGACCCGCGCGAGACCCCGCGTCGCACGAGCGGCGTCGGCGAGTTCGACCGGGTGCTCGGCGGAGGCATCGTGCCGGGAGCGGCGATCCTGCTCTCGGGCGAGCCGGGTGTCGGCAAGTCGACGCTTCTGCTCGAGGTCGCGGCGCAGAGCGCGCGAGCCGGCCGGCGCGTCCTGTACGTGAGCGCCGAGGAGTCGCTGAGCCAGGTCCGCCTCCATGCGGAGCGCACGGGCGCCCTCCACGACGAGCTCTACCTGGCCAGCGAGACCGACCTCGCCACTACCCTCGGCCACGTCGACGACGTGCGGCCCGACCTGCTCATCGTCGACTCCGTGCAGACCGTCTCCTCGAGCCTCATCGACGGGGCCGCCGGCCAGCCGAGCCAGGTGCGGGAGGTGGCGTCCACCCTCATCCGCGTCGCGAAGGAGCGCGACCTGCCCGTGGTCCTCGTCGGGCACGTGACGAAGGACGGGCAGGTCGCCGGTCCGCGCATCCTCGAGCACCTCGTCGACGTCGTCTGCCACTTCGAAGGCGACCGGCAGACGTCACTGCGGTTCGTGCGGGCACTCAAGAACCGGTTCGGCGCCACCGACGAGGTCGGATGCTTCGACATGGCCGGCGACGGCATCACCGAGGTCCCCGACCCCAGCGCCCTCTTCCTCAGCAACCGGCCCAGCGAGCCCGGCACGTGCGTGACCGTCGCTCTCGAGGGGCGCCGCGCCCTGCCGGTCGAGGTGCAGGCGCTGACGCTCCACACCTCGGCGCCCAACCCTCGCCGGATCGTCAGCGGTGTCGACGGCGCCCGGGTCGCGATGGTGCTCGCCGTCCTCGAGAAGCGGGCGGGCATCAAACTCTCCGACCAGGACGTCTACGTCTCGACGGTGGGCGGCGTGCGGCTGACCGAGCCGGCCGCCGACCTCGCCATCGCGCTCGCCATCGCGAGCGCCGCCACCGAACGCCCGAACCCCGCGAAGCTCGCAGCGATCGGCGAGCTCAGCCTGTCGGGCGAGATCCGGCGCGTGACCCAGCACGACCAGCGGCGCTCCGAAGCCGCTCGCCTGGGGTACCGCGCCGTCATCGACGCCGGAGCCGGCACGCTGCGCGACGCCCTCGCCCAGCGTGCGCGACACCACGCGCCGCGACCGGACGACCGCCCCGACTTCTGAGGCCGGTCAGGCTTCGAGGGCTGCGATCACGTCGGCCGGGGCGGCCTGCATCGGGTGCGGTCCCGCGATGTCGAAGAACACGGTCGTGATCTCCTCACCGTGGGTGCCGAGGAAGGCCCGGAGCCACGCCGGTGACTGCAGGCCGACACCGGGGGGAAGGGTGGCCGGCTTGTTCGCTGCATCGCTGAAGAGCAGCAGCGCGACGTCGCCCGTCGCCGGATCGCGGTAGGTCCACACCTCACCGGCATCGCGAGGGTCGTCGCGTGCGCCGGGACGCAGCAGCGGAACGACCGTCGGCCCGTGCCGCAGCGCGAAGGCGACGGCCGCCATGTCCTGCGTCTGGAGCGCGTCGGCGAGCTGCGTGTTGCGGAACTCGAGCGGCTTCTTGTCGCGCTTCTTCCCAGCCATCCCCCCAGCCTACGGCGGCTCTGACCCTCGCCGTGAGACATAAGGGGGCCCCCTCGAACTCCCCATTGGGGACTGGAGAAGTCGAGAGGGCCCATCACTCACCGGCGGCGGGGGGGATCCGATCGCCACACCTCTGGGGGTCGGTGTGACTCCGTTGCTGGGGACAACGGGGAATGCCGCCGGGAGCTGACCCCCAGGCTACGCGGGCTCGACGAAGCGGCGACAGGGCCCCACCCCGCAAGATGATGAGAATCCTCTCAGAATCTCTCTCGCGCTCAGGGCGTTCCCGGGGTCAGCGGATCGTGAACGAGGCGGGCTCGACGGAGCCGATGCCGCCGATCGAGACCGAGAGGTTGTACCACCCGGGAAGCGCCTTCTGCCGGTCCCCGTCGCACGTGTCGACCGAGGATCGCGTGCGATCCCAGACGAGCGGGGCCGCGCTCGTGACCGTCTGGCCGGCATCCAACTGAACGACCTGGTCGCTCGGTTCGGTCTGGCAGTCGGTCGACCGCCACCAGGTGTCGCTCCCGCTCGTGATCTCGAACGTCTGAGCCGCGGTGCCGACGTTGATCAGGCAGGGCAGCTCGGTGTCGTTGACGAGTCGGATCGACAGCTGGGGCAACTGCCCGGTCCCGTACGAGCTCTTGTCGACGACCGCGGTGACCGTGACATCCCCGGTCGTGCACGCCTCCGGCGCGGGCTCGTCGTCCGCGGATGCCCCGGTGTCGCCGTCCGCCGACGAGGTGACGCGCGGCGTCGGCGTCCCCACCGCCGCCGAACCGCTCGGGGTCGGTGCCGGGCTGCTTGCGGGAGCAGCGGATGCCGGGGCTGGTCCCGTCGGCTGCGGTGCGGCATCCGCCCACGCCCGCCAGGGCTGCCAGGCGACGACCGCGACGATGCCACCGACGATCACCAGGGCCAGCAGCACGACAGCGAGCCGGCGGCGCCGGTACACGGCGGGCGACGGCCTGCGTCGGGGGGTCTGGCTGCTCACGCGTCCAGGGTACGCACGCCCTTCGCACCTGCCCGCCCGGCGCGCCTACAACTGCTTGAGCATGCGGGTGTTGCCCAGCGTGTTGGGCTTCACGTGAGCGAGGTCGAGGAACTCGGCGACGCCCTCGTCAGGGCTCCGGAGCAGCTGCGAGTAGACGTCGGGGTCGACCACCTGCTCACCGATCTCGGCGAACCCGCGCCGCGAGAAGAACGGCACCTCGAACGTGAGGCAGAAGAGGCGGCGCAGTCCCAGCGCGCGGGCGTTCTCCTCCAGCAGGTCGACGACGGCACCGCCGACGCCGCGGTGCAGCCAGTCGTCGGCGACGATGAGGGTGCGGATCTCGCCGAGGTCCTCCCACATGACGTGGAGCGCGCCGCATCCGACGAGGCGGTCGCCGGCCTCGGCGACGACGAACTCCTGCACGGTCTCGTACAGCGTGACCCGCTCCTTGCCGAGCAGGATGCGACGCTGGACCCACGGCTCGAGGAGCTGTTGGATACCGGGGACGTCGGAGGTCCGCGCGGGTCGCACGGTGAAAGAGGCGTCCGATCCCGTCATGCGTCCCACTGTATTCGCCCGGCACCGGCGGGAAGGCGCGTTCCGACCGCCCCGCGTGCCCCTACGCTGGACCCGGAAGGGACCTGCGTGAGTGTGCTCCGTGATTACGCCGCGGCCGTGTCGCAGCCGACGCTGCCGTTCGCCGCGGCGGCGCCGCGGTTCGACGAGGTCGTGGACGCCGACGGCACACTGCGGCCCGCATGGCAGGGGCTCGCGAGTCTCGCACTCGGGCTGACCCGCGAGGAGCTCGACCGGGTCGACGGCGAGATCTCGCGGTTCCTCGCCGACGACGGCGTCTCGTATGCGCGCGCGGGAGCGGAGTTGCAGCCCTGGCAGCTCGACCCGATGCCGTTCGTGATGGATGCCGCGGGCTGGGCGCGCCTGGACGTCGGACTCGCGCAGCGGGCCGAGCTCCTGAATGCGCTCCTCGCCGACCTGTACGGTCCGCAGGTCGTACTGCGTGAGCGCATCGTCCCGGCCGCGGTCGTCCTCGGCCACGCCGGTTTCCTGCGCGCGATGGCCCGCCCCGCGGGCGAGACCCCGCCCGCGGATCTGCTGCTGTCGGCGACCGACCTCGGGCGCGACGCGGCGGGCGAGTGGCACGTGCTCGCCGATCGGGTGCAGGCACCGTCGGGGCTCGGCTATGCGGCCGAGAACCGTCGTGTCATCTCCCAGGTGCTGCCCGATCTGCTCGACCAAGGTGCGCTGCACCGCATGGACCCGTACTTCGCGGCCCTTCGCGCCGCGCTGATCGCCGCGGCGCCCGAGGGCGTGTCCGCGCCGCGCATCGTGGTCCTCTCCCCCGGCCCGCTCTCCGAGACGGCTTTCGATCAGGCGTTCCTCGCCAACGCGCTCGGCTTCCCGCTCGTGCAGGGCAGTGACCTCGTCGTGCGCGACGGCGCGGTCTGGATGAAGCCCGCCCAGTGGCCCTCCCGGACCCCCCGCGAACGCGTGGACGTCATCCTGCGGCGCGTCGACGCGGAGTGGTGCGATCCGCTCGAGCTCCGCTCGGGGTCGAGGCTCGGCGTCGCAGGCCTCGCCGAGGCGGTGCGCCGCGGACGCGTGCGCGTCGTCAACGGGCTGGGTGCCGGCGTCCTCGAGAACCCCGCGCTCCTCCCCTACCTGCCGGCGGTGTGCGAGCGCCTCCTCGGCGAGCAGCTGCGGCTTCCGTCGGTGCCCGCGTGGTGGCTCGGCGACGCGGACGCACACGCCGACGCCGTCGGTCGCTTCACGGCCGGCGACCGCACCCTCGAGCTGTTCCACATCGACGACCCCCGACGGGCACTCGACGCCGCCGACCCCGCGATCCGCTCACGGCTCGAGCGCGAGCCCCACCGCTTCGCGGCCATCGAGAAGCTGCATCTTTCGCAGGTTCCGGTGTGGGATGCCGGGGGCGCGGCATCCGCTCTTCCCGTGACTCTGCGGGGTTTCGCGATCCGCTTCGGCTCGACCTACCGGCCGCTCGTCGGCGGACTGGCCACGATCCGCAGCGCGCCCGAAGCGGCGCCGCGGACGAAGGACGTGTGGGTCCTGAAGTCGGACGAGACCGATCCGGACCAGGGGATCGCGGACGTGGCGTCCCTTCCGACGACGCGGAGCGATCCGACCCTCGCACCGCGCGCGCTCTCGGACCTGTTCTGGACCGGGCGCTATGCGGAGCGCGCCGAAGACCTGCTGCGGCTGGTCATCGCGACGCAGGCGGCGCTCGACCAGCCCGGCGCGCACACCGCGGAGCGGGCCGCCGAGAGCGTGCGCGTCCTGCTCGCGGCACTCGACGCCCTCGCCGGGACGCGCGCGGCCGACCCCGAGGCGGAGTTCCGCTCGCTGCTGCTCGACGCCTCCCGGCCGGGCTCGGCGGCGCACTCCATCGCCCGGCTGCGCGACGCGATGGAGGGGGTACGCGACCAGCTGTCGGGCGACACCTGGCGCGTCTTCTCGAACATCGACCGCGCCGTCCGGGCGCTGCGGGGCGCCCCGCATCCGCACCGCACGGCTGAGTCCGCCGGTCGCATGCTCGCCTCGATGCTGTCGCTCTATGGCGTGACGGCGAACATGATCCGCGACCCCGGGTGGCACATGATGGAGGCCGGTCGCTACCTCGAGCGCGGCCTGCAGCTGACGACGCTGCTCTCGTCGGCGCTGTCGGCCAGTCGCGGTCCGCGCACGGATCGCGAAGTCCTCGAGTCGCTGCTGCTCTCGGCCGAGAGCGTCGTGACGCACCGACGCCGCTACCGCGGAGCGATGCGGGCGGCCGACGTCGCGGAGCTGCTGCTGCTCGACCGCGGCAACCCGCGCTCGCTCGCCTTCTCGCTGCAGACCCTGCGCGAGCACCTGGCCGCCCTCCCGGCGTCGACCGGCTCATCGCGAGCCGAGCGGCTGCTCGACCAGCTCGAGACGGGTCTCGCCGAGGTCGAGGTGCTCGAGATGACGGCCGTCGTCGGCGGCCGCCGCGAGCGTCTCGCGGAGGGACTCGACAGCATCCGCGCGCAGCTCGAGCAGCTCTCCGACGCGATCGCCGACCTGCACTTCGAGGCCGGCCCGCCGCCCGTCTCGATGACCGAGTTGTCGCTCATCGAGCTGATGGGGGCGCGCGCATGACCCGATACCGCGTGTGGCATCGCACCGCCTACACGTACAGCGACGCCGTGCAGGACAGCATCGGCCAGTTCCACCTGCGCCCGCGCGATCTGCCGTGGCAGCGGATCGCCGGGGCGGAGGTCACCGTCGATCCCCTGCCCGGCGACGCCTCGCCGCGCACGGACTGGTTCGGCAACTCGTCGACCTACTTCCACGTCACCGACCCGCATGAGGCGCTGACGATCGAAGCGACGAGCGAGGTGACCGTCGCGGTGCCCGAGTACGACGCCGAGGCGCTCGCGCAGCCATGGGAGCTCGCGCGGCCGCTGCAGCATCCGGACCTTCCCGGCGCGGTCGAGGCGACCGAGTATGCGCTCGAGTCGGCACGGGCCGCACACGACGAAGCCGCCCACGCCTACGGCGCCGTGTCGCTCACCCCGGGTCGGCCGATCGGCGAGGCGGTGACCGATCTCATGCAGCGGATCTTCCGCGACTTCGACTACGACAAGACGGCGACGACCGTGACGAGCACGGTCGCCGATGCGATGACCAAGCGGGCGGGCGTCTGCCAGGACTTCGCGCACGTCGCCCTCGCCTGCCTGCGCACGCACGGGGTGGCCGCGCGCTACGTGTCGGGATACCTCGCGACGCAACCGCCGCCCGGCAAGGAGCGCGTCTTCGGTGCGGACGCCTCGCACGCCTGGCTCGCCGTGTGGCTGCCCGGGACGGACCAGTGGCTCGCGATCGACCCGACGAACAACCAATGGGCGAACGACCGCTACGTCACGGTCGCCTGGGGCCGCGACTACGGTGACGTCTCCCCGGTGACCGGCATCATCTTCACCGAGGCGAAGACCTCCACCCTGCGCGTGCAGGTCGACGTCGCCCCGCTCGACTGACCCGCCGCCGCGGTGTGCTCGGAGGCAACGGATCCGACCCGACACCCCGGCGTGAGACCAGCGGATGCCGGGTGTCGCCCGGCATCCATCGCATCCGTGTACGCGGGCCGGGCCGCGCGCGTACGCGTCAGTTCCGGGGCTCGCCCAGCGGCAGTACGCGCGAGCCGAAGTCGAGGATCGTGTAGCGCCCGCACGCGACCCGCTCGGCGTCGCGGGGTGACACGGGCAGCTCGTACGGCGCATCGGCGGCGCTCTCGACGAGGAAGGTCACTGGCCCGCGCCGCTCGGCGCGATTGACGAGCCAGTCGTACGGACGCAGGGTGTGGTCGACCTGTACGAGCTGCGCGGGGTCGGCGAGCGCGAGTTTCGGTGCGCGCACGGTCCAGAACTGGCCGGCACCCGTCCTCCCGGACTCCTCCACCCAGCGCGTGACGCAGGCGAGGTCGGCGTCGTCTTGCCCGGCCGCCGCGACGGTCACGGGCACCGCGACGAGGCCTCCCACCGCGAGCACGCCGGCCAGCGCCACCTCCGCCGCGCGCGGCAACGACACCGCGGGCGGCGCGACGGCGAGCACGAGGACCGGCAGGAACACCCACGGCTGCAGGTACCGATCGGCATCCGTTCCCGCGACGACGACCAGGAGCGTCGCCGCGACCGGGGCCGCGACCGCGACGGCGCACACCGCGGCGACGGCCGCATCGCGGCGGCGCCATGCCTGCATCCCGAGCACGCCGCACGCGACGAGGAGCACGAGCACCGCAGCGCCCCACACCACACCGTCCCACCGCCCGACCGTCCCGCTCAGAGCACCGGTGAGATGCGCCAGTGCGGCATCCGCCTGGTCCGGTCGCAGGTAGTTGCCATCGGCAGCCACGATGTTGCCCGCGAACGGCACCCGCAGCAGATAGCCGACCGCGGCGCCGATCAGGACCGACCCCGCGATCGGCAGTGCGCGCCGGAGCACGAGGTGCCGCCCGAGCAGAAGGATGCCGATGACGCCGACGACCGGCAGCACGCACCACACGACGAACAGGGGGTTCGTCAGCGTCGACACGGCGGCGACGGCGGCGATCCCTGCGAACACCCGCCGTGGGGGCGCGCCGTCGAGCAGACGCCGCACCAGCCCTACGGTGACGAGTGTGCCGACGACCGTGGCGGAGTAGTACGTCGTCGTCGCGGTCAGCAGCGCGAGGTGGAAGCCCGGCGTCTCTGCGGGCTCTTCGAGGAGGATGAGTCCGACGAACGCCGCGAAGGCGAGCACCGCTCCTGCCACGGGATGGACGCCTGCACGTCGCCGGCCGGCGACCAGACGGATGCTGCCGTACACGGCGAGCAGGTTCACGACCGCGTTGAGCGTGAGGGTCGCCGGCGTCCCGAGACCCAGGAACGAAAGCGCGGCGAACACCGCGGTCTCGGGCAGGAACAGCACGGGTGAGAGAGCCCAGTCCTGCGGGTCACCCCGGCGCAGCGAGTCGGCCATGAGGGCGACGACGATCGAATCGCCGTCGCGGTACAGCAGCCACGCGCTCGTCGAAGCGACGACGGCTACGGCGACGAGGGCGAGCGCGAGGGCGGCGGCCCACCCGGCAGCCTCCGCGGCGCGGCGCCGCGTGCTCCCCTCCTGCGTCATCCCGGCCCGCGTCATCACCGCTCAGCACACCAGATCCGCACCGGCCGCACCAGTCGGCGCGTGACGAATGCACGATCGGCGGTGCGGGAGTGGCCTCGGCGCGCTCGGACGCGGTCACCTGCACCACCGGTCGTGCATCCGTCACCGACACACGGCGACACCGCACCGATTCAGGCCAAGAACCCTCGCAGCAGCGCCTCGGACCCGGCGAGATGGTCGAGCACGGCGGCCTCGGCGGCATCCGGTTTGCCCGCCAGGATCGACGCGACGATCCGCTCGTGCTGCGCGTCGGAGTGCTCGATGTTGCGCGGCAGCAGCGGGAACGTGTCCAGCCAGGCGTTGACGTGCGCCCGGTTCTCGACGATGAGGGGCAGGAGCGACGGGATGCCGCTGGCCTCGGCGATCGCCAGGTGCAGCAGCGAGTCGAGCCGGCGGTACTCGCCCGCGTCGGCTTGGACGGTCGCGCGGTGGCGCTGCTCGAGCGCGTCGCGCGCGGCATCCGTCAGGTCCCGTGACGCCGCGGCCCGTGCCGCTCCCGCTTCGAGCACCCGCCGCATGCCGAGGATGTCGTCGAGCTCGGCGGCGTCGACGGGGCCGGTCGGGACGGGGAGGGGGTCGGCGACGAACGTCCCGCCGTACCGCCCGCGTCGCCGCACGACGAAACCGGCGTCGGCGAGCTCGCCGATCGCCTGCCGCACAGTGTCGCGGCTCACGCCGTAGCGCTCGGCGAGGTCGCGCTCGGAGGGCAACGACTCGCCCGGCGCGACGACGCCGAGCCGCACGGTCTGCACGAGCCTGGCGACGGTGTCCTCGAGCGCGTTGCCGCCCCGCACCGGCCGGTAGACGGTGCGGCCGAGATCGGGCGACGACGCGGCGCGGGTCACAGCGGCGTCACGTAGGCGTTGGTGATGCCGCCGTCGACGACGAACGCGTTGGCGGTGATGAACGACGCGTCGTCCGAGGCGAGGAAGGCGACAGCCGCCGCCAGTTCCTCGGGCTCGGCGAACCGGCCCATGGGCACGTGCACGAGGCGCCGCTGCGCGCGCTCGGGGTCCTTCGCGAAGAGCTCGCGCAGGAGCGGCGTGTTCACCGGTCCCGGGCAGAGCGCGTTCACGCGGATGCCCTGCCGCGCGAATTGCACGCCGAGCTCGCGGGTCATCGCGAGCACGCCGCCCTTCGACGCGGTGTACGAGATCTGCGAGGTGGCCGAGCCGAGCAGCGCGACGAACGACGCCGTGTTGATGATCGAGCCCTTGCCGGCGGGCACCATGTGACGCAGCGCCGCGCGCGAGCAGAGGTAGACGCTCTTGAGGTTGACGTCCTGCACCTTGTCCCACGCGGGCAGCTCGGTCGTCTCGATCGAGTCGTCGTCGGCGGGTGAGATGCCGGCGTTGTTGAAGGCGATGTCGACCGAGCCGAGGTCGGCGGCCACGCCGTCGAAGAGCGCGTCGACGGATGCCTGGTCGGCGACGTTCACCTGACGGAAGACTCCGCCCACCTCGTCGGCGGCCTGCTGCCCGGTCACGGGGTCGAGGTCGGCGATGACCACGCGGGCCCCTTCGGCGGCGAACCGGCGTGCGGTCGCGAGGCCGATGCCGCTGGCACCGCCGGTGATGATGGCGACGCGGTCGCGGAGGCGCAGGGTGAGGTCCATTCGGGAGGTCCTTCCGGGTCAGGAGGTGGCGTAGAAGACGTTCTTGGTCTGGGTGAAGTGCTCGGCCGCGTCGGGTCCGAGCTCGCGGCCGAGGCCCGAGGCCTTCATGCCGCCGAAGGGGGTCGCGTAGCGGACGGAGGAGTGCGAGTTGACCGACAGCACGCCGCTGCGCACCCCTCGCGAGACGCGGATGCCGCGCCCCAGGTCGCGCGTCCAGATCGAGCCCGCGAGTCCGTAGACGGTGTCGTTCGCGAGGGCGATCGCGTCGGCCTCGTCGTCGAAGGGCAGCACGGCGACGACGGGTCCGAAGACCTCCTCCTTCGCGATGCGGTCGCCGCGATCGGCGAGCACGACGGTCGGAGCGAACCAGAACCCGTCACCGTCGGGCGCCTTCCCTCGGAACGCGACGTCCGCCCCCTCGACATACCCCGCGACGCGGTCGCGCTGCCCCGCGGAGATGAGCGGTCCCATCTCCGTGCCCTCGTCGTTCGGGTCGCCGACGCGCCAGGCGGCGACGGCGGGCTCGACGAGCTCGAGGAACCGGTCGTACACCGAGCGCTCGACGAGCAGCCGACTGCGCGCGCAGCAGTCCTGACCCGCGTTGTCGAACACCGATCCGGGAACGGCCGCGGCGGCCGCCTCGAGGTCGGCGTCGGCGAACACGATGTTGGCGCTCTTGCCTCCGAGTTCGAGGGTCACGGGCTTCAGCTCGCGCGCGCAGCCCGCGGCGACCTCGGTACCGACCCGGGTCGATCCCGTGAAGACGACCTTGTGGACGTCGGGATGCGTCACGAAACGTTCGCCCACGACGGGACCCGCACCGGGGATGACCGTGAAGACGCCCTCGGGCAGCCCCGCCTCGAGCGCCAGGTCGCCGAGGCGCATCGCGGTCAGCGGCGTGAGCTCGGCCGGCTTCAGGACGACGGCGTTGCCGGCGGCGAGCGCGGGCGCGAACCCCCACGAGGCGATCGTCATCGGGAAGTTCCAGGGCACGATGATCCCGACCACGCCGTACGGCTCGTGGTAGGTGACGTCGAGTCCGCCGGCGACCGGGATCTGGCTGCCGATCAGGCGTTCCGGCGCCCCCGCGTAGTAGTTCAGCACCTGCGCGACGTGCGACGCCTCCCACCGCGCCGAAGAGATCGGATGCCCCGCCTCGAGCACCTCGAGCCGGGCGAGCTCCTCGACGTGAGCCTCGACGACGCGCGCGAAGTTCCGCAGCGCGTCGGCTCGGGCGACGGGGGCGAGCTCCGCCCACGCGCGCTGCGCACGGACGGCACGGGCGATCGCGGCATCCGCCTGTTCGACCGAGGCGAGCTCGACGTCGCGCACCGCAGCGCCGGTGGCGGGGTTCAGGACGGTGAAGACGCTCACGCGGCGACTCCCCGATGGGCGGCCATAAAGGCGTCGGCGGCGGCGACGAGCCCGAGGAACAGGCGCCGATCGGCGGAGTTCTCCTCGGGGTGCCACTGCACCGCGACGAGGTAGTCGTCTCCGGGGGCCTCGAACGCCTGCACGAGCCCGTCGTCGGTCCGGGCGGTGGCGACGAGTCCCTCACCGAGCCGGTCGACACCCTGATGGTGGTAGCTGTGCACCGTGTAGGGACCGGCGCCGATCAGGCCGGCGAGGGTCGTCTCGGCATCCACCCCGACGGTGTTCTCGGCGAAGACGCCGCCGCCGATCTTGTAGCGCTCCGTCCCGAGGGCCTCGGGCAGGTGCTGGTGCAGCGTGCCGCCGTAGGCGACGTTGATCAGCTGCAGGCCGCGGCAGATGCCGAACACCGGCATGCCGCGCTCCCGCGCTCCGGCGAGCAGGGCGAGCTCCCACTCGTCGCGGTCCGCGCGGGCCGGGTCGGTGAGCGGATGCCGGGGCGCGCCGTACAGCTCGGGCTGCACGTCGAGTCCGCCGGTGAGGATCAGCCCGTCGAGGCCGTCGAGCACCGCTGCGGCGGCAGCCTGGGCGGAGGGCTGCGGCGGCAGCAGCACGGCGACGCCGCCCGAGGCGGTCACGGCGTCGAAGTACTGCTGCGGCAGGAAGCTCGCGCGCACGTCCCAGACCCCCTGCGTCGCGCGCTCGAGGTAGGTCGTGAGTCCGATGACGGGGCGGCGGCCGCCCGCGGGGTCAGAGACGTTCGAAGCCACGGATGCGCTCCCAGTCGGTCACGGCGGCGTCGTAGGCGAGGACCTCGACGCGGGCCTGGTGCAGGTAGTGGGCGACGACGTCCTCGCCGAACGCCGCCCGGGCGATCTCCGACTGTTCGAAGAGGTCCGCCGCTTCGCGGAGGGTCGTCGGCAGGTGATCGACGTCGGAATCGTACGCGTTCCCGGTGAGGGGAGCGGGCAGTGCGAGCTCGTTCTCGATGCCGTGCAGACCACCCGCGATGATCGCCGAGATCGCGAGGTACGGGTTCACGTCGCCGCCGGGCACGCGGTTCTCGACGCGCAGCGACGAGCCCTTGCCGACGACGCGCAGCGCGCACGTGCGGTTGTCGACGCCCCACGCGATCCCGGTCGGGGCGAACGAGCCCTTCGCGAAGCGCTTGTACGAGTTGATCGTCGGGGCGTAGAGCAGCGCGAACTCCTTAAGCGTCGCGAGGATGCCGGCGATCCAGTGCTCCATCAGGGGGCTGAAACCGTACTCGCCGTCGCCGGCCATGACCGCCTCGCCGTCCTCACCGCGGACGGAGAGATGGATGTGGCAGCTGTTGCCCTCGCGCTGGTCGAACTTCGCCATGAAGGTCAGGGACTTGCCGTGCGCGTCGGCGATCTCCTTCGCGCCGTTCTTATAGATCGTGTGCTGGTCGGCCGTTTCGAGCACCTCGGCGAAGCGGAACGCGATCTCCTGCTGCCCGTCGTGGCACTCGCCCTTGACGCCCTCGCAGTAGAGCCCGGCGCCCTCCATGCCGCGGCGGATGTCGCGCAGCAGCGGCTCGAGCCGGGTCGTGGCGAGCAGGTTGTAGTCGACGTTGTAGTCGGTGGATGCCTGCAGTCCCGCGTAGCGCTTTGCCCAGGCGTCCCGGAACGAATCGTCGAAGACGATGAACTCGAGCTCCGTGCCCGAGTAGGCGATGAGGCCTCGGTCGGCGAGGCGCTGCCGCTGCGCGTTCAGGATGCCGCGGGGCGACTGCACGACGGCGCCGCCGGCGACGTAGTCGAGGTCGGCCATGACGAGGGCGGTCGCCGGCTGCCACGGGATCCGTCGGAGCGTCGCCATGTCGGGGCGCAGCACGAGGTCGCCGTAGCCCTTGTCCCAGCCCGACATCGCGTAGCCGTCGATCGTGTTGAGGTCGACGTCGACCGAGAGGAGGTAGTCGCAGACTTCGGCGCCGTGGCCGGCGACCTCGTCGAGCCAGAACCTACCCGCGACGCGTTTGCCGACCAGGCGGCCCTGCGCATCGGGGAAGGCGACGATCACCGTGTCGATCTCGTCGTTCGCGATCGCGTCGGCGAGCTCGTCCACCGTCAGGTTGCCGGGCATCGGTCGTCCTTCCGTCGTGCGCTGGTCGGTTCTGTAACGAGAACGCTACATGCCAAAGGTAGACATGGCATACCAATAGACGCCACACTCATCCGCAAGGCGTGAGCCAGCGCGCCGACCCGACGGCGCCCTGCCGCGCCGACCGCAGCCAGGAGGTCTCATGACGAATCCGCGCACCACTCCCCCCGCCACCGGCGGTGTCCGGTACACCCGAGCCGAGGAGGGGTACTTCGAGAAACGCACGCTGAAGCGCTCCGCCGGCGTCTGGGGACTGTGGGGCCTCGCGGTCGCCGCCGTCATCTCGGGAGACTTCTCGGGCTGGAACTTCGGCATCGGCTTCGCCGGGTTCGGCGGCATGCTGATCGCCTTCGCCGTGCTCGTGCTCATGTACTACGGCCTGACGTTCTCGATCGGCGAGATGGCGGCCGCCATGCCGCACACCGGTGGCGCCTATTCGTTCTCGCGCTCGGCGATGGGACCCTGGGGCGGCCTCGCGACCGGTCTCGCCGAGACGATCGAGTACGTCGCCACGACCGCCGTCGTCGTCTACTTCTCGGGTCAGTACGCCGACTCGGCCCTGTCGCTGCTCACCGGTGTCAGCCTGCCGCCATGGCTGTGGTGGATCATCCTCTACGCGCTCTTCATCGCCCTCAACGCCGCCGGTGCGGCCGTCTCGTTCGGGTTCGCGATCGTCGTCTCGATCATCTCGATCGGCATCATCGTCGTCTTCGGCGTCATGGCGCTCGTCTCGGGAGCGTTCAGCTGGGACGCGCTGTGGGACATGGCGCCCGACCCGGCCGCGTTCGCGTCGTCGACGTTCCTGCCGCACGGGATCGGCGCGGTGCTGCTCGCGCTGCCGTTCGCGATGTGGTTCTTCCTGGGCATCGAGGAGCTGCCGCTGGCCGCGGAGGAGTCGCACGACCCCGCCCGCGACATCCCGCGCGCCGGCCTCTGGGCCCGCGGCACGCTCATCGTGACCGGCCTCATCGTGCTGTTCCTCAACACCGGCGTCCTCGGCGCCGAGGTCACCGGCGAGTCGGTCGAGCCTCTCCTCGACGGGTTCAAGGCATTCCTGCCCGACCAGGCCGCCGCCCTCCTGTCGCTGCTCGCCCTCATCGGTCTGCTCGCCTCGCTGATGGGCATCATGTTCGCCTACGGGCGCAACATGTACTCGCTGTCGCGGGCCGGGTACTACCCGCGCTGGCTGTCGCTGACGGGCAAGCGCCAGACGCCGTGGGTCGCGCTCACGTTCGGCGCCGTGCTCGGGTTCATCGCCCTCGTCATCCTGCAGGCCGCCGGCGGCGACGCCAGCCCGGCCGGCGCGATCGTGCTGAACATCGCCGTGTGGGGCGCGGTGCTCGCGTACTTCCTGCAGATGGTGTCGTTCATCATCCTCCGCAAGAAGTTCCCGAACGCCGAGCGCCCGTACAGGAGCCCGTGGGGCCTGTTCGGCGCCTACTCGGCGGCCGTCATCGCGGCCATCGTGTTCGTCGGGCTGCTGTTCAACCCGGCCTACCTGCTGGCGATCGTGGCGATCATCATCGTCTACGTCGTGATCTTCATCGGGTTCGCCGTCTACGGTCGCACGCGCCTCGTCCTCTCCCCCGAGGAGGAGTACGCGCTCTCGGGCGGTTTGCACGGCGACCCGCAGCGCGAGGGCTACGACGCCATGGAGAAGGACGTCTTCGGAGACCGTCGCTCCTGACCGACCCGGACGGGCCGGGCGCTGCGGAGGGCGCGCCCGGTCCGTTCGCACGTCCGGCCGCGTTCGCGGATGCAACGGATCGTGCGCGACACGCCGGTGACGGCGACGCGGATGCCGGGTGTCGCCCGGCATCCCGTTGCATCCGCTGACGGGCTCAGCGACCCCTGCACCCGCGGAGGTAATCGACCGTCCGGGTCACGTTCTCGTCGAGGCTCCGCATCGAGTCGACGGTGATCCGTTCGTCGTCCCATCCGTCGAAGCCCGGCGTGCGTGCCCGGACCTCCTCCCAGGTGGGTTCCGGGAACCCCTTCAGCTCGCGCCGTCTGTTCTCCAGGCGGCGTCGGTGCTCCTCCGGGTCCGCGCAGACCACCTCGACGAACGCGACCTCGACCCGTTGCTCGTCCGCGAGTGAGCGCCACTGCCGGCGAGCGAGTCCGGCGTCGTTGACCGCGTCGATGATGACGTCACCGCCGATGCGGAGCTGCTCGCGCGCGAGGTCCTCGGCGACGACGTACGCCGCGAGCCCGGTGGGCTGATCCCGGTCGACGCCCGCGCGCCACAGCGCGGCCTCGATGGGATCAACAGACAGGACGGTACACCGCAGCTCGACGGCCACCCGCGCCGCGAGGGCGCTCTTCCCCGTCGCCGGGAGCCCTGCCATGACGATGAGCATGGCCCCATCCTGCAGCACGCGCCCGCTGCCGCCGGCGTCCGCGGATGCAACGGATCCTGTGCGACGCGCCGATGACGGCGACGGATGCCGGGTGTCGCCCGGCATCCGTCGCATCGGTGCACGCGGCCACCCCTGGACCCCGCCGACCCCGGGGCTAGGGTGTGGGCATGAGCCACGCCGGAGCGGGGATGCCCCTGCGCGACTATCGCATCCACCGCTACGTGAACGCGTTCTGCCCGACGTGCCACGAGGAGGACCCCGACCGGCCGCTCAGCGAGGTGCGACGACTGTCGGGGTGGCTCGCCGACCGCGACGGCACGATCTGGCTCGAACGCGGATGCCCCGACCACGGGCTCGTGCGCACGCTGTACGACGAATCCGCCGAGATCCTCACCTACCTCGAGCAGTGGACCGCGCCGACGAAGGTGCACGGACCCGACACGATGGGCAACTTCAAGCCCGTGCCCTCGGCGTACGAGGACGGGCTGCCGCAGATGCAGACGCAGCACACCTGCATCCTGCTCGAGGACCTGCTCGACCACTGCAATCTGAAGTGCCCGACCTGCTTCGCGGAGTCGAGCCCTGCCGCCTCTGCGATCGCCCCGCTCGCCGAGGTGCTCGCCTCGGTCGACGCGCGCCTCGCGAAGGAGAACGACCGCATCGACGTGCTGATGCTCTCGGGCGGCGAACCGACGCTCTACCCGTGGCTCGAGCAGCTGCTCGAGCACCTCGTCGCCCGCCCCATCGTGCGCATCCTCCTCAACTCGAACGGCCTCCGCATCGCGCAGGACGACGCCTTCGTCGAGGTGCTCAAGAAGCACCGCGAGCGGGTCGAGGTCTACCTGCAGTACGACGGCGAGTCGGCACAGGCATCCGCCTTCCACCGCGGCGCCGACATCCGCCGGTTCAAGGAACGCGCGATCGAGCGGTTGTCGGATGCCGGCGTGTTCACCACGCTGACGATGACGGCGACCCTCGGGGTCAACGACGGCGAGATCGGCGCGGTCATCCGCCGCGCGATGGCGACGCCCTTCGTCGGCGGCGTGACGATCCAGCCCGTGTTCGGCTCGGGACGCTCGTCGGGCATCGACCCGAACGACCGCCTCACCCACACCGGTGTGCTGAACCGGCTCGGCCCGCAGACGGACGGCGAGGTCACGTGGCGCGACCTGACCGCCCTGCCGTGCAGCCACCCGCACTGCTGCTCGGTCGGCTATCTGCTGAAGGACGACGCCGGCGAGTGGAAGTCGCTCGTCGGCCTCATCGGGCACGAGCGACTGAAGGACCTCCTCGACTTGCAACCCGACATGCTCGCCAACCGCATCGCCGACAGCAACGTGAACAAGGCGATCCGCGAGGTCGTCAAGGGGTCTCTGCTCGACCTGCTGAGCGAGCAGTCGTCGTTGTCGCATCCGTCGATGAGCTCGATCTGGCGCGACATCTGTCAGAACTGCGACCTCGGCATCGGGACGCTCGCGACCCTCGCCGCGTCGAAACTTCCGGGCCAGCATGCCCGGCTGCGCAAGATGATGGGCGAGCGGGTCCTGCGCGTGACGGTGAAGCCGTTCATGGACATCAACACGATGATCGAGGAGCGCCTCACCCAGTGCTGCGTGCACGTCGCGACGATGAACGAGACGACGGACGCGCACCAGTGCGCCCCGTTCTGCGCCGTGCAGGCGTGGGCGCCACTCGGCCGCACCCGCTTGTCGACCGCGACGGGTGGTCGACGCCAGATCCCGGTGAGCGCGTCGTGAGCGCCGCGGAATTCGGTCACCTCAATCAGCGCGACGGGAGCGTCGCCGATCCGGTCGCCCCGTTCGACCCGCTCCGGCTGTGCGTCTTCGCGACGATCGCCGCCATCGCCGCCGTCGCCGGTCCGCTCGCGGTCGCCGTCTTCGCCGGTGTCGCGATCGCGGGGTACGCCCGCGCACGTCGGGCGGGGCTGCTCCGGTCGCGCTGCAGACTCGGCGACACCCGCCTCGTCCTGGTCTACCTGTGCGTGCTCGAGGTGCTCGCCCTGGCGGCGATCCCGCTGTGGGTCCTGCTCTGGATGCGGCTGCTGGGCTGACCCGTGTTCCCCCTGCTGAGAGACCTCGCGCCCTGGCTGCCGGCGATCGACACGCACGCCGTGTTCGTGGGTCTCGGGCTGCTCGCCGCGGGAGTCGTCTTCCTCGTCGAGAAGCGTCGCCGCGGCGTCACCGACCCGCGGATCGCCTATCTCGTGCTTGGATCGCTCATGGGTGCGGCCGTGCTCTCGCGGCTCGGCACCTGGGCCCAGCACCTGGATCCGTCGAAGAACCTGTCGCTCATCGATCAGCTCGCCTACGGCAACGCGTCGATGCTGTCGGCGCTCGTGGGCGCGTGGCTCGGTGTCCACGTCGCGAAGCGGATCGCGCGGTACCCAGATCGGTCCGGCGACCTCTTCGCGCCCGCCGTCGCACTCGCCATGGCCATCGGACGGATCGGATGCCTCCTGACCGAGCAACCGGGAACCCCGACCGGCGGAGGGTGGGGCATCGTCCTCGACCCGGCCGCGGCCCCGCGGGTCGGGGCGCCCGCGGGTGTGCCGCTGCACCCGAGCTTCGTCTACGAGATCCTCTTCCATGCGGTCGCGTTCGCAGTGCTCTGGTTCTGGTTGCGACACCGGCCCATCGCGCCGGGCGAGACCCTGACGCTGTACATCGCGGCGTACGCCGTGTTCCGCTTCGCGGTCGAGTTCGTCCGCGGCAACGACGTCGCCTGGCTCGGCCTGACCCGGCCGCAGCTGTTCCTCGCCGTGACGATCCCCCTGCTGTTCGCCCGCCTCGCCTGGATGGCCGCGCGCGGGCGGTTGCGCCTGAGTGAAACCCCGCCGATCGGAAGGATGGCCGCCGATGTCCCCCGAACCTGATCGTCCCGAGGACGCCGACCCGACTCCTCCCCCGCAGGGCGGTCCGCCGGCCGTGCCGCCGGTTCCGCCGGTCGCGCCGCCCGGCGACCCCGCCGGACAGCCGCCCGCCGGTCCGCCGCACCCGACCCCGCCGCAGGCCGGCCCGCCGTACCCGACCCCGCCGCAGGCCGGGCCGCCGTACCCTACCCCGCCGTACCCCGGGATCTCGCCGGAACCACCGGGCTATGCGCAGGCCGCGGGACCACGACCCCGGAGCTTCGGCGCCGGTGTGGGGATCGGCACCGGCATCGGATGCGGCGCCTACGTCCTCGGCGGGCTGCTCGCGATCGCGCTGATCTCCACGGGACTTGTCGGCTTCCTCATCCCGTTCGTGATCATCGCCGTCGTCGGCATCGCGCTGATGTTCTCCGCACGGACGCGACCCATCGGCACCGGCATCCTGATCGTCACGGCCGCCGCCTGGATCCTCGTCCTCGGCCCGTGCGTCGCACTGCTGGCACCCGGCGGCTTCACCTGAGCCCGCCCGATCACGGATGCAACAGATCCGACGCGACACCCCGATGACCGTCACGCGGATGCCGGGTGTCGCCCGGCATCCATTGCATCCGCTGACGGCGGCTCAGAGGGGAAGGCGCAGGCACACGAGCTGTGCGCGCGACTCCCAGGAGGGCGCGGCGACGAAGCCCTGCCGCGCGTAGAGCGCGAGGGCGTTCGCTCGCCAGTCCCACACCGAGAGGCGCAGCCCCGTCGCACCGAGGGCGCGTGCGCGATCCGCGGCATCCGCCAGCAAGGCCGACCCCGCACCGGACCGACGCCCCGCGGGGGCGACCCACAGACGCTTGAGTTCGACGTCGCTCCCCGAGCGGTGCATCACTGCCATCCCGATGGCCGCTCCGTCGCGCTCGGCGACGAGCACCTCGCCGCCGGCGAAGGAGGCCGCGGGATCGCGCACCTCGACCGCGTAACGCTCGGGCAGAGGTCCGGGCTCGGCGAGCCCGTGCTCGACCTTCTCCCGCTCGGTCTGTGCATGATAATCGGCCAGCATCGATGCGACCGCGGCCAGGTCGGGCCCGTCGAGACCTGCCGGGCGGACGGTGACGGATGCGCGCACCCTCCCATCTTCTCCCGCTCGCGGTTGAATGGACGGATGCGCTGGACCCTCCGCCCCTCGACGCCCGACGACGCGACCTGGATCGCCGAGCTGCGCGCGGTGGTCCTGCGGCCGGACCTCGAGCGCCTCGGCCGCTACGACGAGACCCGCGTGCGGCAGCGGTTCCTCGACGCCTTCGATCCGACTCTCACCCGCGTCATCGCCGTCGACGGAGCGGATGCCGGATCGATCGCCGTCCGGCCCGCAGCCGACGGCACCTGGCTTGAGCACTTCTACCTCGCCGAGCACGTTCACGGCGCCGGCATCGGCACCGAGGTCCTGCGGGCGACGCTCGCCGAGAATCACCCGCTCCCCTGGCGCCTGAACGTGCTGCAGGGCAGCCCTGCCCGGCGACTGTACGAGCGCCACAGCTTCGCACTCGAGACCGAGGACGAGGTCGACGTCTTTCTCGTGCGCCGCGCCTGAACGACGAAGGGGTCGGATGCCTCTCGGCATCCGACCCCTGTCATTCGTGGCGCTTACGACCCGGCGATGATGTCCGGGCTCGCGGTGATCTCTCCCGCAGCTCCCACGCCGACCGCTTCGCGGCCTTCCTGGCGCGTCGTCGCGAAGACGAAGCGGCCGTTCTCGGTGTCGACCTTCACGTGGTCGCCGGCGTTGAGCTCGCCGCGCAGGATCCGCTCGGAGAGCTGGTCCTCGACCTCGCGCTGCATCGCGCGGCGCAGCGGCCGGGCACCCAGCGTCGGGTCGAAGCCGATCTCGATGAGGCGGTCCTTCGCGGAATCCGTCAGCTCCACCGTCATGTCACGGTCGAGCAGACGCTCGCTGAGGCGCTTGGTGAAGAGCGTCACGATCTGGCGCAGCTCGTCCTTGTTCAGCTGCGGGAAGACGATGACGTCGTCGACACGGTTGAGGAACTCGGGCTTGAAGTGACGCTTCAGCTCCTCGTCGACCTTGCCCTTCATCCGCTCGTAGGTCGTCTGCGAGTTGCCCTCGACCTGGAAGCCGACCGGACCACCGGCGATCGCCGACGAACCGAGGTTCGTCGTCATGATGATCACGGTGTTCTTGAAGTCGACCACACGGCCCTGACCGTCGGTCAGACGGCCCTCTTCGAGGATCTGCAGCAGCGAGTTGAAGATGTCGGGGTGGGCCTTCTCGATCTCGTCGAACAGGACCACGGAGAACGGCTTGCGGCGCACCTTCTCGGTGAGCTGGCCGCCCTCTTCGAAGCCGACGAATCCGGGAGGGGCACCGAACAGTCGCGAGACCGTGTGCTTCTCGCCGAACTCCGACATGTCGAGGGAGATCAGCGCACCCTCATCGTCGAAGAGGAACTCCGCGAGCGCCTTGGCCAGCTCGGTCTTACCGACACCCGTGGGTCCGGCGAAGATAAACGACCCCGACGGACGGTTCGGGTCCTTGAGGCCGGCACGCTGGCGACGGATCGTGCGGGAGAGGGCCGCGATGGCTTCCTCCTGACCGATGACGCGCTGGTGCAGAGCCTTCTCCATGAAGACGAGACGGCTGGTCTCCTCCTCGGTGAGCTTGAAGACCGGGATGCCGGTGGCCTGAGCCAGGACCTCGGCGATCAGACCCTCGTCGACGACCGCGTGCGACGCGACGTCGCCCGAGCGCCATTGCTTCTCGAGGCGCAGGCGCTCGGCCAGGAGCGACTTCTCCTCGTCGCGCAGGGCGGCGGCCTTCTCGAAGTCCTGCTCCTCGCTGGCGGCTTCCTTGTCCTCGCGGACCTTGGCGATCTTCTCGTCGAATTCGCGCAGCTCGGGCGGGCTCGACAGGATCGACAGACGCAGGCGGGCGCCGGCCTCGTCGATCAGGTCGATCGCCTTGTCGGGCAGGAAGCGGTCGGAGACGTACCGGTCGGAGAGGTTCGCCGCGGCGACGATGGCGCCGTCGGTGATCTGCACCTTGTGGTGCGCCTCGTAGCGGTCGCGCAGGCCCTTCAGGATGTTGATCGCGTGGGGCAGGCTCGGCTCTGCCACCTGGATCGGCTGGAAGCGGCGCTCCAGCGCAGCATCCTTCTCGAAGTGCTTGCGGTACTCGTCGAGCGTCGTCGCACCGATCGTCTGCAGCTCACCACGGGCGAGCAGCGGCTTCAGGATGCTGGCGGCGTCGATCGCGCCCTCGGCGGCACCGGCACCCACGAGGGTGTGGATCTCGTCGATGAAGACGATGATGTCGCCGCGCGTGCGGATCTCCTTGGTGACCTTCTTCAGGCGCTCCTCGAAGTCACCGCGGTAGCGGGAACCGGCGATGAGCGAGCCGAGGTCGAGCGAGTAGACCTGCTTGTCCTTGAGCGTCTCGGGCACCTCGCCCTTGACGATCGCCTGCGCGAGACCCTCGACGACGGCGGTCTTGCCGACGCCGGGCTCACCGATGAGGACCGGGTTGTTCTTCGAGCGACGCGAGAGGATCTGCATCACGCGCTCGATCTCCTTCTCGCGCCCGATGACGGGGTCGAGCTTGTTGTCGCGCGCGGCCTGCGTGAGGTTGCGGCCGAACTGGTCGAGCACAGCCGACCCGCCCTGAGCGGTGGCCTGCGCCTGCTCGCCGGCGCCGGTCGCGACGCCCGCGGGCTCCTTGCCCTGGTAGCCGCTGAGCAGCTGGATGACCTGCTGGCGCACCTTGTTCAGGTCGGCGCCGAGCTTCACGAGAACCTGAGCGGCGACACCCTCGCCCTCACGGATGAGCCCGAGCAGGATGTGCTCGGTGCCGATGTAGTTGTGGCCCAGCTGCAGCGCTTCGCGCAGTGACAGCTCGAGCACCTTCTTGGCGCGCGGCGTGAACGGGATGTGACCCGTCGGCTGCTGCTGCCCCTGTCCGATGATGTCCTGGACCTGCTCGCGCACGGCGTCGAGCGAGATGCCGAGGCTCTCGAGGGCCTTGGCGGCGACGCCCTCGCCCTCGTGGATCAGGCCGAGGAGGATGTGCTCCGTGCCGATGTAGTTGTGGTTCAGCATCTTCGCCTCTTCTTGGGCGAGCACCACCACACGACGTGCACGGTCTGTGAATCTCTCGAACATCGTCCACCTCCACTCGACGCACTGGCGGCGTCTTACGTAGAGGCTAACGACGCACGGATGCCGGTATGCCCGTGTTCGCCGTGGGCATACCGGAGTCGGGGCTTGCGGTCACGGCATCCGTGGGCATAACGTTTTTCGATAACAACGAATGTCGTTATGGAGGAAAAATGGTCTCTGGAACCGATCTGCCAGCGGTGCTGCTGTCGACGGGCATCGGGGTCGCGATCATCGGCGCGCTCGTCGGGCTCCTCGTCTGGGACGCACGCCGTCGGAAGTCGCCGTCTGTTCTCCTGGACGTGATTGCGGCGATGGCTCGGATCTGGGTGGCGATCGTGCTCTTCGGAGCCGTGTTCCTGATCGTCCGCGGCGTGTCGAGCGCCACGTACGACATCGCTGCGATGCCCATCGAGACGGTGTGGCCGACGAACCTGCCCTGCCAGACGGGTGACTACGAGCCCACCGGCGCAACCGAGCTGTACTGCGCGGGAACGGACTCCGCGCGCGCCACCGTCGGTGGGCTCGATGGCGGGCTGCGCGCACTCCTCAGCGCCGGCGACGTCCTCTCGCTGCTCGTGGTCGGAGTTCCGGGGCTCGTGATCGCCGTGCTCAGCCAGCGCGCCATCGACGGGCCCGCGTTCGCCGCGCGGACGTCTCGGTGGCTGCTCATCAGCGCGATCATCGTGCTCGTCGCTGGGACGCTCGGCGCACTCCTCACCGACGTCGGTTCCACCCTTGTCGCACAGCAGGTGCTCCCCGCACCGGGGACGGATGCGGCGGTGGCCGCGGGACGAACTTTCAGCATCGTCCCGCCCGCCTGGCCACTGGGCGTCGCGCTCGGGTTGGGCGCACTGAGCGTGATCTTCCGACAGGGCGCGAGGTTGCAGCGCGAGACCGAAGGGTTGGTGTGACATGGCGCGGATCATGATCGTCATCGCGGCGGTACTCGTCGTCGTACTCCTCATCGGGACCATCGTGGCGTTCGCCGTCGCAACTGCTCGCCGCGCACGGGCGGGCGACGACGCCGGGTCGCTCGTGCGGGTCACCCGGGTGATCGGACTCCTGTGGGTGGTTTTCGCCGCCGTCGGTGCGATCGCGAACCTGCTGATCCCGCTGCTGACGCCGGCAGTCTCGATCACGATGCCGATTCAGGAGTTCTGGCCGCAGCTCCCGAGCACGGTCGACTTGCAAACCGAGGCCACCCGGGTCGCCGGCGGGTTCACGAGCGTCACGCTGGCCGTAGACGGGCTGAGCCCGGTCGCGCGTGTCCTCTGGGGAATCAGTCAGATGATCGTCTGGGCGATCCCCGGGGTCATCGCCCTCTTCGTGGTCATCGCATGCTCGCGCCTGTTGGAGGGCGCCGCGTTCGCGCCCGTCGTGGCGAAGATGGCGACCACGACCGGAGCCGTCGTCGCCTTCGGCGGAGTCGCTGCACAGGTGATGGGCGACATCGCGGGGAGCATCGCCTCGACGCAGCTGTTCGGGACGAAGGGCGGCGGTTGGGAGGGCGACTTCCCCGGGATCGACAACGTCTTCGACGCGTGGGTTCCGGCATCCACCGTCCGGATCTCCTTCCCGTTCTGGCCGATCGCGGTCGGCCTCGCATTCGCGGTCCTGGGAGCGATCCTGCGCTCCGGCTCCCGCCTCCAGCAGGACGTGAAGGGACTCGTGTGAGTCCCGCCGAAGAGGACGAGCTCACCGGCATCCACTGTCGACTCGACGAGCTGCTCGCCGAACGCAACATGACGCTGACGCGCCTCTCCGAGATCGTCGGCGTCTCGGTGGTGAACCTGTCGATCCTCAAGAACGACCGCGCCCGCGCGATCCGTTACTCGACGCTGTCCGCGATCTGCCGCGCCCTCGACTGCGAGGTCGGCGAGCTCCTCGTCCGCGCGGACTGAGCCGGGTCGGCTCCGGGGACGCGAAGTGTCGCGCGGTGGCTCCGCGGGCGACACGTAGCGTCCCCGGAACCTCCGACGCGCCGTCTCCAGGGACGCGACCTGCCGTTTCGCGCACGATCACGCGACGCGTCGCGTCCCCGGAACGGGTCAGCGACCCGCGAGCGCGCGCCGAACGCGCGCGACGACACCGGCGGCATCCGTGAACAGGTGCTGCTTCGTGACCCGGATGACGATCCAGCCCGCGGCGGCGAGCGCCTCATGGCGTCCGATGTCGCGCGACCACTGCCGCGCGTCGACCAGGTGGTGCTCGCCGTCGTACTCGACGGCGACGCGCTCGCGCGGGTACGCGAGGTCCACGCACGCGACGAGTCGCCCGTTCACGACGATGTTCCAGTTGAGCTCGGGTTCAGGAAGCCCGCCGTCGATCAGCGCGAGGCGGCACCACGTCTCGGGACGGGATGCCGACCGTTCCCGCACGAGCGGCAGCGCGGCGCGCAGGCGGGCGATTCCCACCCTCCGCCCCGTCGACGCAGCAGCGAGGTCGTCGATCGTCGCGAGCGGGGGCGGATCGCCGCGGAACATCGGCACGCGGACGATCGCGTCGGCGACCGCGACGAGGTCACGGACGTCGAGGACCGCGCCCAGACTCGCCCACGTGGATGTCGGGGCGAGCAACGGCACGCCCAGCTGCGGGTGGACGCAGACCCGAGTGGAGGCCTGAACCATGCGGTGCCCTCGGATGCGCGCGCCCCTCGGCGTCCGGCCGGGCGCGAGGACGGCGACATCCACCTCTGCGGGTCGGATCGCGGACGCAGGTAGCGGCAGACCCCACAGCACGGCGGCGGTCACATGACTGAAGAACTGACCGTCGGGCAACGCCACGGCGTACGCGAGCGCTCGCTGCGCGTGGACGTCCTCGCCATCCGCCGGCACCGGCGCCGACCGCACACGCACGCCGCGAAACGGCCGGTCGAGGTCACGCGCGCGGAGCCGGCGCGGCGACACACCGGCATCCGTCGCCGTCTTCACCGAGAACGCGGACCCGAGAGCAGGGGGCAACGGCCGAGGCTTCATGCGCCGATGCTCGCGCGATGGCGGCCCAACGAGCGGGGCGATCCCGGGCCGGTGGACGCGTGGCGCCGCGGACGTGGTGGGGAGGACGCCGCGTAACGGTTCCGGGGACCCGAACTGTCGCGCACGCGCGCGGCAGACGACCACGCGCGTCCCCGGAGCGGAAGTGACGCAGGTTGCAGGGACGCAACGCGCCGTCCGAACCCCGCACACGCGACCGAACGCGTCCCCGGAACGCAGCCCCCCGTCAGCGGATCGGCACCGTCTCGGCCGCGTCGAGCACGCCGAAGCTCACGGTCGCGTCGCGGTCGACCACCGCGTCGGGGTCGAGCTGCACGAGGGTGAGCTGCGGCGCCATGTCCATCGTGCAGACCTGGTCGGTGGGCGGGGTCTCGAATCGGACGACGACGGATGCCGGTGACGCGACGCGCGTGTCGGTCACGATCGGCAGGCACGACGACGATCCCCAGGTGCGCAGCGCGATCACGCGATCCCCGATCCACGAGGCGGAGGGCGCGAACTCCTCGACGGGCCCGCCGCGGTAGGCGGTCAGGTCGATGTCGGTTCGGACGTCCTCGAGTTCGACGCGGACCCGCTGATCGACGGTTGCCTCGACGCCTGCGGGGACGGGCACCTCGAGAGCCCGTGCCACGAGGTCGTCCGTGCAGGCATCCGCAGTCGGCTCACGCAGGGCCACGACGATCACCCCGTCGTCGTCCGCCACCGTCGAGACCTCGGGACGGCACGACGAACTCCCGTACGTCACCACCCCGATCGTCGCGCCCCCGTCGAGCCACCCGGCGTCGACGCGCGCGGTCGGCGCCACGGCATCCGCTCCTCCGCCCGGTGCCGCATCCTGCGCTGCGGGCGTCGCGCAGGCGGCGAGCGCGGTGGCGACGACGAACGAGCCGGCGAGCGCGGCGATCAGACGGGTGCGCATGTGGGTCTCCTCCTCAGTGGCGGACACCCGAGAAGTGTCCACAACCGAGGGAACGTCTCACTGCAGCGCGGATGTCAGCCGTGCGAGGTTGTCGAGGATCACCGAGCGGATGGGGCGCTTCTCCCACTCCTCGATCGTGAGCTCCCGCGACATACCGCGGTAGAGGTCCTCGACTGTGCGGAGCTGCTCGACGAATTCCGCGCCGCGCACGAGCATCGTCACCTCGAGGTTGAGACCGAACGAGCGCATGTCCATGTTGCTGGAGCCGACGACGGCGACCTCGTCGTCGATCGACATCGACTTGGAGTGCAGGATGTAGGGCTTCTTGTACATCCAGATCTTCACGCCGGTCGCCAGCAGCTGCTCGTAGTAGCTGCGCTGGGCGTGGTAGACCATCGCCTGGTCGCCCTCTTCGGAGACGAACAGCTCGACCTCGACGCCGCGGTGACACGCGGTCTGGATCGCGAGCAGCAGACCCTCGTCCGGGACGAAGTACGGGCTGACCATGACGATCTTGCGGGTCGCGCCGAAGATGAGGCTCAGGAACAGCTTCAGGTTGTTCTCGTACTCGAACCCGGGCCCGCTCGGGACGATCTGGCAGTCGAGGTCGCCACTGCCGGCATCCGTCGAGAAGTCGGACTCGACCGCGAACACCTCGCCGGTCTCTCCGTACCAGTCCGACACGAAGACCGCCGAGAGGGATGCCACGACCGGGCCGTCGACGCGGACCATCATGTCCACCCACTGCAGCCCGCGGCGCAGGTTGGTCTTCAGGTTGTAGCTGCGGTCGGTCACGTTCTGCGAGCCGATGAAGCCGACGACACCGTCGATCACGACGAGCTTGCGGTGGTTGCGCAGGTCGGGGCGCTGGTACTTGCCCTTCAGGGGCTGCACCGGCAGCATGAGCCGCCACTGCGCGCCCATCCGCTCGAGGCGCGAGATCGTCGCCCTGTAATTGGGCTTCCAGCGGTTCGCCCAGTGGTCCAGCAGCACCCGCACCTCGATCCCGCGCGCCGCCGCGCGTTCGAGAGCGCAGAAGAACTCGTCGGTCGCCCCATCTGACTGCAGGATGTAGAACTCGACGTGCACGTACCGGGTCGCCCGGTCGATCTCGGCGGCCATCGTGTCAAGGCTGCCCTGGTAATCAGAGATGATCTGCGCGCCGTTGTCGCCCGCCATGGGCAGGGCGCCGAGCTTGCGGTTGAGCCCGACGAGTTGCTCGAACCACACCGGCGCGTCGGGACGCAGCGTGCCGAAGTCGAGACCCTCGCTCGCGTCGCGGAAGGCGCGGTTGATCGCCTCCTGCTGCTTGCGTCGTTTGCGCGGGAGGCGCGGGTTGCCGATCAGCAGGAACAGCAGGATGCCGATGACCGGGATGAAGTAGATGGCGAGCAGCCAGGCCATCGCCGCTGTGGGGCGCCGGTTCCTCGGGATGATGAAGACCGCGAGGATGCGCACGGAGATGTCGAACGCGAGGACGAGGACGATCCACCATGTCCACGTCCAGTCGACGCTGATGCTGATCACGCGGCCCCCCGTAACTGTGGGCTCAGCCTATCGTTCGGGCCGTCAACCAGCGTTTTCGTCGGTTCTGGGCAGACCGCGCCGGCGGCGCTCCTCGGCCTCGACCTTGGCGTACACCTTGCGCTCGGTGCGGTCCATTCGAAGGATGCTGCGCAACACGAAGACGAGCAGGCCCGCGACGACGATCGTGGGGATCAGACCCCAGACCACCGCACTCCAGTACTCGTCCACCCCTCCATCGTAATGTCGGCGCCAGGGGGCGGGCGCACGGAGTCCTCCCCAACCGCGGCGTCGCGCGATCGCTCCCGAGCCCGCGCGGGCGGCGGCCGGCAGCATCCGCTCCGGGGCGACGCTGAGCGCATGTCCACGATCGTCGCCGCGGCGGATGCCGCACACCTCCTCCGCCTCGTCCCGCTTCTACTCGGGTACTCGCCGACCCAGAGCCTCGTCATGATCCCGCTCCACGAGGGCCGCAGCCTCGGTGCGATGCGCGTGGACCTGCCGCCGGACGGCGCAGACCTCGACGCCGTCGCCTCGACCGTCATCGGGCTCGTCTGCCGCGTCGACCATGTGGAGGGCTTCGTCGCCGTCGTCTACACCGCCGAGTCGGCAGCGTCCGAGCTCCCCGGGGGCGAGCTCATCGCCGCCCTGCGCCGGTCCGCCGGGGCGAGCGGGCTGGACGCCGTCGACATGCTCACCGTCGCCGCCGACGGTTGGGGATCGCACCTCGACCCGACGCTGCCGCGCGGCGGGCACCCCCTCGCCCTGATCGAGCGACACGCGCCCGCAGTCGATCAGTCGTCGGGTGCCGATCTCCCCCTCGTCGACGCCTCCGAGCTCGCCGGCGCGGCGGCCGCACTGAGGTCGTTCGAAGCCGCGCTCACGGTGCTGTGCGGCATCCCGTCGACGATCGGCGCCGAGGCGCGCATCGACCCGGCTGCCCTGCAGGCGGCCTGCGCGCTCGACGATCTGCCCACGCTCTACGAGGAGATGCTCGAGTGGGATGCCGCGACCCTCGACCCCATGCGTGTCGCGGTCGTGGGGTGGTGCCTGTCGCGTCCCTCGCTGCGCGACGTCGCGATCGTCCAATGGTCGGGCGACCATGCACGCGGGGACGACGCCCTCGTCGCGCAGCGTTGCTGGGAGGACGGCGAGGAGTACCCCGTCGACCTCGCCGAGATCCTGTGGGGCGAGGGCCCGCGCCCCGATCCGGAGCGACTGCTGCGAGCGCTCGAACTCGTGCGTCAGGTCGCCGCCCGGCTGCCCGCCGACGAGCGCGCGGGCGTCTGTGCGACGGCCGGCTGGCTGGCGTGGGCGCTCGGCCGCTCTACGCACGCGGGCAGGTACGCGGCTGCAGCTCTCGAGATCGATCCCCGGCTGGGTCTCGCCGAGATCCTCATGAGCTTCGTGCAGTCCTCGCACCTGCCCGACTGGGCGTTCCGGCGCTGAGCAGGCGTCAGCGTTCGACGATCGCGAAGCCTCCCGCCGGCAGCGTGACGGTGCCGCTGCCCTGACGCACCCGGACCTCGCGCCCTCGCGCGTCGTAGACCGACACCTCGCCCGACCCCACGGTGACCCGCTGCGGTGTCCGCGCGGCGGAGTGCACGAGCAGCATGCCCGCACCGTCGCCGCCGAGATCGAGACGGGAGACGATCGGCCGGACGAGCAGACCGTCGAGCTGCAGATCGCCGCGCGTCACCTCGACGCGCACCCGGTCCTGCGTCGCGGCGAGCGCACGGGTGAGGGTATGCGGATGCATCGCGCCCGGCGTCGGAGAGATGCCCTGCGCCGGTCCGGTGAGCTGCAGCGACCCCAGCGGCGTGCGGTTCGCGCGCCACGTCGACGCGGTGCGCTCGCGCACCTCCGACCAGATGACGGGTTCGATCCACCGCGCGGCACCGCTCTCGCCGAGATCGAAGACCGCCGAATCGCCCCGCGACAGCGTCAGCCGATCGCCCGACCAGCTCGACTCGCCCGTCCACGACTCCGGGGTGTCGATCTCACCCGTCGTCGAGACCGCATCCTCGGCTTCCACCCAGGCGAGGCCTTCGCGGTCGGTGACCTGCGTGAGCGCGACCGCCTGGTCGCGCACGTCAGGATGGGCGTCGAGCGCGATCGCCGTCAGCAGACCGTGGATCGTCGACTCCGCGCCGCTGTTGCGGTTCACGGTTCCGTCCGGCTGCAGCCCGTCGTAGGTGACGCCCGTCGCCGGGTCGTACATGCGCTGCCCCGCGTGATTCGCGCCGAAGAACCAGGCCGCCTGCATGGCGGCCAGCTGCTCGAACCCCTCCGACCCGGTGGCGTCGGTGACCGCGAGGAGCGACTGCACGCGGGAGTCCGCGCCGTACGCGATCTGCACCCGGTCGACCGGACCGGGGTTCTACCCGTTGTCGGGACCGCCCGCCGTCAGCAGGGTCGGCGTGAAGGTCGCCGCGTCGGCGATCGCCGGACGCGCGAGCGAGCGGTCGCGGAGCGCGACGGACGCCTCTGCCAACGCCGCCGGCATCTGCGACCCCCAGGCGTGCCAGATCGCCGGGGACTCCGCCCACGGCAGCACGGCACTGTACGGCCATTCCCGCACGCCGCCGTCCGCCATCGCCGCGATGCCCCTCGCGAGCTGACGCAGCGCCGTGGCGGACTTGCCGTCGGGGCCCGCCTCGACGCGTGCCGCGAGTCCGAGCGCCGCCTCGGCCGAGGCATCCGCTCCGTTGGTGATCAGCCACGCCGGCACCCGCTTGCCGTCGGAGATCTTCCACTGGCCGTATTTCGAGAGCACCTGGCGGTTGAGGGCGTCGAGCGAGAGGTCGAGCCGGTCGTCGAGGAAGTCCGCGAATTCGGGATCCTCGTCCTCGAACGCGGCATAGCCCTCGCCGAGTGCCCACAAGGTGCGGGCGAGCCAGTAGCTCGGCCCGCTGTCGGACGGGTCGGGCAGTTCGACGGGCTCGGGCGAGGGGTTGAAGGTGCCGTCGGGCTGCATCCAGAGTACGACGTTGCCGGCATCCGGACCTTCCGTCGTCTGGAAGTAGGCGACCGACCGGAGCAGCTCATAGGCCTTGTCGCGGCTGTCGTCGTCGCCGGTGAGCTCCCAGTGACGGGTGTAGACGACGGCCGCGCGGGTGATGTCGTCGGCGTTGTAGGCGCCCTGGCCCCAGTAGCCGGTCGCGGGGTCGAGCGGTCCGCCGCCGACGCGCTCGAAGGTGCCGCCGTCGCGGGCGTCCGCGTACGTCCACGGCATGACGAGGGTGGGCTCCTCGTCCTGGCGGTAGGTGCTGTGGCCCTCGACGCCCGCGGGAGGTGTCGCCTCGTCGAGCAGGAAGTCGAGGTGGTCGAGGTTCGTCACGGCGGCGGATGCCGGGGCTGCGACGGCGGGGGTCACGCCGAGCGGGACGATCAGCGCGGCAGCGGCCAACGCGGTGAGTCCGAGGGTGTGCGCACGACGTTGTGCGGAGGTGTTCACGGGGGTTCCTTTCGGGTGCGGTGCCGAGTGCAGGTTCAGCGTCGTCCGGGACGTCTCTCGAGCGACCGGCGGATGTCTGAACCTGCACTCGGCACGCGGTCAGTCAGTGCGTTCGAGCAGGGCGACGCCGATCTTCGAGTCGGCCATGCCGTAGAACACGAACAGGCGACCGTCGATCTCTTCGATCGCGGTCGGGAAGACGACGTTGGGCACGATGCCGCTGCGCTCGTCGTCGGTCTCCGGGGCCAGCAGCGGCTCCGGAGTGCGGGCGACGACCGTGGAGGGGTCGTCGGCGTCGAGGATGATGGCCCCGGCGGCATAGTTCACCTTCTGCTGCTGCGAGAAGGCGCTGTCGATGGTGCCGGTCACCCCGTGGTGCAGGACGAGCCATCCTTCGGCGACGCGGCGCGGCGGCGGACCGCCGCCGATCTTCAGCGCCTCGAAGGGGAACTCCGGCCCTGCGACGAAGCGGTGCTGCTCCCACAGGGTGAGTGCCGAGAGGTCCTCGCGCACGGCCTCGAGCGGGATGTAGCTGATCCAGATCGACTGCCGCTCGTCCTCGACCCCCGCCGGGACGCGCACCCCCTGACCGGGCTTGGTCTCGCCGAGGTCCCACATCGGTCGATGCAGCACGGCGAGCGCCTCGCGGCCGTCGGGGGAGGTCACCGGCTCGGGGAAGAACACCGTGTCCTTGTTGTGGAACAGGTTGAGGTCCATGTCGAGGTCGTCCTGGTACCGGAACAGCGCCGGTCCGAGCCGCCGCCAGTCCCGCAGGTCGCTCGAGACCGCCACGGCCGTGCGCGGGCCGAGCGGTCCGTAGGCGACGTAGGTCATGACGTGCAGCCCGAGCGTCTCGACCCAGGTGACCCGCGGATCCTCCACCCCTGCGTTGCCGACCCCGCGCTCCCAGCCGCGGTCGGGTTCGAGGACGACACCCTCCCGCTGGACGGCGACGGGGACGCCCTCCTCGACGACGACGCGCGCCAGGCCCACGCGCGACACGTTGCCGTCGGCGACCAGGCGCGGCAGCAGGTAGAGCTCGCCGTCGGGGCCACGGCCCGAGGCGGGGTTGAGCACCCCCTCGGCCTCGTTCGGGTCTCCGTCCGCGGGGGTCATGACGACCCCCATTCGCGTGAGGCGGTAAGGGACGTGGGTCTCGGCGGGCATGGTCATCCTTTCACTCCGGATCCGAGGTCGTTGGAGGTGAAGTAGCGCTGGAACACGAGGAACAGCGCCACGGCGGGGGCGGCGAGCACGACGGCTCCGGCCATCATCGCCCCGAACGGATTCGCGGTGGATGCCGCGATGTTCGAGATGAAGTTCGCGAGCGACACCGCGAGCGGCTGCATCTCGGCATCCTTCGTGATGAGGAACGGCCACAGGAACTCGTTCCACGGCCCGATGAAGGTCAGCAGCACGACCGTCAGCAGCGCCGGCCGGACGAGCGGGAGCGCGACGCTCCACAGCAGGCGGAACTCGTTCGCCCCGTCGATCCGCGCCGCGTCGAAGAGCTCCTTGGGCAGCTGCAGGAAGTACTGCCGGAAGATGATCACCGCCGTCGAGTTGATGAAGAACGGCAGGATCATCCCGAGGTAGCTGTCGGCGAGACCGTAGTCGCGGGCGATCATGACGTACAGCGGGATCATGAGCAGCTGGAACGGCACGACCTGGACGAGAAGCGCGAGCGCGAACGTCGCCCCGCGTCCCCGCCAGCGCAGCACGGCGAGCGCGTATCCGGCGAGGACGCCGAACACGATCGTCCCGAGGATCACGCCACCGGTGAAGATGCCCGAGTTGGCGAGCCCCTTCAGGAGGTCGATGCGCCCGTTGATGGCGGCGTAGTTGTCGAGCGTGAGGTTGGACGGGTTCGGGAAGGCCCCCGCCGGTGTCGGGTCGACGTTCGTCTGGAGCGAGCCGACGACCATGTAGAAGAACGGGAACAGGAACGCGAGGGCGCCGATGCACAGGGCGACGTACATCGCGATCCGCGAGCCGAGCGCGCGCTTCATCGCTCTTCACCTCCCACGAGCTTGCGCTGCAGCGCCGCGATGGCGAGCACGAAGACGATGAGCACGACGCCGATCGCCGCCGCGACATCTGGATTCTGCTGCTCGATCCCGCGCTGATACATGAGCAGCACCGGCGACGTGGAGGCGCCGTTGGGCCCGCCGCCACCGGTCAGCAGGTACGGCTCGGTGAAGAGGTTCGCGCCCGTGATCGTGGCGAGAAGCACGACGAGGAGCGTCGCCGGCCGCACGCTCGGCACGGTCACCGCGAAGAACTGCCGCAGGCGGCCGCCGCCGTCCATCGACACCGACTCGTAGAGCTCGCGCGGCACGTTCTGCAGGGCCGCGAGGTACAGCAGGATGTAGAACCCGAGCCCCTTCCACGTGACGAAGAACGCGATGGTCGGCATGGCGAGCGCCGAGTTGACGAGCCACGAGGGGTCGGGTGCAAGGGGGCCGAGGACGTTGTTCACGAGTCCGCCCCGGGCGAAGAGGAAGAGCCAGACCGCGACGACCGCGACGGATGCCGTGACGTACGGCACGTAGTAGCTCACCCGGAAGAAGGTGCGCGCCTTCGTCACGCGGTCCAGGGCCGTCGCCAGAAGGATCGACAGCACGACCGTGAGCGGCACGTTGATGATCAGGAAGATCCCGACGTTGCCGAACGACCGCCACACCTCGGGGTCGCTGAGGGCGGTGACGTAGTTGTCGAAGCCCACGAACGGCCGATCGACCTCGGCACCGGGAGCGGCGAAGAAGTAGTCCTGGAAGGACATCCACACCGCGAACACGACGGGGTAGGCGAACACCACCAGGACGAACGCGATGTACGGCGCCGAGAAGAGGAGTCCATGCGGCTGCGCGCCGAGAAGGCGGTGCAGGATGCCGCGGCGGGGCGCGGCATCCCGTCCGTCCTTCTCGGGCGGGGCACCGCGGGTCGCGCCGGGATCGGACCCGGCGCGACCCGGGACGACGGCGGTCATGTCAGCCCGCTGCCAGCTGGTCGACCTCGGCGGCCGTGTCCGAGAGGAACTGGTCGACCGGGGTCTCGCCGAAGATGACGGACTTCGAGTACCCGTCGCGGAACGCCTGCCAGATCTCGACCGATCCGACGACGTTGGGAACCTCCACCGTGCGCGCGGCCTGATCGCCGAACTGCTCGTAGGAGGGGTTGTCCGCGAAGTAGTCCGGGTAGGTGCCGGTCAGGTCCTGACGCAGCGGCATCTGGCCGGTGGCCTCGAGCCAGGCGCCGTCCTGCTCCTCACTCGTGGCGAACTTCAGGACGTCCCAGGCAGTCGCCTTGTCGTCGCATGCCGTGAACATGCCCACGTTCTTGGCGTCGCTGAAGGTCCAGGTCTCCTCCGGCGCGGTGCCGCCCTGCGTGGGCACGGGGACGGAGCCCCAGTTGATCGCGTCGCCATAGACGCTGATGGCCCAGGGGCCGACGATCGCCATGGCGGCGTAGCCGTCGGCGAAGGCGTCACCCTGGTACTGCTCGTTGCCGGCCAGCTGCTCCTCGTAGAGCGTGCGCCAGAAGTCGGCGACGGCCTTGCCGTTCTCGTCATCGAACGTCGCCTTGCCGTCTTCGAGCAACGGGGTGCCGCCGGTCTGCGCCGCGTACAGCGGGTAGAAGTCGAACCAGGACTGGAAGAACTCGCTCGTCGGGGCCGGGTTGATCGCGTACTCCGAGACCCCCGCTTCCTTGAGCGCGCGGGCGGTGTCGAGGAACTCGTCGTACGTCGACAGCTTCGGGTTCTCGGGATCGAGACCGGCCTGCTCGAACAGGTCCTTGTTGTAGAAGATCATCACGGGGTTCGACTTCCACGGGAACTGGTAGAAGTCGCCGTCGTCCGATCGGTACTGGTCGGCGAGGTCGCCGCTGCGGGCGGTGATGTAATCGTCGCCGTCCTCGAAGTCCGAGAGGTTCACGAGGCCGCCCTGGCGCTGGAACCCCGGGACCGCCGCCGGCGAGGTGTTGAAGACGAGGCAGGGGGCGTTGCCCGCCGTGATCGCGGCGCCGATGACCTCCTCGCTCGACGCACCGGCGGGGATCTCTTGCGCCTTGACCTGCTCGTCGGGGTGGTCGGCGTTCCACTCCTCGACCATCGCCTTGCCCCAGCCGATCTCCGATTCGTTGTTCGAGTACCAGATGGTGATGTCGCCGCGGCTCTCGAGGTCGTCGCCACCGCCGCCGCCCCCGCCGCTGCAGGCGCTGAGGGCGAGTACACCGGATGCGGCAGCTGCTGCCGTGATGAGGATGCGTCGTCGCATGTCTCTCTCCTTCGTGTCGTGGTCTGTCTGTCGTGCTCTCGTGCTGTCGTGCGGGGCCGTTCAGGCGCCCGCGGGAGGTGCCGTCGAACCCCGGACGGCGAGGGTGGGATCGGGAAGGTCGATGTGGGCGGGCGCGTCGCCCGCGATCGCGGCCAGCAGGGTGCGCGCCGCGCTCACGCCCCACCCGCGGGCGTCGGTCGCGACGCTCGTAAGGGCGGGGTGCACCCAGCGGCCGATCTCGGTGTCGTCGAAACCGGTGATCGAGAGATCGCCGGGCACACGCAGTCCGCGCTGGTGGGCGACGCCCATGCCGGCGACGGCCATGCTGTCGTTCGAGTACACGATCGCCGTGGGCGGTTCCGCCTGATCGAGGAGGGATGCCGTCGCCTGTGCACCGTCCGCCGCGCTGAAGTCGGTCTCGACCACGGTGACGTGCAGGGCCGCGGCATCCGCGGCATCCAGAAACGCCTGTGAACGGCGCTGGGCGTGCAGCATCCCCGAGGGGCCTGCGACGTGCGCGATCCGGCGGTGGCCGAGAGAGGCGAGGTGCTCGACGGCGAGACGGATGCCGGCGCCGTCGTCCGTCGAGACGGAGGCGAACGGCGACGCGACGTCGGGACGGCCGAGCGTGACGGCGGGGATCTTGAGGTCCCGCAGCAGGGCGATGCGCGGGTCGGCGACGCGGATGTCGGTGAGGATCACCCCGTCGACGCGGCGGTCGGAGACGAGCCCACGGTACGTGTCGGCCTCGTGGCGTCCGGGGTTCGCGACGGCGAGGACGAGGGCCTGGCCGGTGACGGAGAACTCGTCCTCGAGACCAGCGATGAACGAGGGGAAGAAGGGGTCCGCGGCGATCACGTCGGGGCTGCGCCCGATCACCAGGCCGCACGCGAAGGCGCGGCCGACGCTGAGCGATCGCGCACTGAGGCTCGGGGTCCAGCCGAGCTCGGCGGCGACGTCCATGATCCGTTGCCGGGTGTCTGCGGAGACGCCGGGCCGTCCGTTGAGGGCGAAGGAGACGAGACCCTTGCTCACTCCCGCGGCGCGCGCGACATCTGCGATCGTGGGTCGGGTCTCCGGGGGCATCGCTCACTCCTTCGTGGCTGACCCGTTCTACTAAACCGGTTCAGACGGGGAGAAGGCAAGGCCTTGACACGCCGCAGAAGCGGGCGTATCGCGTGCGGGCTACTTGACGAGCGGGAACAGGATCGTCTCGCGGATGCCGAGGCCGGTGATCGCCATCAGCAGGCGGTCGATGCCCATGCCCATGCCACCGGTGGGCGGCATACCGTGCTCGAGGGCGCGCAGGAACTCCTCGTCGACCCGCATCGCCTCGTCGTCACCGCGCGCGGCGAGCTTCGCCTGCTCGACGAAACGCTCGCGCTGGATGACGGGGTCGACGAGCTCGGAGTAGCCCGTCGCGAGCTCGAAGCCACGGACGTACAGGTCCCACTTCTCGACGACACCCGGGATGCTGCGGTGCTCACGCACGAGCGGCGAGGTGTCGAGCGGGAAGTCCATGACGAACGTCGGACGCTCGAGTCCGCCCTTCACGAAGTGCTCCCACAGCTCCTCGACGAGCTTGCCGTGGGTCGCGATCTTCTCGGGGACCTCCACACCAGCCTGGGCGGCGAGGTCCTGGAGCTCCTCGAACGACGTCTCGGGCGTGACGGAGCGGCCGGCGGCATCCGACAGCGACTCGTACATCGAGATGCGGTCCCACTGACCGCCGAGGTCGTACTCGGTGCCGTCGGCCCACGTCACGGTGGTCGAACCGGCGACGGCGATCGCGGCGTTCTGGATGAGCTCCTGCGTCAGGTCGGCGATGCCGTTGTAGTCGCTGTAGGACTGGTAGGCCTCGAGCATCGCGAACTCGGGGCTGTGCGTCGAGTCGGCCCCTTCGTTGCGGAAGTTGCGGTTGATCTCGAAGACACGGTCGATGCCGCCGACGACGGCGCGCTTGAGGAAGAGCTCCGGCGCGATGCGCAGGTACAGCTCGGTGTCGAACGCGTTGGAGTGCGTGACGAACGGCCGGGCCGCGGCGCCGCCGTGCTGCACCTGCAGCATCGGGGTCTCGACCTCGAGGAAGCCGTGGTCGTCGAACGTCCGGCGCAGCGACGCGTTCACCTTCGCGCGGGCGACGACGGTCTCGCGCGCGGTGTCGCGCACGATCAGATCGAGGAAGCGCGAGCGCACCCGGCTCTCCTCGCTCAGCTCGGAGTGCAGGTTCGGCAGGGGCAGCAGCGCCTTCGCGGCGATCGCCCAGTCGGTGACCATGATCGACAGCTCGCCGCGGCGGCTCGAGATGACCTGACCGGTCACCGAGACGTGGTCGCCGAGGTCGACGAGCTCCTTCCACGCCTGCAGCGACTCCTCGCCCACCTCGGCGAGCGAGACCATGGCCTGGATGCGGCTGCCGTTCCCCGACTGCAGCGCGGCGAAGCAGAGCTTGCCGGTGTTCCGGCTGAAGACGATCCGCCCGGCGACCGAGGCGGTCTCGCCGGTCTCGTCCCCCGCCTCGAGCGACGCGAAACGTTCGCGGAGGGCCGGGATCGTCGTGCTGACGGGGACTGCGACGGGGTAGGCGCCACCGGCGGCATCCGTCCGTTCCGCCAACAGCCGCTCCCGCTTCGCGAGGCGGACCGCCTTCTGCTCGATGACATCCTCATCGGTCGTCTCGGCGGGCGTGGGCGCGGACGCGTCGGTCATGACAGAAGGCTCCTCGGGGATTCGACCCTTCAGTCTATCGGCGGGGCCGTGTGCCGTTTTCGAGCGGATGCCGGTGGCCGCCGCGTGCGCGGATGCAACGGATCCGCGCCGACACGCCGGGCCGCGGCATCCGTCCCCCGCGTGTCGCGTCGGATCCGTTACATCCGTGAACGGATTCGCGCGCGGCTCAGCGGCGCGGTGTCCAGCCGGGCGGGCGGGGATCGCGGCCCGCGGCGCGCTGGGCGTCGAACGCGGCTGACCAGCCCTGCGCGGCGTCGACGGCGTCGAAGCCTCCCCGCGCGACGCGGAACCCGACGTCGTCGTGCGTCATCCGCGGGCCTCCCCCGCGGCGGGTGCCGGCGCGCACCCTCCACGCGTCGTCGGCGAATCCGCCGCCGCGGAACACCCGGTAGTCGTCGTACCGCTCGGTGTCGAGGAAGTCCCAGCACCACTCCCAGACGTTGCCGAGCGTGTCGAACAGCCCGTTCAGGTTCGGCAGCTTGCCCCCGACCGGCTGCGGCGCGGTCACGCCGTCCGCCGCCGTCCACGCGATCTCGGCGAGCGGGCCGTACTGCGGACCGGTCGACCCGGCGCGGCAGGCGTACTCCCATTCGGCTTCGGTCGGCAGCCGGAAGCCGTCGCTGTCCACGTGCCACCGCACCTCTTCACCGTCGACGGAGTACGCGGGATCGAGGCCCTCCCACTCCGACAGCGCGTTGCAGAATCGGACGGCGCGCAGCCAGCTGACCTCGACGGCGGGCCGCCGCGGGTGGGATGCCGCGATGCCCAGCACCTCCGCGAGCTGCCCCTCGGTCACGGGGTACGCACCGATCTCGAACGCCTCGAGGTCGACGCCCCATCGGGTGCCGCGTCGGGCATCGTGCAGGTCGACCCGGCCGGCCGGGATGGGGGTGAGTTCGACGTCGCTCACGGGACGGCCGGCGGCGCGTCGCCGACCGACGGCGCGGACTCGGTGAGCGCACGGTCGATCGTCGTGTGCACCAGGGCGGAGAGGTATCGCGACGGGTCGTCGACCCCCGCGGACCGGAGGAGGTCGGCGGACTGCCGCACGATCGAGGAGGAGAACTCGGTGGCGGTGGCGATCGCCTCGCCGTAGGCCGCGCGGTCGGAGTCGGCGACGACGACGGGTTCGCAGCCCATCTCGACGGCGAGCGCCTGGGCGATCGGGAGCGCGGCGGCCGGTGCGGTCACCGCGGCGTAGGCGTCTCGGAGGGCGCGGAGATCGGTCGAGGTCCCCGTGAAGGCGATCGCGGGGTGGATGGCGACCGGGATGGCACCCTTGGCCGCGGCCGGCGCGAGAACCTGTATGCCGTGTGCGGCATCCGTGTGCATGACGATCTGTCCGACCTGCCACACTCCGATCTCGGCGAGACCGGCGACCAGGCCCGGCAGCTCATCGCGGGGAACGGCGAGGATCACGAGCTCGCTGCGGCGCACGACCTCCTCGGGGACCAGCCGTGGCGCGTCGGGAAGGATCGCTTCGACCCGATCGTCGTCGGACCCCGAGGTGATCCCCGTGAGCGCATGCCCGGCTCCGGCGAGCGCGGCCGCCACGACGGGGCCCACGCGGCCCGCGCCGATCACCCCGACGCCGAGGCGCCCGTCGCGCGTCATCGTTCCTCCGCCGGGTGGGTGGGCGGCGCGACCGGCGGGACCCACAACGGCGCGACGGGCGGACCGGAGGTCGGCGCGGCGGCCTCGACGTGCGGCCGCTCGACCTCGGCGTCGTCGGGCGCACCCGCATCCGTCGCCGACATCGTCTCGTCGGCCGCCTCGGCCACCGCGGCGGCCGTGATCTCGTTCCACAGTGCGTACGCCTGCTGGTGGTCGAGCGACTCGATCGTCCCCGCGACGGGTCCCATCACGGTGTGCCCCGTGATGGTGGCCAGCCCCAGGCGACGCGCCAGGGGGCCCTGGGAGATCCGCACCGACTGCAGGCGGGCGAGCGGCAGGATCGTGAGCTTCGGCCACAGGCGTCCCGTGCGCATGAGCACGGCCTGCGGCAGGAGGAGGATGCCGTTGCGCCGCCACGTGAGCGGATCGATGACGCGCGCCCGAGCCGGCGACGTGACATACCCGTCGCCCTCGCGCGGTCCGTGCAGTCCCGCGTCGAGCAGGCCCGCATCGACGGGGAGCGACGGCAGGAGCAGCCGCAGGACGCGCTCGACGTCGGCTTGCGTGCCGATCGGCAGCACGTCACCCATCTGCGCGGCCGAGGCATCGCCCGCGGAGCGGCCCGAGAGCTTGTTGACGCGGATGCGATACCAGCCGCCCCAGCGCCACAGCAGCGGCTGACGGACGTCGACCGCATGGACGCGCCCTGCGGGCAGCGTCTCGGTGACCGTCGTCAGCAGACCGAAGGTGACACGCACGCCCGCCGACGACGGTGCGATCGAATACCGGATGGTCTTGATGAACTGGCGGACGGCGTACGCCCCGAATCCGATCGCAGCGGGAACCGAGGCCCCGAGCGCAGGGATGATCCACACCGGTTGCAGCGCGAGCCCGACGAGCGCCGCGACGACGATCAGGACGAACCAGATGGTCGACCCCGACAGCAGCCCCGCGAGGATGAGGCGCGACATCGGCACCCGGACGATCGACTCCGGTTCGGCGCCGTCCTCGTCGACGCCGTCGATGATCTCGGAGATCCCCGCGGTCACGCGCGACGTCAACGGAGCTCCGCTTGCCGCCTGTCGCGCCGCGGCATCCTTCGTCCGGTGTCCGGAGGCGAGACGCAGGATGTCGCCCCGCACCGTCTCTGCGTCGGCGGTCGACAGGTACTCGAGCTTCACGTTCGCGTCGAGACCCGCACCGACGACCTCGAGCTTGGCGAGTCCGACGAGGCGGGCGAGGGCGGGCCGCGTGAGGTTGACCCCCTGCACGCGGTCCAGCGGGGCGCGCCGGTGCGTGCGGAACAGCACGCCGCTGCGCACCTCGACCTCGTCGCCCGTGATCCGGAACGTGTGGAACCGCCACGCGGTCCAGAACAGCGCGAGCAGCACGATCAATCCGACCACCACGACGATGATCGCCTGCACGGCGATGCCGTTCTGCAGCACGAAGTCGACCGGGTCCTCCTCGTCCCAGCGGAACCCCTCCGGCAGGAAGAACGCGATGAACCGGTCACGCAGGTTCGCGACGAGGATGCCGATGATGACGAGCAGGGTCAGTCCGCCGCGCAGCAACGGTGACAGCGGATGCAGCCGGTGCCACTCGCCGTCGCTCATCTCGGAGCGCACGGCGGCAGGCGGCGGCACCGGCGTGCCGACGTCCGCCGGGGCGGCCGGCTGCGGGTCGAGGTCGCTCACAGACCCGTCCGTCGGGTCTCGGCGACCTCGATGAGGGTGTCGCGCAGGGCCTCGGCGTCCTTCTGCGGCAGACCGGGGATCGTCACACCGGTGGATGCCGCGGCGGTGACGAGCTTGAGCTGTGCGATGCCCAGCATCCGGTCGAGGGGTCCGTGCGTGATGTCGACCAGCTGCAGGCGTCCGTAGGGCACCGAGACCAGGCGCTGCCACAGGATGCCGCGGCGGAAGACGAGGTCGTCCTCGCGCAGCTGGTAGCCGATCGAGCGCGCCTGGCGCGGTGTGACGACGAGCGTCACGAGGACGATCACGAAGAGGATCGCCCCCGGGTTCAACGGCCAGGTCGCCTGGAACATGAGCCAGAGCGTCAGGACGGCCGCGGCGATCAGCGCGAGCACAACGAGGTTGCCGATCACCTGCCCGACGACGTACTTGCGCGACAACTGCCGCCACTGACCGTCACCGAGCGGCAGCCGCTGGGCACCGCGCGGCTCGAGGATCGTCGAGAAGGTCGTGTCGTCAGTCGGAGTGGGAGAGTCCGTAATCGGGTTCGTCGGGTCCGGGCTGGTCGTCATCATCGTCCTTCCGGATGGTGCACAGGTGTTCGGCGACGAGGGCGCCGACGACGAGGAGCAATCCGCCCCCCAGTGCGGCGATCACCGCACCTGTCGAGCCTAACGAGGGTGAGACCGGCCGTGTGAGGACGAAGACGAGCAGGCCGCCCGCGAATCCCGCGACGAGGGAGCCGACGATGCTCGACGCCTTCGCCATCATGGCGATCCGCAGCGCTCGGAACGGGTCGACGGGCGCTGCCGTGCCCACGGTCGCCCGGCGCACCGGAATCGCGGCGGCGACGACGGCCACGGCGAGCGCCACGAGGAGGATCGGGAGGAGGGGGGACGGGGTGAAACTCGGATGCCCCATGCCGGTCAGCACCTGATCGACGAGGAATCCGGCGACACCCGACACGACGGCGATGGCCGCCAGCAGGAGGGGGTTCGTGCGCTTCACGCCGCACCTCCCGGAAGGGCGGCACGCAGGTCGGCGACGCGGCCGGCCCCGGGCAGCACCGCGTCGGGGTCGATGCTCAGCCAGGGGTCGAGGACGAAGTCGCGCTCCGCCGCGCGGGGGTGCGGGAGGACGAGCGCCGGATCGTCGGAGCGCACGTCGCCGTACGCGATGAGGTCGAGGTCGAGGGTGCGACTCCCCCACCGCTCACGCCGTTCGCGCCCGTGCCGGCCCTCGATCGCGTGCAGATAGCCGAGCAGCACCGTCGGTGCGAGGCGCGTGTCGACGAGCGCCACCGTGTTGAGGTAGCGGGGAGCGTCGGCATCCGGTCCGCCCAGCGTGATCGCGACCGACTCGATCGGCTCGGCTGCGGCCACCAGCTCCGTCAACGGCAGACGACCGAGGTCGGCGATGGCCTCCGAGATCGTCGCGGCACGGTCGCCGAGGTTCGCACCGAGCGCGATGACCGCCCGCTGCGTGGGGCCGGCGCCCCGCGGCTCGCGCTCCGGCATCCCCTCCGCGAGACGGCGGTTCATGAGCGGGACCGCCTGACGGTCACGGCGACATCGCCGAACGGCACCGGAATCGGCGCCGCCGGCTTGTGCACGGTGACGGCGACCGCGTCGACGAGCGGCCAGCCCGAGAGCACGGCCGTCGCGATGCGCTCGGCGAGGGTCTCGATGAGATCGACGGGGTCGCCCGCGAGCAGCGCCGCGACCCGCTCGGCGACCTCGCCGTAGTGCACCGTGTCGGCGACGTCGTCGCTCGCGGCCGCGGGGGCCAGTGACAGCGAGAGCACGAGGTCGGCGATGAACTCCTGACCGTCGCGGCGCTCGTGGTCGTAGACCCCGTGGTATCCGACCGCGCGGATCCCGGTGATCGTGATCTCGTCGCTCATCGCTCCCCCTCCCATGCGGCGCGCACCGCGAGCGCGAGCCGGGTGGCGGCGACATCGTGCACCCGCACCGCCCACACCCCGGCCTGCGCGGCGAGGACGCTCGTGACGGCGGTCGCGAGGTCGAGGTCGTCCTCGCCCACGAGCCCGACGCCCGCGCCCGCGGCGGCGACCGCCAGCATCCGCTTGCGACTCGTGCCGATGAGGACCCGGTGACCGTCGGCGGTCAACCGGGCGAGGCCGCGGACCACCTGCCAGTTCTGCTCGGGGGTCTTGCCGAATCCGAAGCCCGGGTCGACGACGATCCGGTGATCCGGGATGCCGGCCGCCCGAGCCGCGGCCACACGTGCACCGAGCTCGCCGACCACCTCTCCGACGATGTCGTCGTAGACGGCGGTGCCGTACATGTCGGCCGAGTGGCCGCGCCAATGCTGCAGGACGAGGTCGGCGTCGGTGCCGGCGACCGTGGCGAGCATGTCCGGGTCGGCGAGGCCGCCCGAGACGTCGTTGACGACCCGCGCACCCACAGCAACGGCGGCCGCCGCTGTGCTCGCGTTCATCGTGTCGACGCTGACTGTCGCGCCCTCGGCGGCGAGCGTCTCGACGACGGGAAGGATGCGGCTCCGCTCCGCCTCGGGTGCGACCCGTTCGGCACCGGGCCTCGTCGACTCGCCGCCGATGTCGAGCAGATCCGCCCCATCGCGCCGGAGGGCGCGCCCGTGGGCGATCGCCGCCTCGTGCGAGGCGTACCGCCCGCCGTCGCTGAACGAGTCTGGCGTGACGTTCACGACCCCCATGACCAGGGTCATGTCCGGCCGCCCGTGAGCAGCGCGATCGCCTCGGCGCGCGCCGCCGCCTCGGTGAACACGCCGCGAGCCGCCACGGTGACGGTGGATGCCGCCGTCTGACGGCCGCCCCGCATCGTCACGCACTCGTGCACCGCGTCGAGGACGACGAGCACACCCCGCGTGTCGATCGAGCCGGCGATCACGTCGGCGATCTGCTCACCGAGTCGCTCCTGCACCTGCGGCCGGGCGGCGAGGATGTCGATCACCCGCGGAAGCGCGCCGAGACCGACGACCTGCTCCCCCGGCAGGTACGCGACGTGCGCGCGCCCCGCGAAGGGCAGCAGGTGGTGCTCGCACATCGATTGGAAGCGGATGTCGCGCAGCATGACCGCACCCGACGGGAGCGTGTCGGGGGCGGGGCCCCGGGTGACCGAGATCGTGCGCGCGAGGGGCTCCGCGGCATCCACCCCCACTCCCGAGAAGAACTCCGTGTACGCGTCCGCGACGCGCTGCGGGGTGAGCTTCAGGCCCGGGCGCTCCGGATCCTCACCGATGGCCACGAGCAGTTCTCGGACCAGCTCGGCGACACGCTCGCGGTCGACCGCCATCGGCGTCGCCTCAGGCCGTCGCGGGTCGAGCCTGCCCCGTCGCGTGCCGCGCGGGAGAGGACTCTGCGGCCGTCTGCGATGCCTCGGTGTTCGCCGCCACCGGAGCCTCGGCGCGACGCGGGACCTCGACCGGAGGCAGGGTCGAGACGGGACGCTCGCTGCTCGAGAGCCACTGCGGGCGCGGCGGCAGCTTCTTGACGTCCTTGAAGATCTCGGCCAGCTCCAGGTGGTCGAGGGTCTCCTTCTCGAGGAGCGCGAGGGCGAGGCGGTCGAGGATCTCGCGGTTCGCGTTCAGCACCTCGTACGCCTCGTTGTGAGCCTGCTCGATGAGCCCGCGCACCTGCGCGTCGACGCGCTCCGCGATCCGCTCGCTGAAGTCGCGGCCGTGGCCCATGTCGCGTCCCATGAAGACCTCGCCCGACGACGAGCCGAGCTTGACCGGTCCGACGTCGGTGGTCATACCGTACTCGGTGACCATCTTGCGGGCGATGCCGGTGGCCTTCTCGATGTCGTTGGAGGCGCCGGTGGTCGGGTCGTGGAAGACGATCTCCTCGGCCACGCGGCCGCCCATCGCATAGGTGAGCTGATCCTGCAGCTCGTTGCGGGTCACGGAGTACTTGTCGTCGAGCGGCAGCACCATCGTGTAGCCGAGGGCCTTGCCGCGCGGCAGAATCGTGACCTTCGTGACCGGGTCGGTGTTGTTCATCGCAGCGGCGGCCAGGGCGTGGCCGCCCTCGTGATACGCCGTGATGAGCTTCTCCTTGTCCTTCATCACGCGGGTGCGACGCTGCGGACCGGCGATGACACGGTCGATCGCCTCGTCGAGGGCGCGCATGTCGATCAGCTGCGCATTGGAGCGAGCGGTCAGCAGGGCCGCTTCGTTGAGGACGTTGGCGAGGTCGGCGCCGGTGAAGCCCGGCGTCTTGCGCGCGATGACTGCCAGGTCGACGGAGGGCGAGAGCGGCTTGCCGCGACCGTGCACCTCGAGGATCCGCTGGCGGCCCTTGAGGTCGGGCGCGTCGACGCCGATCTGGCGGTCGAAGCGGCCCGGACGCAGGAGCGCCGGGTCGAGGATGTCGGGGCGGTTGGTCGCGGCGATGACGAGCACCGAGACCTTCGGGTCGAAGCCGTCCATCTCGACGAGCATCTGGTTGAGCGTCTGCTCACGCTCGTCATGACCGCCGCCCATGCCGGCGCCACGGTGGCGACCGACGGCGTCGATCTCGTCGATGAAGATGATGGCCGGAGCGTTCTCCTTGGCCTCCTTGAAGAGGTCGCGCACGCGGCTCGCGCCGACACCCACGAACATCTCGACGAAATCGGAACCCGAGATCGAGTAGAACGGGACGCCCGCCTCGCCGGCGACGGCGCGCGCGAGCAGGGTCTTACCGGTTCCAGGAGGGCCGTACAGCAGCACGCCCTTCGGGATGCGGGCTCCGACCGCCTGGAACTTGGCCGGGTCCTTCAGGAAGTCCTTGATCTCCTGCATCTCCTCGATTGCCTCGTCCGAGCCGGCGACGTCGGCGAAGGTGACCGTCGGGGTCTCCTTCGTCACGAGCTTCGCGCGCGACTTGCCGAACTGCATGACCTTGCTGCCGCCGCCCTGGGCGCTGGACAGCAGCCACCAGAAGAGCAGACCGAGGATGAGGATGGGGAGGAGGATCGAGATGAGGCTGCCGAACCAGCTCGTCTGCGGCACGACGTCGTTGTAGCCGTCCTTCGGCGCGGCGTTGTCGACGGCCTGCACGACCGCGTCGGCACGCTCGGTGACGTAGTAGAACTGCACGTTCGTCGCGCCCTCGAAGGGCTCGCTGAGGGTGAGGTCGACACGCTGGTCACCGTCGGTCAGGGTCGCCTGGGTCACGGTGTCGCCGCCGAGGAGCTTCAGGCCCTCCTGCGTCGTGATGCTCCGGGCACCCGTCAGGTTGGTGATGAGGGTCATACCGACGATCAAGAGCACGCCGATGAGCACCACGTAGACGAACGGGTTGCGGGAGAGCTTCTTGACGTTCATGGTGCGTTCAGGCTACCCCTGCCGCGCTATGCGAGGTCTGTGCGTTCGTTTTGGGCGTACCGCGCGCGATCAGGCGTACACGTGGGGCGCGAGGACCGCCACGTCGCGCAGGTTGCGGTACTTCTCCGCGAAGTCCAGACCGTATCCGACGACGAACTCGACGGGGATGTCGAATCCGACGTAACGGCAGTCGATCTCGACCTTGGCTGCTTCGGGCTTGCGCAGCAGCGCGAGCACCTCGATCGACGCCGCACCCCTGGACGCGAAGTTCTCGAGCAGCCAGCTGAGGGTCAGACCCGAGTCGATGATGTCCTCGACGATCAGCACGTGCTTGCCCGAGATGTCGGTGTCGAGGTCCTTCCGGATCTGCACGACGCCGCTGGACTTGGTCCCCGCGCCGTACGAGGAGACCGCCATCCAGTCCATCTCGATCGGACGCTTGAGCGAACGGGCGAAGTCGGCCATCACCATGACCGCGCCCTTCAGGACGCCGACGAGCAGCAGGTCCTTGCCCTCGTAGTCGGCCTCGACGCGGCGGGCGAGCTCTTCGAGCTTGACCTGGATCTCCTCCTCGGTGACGAGGACATCGGTGAGCTGGTCGGCGATCTCGGCTGCGCGCATTGCAGAAGTCTAAAGTTCGGGATCGGATGCCGGGAATCGAGCGGCGGCCCCGGCATCCGCTCCGGTGAACTCGATCATCGCGCCGGCGCGGCGGGCGCGGCATCCGGGCAGGTCGATGGGGCCCTGCCCCGACCAGTCCGTCACCAGCCGCGCCACCTCGAGGGTCTGGGCGCGTGTCAGCGACGCGTGGAACTCGCTCGCGACGACGTGCCGGATGATGCGGTGCCGGAGCGCCGGCGGGTTGGCGGCGAGGGCGGCGACCGAGACCGCGATGCCGGCCTCGGCGTGCTCGACGATGTCCTCGATCGTCTCGTCGATCATCTCATCGAAGGCGTCGGCGTCCTCCCGCAACTGCGCAGCCGTGCGGGCGAGCGCTTCGGCGATGCCGGGGCCGAGCTCGGCCTCGAGCACCGGCAGCACGCGCTCGCGGACGCGCACGCGGGTGTAGAGCGGGTCGACGTTGTGCGGGTCCTCCCACGGCTCGAGACCCTGCGCGGCGCACGCGGCCCGCGTCGTCGCGCGTCGGACGTCGAGGAGCGGGCGCAGTAGCGGCACGCCGTCGAGATCGGATGCCGCCGCCATGCCCTGCAGGCTGCCCGCACCCGATCCGCGCGCAAGACCCAGCAGCACCGTCTCGGCCTGGTCGTCGAGGGTGTGCGCCACGAGGATCGCCGCGGCACGGACATCGTGCGCGGCATCCCGGAGCACGCGGTAGCGCGCGGCGCGAGCGGCGGCTTCGGGGCCGCCGTCGGTGCCGACCTGGATCCGGACGACGAGCGGGTCGAGCCCGAGGCCCGCGGCGGTGCGGGCCGCGGATGCGGCGACCTCGGCCGAGTCCGCCTGCAGCGCGTGGTCGACGGTGACGGAGGCTGCACGGAGGCCGAGCTTCGGCGCTTCGAAGCCGACCGCGGCGGCTAGTGCCAGCGAGTCGGCGCCCCCCGACAGCCCGACGATGACGACGGCGCCCTGGGGGAGCCCGGTCAGGGCGGCGCGGACGGCACGGCGGACCTCGGCGACGGCGGGGTTCAGGGACGGCACGGCTCCACCGTACCGACGACCGCCCGAGCGCTCGTGCGCCGATAGGCGTGCCGAATGCAGGAGAAACCGCACCAGAACCGCCCCGAACCGCCACCCCAGAGCGTTCACCCGGCGTTCGGCACGCGCTGCCGCGCAAGTAGGCTTATGCCCGCATCCCACCGGACTTACAAAGGAGCACAGGCATGGGCGCGTACGACGCCGTCATCGAGATCCCGCGCGGCAGCCGCGTGAAGTACGAGGTCGACCACGGCACGGGCCGCGTCTTCCTCGACCGTGTTCTCTTCACCCCCATGGGGTACCCGTCGAACTACGGCTTCTTCGAGAACACGCTCGGCGAAGACGGCGACCCGCTCGATGTGCTGGTCCTCCTCGACCGCGACATCTACCCGGGTGTGCTGGCCAAGGTCCGTCCCGTCGCCGTCCTGAAGATGAGCGACGAGGCCGGCGGCGACGACAAGGTCGTCGCGGTCCTCGCGAAGGACCCCCGCTGGGCGCACATCCAGGACGTCGGCGACATCGACGAGTGGACCAAGGGCGAGATCGGCCATTTCTTCGAGCACTACAAGGACCTCGAGCCCGGCAAGTGGGTCAAGGTCGACGAGTGGGCGGACGCCGCCGAGGCCGAGCGCCTCGTCGCCGAGGCGTTCGAGCGCTTCGAGCAGCACGAGGGTGAGACCCGCACGCAGGGTGAGGGTGAGTCCCCGAGCACGCTCTGACGTGAAACGAGAGAGGGTCGGATGCCGCGCGGCATCCGACCCTCTGTCGTTTCTGCGCGAGCGGGGTCAGACGCTGATGCCGCGGGCGCGGAGGAAGGGTGCGGGGTCGACGCGGACGCCGCCGCGGTAGACCTCGAAGTGCAGGTGGCAGCCGGTAGAGGCGCCGGTGCTGCCGATGTAGGCGATCGTCTGGCCGGCGCGGACGCGGTCGCCGTAGCCGACGTTGTATCCGCCGTTGATGATGTGCGCGTAGCCGGTGACGGTTCCGTCGCTGTGGCGGATCTGGATGTAGTTGCCCCAGGCGCCGCTGTAGCCGGCGAAGACGACGGTGCCGGATGCGGCGGCGTAGATCGGCGAGCCGCAGGAGCTGGCGAAGTCGATGCCGCGGTGGCCGCTGGCGGTGCATCCGCCGGAGGTGCAGATGCTGCCGCGGGTACCGAACCAGGAGCTGATCCAGCCGTGCGCGGGTCGCACCCAGCCGGAGGCCTGGACGACTCCGCCGCTGCCGCCACCGCTGCTTCCGCCGCTCGATCCTCCGCCGGAGGAGCCGCCGCTCGATCCGCCGCCCTGGTTGTTCTTCGCCTCTTCTTCGCGGCGGCGCTTCTCCTCCGCGATGCGACGGGCCTCTTCTTCGCGCGCCTTGCGGGCGGCTTCCTCGCGTGCTTTGCGGGCTGCCTCCTCACGGCGCTTGCGCTCTGCCTCGACACCGGCTTTGTATCCGGCGACGGTCTTGGCGGTCGTGTCACGGAGGGCGTCGAGCTGTGCCTCGAGCACCTCGCGGTGTTCGTTCTGAGCGGCGAGGGCGGCTTGGGCGGCCTGCGCGGCATCCTGCGCGGCCTGCATCTTCTGCTCGGCTTCGACCTTGCGCTTGTCGCGCTCGTCGCGGGCGACCTGGGCCTGTGCGGCGAGGCTCTTCGCGCTGTCTCGGGCACCGACGGCTTCGGCGTACACGTCGCGGTTGGCGTCGACGAGGCGGTCCATCGTGCCGAGGCGTCCGAGCAGATCGTCGGCGCTGGCGGAAGAATCGGAGAAGAAGAGCTCGAGGGTGCGGTCACCCTTGCCCGAGCGGTACTGCTGCGCGGCGAGGACGCCGAGCTTCGCGGCGGACTCCTTCGCACGGGCCTCTTCCGCATCGGCTTTGGCCTGCAGCGCGTCTGCACGGGCCGCGGCGTCCTCGAAGGCGATCAGGGCGTCCTGGTACTCGACGCCGAGCCGCTCAGCCTCGGCCTGCTTGGCCGCGACGTCGTTCTCGAGAGACGAGATGAGGTTCTGGATGCGGGTGATCTCAGAGCCCTTGGCGGCTTCGTTGCTGCGCGCCTTCTCGACATCGTCCCAGCTGGGGTAGGAGACGGCGGCGAAAGCGGGGAGGGCGAAGCCGAGACCGGTGGAGGCGGCGGCGACGCCGAGTGCACCGAGCCCGAGGACGTTTCGGCGACTGATGCGCGACGAGAACGAGCGGATCTCGTCGGCGGTGGGCGCGCAGCCGCAATCGACGTCCGACGCCTCGGAAAGATCGGTCACTGCACACACCCTTCCCTCGGCCAGATGGCGTGCTGATCCGCCCATCACAGTAGCAACACTGTTCACATTCGTCACAGGAAAGTTGCAGACGGGCACCGCCATCGTGCCCCTGTTCCCGGCCGGAGGGATGCCGGCGCGCCCTCGATTCGCACATTCGTCAGCGATCGCATATGCTTGACCCTCGGTAAGCGTGAGCCCCCGGGTTCGCTCGGCCCCATCGTTTAGCGGCCTAGGACGCCGCCCTTTCACGGCGGTAGCACGGGTTCGAATCCCGTTGGGGTCACTCCCACAATTTAATAAGCATGGCCCTGTAGCGCAGTTGGTTAGCGTGCCGCCCTGTCACGGCGGAGGTCGCGGGTTCAAGTCCCGTCAGGGTCGCTCCGAGCGACGAGCCCTTTGTTTTCAGAGGGCTCTTCGTCTAGGACATGGCTCCTCTGATGCCATGCGGCTCTGTAGCTCAGTTGGTAGAGCGCACGACTGAAAATCGTGAGGTCACGGGATCGACGCCCGTCGGAGCCACACGGACCGTCGTTACAACGGTCCCAGAAACCCTCGCCTAGCTTCTACATGGCGGGGGTTTTGCTTTGCCCTGGTGAGAGGCCTCTTTCTCGCCGCTCCGTCCTGTACGCGTCCGGTTCGGTGATCGAGCCCCGTAGCGATCGTCCGTTCTGCAGGGGTGGTTAAGCGCCCCTGCCACCATCGTGCTGGGCCGGTCGGGGGCCGGTCGGGGGCCGGTCGGGGCTATCTTGCTGCGGCGACTGACTACTGTTTGCTCATGTCCTTCTCAGCCACTGTCCTGCGGGTGATGATTGCATCGCCGTCCGATGTCCCCGACGCACGTGACGCGGTCGAAAGAGCAATCCACAGCTGGAACGATGCGAACGCCCGCACGAAGCAGGTGATCCTCCTTCCATGGCGGTGGGAAACATCGTCGGTTCCGCTGCTCGGAGGTCACCCCCAGAAGCTCATCAACGGCCAGGGCGTGGATGACTCCGACATCGTCTTCGCGCTCTTTGGCGGACGCCTCGGGTCGCCCACGCCCGACGCAGTCTCAGGGACGGCGGAGGAGATTGATCGGGCGGTTGAGATGGGCAAACCGGTACATCTCTACTTCTCCACTGCCCCCTCCCGAGCAACATCGACACAGCGCAGCTCGATGCTCTCCGCGCGTTCAGGCAGGCGGTGCAAGAACGGGGCCTACTGGGTGAGTTCAGCAACGTCGATCAGCTCAACCATGAGGTCTGGAAGGCGATCGAGCACGATCTCACTCAGTTGCGTCTAGAGAATGCTCCACAGCAACGAGTTCGGACAGGTGTCGATCTGCTCGTTCAGCCAGGCAGCGAACGCGAGTTGAACAATTACGATTCGAAAGGCAAGCCGCGGTATCGGACCCGACGCTGGTTGGATATCGAGAACAGAGGCGATGTCGACGCCGAGCAAGTCGTGATTCGACCGGTAGGCGAGGAATCGGGCGTCATGTTGATCACTGGAGGCAACCCAACAGTTATTCATCGCGGCCAGTCTCGTCGATTCGCGATGGAACTGTTCGGCGGGGAAAGCGATCCAGTGGTGAACGTCAGCTGGGTTGAAGACGGCAAGACAAGAGACAAAGACTTCCACGTTGGCTGAGATCCGGCAGTAGCCGAGGCCTCATCGCGTACGGCTCCGGTCCATGTCTCGACACACCCGCCGCAGGCGCCTGAAATCACGGCTCAGATGGCGCAAGAACGAAGATTTACGTCGGGCATTCCAAGCCCTTCAAACCGCGGTGAGCTCAGGGTGAACGTCGGGGCAGTGCTGACTGGATTGCCACGGTGTTGTCCTTTCGGTTGGAATTTGATGGCCTCAGAATCCCATCAACTCCCAACATTGTCAAACATTTGTTTGTTACTGGAATGTATGCGAGCTGCGCAACAGGGTTGTTACAAGTGCGGTAGCGTTACGGCATGCCTGACCACCGCGTCGGCAGTGAACCTGCCGCTCAACACCCGAACTGGGGTCGCGTCCCAGAACCCTTTGTCGCGCTAGTCCGCGCGTTTACCGAGGAAGTCCGAGCAGGCGAAGACAGGTTGGTCAGCATCCCTTGGCCGCGCGATGTCGGGGACGCGGAGCCCAGGTTGGTCACCGCCCTCGAGGCTACGGAGCGCGTGCAGGCGGCATCTCGAGACCTTCGCAGCGCACTCAGTGCATACGCGCACAAGATCCACCAGCCGCGCCCGCGCGTGGGCGCCATCGCCGAGGCGCAGAACACATCTACTCAAGGCCTAATCCGCCGCTACACGGATCAAGTAGAGGACTCAGTCCGCGCGCTAATCGATGGAGAGGCAACCGTCGAGCACCTGACTTCGGCATTTGCATCGCTGACCCCCGAGCGAGCGCGGAGCATCATCGACATAAGCCTCGGTGCCCCTACAGGGATCGAAGTCGGCCCACTCGTCTTCCCCGGAACTCCGACCGCCGCACGCAGTTCTCCATCCGACGAGCAGCTGTGAGAACTTTCTTTACTCGTTCAAGGCCGACCTCCGGCCGGCTGGTGACGCACCGCCGCACTCCGGTCCGTCCGGTCCTCGCTGCGCTGCGGTCCGGGCGGTCCTCGGCGTCGGCGCGTCGCTGCCGCCCCCCGCGCTGGTGTCGGCTGAAAGTGTCACACTGTTCTGCATCAGCGAAAGGGACGCAGTGACTGACCAGGCCACGACCTCACGAAATCAGGACTTTCGGATCCAGGACCTTGCCGCGCTCGTGCGGTCCGGTCAGATTCGAATTCCAGAGTTTCAGCGCTCGTTTCGATGGGCTGCAAGTGACGTTCTAGCCTTGTTCGACAGCATCCTTCGCGGCTACCCGTTCGGCGGAATGCTTCTGTGGCGACGCGAGGCTCCGAAAGGTCTCTTGACAATCGGAGCGTTGGAGATCGAGGCTAAGGCGCGTCCTGACGCTCTCTGGGTGATCGACGGGCAGCAACGCATCACAAGCCTTGTGAACGCTGTCGATCCCGAAGCCGCTCAGGATGAGCGATTCGCCATCTCTTACGTTCTGCCCAGGCGCAGGTTCGCTCTGACTCGGGATATAAAAGAGGGTCTGGCAATACCGCTCCCCGATCTATTTGATCTCGGACGAGCGTTTGCATGGCTGAGGGAGAATCCTGATGCAGCTGACTATGCGGACGAGATTCAGAGATTGACTGGTCTTCTCCGCGATGTCGAAGTGTCGGCCTCAGTGATCGAAGAGGGCGACGAAGCTCTCCTGCGCGACATTTTCGATCGGATCAACTCTGCCGGCAAGCGACTCCGCGGTTCAGAAATCTTTGACGCCATCCATGGCGCCGGAAGCGGTTCAACTGACGGACTGTCGATGTCTGCGATCGCCGACCGTCTGGACACTCGCACCGAGTTCGGCAGACTTCCGGATCAAACGAATTATCAAGCCATACTCGTGGTACGTCACCCCGATTTGACCCGTAATGTTCGCTCCGAGTTCAGCGGTGACCGCGAGGCCGCAGTCAGCTTCTCGACCGATACTCAGGCGGATGCGTATCGCCGGGGCGAGGAGTCCTTATTTCATGTCGTGCGATTCTTGCAATCTGACGCCGGGATTCCACACAGCACATTCGTACCGTTTAGGTTCCACTTGCTCGTGCTGGCACGGTTCTTCGCGCATTTCCCCTCCCCCGCTCCTCGAAATCTCGAGCTACTCTCGCGTTGGGTTTGGCGGTCCACCACGTTCTCGGAGCCGCTGGGATACACCGGCTCGACATCCAACATCCGCTCGCTCGCGAACCTCGTCCAGCCGGGCGACGAGGATGCCAGCGTGCAGCGACTGCTTCACGCGACGGAGACTGGACGTGGGCCTTCCGTGCCCAGCGTTACGGCATTCAGAACCAACAAATCGTCGGGAAAGCTGGTACTCGGTGCTCTCTGGTCCCTGCAGCCATTAAATCCGGCCACTGGTCAGGCACTCACTCATGGCGACCTTGCTACCGCGCTCGATGCAGAACCCTCGGCGCGAGACGTAGCCCTCGAGCTTGTCTCCCGAGTTTCGGCAACGAACGCGGCAAACCGAGTACTGGCAGTCGTCGACAGGACTTCGTTCCTCGAAAACATGACCGAGGAAGGCTTGTCCTCTCATCTACTCGACGTCGAGATGTTGGACCAGTTGGCACGGGGGCGGACGGACGAGTTTCTCGAGCGCCGCGCGACCATCCTGGCACAGCATCTTGGGCGATTCGTTGCGGAAAGAACAGGCGCTGGCCTGGAGATGACGCCACCGCTTGAGTCGCTCGACTTCGATGACATCGAAGAGGAGTCGAGCGACGAGGATGTTGTCTTAATCGAGGAGCCGTCGGCTGCACCGTGATCACCGCTGCCCATTCAGTCGAGCTCATTGGCAACCGTATCGGGTCCCTCCTACAGCGAGGGGATGTAGCCAGGTTCGTCTTCGACTCAACGTACTGGGAGGACCCGGAACGAAACGTTCTGGGACTTTGGTTTGACAACAATCCCCGCCAGTCGCCGCAGGCCGCGTTGCGTCTGCCGCCGTGGTTCTCGAACCTTCTCCCGGAAGGCCCGCTCCGAAACTGGATTGCGCACGATCGAGGAGTAAGCGTCGATCGTGAGCTACAGCTTCTACTCCAAATTGGGCAGGATCTGCCCGGCGCCGTCGCGGTGACACCGTTCGCGGACGAAGTCAGTGTCGACGAGATCGGGGTTCCGCTCACACAGCACGATGCACTCACAGAACAATCGCCCTGGAAGTTCTCTCTTGCTGGCGTCGGACTGAAGTTCTCGATGCTGCGACGTGGGGACCGGCTGAGCATCCCCGCTGCAAATCAGCTCGGAGACTGGATCGTGAAGTTCCCCGACGCCTTCTACCGCGACGTACCTGTGAATGAGTTTGCGACGATGAGCCTCGCGAGGAATCTCGGCATCGACTGTCCCGAGATAGAACTCATTCACCGTGATGAACTACCTCCAGTCCCAGACGTCATGTGGCCAGGCCACGAAGATTTCGCATACGCAATCGCGCGCTTTGACCGCACACCGGATGGCCGACGAGTCCACATAGAAGACTTGGCGCAGGTCCGCGGGCTGTACCCACACCAGAAGTATCAAGGGTCATTCGAGACCGTTGGCGCTCTTGTTTATCGAGGTCAGGACGGAAGTCGCTTCACGAGTTCATCAGGAGGCTCGCGTTCAACCTGCTGGTTGGAAACGGGGACGCGCATCTCAAGAACTGGTCGCTTATCTATCGTGATGGTCGTCGCCCGGAGATATCCCCCGCGTACGACATCGTTTCGACAGCCGGCTACTACAAAGCGACAGCTCCAGACGATCTGGGACTAAAGCTCGGCGGCAGCAGGCTGCCTGGTCGCGCCTCACGCTCAGATTTCGTGCGGCTGCAGTCTTTGTTGCGGGTGCAGCCGGAGGACGTTCTTGACGTCCTGGACGAGACTATCGATCGGTTTCACGACGCCTGGACTGGTGCAGATCGGGACCGCTTTCCTGAACATGCGCGAGAGTGGATCGACGAGAACGCGCCACGGATGATGTCTCGCCTCCGCCCCCGGCCCATGAGCCAAGGGTAGGGCCGGGAACCCGGCTGCAACCATCCAGACCCAGCCCCCATCAACGAGCACAACCTCCGCGGAATCACGCAGCAAACGAGCACTTGTGACAACCCATAGAACCCTCGCATACAACTGAAAATCGTGAGGTCACGGGATCGACGCCCGTCGGAGCCACACGGACCGTCGTTACAACGGTCCCAGAAACCCTCGCCTAGCTTCTACATGGCGGGGGTTTTGCTTTTCCCGGGCGCGGACATCTCAGACACTCAGCGTCTCACCGTCCTCAGGGACATCGACGAGCTCTGAGATCCCGTGCGCTTCGGCCGTCGCGCGCACGTCGTTGCGGCTGACGGTGCAGTGATCGAGAGCCTCCATGTGCACGGCGATCACGCGCGCGTCCGGCGCGAGGCGGTGCACGCGAACGACGTCCTCCGCCCCCATGAGGATCGGATCGAGGCCCGGCAGAACAGCTTCCCCCGTGTTGAGGATGACGATATCCGGTCGGTGTGCGGCAATCGCCTGCTCGACTGCCGGGTGATAGACGGTGTCGCCGGCGATGTACAGCGTCGGCTCACCGGCGCGTGCGATCACGACACCCATGACCTCGCCGAGCCGGGCGGCGGCGACGGTCGCCTCCGACCCATGCAGACCGCCCGTGCGTGTGAACATCACGCCCTTCATCGTCGTCGGCTCGTCGAGGGCGGTCACCTGCGTGAAGCCCGCCTTTTCGAGGACAGCCGCATCCGCTGCGTGCTGGACGAGCGCGGGAACCCCGCGTGACAGGAGAGCGGCGGCAGCGGCATCCCAGTGATCGGAATGCGTGTGGGTCACGACCACGATGTCGGGGTCGAGCAGGTCAGCGAGAGGCACGACGAGGTCGACGAGCGGGTTGCGGCGAGCGCTGGCGAAGCCGGGCTGTGACCCCTTCGTCCCCAGCATGGGATCGACGAGGACGCGGACGCCGCCCACCTCGAGCAGCAGGGTGGCGTTGCGGACCTGGGTGATCTTCACCCCGGGATCGTCTCACGCATCGATAGCCTCACAGGATGACTCGCACGACCGCCGCCTACACGAACCGGGCGACGGAGTACGTCGACGCCCTCGGAACCGTGCGTCTGATGCACGACGCGGATCGCCATCTCATCGAGATGTGGGCAGCCGCGGCATCCGGTCCGCTCATCGACGCAGGGTGCGGACCGGGGCACTGGACGCAGCATCTGGCGGAGCGCGGAGCCGACATCCGCGGGATCGACCTTGTGCCGGACTTCATCGACCACGCCCGTGCGACCCACCCCGGCACCCGGTTCGACGTCGGGAGCATCGAGTCGATCGACGAACCGGATGCCGCGATCGGCGGCATCCTCGCTTGGTTTTCGACGATCCACCACGAGCCGAGCGACATCGCGGTTCCGCTCGCCGAGTTCGCTCGCGTGCTGCGGCCCGGTGGGTCGCTGCTGCTCGGCTACTTCGACGCGGATGAGACGGAGGCGTTCGACCACGCCATCGTGCGGGCCTACCGCTGGAAGGCGAGCGACCTCGAGCGCGTTCTCGGAATGGCCCGATTCGAGGTCATCGATATTCACCGCCGCGCCGAACCCGGCGCACGACCCGTCGGGGCGCTGATCGCCGAGCGACGGAACTGAGCCTCACGGCGGCTCCGTCACCCGCACCAGTCCGCAGTTCAGGCACGACCACGCGACCGTGAACCGCTCGTCGTCGAGGATCTCGAAGCGCAGCGGATCGCCGCAGGTGGGGCACCTGACCGCCGGACGCTCGCTCACGGATCGAGCCTAAGCGCGGGGCGACAAGACCGGCCCGGCTACCCTGATCGCATGCCGCCCCTCCTCAGTGCCCAACGGCGGTCGCGCCTGGTCGAGATGCTGGCCGAGTCCGGCAGCATCCGCCTCGAACCCGCCGCCGATGCACTCGGGGTCTCGGTCATGACGGTGCGCCGCGACCTCGACGACCTCGTGCGCGACGGCCTCGCGAGGCGCGTGCGCGGCGGCGCTGTCGCGGCCATCGTGCCGCAGGGCTTCGGCGAGCGCATCGCCGCCCGCGGCGGCGCGAAGGCCGAGATCGCCCGCAAGGCGCACGACCTGCTCCCCCGCGGCGGCGCCGCCGCGATGGATGCCTCCTCCACCGTCGGCGCGCTCCTGGCGACCCTCGACGAGAGCCACGAGCTGCTCGTCGTCACCAACTCGTACGACAACCTCCGCACCGCGCAAGCTCGCCCGGCCGTTGACGCGATCCTCCTCGGCGGCCGGCTCGAACCGCGTACCGGCAGCTTCGTCGGCGCGCAGGCGTGCGAGAGCGCGGCACGCTTCCACTACGACCGCTTCTTCACGAGCGCGGCCGCCCTCGACCCGTCCTTCGGGACGAGCGAGACGACGCTCGAAGAGGCCGAGGTCAAACGCGTCCTCGCCGCGAATGCCGGCGAGACCGTGGTGCTCGCCGACTCTTCCAAGCTCGAGCGCCTCGCGGTCGCGCGCGCCCTGCGCTGGACCGACATCGACATCCTCATCACCGAGCTCGATCCGGACGACGGCCGCCTCGACGTATTCCGGGATCTGGTCGACATCCGCTGAGCGTGTTAGATTGTGAAAGGTTTCACAAAATCTTTCACGTCTGAGCCTCGCAGGAGAGTCGATGTCCCCCACGCCCACGGCCGCCGCCGAACTCATCGCGCGCAGCAACCGCCTCGGTTCCGACCCGAAGGTCACCAACTACGCCGGCGGCAACACGTCCGCCAAGGGAACCGACACCGACCCCGTCACGGGCGAGCCCGTCGAGCTCCTCTGGGTCAAGGGCTCCGGAGGCGACCTCGGCACGCTGAAGCCAGCGGGCCTCGCCGTCCTCCGCCTCGACCGCATGCGCGCCCTCGTCGACGTCTACCCCGGCGTCGAGCGCGAGGACGAGATGGTCGCCGCCTTCGACTACTGCCTCCACGGCAAGGGCGGCGCGGCTCCCTCCATCGACACCGCCATGCACGGACTGGTGGATGCCGCACACGTCGACCACCTGCATCCCGACGCCGGCATCGCCATCGCGACCGCCGCCGACGGCGAGACGCTCACCCGCGAGATCTTCGGCGACAAGATCGCCTGGGTGCCGTGGCGTCGCCCGGGCTTCCAGCTCGGCCTCGACATCGCGGCGATCAAGGCCGAGAACCCCGATGCCATCGGCTGCATCCTCGGCGGACACGGCATCACCGCCTGGGGCGACACGTCCGAGGAGTCCGAGCGCAACAGCCTTTGGATCATCGAGACCGCGCAGGCGTACATCGACCAGCACGGCGCGCCGCAGCCCTTCGGCGGCATCCGCTCCGGCTTCGAGCCGCTGCCCGAGGAAGAGCGCCGCGCGAAGGCCGCCGCCCTCGCGCCCACCATCCGCGGGCTCGCCTCGGCCGACAAGCCGATGGTCGGCCACGTCACCGACAGCGACGTCGTCCTCGACTTCCTCGCCTCCGGGAGGGCGCCCGCGCTCGCCGAGCTCGGCACGAGCTGCCCCGACCACTTCCTGCGCACCAAGGTCAAGCCCCTCATCCTCGACCTGCCGGCATCGGCGTCCGTCGAGGACTCGATCGCGCGCCTGCGCGAACTCCACGAGGCCTACCGCGCCGACTACCAGGCGTACTACGACGCCCACGCGACCGCGGATTCCCCCGCGATCCGCGGCGCCGACCCGCTCATCGTCCTCGTCCCCGGCGTCGGCATGTTCAGCTACGGCGCGAACAAGCAGACCGCCCGCGTCGCCGGCGAGTTCTACGTGAACGCCATCAACGTCATGCGCGGCGCCGAGGCCCTCTCGACCTACTCCCCCATCTCCGACGCCGAGAAGTTCCGCATCGAGTACTGGGCCCTCGAAGAGGCGAAGCTGCAGCGGATGCCGAAGCCCAAGACGCATCAGGGGCGCATCGCGTTCGTCACGGGAGCGGCATCCGGCATCGGCAAGGCCATCGCCACGCGGCTCGCCGCCGAGGGCGCCTGCGTCGTCGTCGCCGACCTCGACCTCGAGAAGGCACAGGCCGCCGCGGCCGAGCTCGGCGGAACGGACGTCGCGATCGGAGTCGCCGCGAACGTGGCGGATGCCGCGGGTGTGCAGGCCGCGATCGATGCGACCGTCCTCGCCTTCGGCGGCATCGACCTCGTCGTCAACAACGCCGGACTCTCGCTGTCCAAGCCGCTGCTCGAGACCACCGAGAAGGACTGGGACCTGCAGCACGACGTCATGGCGAAGGGCTCGTTCCTCGTCGCGAAGGCGGCCGCGAAGGCGCTCATCGAGCAGAAGATGGGCGGCGACGTCATCTACATCTCGTCGAAGAACTCCGTCTTCGCCGGGCCCAACAACATCGCGTACTCCGCGACCAAGGCCGACCAGGCCCACCAGGTGCGGCTCCTCGCCGTCGAGCTCGGCGAGCACGGCGTGCGCGTCAACGGCATCAACCCCGATGGCGTCGTCCGCGGCTCGGGCATCTTCGCCGCCGGCTGGGGCGCCAACCGCGCCGCGACCTACGGCGTGAAGGAAGAGGACCTCGGCCAGTTCTACGCGAACCGCACGATCCTCAAGCGCGAGGTCGTCCCCGAGAACGTCGCCGACGCGGTCTACGTGCTGACCGGGCCCGAGCTCTCCCGCACGACGGGGCTTCACATCCCCGTCGACTCCGGCGTCGCCGCCGCGTTCCTGCGTTAATCCCGGCCCGCGTCGGATCACTCCAGAGGAGGATGGTCACCATGGTGCAGCGTCAATTCCCGAAGCCGGTCGAGCTGCTCGAGCTCATGCAGTTCAAGAAGCCCGAGCTCAACGGCACGAAGCGCCGTTTGGATGCCGCGTACACGATCTCCGACCTGCGGACGATCGCGAAGCGCCGCACCCCGAAGGCCGCGTTCGACTACACCGACGGCGCCGCCGAAGGCGAGACCTCGCTCGCGCGCGCCCGTCAGGCGTTCGAGGACGTCGAGTTCCACCCCGACGTCCTCCGCCCCGCCGAGAACGTTGACACCTCCGTCGAGATCCTGGGCGGTCCCTCCGCACTCCCGTTCGGCATCGCGCCGACCGGCTTCACCCGGCTCATGCAGACCGAGGGCGAAGTCGCAGGCGCGGGAGCGGCGGGGGCCGCCGGCATCCCGTTCACCCTCTCGACCCTCGGTACGACCTCGATCGAGGGCGTGAAGGCGGCCAACCCGCACGGACGCAACTGGTTCCAGCTGTACGTCATGCGCGACCGCGAGATCTCGTACGGGCTCGCGAAGCGCGCCGCCGAGGCCGGCTTCGACACCCTGCAGTTCACCGTCGACACCCCCGTCGCCGGGGCGCGCCTGCGCGACAAGCGCAACGGCTTCTCGATCCCACCCCAGCTGACCCTGGGCACGATCGTCAACGCGATCCCCCGCCCGTGGTGGTGGATCGACTTCCTCACGACGCCGAAGCTCGAGTTCGCCTCCCTCTCGGCGACGGGCGGCACCGTCGGGGACCTGCTCAACGCGGCGATGGACCCGACAATCAGCTACGAGGACCTGAAGGTCATCCGCGAGATCTGGCCGGGCAAGATCGTCATCAAGGGGGTGCAGAACGTCGAGGACTCGAAGCGCCTCATCGACCACGGCGTCGACGGCATCATCCTGTCCAACCACGGCGGGCGTCAGCTCGACCGGGCGCCCATCCCCTTCCACCTGCTGCCGACCGTGGTGCGCGAGGTCGGCAAGGACGCGACGGTCATGGTCGACACCGGCATCATGAACGGCGCCGACATCGTCGCCGCGATGGCGCTCGGCGCGAAGTTCACGCTCATCGGCCGCGCCTACCTCTACGGCCTGATGGCCGGCGGACGGGCGGGGGTCGACAAGACGATCGAGATCCTCCGCAGTGAGATCGAGCGCACCATGAAGCTGCTCGGCGTCGCCTCGATCGCCGAACTCGAGCCGCGCCACGTCACGCAGCTCACGCGGCTCGCACCGATGCCCCGTTCCGACGTCTGACCCTGCGCGCTACCCTGGCGCGGTGAGCGCAGCGGACGAGACGGGACCCTTCTTCCACGGCACGAAGGCCGACCTGCGGATCGGCGACCTGCTGACCGCCGGGCGCACCTCGAACTACCGCCCGTCGATCGTGATGAACCACATCTACTTCACGGCGCTGCGCGACCCCGCCGGTCTCGCGGCCGAGCTGGCCGCGGGCGACGCCGAACCGCGGGTGTACATCGTCGAGCCGACCGGACCGTTCGAAGACGACCCGAACGTCACGGACAAGAAGTTCCCTGGCAACCCCACCCGCTCCTACCGCAGCGCCGAACCCCTGCGCGTGGTCGGCGAGATCACCGACTTCCCCCGTCTGGCGCCCGAGGCGCTCGCGGACTGGAAGCGCCGGATCGCCGCCATCGAGCAATCCGGCGGCGAGATCATCAACTGATGACCGTCCGCTTCTGCCGCAGCCGCAACGCCGGTCGCCGCTGCACGCGACCCCTCGACCACCCGGGACTCCACCGCCACCGCACGATCATGTGGACGGATGCCGCGGCAGACCCGGCCCGCTGCGCCGGCTCCGGCGAACCCGGCGAGCCCGCCGCGGCGCTCAGCGACGGCTGGCCGCACGGGCGTGCCCTCTGCCTCGTCTGCCACCGCTTCATCCCCCTCGAGGACGGCGTCCTCGCCGAGCACGACACGTCCGACCGCGACGAATCGGATGCCGAGACCGCCCATCGCCGGGAGTGGCTCAACACCCACGGGTGGTGACGGCCCTCGCCTCCGGCGTGCGTGACATGCTGGCGGGATGCGCATCGCCGTCACAGGATCTTCCGGAAGGCTCGGCACGGTCGTCGTCCGTGAGCTGACCGCCGCCGGTCATCAGGTCATCGGGTTCGACGTCCGCGGCGAGCGCGGCCCCGGGTTCGTCCAGGTCGGCCTGACCGACTACGGCCAGGTGATCGACGCGCTGACCGGCGTCGGCGACCAGCACGACGGCGTCGACGCCCTCGTGCATCTCGCCGCGATCCCGGCCCCCGGCATCCGCTCCGACATCGCGACCTTCCACAACAACATCGCGGGCACGTTCAACGTGTTCTGGGCGGCGCTGCGGCTCGGGATCACGAAGATCGTCTACGCCTCGAGCGAGACCGTGCAGGGCCTGCCGTTCGACGTGCCACCTCCGTACATCCCGGTCGACGAGGACTACCCCGCACGACCGGAATCGGTCTACTCGCTCGTGAAGCACCTCGAGGAGCAGCTCGCGATCCAGTTGACGCGGTGGTACCCCGAGGCATCCATCACCGCGCTGCGGTTCTCGAACGTGATGGTGCCCGAGGACTACGCGGAGTTCCCGTCCTTCGACGCCGATGCGCGCCGGCGCAAGTGGAACCTGTGGAGCTACATCGACGCCCGCGACGGCGCGCAGGCGATCGCCCGCGCGCTCGAGGTCGCGCCCGCCGGCTTCGACCACTTCCTCATCGCGGCCGCCGACACGGTCATGAGCAGGCCGAACGACGACCTGGTGGCCGAGGTGTTCCCAGATGTCGAGACGCGCGGCGACCTCGGCGTGCACGACTCGCTGTTCTCCACCGCGAAGGCGCAACGCCTGCTCGGCTACCGGCCGCAGCACTCCTGGCGCGACCACGTGAGCTGAGCGCTCAGCCGCCGAACTCGGCGTGCACCACGATCTCACTGTGGTTCCAGGCGCAGGCCTCGGCGATGGGACGCTGGGTCTCCCAGTACTCCTGCACCTCCGTCATCCCGCCGGGGATGGGTGAGCGCTCCATGAGCACGACCTGCACGGCGGCGAACTCATCCGCCAGGGCGGTCTGCGACGAGGCGGCGAGAACCTCCGCCGCCCGGGCCGCGGCATCCAGGCGTGCATTCCATTCGTCGGCGCCGAAGGCGGCGTAGAAGCCGTACCCGTCGTCGGCGTTCGTCACCTGGCTGTGGATCTGCGAGTACGCCGCACACTCCTCGACGAGCACCTCGTCCTGGGCGAACGCCTCAGGCGAGTAGGTCACGACCGCGGTCCATTCGACATCCGGCTCGACCCACAGCGACAGGGCCGGCGCAGACTGCGCGACCCACGGCCATGCGAGGGTCCGAGACCCCTCGCAGACGCCCGACAGCGGCGCCTGCCCGAGCATCATCGCGTCGCCCAGCTCCGCGGTGAAGCGGGACTCGGCGCCGCAGGTCAGATCCACCCGTACCGTGCGCGTGCCCCCCGGCACGGTGAGCGCGATCTTCTCCTCGAACCGTGGACCGACACCGGTCAGGGTCTGCTCGCCGAGCATCGCATCGGCAGCCGGCGCCGCCACGGGGGTCGCCTCGGGGATCACCGGAGGGCTGGCCTCGGGTGTCTGAGCGATGCTCGCGACTCCCGCTGTCGAGGCGCATCCCGCCAGGACCACCGCCGCCGCGGCGAGCGTGACACCAGTCCACACTCTGCTCGGGCGCCTCGCGCCGGCATCCCCCCAGATCATCCCCCCTGTCTAGCAGAGGGCTCAGCGCGTGCGCAGCCGAGCGGCGCGGACGAGCTGGATCGCGCCGAGAAGGATGAGCGAGACACCCATCCACAGCCAGAGGACGAGCGCGCCCCAGATCGGGGCGAAGAGGATGACGACACCGGCGACGAGGCTCAGAACGGCGAACGCGATCGTCCAGCCGCGCGAGCGCGTCCCCCGCAGCGTCGTGAGGGCGACGACCCCCTCGACGATCCACAGGATGCCGACCAGCGCCCCGAGGAACGTCGCCAGCGTCTCGGCGGCGAGCCCGAGGTTCGAGAAGGCCACCACCCCGCCGACGACGAAGATCAGCCCGAGCGCGATGTGTCCCACGCGGGCCCAGGAGCCCGCCGTGCGCGACAGCACACCGATCGCGAGGTTCACGACCCCCGCGAGGACCGCCCATGCGGCGATGATCCCCGCGACGACCATCGCCGTCTTCCCCGGCCAGACCAGGATCAGGATGCCGACCACGATCGCCAGCACACCGCCGATCAACAACGCCCCGCGGATGCCACCGACGACCGTCCGCACCGACCCCTGCACGCTCATCCCGCTCTCCCCTCGCCCGATGCGGCCAGGCTAGCCCCGCGCCTCGGGGCCGACAAGGCGCATGACGAGCCCTCCCCCAGCGGGTGCAGGACGTTCACCGGGGACATCCTCAGTCGGGGCGCCCCGGGCGCGGCTAGGCTGGGACGTCACCCGTGCCCGCCGAGCATCGCGAGCCCCATCATGGATCTGTCGATCATCGTTCCGACCTTCAACGAAGGTCCGAACGTCGTCGAACTGCTGCGGCGCATCGAGGACGCCCTCACCGACCGCGTGTTCGAAGTGATCTTCGTCGACGACTCGACCGACGACACCCCCGACATCATCGCGGACGCGGCCCGGACGTCGCCGTTCCCCGTGCGGCTGATCCACCGGGCAGACCCCGTCGCCGGCCTGGGCGGCGCGGTCGTCGCCGGGTTCCAGGCGGCGACCTCGCGGTGGTGCCTGGTGATGGACGGTGACCTCCAGCATCCGCCCGAAGACATCCCGCGACTCATCGACCGCGCCGAGCAGGGAGACGTCGACGTCGTCGTCGCGTCGCGCTACGCGTCGGGCGGGACCTCGAAGGGACTCGCCGACGCGACGCGCACCGCCGTCTCGCGGGCGTCGACGGCCCTCACCAAGGCGATGTTCCCGCGCAAGCTCGCGAACTGCTCCGACCCCATGACCGGGTTCTTCCTGCTCGACACCCAGGCCGTCGACGTCGAGGCCCTGCGCCCCCGGGGGTTCAAGATCCTGCTCGAGGTGCTCGCCCGTCGCCAGCTGCGCGTCGACGAGATTCCCTTCGACTTCGCCCAGCGTCACGCCGGCACGTCGAAGGCGACCTTCACGCAGGGGGTCCGCTTCCTCACGCAGCTGGCGATGCTGCGCTTCGGACGGATGTCGGCGTTCGCCCTCGTCGGCGGATTCGGCGCCATCGCCAACCTGGTGATCATGTGGGGACTCATCCGCCTGGGGATGGATTACGTCCCGGCGGCGGTCGTCGCGAGCGTCGTGACAATCATCACGAACTTCCTGCTGCTCGAGTACCTCGTCTTCGCCGACATGCGCTCCGAATCGGGGCGCATGCTCACCCGGTTCCTGAAGTCGTTCAGCTTCAACGGACTCGAGGCCGTGATCCGCATCCCGGTCCTGTCGATCCTCGTCGAGGGGGCGCACATCCCCGCGGTCCTCGCCGCCGCGCTCACCCTCGTCGCCGCCTTCGTGCTGCGCTTCGTCTTCCACGCCCTCGTCGTCTACGCGCCCCGCAGGTCGGGGCGAGGCGCCCCGCACCCCGACGCCGCGCCCGCCACCGCGGGCAGGCGTACCCTGGAGTGATGACCGACACGTCCGCTCAGATCACGATGTTCGGCGCCGATTGGTGCCGCGACTGCCGCCGCACGAAGGCGCAGCTCGACGGCCTCGGCATCGACTACCGCTACGTCGACCTCGAAGCGGAGCCCGACGCCGCCGACGTCGCCCGCGAGATCTCGGGGCGCACCAACATCCCCGTCGTCGTGTACCCCGACGCCACGCACCACGTCGAGCCGAGCAACGACGACGTCGCGGCCAAGCTCCGCGAGCTCTCGCTCATCTGAGTCCACCCGCCCCACGACGATGACGACGACGTCACCGGCCACCCCACGGGACCTCTCCCCCGACGCCGACACCCGAGCCACCCTGGACGCCGCGCTCGAGCGCCTGCGCACCGGGTCCGCGGCCTGGCGCGATCTCACGGCCGCGGCCCGCCGCGACCTCCTCCGCGAGATCCGCTCGTCCGTGGGAGCAGCGGCCGAGGACTGGGCGCGCGTCGCCGCCGAGAGCAAGGGCCTCGACCCGCGGCATCCGCTCGCCGGCGAGGAGTGGCTCGCGGGGCCGTATGCCGCGATCGTCGCACTCGACGCCTACGCCGACAGCCTCGACGCCCTCGCCCGGGGACGGAGCCCTCTCGCGGGCGTCCGCACCGGCACCGGCCCCGGAGGGCGCACCGTCGTGCACTCCTCGCCGCTGCGGGCCTCGGACCGCCTACTGCTGTCGGGGTACACCACCGAGGTGTGGTTGCAGCCGGGCGTCACGCCGCACGAGGCGAGGGATGCCGCGGGCCTCGCGTCGCGACATCCGCACCGTGCCGGCGGCGTCGGACTCGTCCTCGGTGCCGGGAACGTGACCTCCATCCCGTTCCTCGACGTCCTCTACGAGCTGCTGGCCGAAGGTCGCGTCGTCCTGCTGAAGGTGAACCCGACGCAGGACGCGCTCGTCCCCGTCTTCGAGCGCGTCTTCGCACCGCTGATCCGCCGTGGGTTCGTCGCCGTGACGAGCGGGGGCGGCGATGTCGGCGCCTACCTCACGCGGCATCCCGGGATCGACCACGTCCACATCACCGGGTCGGAGGCCACCTTCCGGGCCATCGTCGGTGCGGGCGACGACCGGCTGCGCGTGCCGATCACCGCGGAGCTCGGCGGGGTCTCGCCGATCGTCGTCGTGCCGGGGCGGTGGGCGGCGGCGGACCTGCGCTTCCAGGCCGAGCACGTCGCGACGATGCGCCTGCACAACAGCGGGCACAACTGCATCGCGGGGCAGGTCGTGCTGCTCAGCCGCGAGTGGGAGCAGCGCGAGGAGTTCCTGCGCGAGCTGCGTCGGGCTCTGGCGCGGGCGCCGCGACGACCCGTCTGGTACCCGCACGCGGCGGATCGTCTGCGCCGGGTCGGCGAGGCGTACCCCGACGCCGTCTGGTTCGCCGACGACACGCGCGCGCTGGTCACCGGCGGCGGCGAGGTCGAAACCACCGAGTACTTCGCTCCGGTCCTGGGCGTCGTCGACCTGCCGGGCACCGGTGCCGCCTTCCTCGACGCCGCGATCACGCACGCCAACGAGCGGCTGACCGGGACCCTCGGGGCGAACGTCCTCGTCGACCCGGCCACCCTGGCCGGTCTCGGCACGGGGTTCGACGACGCGATCGCGCGGCTGCGGTACGGCACCGTCGCCGTGAACGCGTGGACCGCGTTCGGCTTCCTGACACCGACCGCCACCTGGGGCGCCTACCCGGGCGGGACGGTCGAGGACGCGCCCAGCGGCATCGGCGTCGTCCACAATGCGCTGCTGCTCGACCGGGTGGAGCGCACCGTCGTCCGCGGACCGTTCCGGCCGTTCCCCCGCTCGCTCGGCCGGGGGCGGTTCTCGGTGCTGCCGAAGCCGCCGTGGTTCGTCACCTCCCGCACCGGGCGGGCCGTGTCGGAGGGCTTCGCACGCTTCCGCATGGACGGACGGATCGTGCCGCTGCTGGTCACGCTCTTCCGGGCATTCGGCGCCTGACGCGACGCGCCACAGATGGCGGCCACCTGCAGGCCGCGGGTGACGAGATGAACATCGTCTGACGCCGAGTTTACGAATCGGACTCGCACCCTCGGGCGACGCACGCTACAGTTGCCTCCGAGTGGATCGCGCGGCCGGGGGGTCGCGCGGAGGTCTTTGGGGGACCGCGAAGCTCGCTTGGGGAACATGCAGACGCCGTGGGGGCGGATGCAGTGACGCACATTGCTTGGGGGCATGATGCGGCGACAGACCGATGTCTGTGGGGGCGATCGGTGACCGCGGTCGACGGTCTCGCACCGGGTCTCACGCTGCCCGGACTCAGCCCTCGGGCGGGTGTCCGCGGCGCGATCGGCGAAGCTCCGCGCGCCTCGGCGGCCCTGGTCGGCCGGCAGCAGTGGGAACGACGCTTCCGCACTCGCCTCCGGGTGAACGACGCCGTCGTCGCGGCGGTCTCGTGCACCTTCGCCGCCATCGTGTCCCTGAACGCCGCCGCGCCCGCCGACATCGCCGTCCGCAGTCGAGTGATCATCGCGATCGCGACCGCGGTGATCTGGCTGGTCTCCCTCGGCCTCTTCAACACCCGCTCGACGACGGTCGTGGGGACCGGACCGACCGAGTACGCCCGCGTCGCCCACGCGACCGGACTGGCGTTCGGGCTGCTCGCCATCGTGTTCGTGGTCTTCGAGTGGCACGGCATCCGCGCGCAGCTGTTCACGGCGCTCCCCCTCGGCACCCTCGCCCTGCTGGTCTCGCGCTGGGCCTGGCGGCGGTGGCTTCTCGCGCAGCGCGCCGAGGGCCGCTACGCCTCACGCACCGTCGTCGTCGGCTCCCGCGACGACGTGGAGTACGCGATCCGGAGCCTGGGACCGACCGGTCAGCTCGGTTACCTCGTCGTGGGCGTCGCGCTCCTCGACGATGCGGACTCGCCCCTCGCCGTCGACGGGGTCGACTACCCCGTCACGCGCGGCGACGACGCCGTCCTGCGGGCAGCGGCGATCCATCAGAGCGACACCATCGTCGTCGCGAGCCAGCCCGTCGGCGACCCGGCCTTCGTGAAGCGTCTCGCGTGGGCGCTCGAGGGGAGCGCTGCGGAACTCGTCATCTCGAGCCGTCTCACCGACGTGGCGGGACCTCGCATGTCGCTGCGGCCCGTCGAGGGCATGCCTCTCATCCACGTCAAGATCCCGAGCTTCGAGGGTGCCGCCTTCTACGTGAAGCGCGCCCTGGACGTCGTCGTGTCCCTGACCGCCCTCATCCTCTTCGCGCCGTTCGCCCTTGCGATCGCGATCGCGATCGCGGCCGACGACGGCGGGCCCGTCTTCTTCCGGCAGGCACGGGTCGGCCGCGACGGCCACGAGTTCGCGATCCTCAAGTTCCGCACCATGCGGGTGGATGCCGAGGATGAGCTCGCCGCGCTGCTTGCCCGAAACGAGGGGTCGGGTCCCCTGTTCAAACTCCGGCAAGATCCGCGCGTGACGCGCGTCGGCCGATTCTTGCGGTCGTTCTCGCTCGACGAGGTGCCGCAGTTCTGGAACGTGCTGCGCGGCGACATGAGCGTCGTCGGCCCGCGTCCGCCGTTGCCGTCCGAGGTCACCGCCTACGACGGCGCCGTCCACCGCCGCCTCTACATCAAGCCGGGCATCACCGGCCCGTGGCAGGTCGGCGGACGCAGCGACCTCTCCTGGGAGGAGAGCGTCCGGCTCGATCTCCGGTACGTCGAGAACTGGACCGTCATGACGGACCTCGTTCTGATGTGGCGGACAGCCAAGGTCATGGTCACCACCGAGGGAGCGTACTGATGGTCATCGAAATCCCGCGGCGTCTCGACACCGAGCCGGTCCGCCTCGCCCAGGACGAGCGTCCCCGTGCCACCCGGACGCTCGAGATCGCCATGATCGGCACCCGTGGCGTTCCCGCCTCCTACGGCGGATTCGAGACCGCGGTCGAAGAGATCGGTCGGCGGCTCGTCGAGCGCGGGCACGCCGTCACCGTGTACACGCGAGGCTCGGAGAGCCGTGCACGCGAGTACCTCGGCATGAAGGTGGTCCACCTGCCGGCGCTGCGGGTCAAGCAGCTCGAGACTCTGAGCCACACCGGACTCTCGGCCGTGCACGCCGTGTTCGGCCGGCGACCGGATGCCGCCTTCGTGTTCAACGCCGCGAACTCGCCCTTCTTGCCCGCACTGCGAGCCCGCGGCATCCCGACCGCCCTGCACATGGACGGGCTGGAGTGGAAGCGGTCCAAGTGGGGTCGCCGGGGCAAGGCCTACTACCGGTGGGCGGAGGAGTTCGGCGTCCGCACGGCGGACGCCCTCATCGCGGACGCGCCCGGCATCAGTGACTACTACGACCGCGAGTTCGGGGTGCCGACCGAGCTCATCCGCTACGGTGCGCCGATCCTGGAGGATGCCCCGACCGACGGCATCCGCGCCCTCGGTTTCACGCCGGGCGAATACCACCTCGTCGTCGCACGCTTCGAGCCGGAGAACCACGTGCTCGAGATCGTCGAGGGGTACCGGAGGAGTTCCGCGACACGCCCCCTCGTCGTCGTCGGCTCAGCACCCTACGCCGCCGAGTACACGCAGCAGATCCGCGCCGCCGCCGGCGGCGACCCCCGCATCCACTTCCTCGGCGGCGTGTTCGATCAGGACCTGCTGGACGCGCTCTACTTCCACGCACTCACCTACGTGCACGGCCACTCGGTCGGCGGCACCAACCCGTCGCTCCTGCGGGCGATGGGTGCGGGCACCGCCGTGCTCGCCTACGACGTCGGCTTCAACCACGAGACGCTGGCCGAGCAGGGGTTGTTCTTCGCGGATGCCGCAGAAGCCACCCGCCATTTCGCCACGCTCGAGGGCGACCCCGCGGGTGCGGCCGTGATGGGCCGGATCGTCCGCGAACGCGCTCGCGCGGCGTTCCGCTGGGACGACATCGCGGGCGACTACGAGGACCTCGCGATACGGCTCGCTCGGCGGGAATCGATGCACCTCCTCGGCCGTCGTGCACGGCGCCGGCCGGACTCCACCCACTGACCCGAGACCCCCGACGTCGGGCCGCGCTGTGCGGCACCGCGGCCCGACGGTCGGAAAGGACACCGAATGCGCATCCTCCTCGCCTGGACGGATGAGACCTCGCCGAATCTGGGAGTCCGTGCCCTGGGCCGCGGCTCGCAGGACCTGCTCCGGCGCATCTGGCCGGACGCCGAGTTCACGTACATGAACTACGGCTCGAAGCCGGAGTCGGTCACGTGGTCGCCGCGCGGTCTCGTGCGCGAGTGGGTGACCGGTCGCCGCGGCATGCGCGACTGGATCGACGGCTTCGACCTCTACTGGGACACCCGCTCGGGCGACAGCTTCTCGGACATCTATGGCCTGCCCCGGCACACGACGATGTCGATGATCCACGAGTTCGCGGCGCGCCGACACGTCCCGACGATCCTCGCGCCGCAGACGATCGGTCCCTTCGGGTCGCGCAGGTCACGCCTGCTCGCGCGGCGAGACGTCCACAGGTCTCGGCTCGTGCTCGCCCGCGACCCGCTCAGCGCCGCCGCGTCGGCGAGGCTCGGCCGTCCGGTCGATCTCACCACGACGGACCTCGTGTTCGGCATCGATCAGCCCACGCCGGAGCCGGGGCATGACGTCCTGCTGAACGTATCGGGACTGCTGTGGCGCTCCGCCCAGCACGGCGATCCCGCGGTCTACCGACGTCAGATCGAGTCGGTAATCGACGGGCTGCTCGACCGCGGCCGCTCGATCACTCTGTTCCCCCACGTCCTCGACTCCGCGGACCCCGACAACGACGTCCCGGTCGCGCGGGAGTTGCATGAGCGTTACGAGGGTCGTCTGGGACTCGTGGTGCCTCGTGACCTCGAGCACGCGCGGTCCGTCATCGCCGGGGCCTCTCTCGTCATCGGTGCCCGCATGCACGCCTGCCTCAACGCGCTGTCGACGGGCACCCCGGCGATCGCGATGGCGTACTCGCGCAAATTCGCTCCTCTCATGGGCGAGCTGGGGTGGCCTCACGTGGTCGATGCGGGAGCAGGCGACGACGCTGCCGAGCGCATCCTCGCTGCGACGGATGATCCGCACCTCGCCGAGCATGCGCGGCAGGCCCAGCACCGGGGACAGCAGCTGCTGGCCGGCATCCGGCACCTTGTCGAGGCGACACGATGATGGCGCCCCTGACGTTCGTCACCGTCGTGTTCGAGGCCGAGATCCCTCTCCTCGAGCTGCAGGCGCGCTCGATGTCGCGCTACCTCGACCCCTCGAGCGTCGACCGGATCCTCATCCTGGACAACTGTGTCCTCGGCCTGAGCGGACACTCGCGGCGGCGCCTGCTGCGGGAGTACGGCGCGCTGCAGCGCCGCGTCCGATTCGCACGGACCACCGAACTCATCGACCCGGGCGCGACCGGGGGGTGGCGCAGCCAGCAAGCGGCGAAGCTCGCGATCGCCCGCCGGGTCGAGACGCCGCATTACGTCGTCCTCGACGCGAAGAACCACTTCACACGAGCCACACGCGCCGCGGAATTCGTCGATGCGACCGGACGGGCATTCGGTCGCTCGCACCCCTACACGTCGCACCCGCTCCGCGGCTCACTCGTGGGGACCCTCACCTACCTCGGCGCGGACAGCTCTCAGATCGAGCGGGCCGTCTCCGCCTTCCCGCCGACCGCGACGCCCTTCGTCTTCGACACGGACACCGTCCGCGCCCTGATGGATGACATCGAGCGTCGGTCGGGGCTGGTCTTCGCAGAGGAGTTCGAGCGTCGGAAGCTGCTCGAGTTCTTCCTGTACGCGGGATGGGTGGAGACGCGGGGACCCGGCCTTCCCGTCCTCCGCAACAACCTGCCCATCCCTTCGCCGACAGTGTGGCCGAAGGCGGCATCCGTCGATGGAATCAGAGCCGCGGTCGCGGAACACCGCCGTGACGATGCCGCTGTGTTCGCCGTCCACCGCCAGGTGCTCGCCGCCGCCGACCCGGTCACCCGTGATCGGATCGCCGAAGCGTGGACCACGTTCGGCCTGTTCCCGGATGCCGCGTCAGCCGGCAGCTTCATCCGCCGCTTCCGTCGCCGGTACCTCCCCGCCATCGTGTGGACCCGCGGCATCGAGCGGCTGCGGCGCACTCTCGGTCACGGGAAGCGGGCGCCGAGGCTCACCTCGCCCGAACGCAGGTCGGAGACCTCCGCGACTTGAGCCGGCACCGGCACCGCGATCTGCGTCTCCTGCGACTCCTGCGCGGATCGTAGCGAGTAGTCCCCGTGGACGGGGGACGAGGTCTGCTCGAGCAGGACCGATCGCTTCTCGCGTCCCGTGGCCGAGGTGAAGTCGGCGAGCGTCGAGAAGCCCTCAGATGATCCTGCCGCGCCACGCGAGTAGATCGCGAACCACCGCGGCGCCGCCGCGGAGGTCCGGTGATACAGATTGCCCTCCGCTCGCGTCACCATCTGACCACCGACGAGGGCTCGCGAGAAGTCGTCGACGCATACGAGGCAGTCGCCCTGAGGTTCCGCGACGACGTTGTTCGCGAGCACGACACCCTTGGTCATCCAGGGGATGAGGCTGTTCGTGGACCGCCGCTTGTTCTGCGTGACGGAGATGTTGCGCTCGTTCCCCACGAGTGTGTTGTTCCAGATCGACGCACCGCCCGCATTGGCGATCAGGACACCGTTCACGCCGTTGTCGGCGATGAGGTTGTCGGCGAAGACCCCACGCTCCGAGAGTTCGAACACCACCCCGTTGCCGGTGTTGCGAAGGCTGTCGTTTCCGCTGAAGACCACCCCGTAGTTCGACTCGTCGAACCAGGGGCCCTGGCCGAAGTTGTCCGCGAAGACGCTGTCGGCGACGACGACGTCCGACGAGCTGTGGATCTTCAGCGCGCCCGACACGGGCGCCCGATTGAATCGCTCGCGGTTGTTACCGGTCGAGAGCATCCGACGAACCTCGAGACCGTCCGCCTGCGAGGCGCCGGCACCGAGCAACCCGTTGCCGATGACCGACACGTCCGACAGGGTCGTGTTCCTCGACCATGTGTACAAGCCGGTCGTGGAGTTGTCGCGGATGGTCACGTGGGACAACGTCACGTCGTTCGCGGCCACGATCACCGTGCCCATCGACGGCACGCTGGTCGCGAAGCGTCGCACACCGATCCCCTGGACGAGCGAGCCCGCCGAACGGACGGAAAGGGCGCTGATCAGCGTGCTGACCTTGGCCTTCTTACCGGTCAGGTCCGTTCCGACCACGAGTTCATCGGCCTTCTCGTCCACGTAGAAGCGGCCGTTCGCGACCTGGGACCGTGAGGCGACCTGCGTGAGCTGCCGCCCGTCGACCCACACCTGATCGGGATGTGCCGCCATGGGGTACGCGGGGTCGACGAAGCGCCAGCCGTCCTCCGTGCCGTCCGGCGCGCCACGCTTGAAGGTGGGACTGGCGTCGAGGGTCTGCGTCCACCCCGAGCGGATCCACACGGACCCCGACTTCCGCCACCCGGTCACCGTCTCGGCACCGTCCAACCAGACGGCCTCGGCGCGGTAGGGCTGGAGCGTCACCCGCTTCTGCGGCGGGATGATGACGCTCTCGTGGTAGGTCCCCCCTCGGAGGGCGATGGTTCCGCCGTTCGACACCTTCTTCACAGCAGCGGTGATCGTCCGCAGCGGGGAGGCCACCGTACCCGCGGCCGAATCGCTCCCGGTCGGTGAGACGATGACCGCGTTCGACGGCACAGCGTACGTTCTCGTCCCCGGCTCTGCCGCCCCGGCGCCTGCACGTGCACCCGCGATTGTTCCCGCAGTGGGGGGTGGGGACGCAGGCTCGCTGGGCTGCGGTGTCGGTGTGGGTGTGGGCGACGGGGATGCAGCCACTGCGGCGGACACTCTCAGGTCGTCGACACCGACTCGCAGGGCCTTCGTCGAGGCGGAGGTGTACAGGGAGAACTCGACCCCACCCGACCCGGCGATGCGCTCGGGTGAGGAGTCGGTGTGCGTGATCGTCCGCGCGCTGGACTCGGACGCTCCGGACGCCCAGATCTTGCCGGTGAGCTCGACCTTGCTGGACCCGGTCGCCTGCACCCGCACGTTCAGTGTGCCTCCTGCGCGGACCCGATCCTTCAGACGCACACGCTCGAGCGTGGTCACCGCCGCGCCGGATCGCTTCTCCAGCGTGAGATCGATCTCACCGCCGACCATGACGCGGACACCCACGACGTAGGCACCCTTCGGGGTGGCGCGCACGCCGTGCGAAAGGTAGAGGCCGCTCCCGCTCGTGGGGAGAGTCGGCACAGTCATCGTGAATCGCGAGTCGACGTCGCGCGCCGAGATCGGGAGTGTCAGACGCGACGTGCGCCCCGGCCTCGGGCTGGTCACCCAGGCCTTGTCCCCCGTCACGGAGGCGACCGTTCCGGAGAGCGTGCTCCATGTACCGCCCGATGCTGCCTTGCCCCAGCCCGATGCGACTGTTCGCGACATCGCGTCGGTCGCGTACACGGTGGGCGCGGCGGAGGCCGGTGCACCACTGGCCACCAGCGTGCTCAGGATCAGAACGAACGCCAGGGCCAGGGAGACGCCGGAGGCGCGTCTGGGCAGGGGAAACGGGGACATGGGGCCTCAATTCGCCGGGGGGAGCGACAGACGAAGCGACAACGAATTGCGTCGCGAACGGGGGAAAGTTTCGATGACGGTATCAGAGCCATTGTGCGCCCCTGTTTCCGATGAGAGATCCCTCATGCGGAGGTCGGAGCAGAGCCGGTATTGTCTCCTCTCCATCTCGCCCCGGCGAACGCTGTCGGCCAGCGCGCGCGCCCCCGTAGAATGGGTGAACTTGGGGGAGGGGGACCGATGGCGGAAACAACGCCGTGGTCGGGGCATTGGCTGCTGAGTGCGCTGCGGAAGTTCTGGTGGGGAGTCGCTGTGTGCGCCGTCGTCGGGGGCGCACTGGCCTATGGGCTCTCCGCGCTGGAAACCCCTCGCTATCAGTCGACGGCTTCGCTGTACTTCGCGCTCAACCAGGGGACCAACGCGTCCGACCTGAATCAGGGTTCCGCGTACACCCAGAATCAGATGCTCTCCATCGCGCAGCTGGCCACGACATCTCGGGTGCTCGAACCGGTGATCGCAGAACTCGGCATCGACACGACACCACGGGAGCTCGCGCGGTCGATCGATGTCGCGATCCCGCAGGACACCGTCATCCTCCGCATCACCTCCACGACGACCAACGCTGAACGCGCTGCCACGCTGTCGAACGCGGTCGCGGCCGAGCTCGCGGATGTCGTCCTCGAGATCTCTCCGAAGGGCGCGGAGGGAGCGCCGACCATCACCGCGGAGACGATCGATGAGGCGGTGGTACCGGCATCCCAGTCGTCACCGAACAAGCCGCGCGATGCCCTCCTCGGCGTCCTTCTGGGTGCCATCATCGGCATCGCCGGCGCGCTGATCTTCAGCGCCGCTGACACACGCGTGCGCAACGAGGACATCCTCGCGCGTGTCAGCGGCACCCCTGTTCTCGGGGTCATCACCCGAGCACCGCTGCTCGCACACCGTGCAGCGGGTGTCGCTCAGGAGCCGATGGGCCGATCGGCCGAGGAGTTCCGACGGCTGCGGTCCGCACTGACCTACGCGAACGTCGGGTCGCGTACCTCCACTCTGCTCGTCACGTCGGGGTCCCCCGGCGAAGGCAAGTCCACCGTCGCCGTCAACCTCGCCCTGACGCTCGCGGATCTCAATCACCGGGTCCTGCTGATCGATGCCGACCTGCGACGCCCCCAGGTCCACGCGTTCTTCGGCATCGAGGATGCCGTGGGTCTGACGTCCGTCCTGCTGAAGATGCACGACTTCGAAACCGCACGCTACCCGTTCCGATCCTCGACGCTAGACGTCCTCCCCTCGGGCGGCACTCCCCCCAACCCGGCGGAGATCCTCGCCTCGCGCGCGATGGCTGAACTGCTCGCGCAGTCGGCCGAAAGCTACGACTTCGTCGTGGTGGACGCTCCCCCCATCCTCAATGTCGCCGACGCGAGTCTGCTCGCCCCCGCGGTCGACGGCGTCCTCTTCGTCGTCGACGCGACGAAGACGCGCCGCCCGAACGCGGCCAAGTCGATCAAGCTTCTCGAGGGTGCGGGAGCCCGCGTTCTGGGCAGCATCCTCAATCGTGCCCGCCACGACAAGAAGTCCGGCGACTACTACGGCCCGGTCACCCGAGTGAGGGCTTCGGCAGACGACGTGGGGACGGCGCGACCGCCGGCCTGATCACGGCTTGCGTGCAACGTGGCGCTCCCAGCGCTCTGCGAACTCACGCAGCTGGGTGTGAAGAGTGAGGGTCGACTCGCGAACGGCCTGCAGCGCGCGCCGGTGATCACGAAGCCGCCGGTTGTGAGCGTCAGCGATGTCGGCGTCGTCGGAACGGTTCCGCCCGCCCACCCAGCGACTCCACCCCGACGCCGTCTCCACACGGACGCTGCCGCGTCGCTGATCGAGGGCGTCCGTGAAAGCGGCGAGGAGGTCGACGCCTCCCGCCGCTCGGTTCGTCGGTACGAGTGGCGGGTCGACCTTCGCGAGGATCACCGCCTCGCGGAGTGTGAAAGTCCGCGAGCGCATCGCCGGGTCGAGTAGAGCGATCTCGGACCGCTCTGCCCGCGTCGCTGTGATCACCAGACCGGCGTCGAGGAGCAGGTCCCGGTCGAGGAGCCGAGCACCGTCATCGGAATCCTGCTCCGCGGAGTCGGGAGTGAGCGCTCGGACCTCTTCGCAGATCGGTTGACCCGCGACGGCCGCCACTCCTGCGCTGGCGACGTGCCACGGTTCTCCACCCGCGGCGAGATCGGCGGTGCGGAAGTCACGTTCCATCAACCGTGATCTGCAGACATTCGCGTGGCAGACGAAAAGGACGCCATCGGTCATACGAACCCTCCCGTGCGGGTGTCGTTCAGCCAGGGTTGGATTGTCGTCAATCGCGCTCCGAACAGTTCGTCGATCCCACCGGGAACACCGGCGTCGTGGTCGCGGGTCGCGGCGAACGCGGCGCGCGCGACGAGGACGCCCTCGCGAGCCGCATCTCCCCCGGACCACGTCTGCCCGGCGGCCGCCCACAGCTCTTCGAACTCGGCGTCGAACACGCCTCGACGGAACGCATCGAGGACGTCGCCGCCCGCCGAGATCAGCACACCGACGGGGTACGCGAAGAAGGGCTGCATCTGCAGATCACCCAGGTCGATCGGAACGGGCCGCTGCCCGCGTGACACCATCAGGTTCTTGGCCGTCGCTTCGTACGCGCTGGGCACCCAGGTCATCCGCGTCGCCAGATCCCCGAGGTGGGCGGCGTCCCATCGGTCGCGGAGCCCTCGATTCTGAATCAGTCGATCGAAGACGTGCGTCAAGAGGTCCCGCATCCCTGCGCCTTCGACGCCTGCGTGCGCCGTCAGCCGGGCGTACTCGGAGATCAACCGGCGAAGCGCGGACACCCGGGTGGCGAGAGGTAGGTCGAGCAGATGCTCCCCCAGAATCAGTTCCTCCACGACGAACTCGCCGGCGCCACCCACCGTGAACGCAGGAGCACCGACGTGGGCCGTGAATGCGCGCCGCATCCGCACGTACTCCGCGGTCACATCCCCCGTTCCGTAACGACGGATCACGCGACGTTCTTTCATGTCGAGCAGCACCGTCCCGCCATCGTGAGCCGCGATGGCGGCGTCCGCCGATCCGTGGCCACGGGTCACGAGGAAGGCATACCGGAGATCGCTCATCCACCGCAGCGGGTTCACTCTTCTGCGCGTCGATCCGAGACCCTTCGTGGTCGCGGCATGACCCGGAACAGGCCCGGATCCCAGCCGGCGCCACATCACAGGACCGGTTCTCACCCAGAAACCTCGCGCCAGATCGTCGCCGACCGCACGCACGCGCCGGCGACCGTCGGAAACCGAGAGCGGATGCGTCATATCAGCCCAACGCCGATCGATGTGCGGGGCGGTGGGCGGTGACTCGGCGGGAGATCTCGCTGACCTCCTGGAAGTACCTGTTGTCCCGCCGGAGGTTCTCCGCGGTGTCGAACCCCGCGATGGTGCCGTCTGCGACGACCATCACGCGGTCGCAGATCGCGAGTGTGGACAAGCGATGCGCCACCAAGAAGACCACGGCGTCTCCGCCCAGGTCATGGAGCGTCGACTGCACGGACTCCTCCGACTTCACGTCGAGGGCGCTCGTCGGCTCATCGAGGATCATCACCGCCGGCTTGGCCGCGAGTGCGCGCGCGAGGCAGATCCGTTGACGCTGACCCCCCGAGACGAGTGAGGCGCGGGCGCCGACGATCGTGTCGTAGCCTTCGGGCAGTCGCAGGATGTCTTCGTGGATGTGCGCCCGGCGGGCTGCCTCTTCGACTGCGGCGTCATCGATCCCATCGCGGAAGAAGCGGATGTTCTCGCGAACGGTTCCGTAGAAGAGCTGCGGCGATTGCGGGACGTAGGTCACCATTCGCCGCCAGTCGTCCCGGTCGATGTCGCCGGCGGCCGCCCCGTTCACGGAGTAGGTGCCCGTCGTGGGTTCGCGAAGTCGGAGAAGCAGCTGCACGAGCGTCGATTTGCCCGCACCCGACGGGCCGACGATCCCGACGATCTCGCCCATCTTGACCGAGAAGGAGATGTCGTGAAGGACGTCGACGCCGCGGTCGTACCCGAACCCGACACCGCTCATCGTGAGGTCGCCGATGCGATCGGCGGACTGGTGACCGGGGCGCTGCGGCTGCGATTCATATCGCTCGATGGCGTCCGCGAGATGGTGGACGAAGGGGAGCTTCTCGTCGACCGATGTGATCGCCCCTTGCACCCGCTGACCGTAGGTGACTGCTCGGATGAGGATGAGAACCACTGCCCCGAGGGTCGCGATGCTGCCCGCGCCGAGCAGGGCAACGACGCCCAGGGCGATCACGAGGACAAGAAGAGCCACACTCTGATACAGCGCAGGCACCGCTCCGGACAGGTAGCGGACCTTCTGGAAGGGCTGCTGGACGGCTCGCAGTTGGGCATAGAACCGCTCCCGATAGGCGGGGGTCGCCCCGAACACCTCCGTCTCCTCCGCCAGAGTCGCGACCTCCTGCGTCGTCTTGGCGTACTCGATGTTCTCCGAGCTCAGGACCGTGGAGTTGCGTCGCAGCGAACGCGACAGCGGCCGCAGCACGGCGAACAGCGCGAGCGAGACGATCGTGATGACGGCGGCGGCGGTGGGACTCATCGCGACTGCGGAGGCGAGGAGGCTCAGGAACATGAGCCCCGAAGAGATGACTCCCGCGATGAGGATGATCGTCTCGGACGTCGCCCGGACCTGGTTGAGCATGACGGACTGGAATCCACCGTCACGCTCGGCCGCCTTCGACGGCCACGCTGCGCCGACGAAGGCGTCGAACAGCCGCGTGCGCAAGTCGACCATCGCCTGACCGGCCATGACCGCCGGCAGGTAGGCGACCCACAGCTGCAGTGCGCCGCGCAGCACGGCGAGCGCGATCCCGACGATCAAGGTCGTCGGGATGTTCAGGGTCATCTGGAATCCGATGAGGCCGATCTGGACGTCGCGACTTTCTGCGAGCGCCAGCGCGAGCGCCGCGATCAATGTGAGGAGCGCCGCTTCGAACAGTCCCGCTGCCACGGAGGCGACCGCGATGAGGACGATCTTGCCTCGCGATCTCGTGAAGAACGGTGCGACCCGTCGCCACGCCGCGATCGACGCCTTCAGCGTCGTCAGCGCGGACTTCTTGGGTTTGCTTTCTCGACGTCCTGACAATTCATCTCCCCCGTGATGACGTGCCCGCGAGGGCGCCGTCTGTGAACATTCGCTCTTCGCTCCGGCGCTCGACCCCGAGCTCAGAGGGCGCGCTACCCCGCGGCGTCAGCACGCTCGACACCGCGAGCCCCGCGACGAACCAGAACAGGACGCCGTATTGCGTGATGAAGGCGACGGCGAACAGGCCGGGCACCTGGGCGATGACGGCCACTGATGCGGGCGACATCCGTCCACCCCTCACCGCGCCGATGACGGCGATCACGACGACACCGAACAGAGTCACCGTCGGAAGCCACCCGTAACGGAGCAGCAACGAGATGAATGCGTTGTCGGTGGATGCGGTGAAGTTGCCGAGGTACGTGTCGCCGACGACGAGGTCTTGCCATCCGGTCGCTCCGCCGATCAGCTGGACCTGACCGAGGAGGACCGTCAGACTGCCTCGATAGTCCGCACTGCCGCCGGCTTCTCCGCCGGCATCGGCGAATACCGTGTCGAGGAACGGCACGAGCACGAAGAGTCCGGCGGTCAGTGCTCCCGCCGTCACCCAGCGCATCGCCGAGCCGACGCCGCGAAGCACGAGAACCGACAGCACGATCGTCAGCACGAAGGTGACGATGCCGATGCGACTGAAGGTGAAGACCTCGGCGGCGCCGACGACGATCAGCCCCGCCACCTTCGCCCACGTGCGCAGCGACGCGGCCATCACGAAGGCGGCGGACATCGCCAGCGCGGCGCCCAGTGCGATGGAGTGACCGAAGGCGCCCTCGGCGCGCAGGAAGCCCGCGCGCGGCTGGAGCGTCCCCCAGGTCGCCCGAAGAGGCTCGTAGCCGGGAATGCCGATGAACACGTTCGAGCCCGTCACGAACTCGACGACGCCGAGCACCCCGACCGCTACGGCTGCGCCCGCGATCCACCCCGTGATCGTCCGGGACCCGAGCCTCGTGTAGACGATCCGACCCCAGAAATAGGGCAGGACGAGCTCCAGCACTCCCGACATGAGGTGCGAGAGCTCGACCTGACGTGCTCCGAAGAGCAGCATGACCATGCCGACGAACAGCAGCATGGCAGCGTCCGCCGCCGCCAGCCTGAACCGACGTCCGTGCAGGACCAGGAACCCCAGGGTGAGAAGCGTGATGGCGGACAGGTAGAACCCGACGTTGACGCCCACCCAGATGGGCAGGAAGAACGCAGCCAGGACCCAGAGGGCGAAGCTGGCTCGTGGCGCCCTGGCGAGGAACATGGCGGCGATCCCCGCGGCGAGGAGCGCGGTGAGAGCGGCCAGGATCATCACACCGTCCGACATCCGCGTTCACCCCCTCTCGTCGCAGGCCGACCCGTCGGCATGCCTCGTTGCACGCCGACGGGTCGGCTTCTTCGTCACTCGATCGGCGCGACCTGGAAGTCGTCGACCGACACGGTCATCGTGCTCGTCGACGACGACGCCCGGTTGGCACGGACACCCACCGGCGCCGCTGCCTGCAACTCGCTCGTCGTGTCGCTGGCGACCAACTGCCAGGATGTGGGCTCCGCAGCGCCCTTCTTCCACAGCTTGGCCCGCAACTCCGTCGTGCCGGTCGCACCCGTGGATTCCACCTTCATCGAGAAGCTGTCACCCGCTGCGTAGGTGAGCCCTGTCGCGGTGAAGGTCTGCAGCACGGTCGAGCCGCGCTGAGCGACCAGGTAGACCTTGCCGTCCGAGCGGAGCCAGGCGTTCACCACGTAGTAGGTGCTCCCCGCGTGGCGCGGGACGATGCCGACATAGCCGGACCCGGTGGACGAGGCGACATCGATCGTGAAGTCAGTCGACGCGGTGAAGTTGCGCAGCGGAGTCTGGGAGAGGAGCGCAGTGCGCGTTCCCCCGGCGGTCAGCGCGAACTTTCCGGTGCCGCCGCTGACGCTCGCCGCGGAGACCGCGCCACCGCTGATCGTCCACGCGCCGCCCACGTCCGCGGTCCCCCATCCGCCTGCCGCGGTGCGCTCGAAGGCGTCGCGAGCCAGGACGTCCGTCGGAGCGGGCGCGGTGACCGTGACGGTCTTCTTTACCGCGTGCGTCGCACCCTTGTCGTCGGTGACCGTGAGCGTCACCTCGTAATCGCCCGCCGCCGCGTAGGTGTGCGAGGCGGTCGCGCCGGTCGCGTCCTGCGACGAGTCCCCCCACTTCCACGAGTAGGACGCGATCGTCCCGTCCGCATCCGTCGACCCCGAACCGTTCACCGACGCCGTCAGGTTCGACGTCGAGGACGTGAAGCTCGCCACCGGGGCTTGATTCGGTGCGGGAGCCGTGACGGTGACGGTCTTGGTCACGGAGTGCGTGGCACCGTCGTCATCCGTCACCGTCAAAGTGACCTGCTTGTCGCCGGCCGACGCATAGGTGTGCGATGCGGTGGCTCCCGTGGATGCCGGTGATCCGTCGCCCCAGTTCCAGGAGTACGACGCGATCGACCCGTCCGCATCCGTCGACCCGGCGCCGTTCACCGAGGCGGTGAGTCCGGAGGCCGACGACGTGAAGCTCGCCACCGGCGCCTGGTTCGGCGTGGGAGCGCCCTGGGTGTCGCGCACCGTCAGGTTGTCGAAGCGGACCGTGCCCGGCGAGGTGGCGGAGCCCGCCATCGCGTAGTGCAGGATCGGTCCACCGGCCGCCTGCAGCCCCGCCGTCGAATCCGTCGTCTCGAGCTGCCACGCGGACGGCTCGGCGGTGCCCTGCTTCCACACCTTCGCCTTGATAGCTGTCGGGCTGGCACCGGTCACGTCGACGCGGAGCGAGAACGAGTCCCCCGCAGCCCACGTCAGGCCGGTCACAGCCTTCGAGGTGATGACCGTGGTGCCCCGCTGCGCGACGAGCCAGACCGCTCCCGTCTCACGGTGCCAGACACGCACGTTGTACAAGTTCGACCCGTTGCGTCGTGCACCCAGGCCGACGTAGCCGGCGCCCGCAGAGGGGCCGTTCGTCAGCGTGTAATCCACACGGTTCTCCGAGTCGCGGACGGAGGCGCCGAGGGCGAGGGTCCGCGTCTGCCCGGCGGCGACCGTCAGCTGACCCTTGCCGTCCTGCACGGAGGCCCCCGAGGTCGAGCTGCTCGCGAAGGTCCATGCACCGCCTACATCGGCGGTGCCCCATCCCGACGCGACCGTCCGCCCGAAGGCATCCGATGCGGCGTAGGCGGGAGTGGGGGTCGCGGCGACCGTGACCGCGTGCTGCTTCGTCGAGGACGCGCCGAGGCTGTCGGTCACCGTCAAGGTGATCGTGTAGTCCCCGTCCTCGTCGTACTCGTGCGTCGCCGTCGCACCGCTCGAGTGCGCGGAGCCGTCGCCCCAGTTCCAGTCGTACGTCATCGTCGCGCCGTCGGAGGCCGAGGAACCCGCGGCGTCCGTGGTCACCGCTCGTTCGTCCGTCTCCGTCGTGAAGGCCGCCACGGGTGCAGCGTGTGTCACCGTCACGTTCTCCGTGTGCTGAGTGGACCCGCCGCGACCGTCGGTCACGGTGAGGGTGACGGCGTAGGTGCCGGCCGCCGTGAAGCGGTGCGAGACCGCCGCGCCGGTCGCCGTGGCGTCGTCGCCGAAGCTCCACGCGTAGGTGAGCGGGTCGCCGTCGGGGTCGGCGGCCGTGCCGGTGAAGCCGGCGGTCAGGCCGTTCGCATCGGCGGTGAAGGCCACATCGCGCGGTGCGGCGTTCGGCGGCTGCTGTCCCGAGCCGATGATGAAGTGATCCGACACCTGAGACTGCGTCAGTGCCGTCGGGTACACCGCGGCCTCATCGAGCGAGCCGGTCCAGTACGTCGCGCCTTCCCAGCCGGAGTCTCCACCGATGCGCCAGTAGCCGCTGTAGTTCTGGGCGGTGGTGATGTCGTTCTGGTCGACGAGCTGGCCGTCGAGGTACAGACGCATACCGGCCGACGACTGCGAGGCCACCACGTGGTGCCACTTCCCGTCGTTGAACCCTGGCCCACTCTGGATGATCCCGGCCCAGCCGTTCCAGACGCCGAACCGCAGCGCGCCGTCACCGCTCATGTAGACGTGCCGGTCGTAGCTTCCGCTCTCCCCCACGCGGTTGCTGCCGAAGCCGATCAGCTTGCCACCCTGGGTGCTGGTCGTCTTGAACCACGTCTCCATCGAGTACGTCGTCGGGTTGAACACCTGCTTGTCGCCCGTCACACCGGTCTGGCCATTCGGGCTCAGGGTGATCGACCTGCCCGCGCCGGTGGCGAGTGCACTCGGCGCGCTCTTGGTCACCCCACCGAAGTAGGTTCCCGGGTAGATGTAGCCGGCACCGCTGGAGTCGGCCGCGGCGTTCCCCGACGTCTCGTCGAGACGCCAGTACACCGACGGCTTCAGGTCGTAGACCGCCTTGCCGTACGCGTCGGACGGTGCGGCAGCGGGCGTAGTACCCCGACCGCTCGCGGCGTAGTGTCGGGCGACCGCGTCGAGGCTCAGCGCCGACGGGTAGACCGCGACATCCGCAATTGTTCCCGAGAGGTAGTTGCTGCTGCCGCCGTTCGGCCATCCGCCCGTGTTGTCGCCGCCGACCTTCCAGTAGCCGTTGTACCCCTGGGCCGACGTGATGTCCGATCGACCGCCCGCGAGGGCGCCGTCGACGTAGAACCGCATACCGGCGGGCGACAGGCTCGCCACCACGTGGTGCCACGCTCCGTCGTTGTAGCCAGGCCTACTCTCCAGGGTCTGAACGCTGCCGGGATAGACCCCGAACGTCAGGCGACCGTCGTTGCTCAGGTAGATGTGACGGTCGTAGCTGCCCGATGTGCCGCCCGCGTTGTCACCGAAGCCGACGATCTTGCCGCCGGAGGTGCTGGTCGTCTTGAACCACGCCTCGACGGAGAACGTGTTCGGTCCCGCCTCGGACGACGCGGTGGAGGCGAACGAACCGTCGGCGCCGGCGAACTGCGTCGCCTTCGTCGTCGTCGCCTGGTTCTGCCCGGCGACACCGCGGGTCGCGCCGTTCACTGTGAGGTCCTCGCTGCCCGCCCAGTCGAACGCGGCCGTGCCGGAGTCCTCGCCCAGTGGCCAGTAGTGCGACGCGCTGTCCTCGATGACCGCCGTCGCGTACGCCGAGGCCGACGTGGAGCTGATCGTGACCGTCGCGGCGGAGCTCTGGACCGCGTTGCCGTTCCCATCGCGAGCGATGACCGTGTAGGTGTACGTCTGCCCGGCTGTGACGTCAGTGTCCTTCATCACGATGCCCGGTCGCTGCCACCACGTCGAGGCGACTGTGGTCGTCGCGACGGGGGTGGACCGTCCGCTGCGACGCAGCTCGTAGGTGAGGTTCATGTCGTCGCGGTCCCAGTTCGCCTGGATCTGCACACGGGCCTCGCCTGCGGTGATCGAGCGGGCGCTCGGTGCCCAGCTCGCCGTCGCGATGCGCGGACCCTGCTTCGCACCTGTCGACGGCTTCGTCGAGAAGCGGACGATGCCCTGGTACCGCTGGTTGTTGACGCTGCCGAATTCGCCGGCGACGGAGATGTAGTCGCCGGTTCCCGTGATCGACAGCCCAGCCTGCCCGAGCCCCGACGTGTTCCCGACCGTGAAGTCCGGGTACCAGGCGTAGGCCGACGGCGACGGGGTCCCGGCCCAGTTCTTGTAGATGGAGCTCTCGCTGGGCGTCCGAGGCAACGTGCCGCGCGCATCGGCGGTGTACGCCTCGAGGTAGCGGTACTGACGCTTCGGCTGCTCGGGCCACAGGTTGACCGTGTCGCACTGGTGTGTGTGGCTCGTCGAGTAGACGACCTTGCCGGTGGACCAGACGCCGTAGTGGTCGCCGTGGCAGTCCGCGAGCCAGCGGAGGTCTCCGGCGCCCGCGTTCACCGCGAAGGTGCCCTCGATGTTCCCCGTCGCGACGTCGGCGTACGTCCAGCCGGTGCCGTAGACACCACCGGCATCCGTCGCCAGTGCGAAGATGCCGCTGCGCCCCGCGTTGCCGCCCTCGGCCCAGCCGTTCTTGATGACGGACGTCACGGCCCACGGCACGGTCGCGCCCGTTGCGGGGTCGAGCGCGCCGATGCCGCGCTGCTCACCGCCGACGCCGTTGACGGTGTAGAAGCGCCCGCCGATGATCACCTTCTGGTTGCCCGGCTCCATCACCATCGCGTCGACCTGCAGGTCGGTCGTGGGGGCCCAGGACAGCAGAGCGCCGTTGCTCGTGCTGAAGGCGGCGAGGTTGCCGCGCGCGACGCCGTTGCCCTGCGTGAAGCGGCCGCCGACGTAGACGGTGCTGCCGGTGGTCGCGATGGCGTAGACGCCCGTCCCACCCACCGACGGGGCGAACCCGGGCACGAGGGCTCCGGTCGTCGCGTCGAGCGCCGCGAAGTTGTACCGGGTCGTGCCGTTCACCGAGTTGAACGAGCCGCCGATGTAGACCCTGCTGCCATCAGGCGAGGCGGCGATGGCCTTGATGACACCGTTGACCTGCGGCGCGAAAGACTTCAGATTCCCCGTCGCGATGTCGTAGGCGAGGATGTTCGACCGCGGCGTGAGGCTCGTGCCGGGTGCGGCCAGCGGCGCGCGGGCGTTGGTGAACGATCCCGCGGCGTAGACGGTGTTGCCGATCATCGTCTGCGCCCAGACGTAGCCGTCGTCGATCTGCACCGTCGGGAGCGCATCCGCGGTCGCGACGTCGGCTTCGCGTTGGAGCAGCGGTGCCGGATCCGGTGAGAGAGGCTCTGCGGCGTGGGCGGCCGGCGCCACGGCCAGCAGTCCGGTGCCGATCAGCACCGTCGCCGCCAGGACGCTGACGGCGCGCGCGAGCAGCGACGGCTTCCGAGTCGTTGCAGTGGTCATCTTCAGTCCGTCTTTCCCGAGAATTCGGCGACGGGCTCGCCCGCCGAGTAGTTGACGCTCACGGTGACGGCACGATTCGCCGCGGGGTCGAGCATGAAGACATAGGAACCGGAGGCGGAGTCGCCCGGTTCGAGGTCACCGGCGAGGGGCGTGTTGGGCCCCGCAGTCGTGCCGATGCCGTATTCACCGTCAGCCGCGGTGAGAGTGACGACGGCCGAGTCGAGATCGGCGACCTCGCTCGAATCGTTGCGGGCCGTCAGCCGCACGATCACAGCGGGCCCGGAGACCTCGCCGGGCGTCTTCGCCTCGACGGAGGTCGCCGACACCGAGTCGAGCTCGATGACCAGCCCCGTGGACAGCGCGATCGGTTCATCGATCGCGCCCTTCTCGACGTCGACCCTCGGTGCCGTCGTGGGCGCGTCCGCGTCCTCGGACGGCACGGGCGCCGGAGCGTCCGGGTCGATCGGCGTGGGCGACACCGTCGCCTGCGTCGGTGCGGCGGCGGGCCGTTCGGCCGCCTCCACCGCGGTGCAGCCGGCGAGCAGCGTGACGCCCGCGAGGGCGATCACCGTCCCCCACCGCAGTCGGCGCGCGAAACGCGCAGCGTCCAATGTCCCCACGAAACCCCGACCCCCAAAGTCGTTTCTCGTTCCCCAACGAGAGATCCCGCCCCCAGCAGGATCGTGCACAACATACGTCCCCTGGGCCGGGAGCGCAAGTACGGTCTTCGCCGCGGTGCCGCGGCGGCTCGTATGATGACCCCCGGGGGGGGACTATGCGAGTGATGTTCGACGCGTTCTGGTGGGGCCGGGGACCCGGGGCGAACCGGACGGTGCAGAAGGAGTTCATCCGCTTCTGGGCGGACACGTTCCCGGAAGACGAGCTCGTCCTCGCCCTCCGGAAGGATGCCGATGCGTCTGACGTGCCCGCGGGCGCGGAGGTCGTTCGCACGAGACTGTGGCCGCACGCCTTCGCCAACCGCTGGGAGCTTCCGCGACTGTCCCGCGCGTCCCGCGCGGACGTGAGCGTCGTCCACAACTACGCGCCGCGGTCGGGGCGCTCGGTCGTGTTCGTGCACGACGCGATGTTCCACGACAACCCGGAGTGGTTCTCCCGTCGGGAGCGGCTGTACTTCGCCCCCATGCTGCCCTGGGCTCGCCGCGCGTCGGTGGTGACGACCTCGACGGAGACCGAGGCGCGGCGCATCTCCCGCCTCGTGCCGCAGCTCGCGCCGATCGCGGTGGGGCTGGGCGTTCCCACCGCTCTGACGGATGCCGCTCCTCGCCGCCCGGCAGCTGTGCCGGAGGGCTCGGAGTTCGCCGTCACGGTCGGGCGCTTGAACGTCCGCAAGAACCTCGCCGCGGTGATCGACGGGGCACGTCTCGCCGCCGCGGTCACCCCGCAGACACCGCTGTACATCGTCGGCGGGTCCGCCCATTCCGGAGTGAGCACAGAGCTGCCCGCGGCACTGCGTTCCGCCGTCGTCGAGGGGCGGGTGGTGTTCCTCGGGGCCTTGGATGACGACGAGGTGGCCTGGCTCTACTCCCGCGCCTCGCTCGTGGTCAGCCTGAGCCTCGACGAGGGATTCGGGCTGCCCGCCGTCGAGGCGGCGGGCTTCGGAGCTCCCTTGCTCGCCAGCGACATCGCCGTCTTCCGCGAGACCGTGGGGGACTACGCCGACTTCGTGTCACCGACGGCATCCGCTCACGTCGTGGCGTCGGCGATCGATGGCGCGTGGGGCAGGCGACCGGATGCCGCGATCCGCGATGCCGTCGTCGCGCGGTACTCGTGGCGGGCGGCCGTGGAACGGCTGCGCGAGGCGGCCGTCGCCCGCTAGGCGGGGCCCCTCCGCGATGCGTCGACGATCGCTCGTCGTCCGTCGCGGATGCCCCGCGCGAGCGCACGCCAGGGTCGGATGGACCGCAGCTGGGCGCGCCCGCCCTGCATCAGGATCAGCCACGACACCCGGGGGGTGGCGCGCCACCAGCGCCGTACCGTCTCGGCGTCGCCGTGCTTCGCGGCGTACAGGAGCCGGTTGCGGATGTTGTAGTAGTAGTACGTCTCGGACTTCGCCCGTCCGCGCACGGCATCGTCGTGCGTCTGTCCTTCGTCGTGGACGGCGGTGACGGAAAGGGTCCGCAGCGACCCGCCCGCGTCGAGCACCCGCCGCGACAGGTCGACGTCCTCCCAGTAGAGGAAGTACTCCTCGTCGAAGCCGCCGACGGCCGACCACAGTTCTGCCGACATCGCGAAGCAGGCACCGGTCGCCCATTCGTGGCGGGGCCTGCCCGCCCGCTCGGCGCGGCGGCGCGCACCGGCGATCGATCCGTCGTCGAGGTAGAGGTCGCTGCCGCCGAACCACACGCGGCCCGCGCCGTCGACGATGGTGGGCGACACCAGCGCGCGGGGGTCGGCCGCCGCATCCTGGACCAGCTGAGCGAGGCTGTCAGGGTCGATGGTGGCGTCGGGGTTGAGCGCGACGATGACCTCTGCCCCGCGCTCGAGGGCGATCTCGGCACCCGCGTTGGTCCCCCCGCCGAAGCCCGCGTTGTGTCCGAGGAGGACCGGCACCCACCTGTGGCGCCGGCAGGCCGCTTCGATGCGCTGTCGCTCGTCGGCGGAACTGAAACAGTCGACCACCACCACGAACCCGTCCGCGGGAGGTGTCACCGTCGCCGCATTGGGCTCGAGAATCCCGCTGGCACCGTAGTTCACGATCACCACCGCAGCGCGGGGCATCACGGCGCCGCGACCCCCGTGGGGGTCAGCCCCGCAGGCGCCGCCGGCGCGAGATCGAGGGCTCGGATCTCGCGGTGCCATTTGACGGCAGCGGCGGCCAGGAAGACCGCGTTGGCGAGCAGCAGCAGCGTGTACGCCGCGAGGAAGAGCGGCGGCGCGCCCCACAGCACGAACACGAGGCACAGGAGTCCGAAGTCCGTCGGCACGAGGATGAGCGAGCGCAGCGCCGTGCCCCCGCCCCGGGCGTGCGTCGAGGGCACGCCCTTCTTACCCTTCAGCAGATCGTTGAGCAGCATTCCGAAGAAGGTCACGACGGCGACGACGCAGTACGCGAGCGGCACCACGAGCCACAGCGTGTCGCGCGCGTCGGTGTGCCACCACAGGGCGACCAGGACGCAGAGGTGGAGGGATGCCGTCTTGAAGGCGTCGACGAAGTGGTCCAGCCACTCCCCCGCGAGACTCCCTCCGCCGCGAAGACGGGCGAGCTGACCGTCGGCCGAATCCCACGCGTAGCCGAGCACGAGGAGCAGGGCGACGAGGCATCCGGTCCACCACTGGGCCGGCGCGACGACGAGCAGGACGAGCGCGCCGAATGTGTGCAGCGCGCTGATCCCGGTCGCGCCGTCTGGCGTGACCCCCCATTGGTGGGCGGCCGCGGCCAACGCCCGGCCGATCCGCCTGTTGACGTAGACCGAGTAGGCCGGCGCGCCGCGCGCGTGCCCCTTCTGCGCCGCCGCCAGCCGACCGTACGAGTCCCCGAATGCGCTCATCGCTGTATGCTCCGTCCCCCGACTAGATGCATCGTCCCCGGTCTGAGCATAGGGGATGCGTCAACCTGCCAGACTGTCGCCTATGTCGACCGGTGACCGCCTGCGCGTGATGCAGTCCTTCGGTGCGCCGCGGCCCACCTCCAACCCCTACGTCCACATGCTGGACGCGGCGCTGACTTCCGAGCCCGGTCTGGAGCATCTGCGCTTCGATCGCCGGACGGCATTGTTCGGTCGGTACGACGCTCTGCACTTCCACTGGCCCGAGACGCTCTTCGGCGGTGCGACGCCGCTCAAGAGGGTCATCAGGCGACTGTTCGGCACGGTGCTGATCGCCCGTCTGCGCCTCACGAGGGTGGCGATCGTCCGCACGCTCCACAACGTCGAACTCCCCGACGTCGACTCGCGCTGGGAGCGCGTGCTCCTGCGGTGGGTGGACCGCCGGGCGGACTTCCACATCCGGCTCAACGAGTCGACCCCCGTCCGCGCCGGTGTCCCCTCCGCCGTCATCCCGCACGGGCACTACCGGGATTGGTTCGCCGCCGTCGAGCCCGTTCCCGCCGAGCCGCGCACGCTCGGCTTCGTCGGCCTCGTCCGGCGGTACAAGGGCGTCGAGTCGCTGATCGCGGCCTTCCGCTCGACGCGGCTGGCGGAGTGGACGCTCCGCATCTCCGGAAACCCCTCGACCCGGGAGCTCGCCGACGAGATCCGCGCACTGGCGGACGCCGACGAACGGATCACCGCCGACCTCCGGTACCTGTCCGAAGAGGATTTCGCCCGCGCGGTCATGTCATCGATGGGCATCGTGCTGCCCTACCGGTTCATGCACAACTCGGGAACGGCGCTCGCGGCGCTCTCGCTGGGACGCCCCGTGCTCGTCCCCCGCAACGACGTGAACACCGCGCTCGCCGACGAGGTCGGGCCGGGCTGGGTCTCGATGTTCGACGGCGAACTCAGCGCCGCGGACCTTCAGAACTTCGCAGACGCTGCGACCTCGCCACCAGAGGCGGGCCCGGACCTCACCGATCGCGGCTGGTCGCTCGTCGGCATCCGTCACCGCGACGCCTACGCGCGTGCGGTCCGCGCGCGACGAGGCGGCGCGTGAGCACTTCGCCGTCGACCGTCCTCGTCGCCGTGCCGTCGTACCGACGTGCCGACCGCCTGAGCCGACTGCTGGCAGCGCTCGCCGAACACCGTGACGACGTCCTCCCGTTGCGCGTCGACGTCCTCGTGATCGACAACGATCCGGACGGCAGCGCGGCCGGTGCCGCGCAGAGGGCGTCGGCGTCGTACGTGTCGGAACCCCGACCGGGGCTCGCGGCTGTCCGCAACCGCGCCATCGACGAGGCGCTCACCCGGGGGGCGGACGCGCTCGTCTTCATCGACGACGACGAGGTACCCGAGGCGGGGTGGTTGCGGACGCTCGTCGCCCCGTGGGTGTCGGGCGAGGCGGACCTGGTGTCCGGCCGGGTCGAGTCGGTGTTCGACTCGCCGCCCTCCGCGTGGATCACCGCGGGCGGGTTCTTCCGACGCGTGCGATTCTCCGACGGCGAGCGGATGCCGGTGGCCCCGACGAACAATCTCCTGATCAGCTGTGCGGTCCTCCGCGCCACGGGCATCCGTTTCGACGAGGAGTTCGGTCGGACAGGGGGCGAGGACATCCACTTCACGTCGGCCCTCCACCGGCGCGGTGCCCGAATCGTCGCCGCTGCCGACGCCGTCGTCATCGATCACGTACCGGACGAGCGCGCGACGGCGTCGTGGGTCCTTCGCCGCGCCTTCCGCGTCGGGACGACGACGGCCCGCGGAGACATCGACCTCACCGAGGGCGCACCGCGCCGATCGGCCCGTCGCGTCCGATGGATCGCCGTCGGCGCAGCTCGCGCCGTGGCCGGGGCAGGCAGGTGGCTCGTCGGCGCGCTCTCCCGATCGACCGTGCACCGCGCCCGCGGCGCGCGACTCGTCGCCCGCGGGCTGGGCATGGCCGCCGGCGGAGCGGGATTCCGCTACCTCGAGTACCGGCCGAGGAACGGGTCGTGACGCCTCGCCTCACCGTGGTGTAGTCTCCCCCCATCGGGCTTTGGGGGCCTGGTTCGAGTTGGGGCTCGATCTGTCTGCTTGCTGGGGAGCTTGCGATGACTGTGCGTATCGGTTACGCCGCGGGGGCGTTCGACCTTTTCCACGTGGGACACCTGAACATCCTTCGACATGCGAGGGACAACTGCGATCTGCTGATCGCCGGGGTGGTGAGCGACGAGATGCTGCACCAGGTGAAGGGCGTCGATCCGTTCATCCCGACCTCGGAGCGAGCGGACATCGTGCGCGGCATCCGCTTCGTCGATCATGTCCACATCGAGACGGTTCCCGACAAGATCGACGTCTGGCGCGAAGTGGGGTTCACTCACTTCTTCAAAGGCGATGACTGGCGCGGCACCGAGAAGGGCGACCGTCTCGAGCGCGAGTTCGCGAAGGTCGGGGTCGAAGTCGTCTACTTCCCGTACACCGTGCACACCTCGAGCAGTCAGCTCCGCCGTGCGCTCGAGGTCGCGTCGGTCGATCGTGAGCTCCGTTCCGAGTCGGCGTGAGCGCGGCAGCGTCTGACGACGCTGCTCCCTCAGCGGGCTCCGACGATGCGATCGAACTCTTCGTCGGACAAGTTGTCGCGCTGTTCCCGCTCCGGATGAAGAGCGGACCGATTCCCGGTCGCCCGCAGCCGACCGTGCGACGGATCTTCCCGCGCCCGCCCGACGCCGGCACCTCCGCGGACGGCGCCGTGCCGACGCGCGCGCGGACGTACTCCCTCTTCGTCGATGCGCCCGGTCACGGCATCCTCAGCGTCGGTGAGCATCGGATCGAGGTCGTCATCCTGCCCCTCGACGTGTCGACGCCGAGGCAGGCGACGGTCTTCCGGATCTCGGGCATCGTCGGCCGCACGCTCGACGTCACCGGCGTCGTGATCGAGCCGCCCCTCGACGCCGCCGGCTGACTGCCGCGTCGACGACGAGAGCCGCACCCCGGTGGACGGGATGCGGCTCTGCGATGTCGGGGGTCAGCGACCGCCGCGGCGGCCCGCACCGTTCTGGCGGACGACCGACCCGACGGTCAGCGATCCGCCACCGGTCGCGCGGCGACCGGTGCGGCGCGCGCCGCCGGTCGGGGCGGCCTTCGGCGCACCGTGCGTCGGGGCCTGTCCGTGGCCTGCGGCACGCGCGGGCTGCGCGTCGCGGCGGGGCGCGTCGGACGTACGACCCTGCCCGCGTCCGCGGCCACCGCCCTGGCCCGAGCGACCGCGGTCGCCCTGGCCCTCACGGGCGGCGCGCTTGCGCTGCGCGTTCGCGCCCTGGCTCTGCCCGCCGCCGCGGACCTGCGGCTGCTCGGGGGCCGGGGTCACGTGCGGCGCGATCTCACCGACGAGCTCGACGACCGAGGCGGATGCCGCGGTCACGGTCTCGGGCGTGACGGAGATGGCTGCCTTGCGCAGCAGCTGGTCGACGTCGCGACGCTGCTCGGGCAGGACGATCGTGACGACGGCGCCCTCGGCGCCGGCACGCGCGGTGCGACCCGAGCGGTGCAGGTACGCCTTGTGCTCCATGGGCGGGTCGACGTGGACGACGAGCTCGACGCCGTCGACGTGCACACCGCGGGCGGCGACGTCGGTGGCGACGAGCACGCGGGCGGTGCCCGCCGAGAACGCCGCCAGGTTGCGGTCGCGCTGCGGCTGCGACAGGTTGCCGTGCAGGTCGACCGAAGGGATCCCCTGCGACGTCAGCTGCTTGGCGAGCTTCTTCGCGGCGTGCTTGGTGCGCAGGAACAGGATGCGGCGACCGGTGCCCGAGGCGAGGAAGCGCACGAGCTCCTTCTTCTCGTCGGAGCCGGGCACGTGGAAGACGTGGTGGGTCATCGCGGCGACGGGCGAGTGCGCCTCGTCGACCGAGTGCAGCACCTCGTTCTGCAGGAAGCGGTTCACGAGCTTGTCGACGCCGTTGTCCAGCGTCGCGCTGAACAGCATGCGCTGCGCGCCCTGCGGCGTCGCGTTCAGGATGCGGGTCACACCCGGCAGGAAGCCGAGGTCGGCCATGTGGTCGGCCTCGTCGATGACGGTGATCTCGACGGCATCCAGGCTCACGAGCTTCTGCTGCATGAGGTCCTCGAGGCGGCCGGGGCAGGCGACGACGATGTCGGCGCCGGCGCGGATCGCCTCGACCTGCCGGTTCTGGTTGACACCGCCGAAGACCGTCGCGGTCTTCATGCCGTACGCCGCGGCGAGGGGCGCGAGGACGCGGTCGATCTGCGTCGCCAGCTCGCGGGTGGGGGCCAGGACGAGACCGAGGATGCGGCCGCGGCGGCGCGTGCCGCCGGCCAGCCCCTGACCGAGGCGGGCGACCATCGGGATCGAGAACGCGAGGGTCTTGCCCGAGCCGGTGCGGCCGCGGCCGAGGACGTCGCGTCCCGCGAGCGTGTCGGGCAGGGTGTCGATCTGGATCGGGAACGGGCTGGTCTTGCCCTCCGCGGCGAGCGCGGTGACGAGGGGAGCGGGCACGCCGAGCGTGCCGAACGTGGGTTCAGTCATGAGAGAACTAACTCGGGCGTGATCGCCCGGATCGGTGTCCCGAGTGCGAGTGCGCAGACGGGTTCGCCGTGAGAAGGAGTCGCCGGCGACGATCGATGGATCGGCAGCGGATGATGCGTTCTACGACGCGAGGGGCACCCAGAGAGGATGCCGCAACCCCACCACCCTAGCAGTCCCCCGCGTCAGGAGCCTGCGAAGCGGTCGGTCGCGGTGCGCAGCGCGGCGGCGATCCCCGGCTCGCTGGCCGAATGACCGGCGTCGTCGACGACGACGAACTCCGCCTCGGGGAACGCCCGGTGTAGGTCCCACGCGCTCATCATCGGCGTGCACATGTCGTACCGGCCTTGCACGATGACGGTCGGGATGTGCCGGATCGCGTCGACGCCGCGGATGAGCTGGTCGTCCTCGAACCATCCGCCGTTGACGAAGAAGTGGTTCTCGATGCGCGCGAAGGCGGTGGCCCGGGCATCCTCCGCCATCGAATCGACCAGCTTCGGATCGGGTCGGAGGGTGAGGGTGGATGCCTCCCACGTCGTCCAGGCGACGGCGGCCGGTACGTGCACCGCGGGGTCCGGGTCGAAGAGCAGTCGGTGGTAGGCATCGATCAGGTGCGACCGCTCCGCGACGGGCACAGGGGCGAGGAACCCCTCCCACAGGTCGGGGAAGACGGCGGCGGCACCGCCCTCGTAGAACCACTCGAGCTCGTGACGGCGGAGGGTGAAGACACCGCGCAGCACGAGCTCCGAGACCGCCTCGGGGTGGGTCTCGGCGTACGCGAGGGCGAGCGCGCTCCCCCAGGAACCGCCGAACACCTGCCAGGTCTCGATGCCGAGTTCGCGGCGCAGCTGCTCGATGTCGGCGACGAGGTGCCAGGTGGTGTTGTGTCGCAGGTCCGCGTCGGGCGCGCTCACGTGCGGCGTACTGCGGCCGCATCCGCGTTGATCCATGAGCACGATCCGGTACCGGCGGGGGTCGAAGAAACGCCGGTGCCACGGCGACGTCCCCGCACCAGGACCGCCGTGCAGGAAGATGACCGGCTTGCCGTCGGGGTTGCCGGACTCCTCCCAGTGGACGCGCTGCCCGTCGCCGACGTCCAGCTCTCCCTTCCGATGCGGCTTGATCTTCGGGTAGAGGATGCCGTCGAGGTCGGTCTGGGTCTTCATAGGTCCTCTCCGGAGACGGCGAACGTGTCGCACGAGTCCCAGCCCTCACGGTAACCGGTCATGAACCAGCCCTGCCGCTGCTCGCTCGACCCGTGCGTCCAGCTCTCCGGGTTCACCCTCCCGGACTGCTCCTGGATGTGGTCGTCGCCGACCGCGGCGGCCGCACCGAGGGCGTCGTCGATCTGCGCCTGCGTGGGTTCGAGGAGGAAGGGGCGACCGTCGGCATCCTTCTGCTCCGGAGCGGCCGCCGTCCAGGCGCCTGCGAAGCAGTCGGCCTGCAGTTCGGTGCGCACCGCGTTGCTGTCGGCGCCGCTGCCGTCGCGGGGGTACTCCTCGAAGACCCCGAGGAGGTTCTGCACGTGGTGCCCGTACTCGTGGGCCAGGACGTAGAGCTGGGCGAGGTCGCCGCCTTCGGCGCCCAACTGCTCGCGCAGGATGCTCCAGAACGTGGGGTCGATGTAGACGGTCTGATCGGTCGGGCAGTAGAACGGACCGGCCTGATTGGATGCCGTGCCGCACGGCGTCTGCGTCTGACCCTCCACGAGGACCAGCTTCGGCTTCTGATAGCCGTCCAGCTCGCGCTGCCAGAAGGAGTTGACGACCTCTTCACCGGCGTCCAGGCGACAGTCGTCGTCGGCGTTGGCGTCCGCACCGCTGTTGCAGTTCTCGACGACGCCCTGGTCGGTGGACGTGCCACCGCCGGTGCCGCCGCCGAGCAGGCCGCTGAAGTCCTGTCCGGTGAACAGGAACAGGAGCAGCACGACCACCGCACCCGCGCCGCCCGCGCCGCCCGCGATCACCGCCCCCCGACCTCCGCGGCGAGTGGCCCGCGTCCCCCGCACATCCGCATCCGGGTTGAATGTCATGACCGCACGGTACGCCCGCGGCCGGCGGGCGACGAGATGGTTGCGAAGGGATGGTCCTTCGTGCTCACCGCGGTATCGGTCAGAATGGATCGCACAGCGCGGTCACGCTGCAGCCGAGGGCGAGGAGAGCACAGTGGAGACACGATCAGGCGACGCCGCCCCGGGTGACTACGCCGAGTCGCGGACCATCGCGATCCCCGACGACCCGGTAGCGGACGCCCCCGTGTTCGCAGCCGTGCACCCGAGCCCCGAGTGGTGGCTGGCCCTCCCGCAGGGCTCACGGCTCGTGGGGCTCGTCGTCTCACGACCCGACATGCCCACCATCGCCGCGCAACGCGAGGCGCTCGCGAGGTTCGGTGTGCCGATCGAGGGGTTCCGGCATCCCGCTCCCGAGACGGGTGAGACGTGGGAGGAGCGCCTCTCGCGACTGTTCGGCCGCCTCGGCGCCGGCGACGTCCTGGTCGTGACCGATGTGAAGGCCCTTGGACGGGACGCGCACGAGGAGACGCGCACCGTCGCCGAACTGCGCCGGCGTTCGGTCATCGTGAAGGTGCTCGACCGCGCCTGATCGCGGCGGTCAGGACGACGCGCACAGGCGGGTCGCGTCGCTCGTGGCGCCGTTCTCCCGCCGCACGCTGACGTCGATGCAGACCTGTGTGTCCCCGTCGAGATCGACGACCGCGCGGGGTTCGCTCACGTTCTTCGCCTCGGCTTCGCCGCCGTCGAGCCGGACCGGTTGCCAGACGTAGGTGTCACCGTCCTGCGGGTCGGGGTTGGCCCAGCGGAAGATGACCTTGCCGTTGCGGATCGTGTAGTCGCTCTTCTCCGGCGGAGCGATGAAGTCCGCGACGGGATCCTGCGGCTCGGGCGCGGTCGTCGCCGTCTCCTGCGGCGATGCGACCTCGGCCGGCGGCGTCAGCGCCGACGCGACGAGCACCGCACCGACGACGACCACCGCGACGACGGCCGCCGCGATCAGCCCGATCCACAGCCCCTTGCGGGAGCGGTTCGGAGGAGGCGTCGACGCAGCGGCCGGCGCGGGGCCGGCTGGGGCGGGGGCGGCGGGCGCGGGACCCGCCCCTCCCGGCGCGGGGTGCGGCGTACGCAGGATCGTGCCCTCGTCGACCTCGCTCACGACGGGAGCAGCCGGCGGGATCGCGGTCGGCGGTCGCAGCACGGTCGCCTCCGAACCCGTATCGACGGGGGCCGCACCGCCGGGTCCACCGGGGGCCCAGGCGGACGTGTCCCGCCGGGCGGTCGAGTCGGATGCGGCGCCCAGCCCCGCCGCCAACGCCGAGCGCTCCCAGGTCGGGCCTGCGGCGGGCGCGGTGTGCGGATCGATGCTGACGATGCCCCGCACACGCGTTAGCTCGCCGTCCTCCTCCTGTTCCTCGACGGGCGGGGAGTCGTCGAGGATGTCGATCGGGGTGACCGAGTGGGCGAGCTCGATCTGGACCTTCTGCAGGGCGCGGGCGAATGCGACCGCGGACTCGAACCGGTCGACCGGACGCTTGGACATCGCCCTCTCGAGCACCTGGAACAGCGACGCGGGTGCGTCGGGGCGTTCGAGGCGGGTGAGCGGCTCGGACTCGATCCGACGGATGAGGTCGGCGCCGCCGTTCCGGCCCCCGGGAACCTCGAACGGCGACCGCCCGGCGAGCAGGTTGTACACCGTCGCCCCGAGCGCCCACACGTCGGACTGCACGGTGAAATCGGGGGTGTCGGCGAAGGACTCCGGCGGCGACCACGGGATCGACATCCCCGCGGAGGGGTCGCTGCCGTCGGCCGTCGTCGCGATGCCGAAGTCGGTCAGGGCGGGCCGGTTGTACTCGGTGACGAGGATGTTGGCCGGTTTGATGTCGCGGTGCAGGATGCCGGCACGGTGCGCCGTCTCGACGGCGGCGGCGACCTGGATGCCGACGCGCAACGCCTCGGCGACCGAGATGGGCGCCGACCGGGCCCGCACTTGGAGGTTCGGCTTGGAGCAGTACTCCATGACCAGGTACGACCGGCCGTCGTCCGAGACGCCGGCCTGGTAGATCGTGACGATGGCGGGGTGCGTCGAGAGCATCGCCATGACGTTCGCCTCGGCCTGGAACTGCTCCACGGCCCCGCCGGTCATTTTGTCGGCGAGGAGCACTTTGACGGCGACGCGGCGGCGCGGCAGCGCCTGCTCGTACAGGTAGACGTCGGCGAATCCGCCCGATCCGAGGACCTGGACGTAGGAGAAGCCGGGCAGCTGCGGGGGCGCTGCAGGGGCGCGCTTCGAGCTCACGGGAGGTCCTCGAACGTCAGCGTGACCCCGTCACCCAGGTCGAGCACGTCGGCGTCGATGACCATGGTCGGCTCGTTCGGGTGCAGTCGCACGGGGTCGTGCCCGCCGCGGAGGAGGACGGTGCCGTTCGTGCTCGCGAGGTCGACGGCCAGCACGTGCTCGCCCTCGGCGCGGATCTCGACGTGGTTGCGCGAGATGTCGTGCTGCGGTCCGTCGACCGCGACGAGCGTGGGCAGCTCGTTCTCGGCGGGGCGCGTCGAGCGCGGCCGCCGGCCCACGATGACCGTGCGCTCGAGCTCGATCACGCGGCCGTCGGAGAGACGGATGCGGCCGCGCGACGGGCTGCGGGGCGGCACGTCGTCGATGGAGTCGAAGGCGGATGCCGCGCGCATCGCCCGCGCTTGGGCGACCGACACGGTCGCGCCGTCATGATCGCCGAGGTCGGGCGTCCCCGGCAGAGGGGGCGCCGAGGGGTGGGGCGGCACGAACGGCGGGAGCGCGGGCACCGGCGAGGTGCCGTTCGCCGCCGTGCGCGGGCTCGCGACCGTCGCACCGAGCACGGGGTCCTCGTCGATCCCTGCGATCGTCTCGCCGCCGTCGGGGGCGCGCGTCGCTTCGGGGATACCCGGGGCCGAGACCGGCGATCCGCCGAGCGTGTGAGCGGGAGGCACCCCGGTCACGAGGCCGGCCGTGGCCGCGGGGGCGGACTGGCTCGGCGCTGTGCGGACGAAGGCGACGGTCTCACCGACGTCGTCCCCCGCGTCCGGCTCCGCCGTCCCCGTCGCCTCCTGCGACTCGGGCGCGCCCGGGGTCTCCGGTGCCGAGGGAGCGGGCTCAGCCGCATCCTCCGGCGGCACCTCTCCCGGCACGTCGTCCGGGTCGGACGCGTCATCCGCAGCCTGTTCCTCCGACGCAGCCGGTGCGGCGGCGGGCGCGGCGGCGGCGGGCGCGGCGGCGGCGGGCGCGCCCTCACGAGCGGCGAGGTCGAAGACGATCTCGCCCACGGGGACGACCCCCGACTCGATCGGCAGCAGGTCGGCATCCGATCCCCTGCCGAGGTCGACGGTCACCCGGACGACGCCGGGCAGGAAACGCTCGGTCCACGTCGCGACCCCGGCTCCCGACACCTCTTCGACGCCGTCCGCCGTCTCGACGACGAGCGCGACCGGGCCGCGCACGGCGACCCGGACGCCGTCGCCCTCGGCCACGGCGAGACCGAACGGCGGGATCGCGGCGAGCGAGGTGCCGAACGCCCCCGTGAGCGAATCGAGGACGGCGCCGATGCCTCCGCTCTCGAGGCGACGCCACACACCCTCCACGGCGTGCGGGGTGACGGCGGGGGGCAGGACGGCCAGTGCCGATCCGGTCACGGCCGCACGCCAGGCTCCCGCGTCACCGTCGGGCCGATACCGCACTGCGCGCATCAGGCGTCTCCTCCTGCCGCTGCACGCGGCCGTGTGTCCTCATCGGCGTTCGACGACCCGGCGGCGGGCGACGTGTCATCCCCATCATCCTGCCCCGCCACGCGCACGGCATCGACCACGACCGCCGTGATGTTGTCGCGTCCGCCGTAGAGCATCGCCTCGTGGACGAGTCGGGTCGCGGCATCCTGCGGGTCCGCGACCTCGCGCAGGATGCCGGCGATGCGCTCGTCGGGGACCTCGCCCGACAGCCCGTCCGAGCACACCAGGATGCGGTCCCCCGCCTCGGCCGCGAGCAGCCAGAAGTCCGCGTCGCCGCCGCTGCCGGCGCCGATCGCCCGGGTGATCTCGTTGCGGCGAGTGTCGCGGTCCGCGGCCTCGCCGGTGAGCTCGCCCGCGTCGATGAGCTCCTGCACGACCGAATGGTCGATGCTGATCTGCTCGAGCTCGCCGTCCGCGTAGCGGTACGTGCGCGAGTCGCCCACATTCACCGCCAACCAGTAACCGTGACCGGCGACCTCGGTGATCGCGACCCCGCTCAGGGTCGTCCCCGCCGCGCGTCCGGCGTGCCCGATGCGCTCGACGGCGACGCGGGCACGCGAGAGTGCGGCCCGCATCTCGTCGATGCCGACCGGATCGCGCCCGACGAGAGCACGGAACTCGGCGACGACGGCGGCACTCGCGGCGGCTCCGGCGTCGTGCCCGCCCATGCCGTCGGCGACGAGGAACAGCGGGTACTCCGCCAGGTGCGAGTCCTCGTTGACACGGCGACGCAGCCCCGGATGCGTCGCCGCCCCGGCGCGGACGTCGATCGCCGTCATCGGGCGCTCTCCACCCGCAGACGTCGGTCGCCGAGCTCGAGGACGTCGCCCGACCAGATGCGCGCCCGCTGGCCGGGGACGAGGCGCTGCGGCTGGCCGCCGCGCACGATGACCACCCCGTTGAGCGAATGCCTGTCGACGACCCACGTACCGTCCTCGTCGGCGCCGATCTCGAAGTGCGTCTTGGACAGTGACAGCGTCTCGTCGCGCACCGCCGTGCTGCGCCGGCCCGGCTGCTGCCCCGGTCCGCGCCCGAACAGCGTCGGCTCGTACACCGTGTGACGCGTACCGTCGTCCCAGCCGAGGATCGCGATCACCGGTGGCGCCACACTCTCCGCCGAGGCGGGGCGCCCCTCGCGGTGCGGTACACCCGGCACGGTCGAGATCACATCGACGGGGAGCGTGCGAGGGATCCGACGGTGAGCCGGGGCGGATGCCGGCGCCCATGACGGCGGCGACAGGGGCATCGCGGCGGGAGCGGCTGCCGGCGTGCTCCGTGCGGACGCGCCGGTGGCGGCGGAGAGGACGGTCGGAGTCGCCGTCGGGATCGGGTCCAAGCGCAGGTCGGCCGCCGGAACGGCCTCGACCGGCGCCGGCGGCCGAGGCGCGGGGACGACGTCGAGGACGACGGCGCCGGCGGCGATGTCGTGCCATCCGCGACGCCACCGCGAGGGGTCGAACAGAGGGGAGAAGAACCCGACGAGCACGCTGCCGGTGAGCGCCCAGATCAGATTCCGGCCGAGAGCCCGCCCGAAGCCGAGCGCGGCGTCGTCGGCGGCATGCCCCAGCCGCACACCCATGAAGCGCATGCCGATGGAACCCCGGCCGCCCTGCATCGCGGAGTACACCAGGAACCAGCCGACCCCGACGATCCCCACGACGGGGAGGAGCCACATCGCCGAGACAGCCCCCGCGGTGAGCATCGACAGGGCGACCACGACCCCGGCCGAGATCGCGGTCAGCCCCGCCGCGACGGCGGAGTCGATGACGACGGCGAGGACGCGGTGACGCATCGACGCGGGCACGCGGCTGGTCATCGCCGTCGCGCCATTCCGAGCACTCCGCCCCGTCGCCTCAGCGACCGCAGGCTGAGTCGGGCACGCAGCCGCTGCCAGAACGTGGCGCCGCCGGCCATCCCCGCCACGATCTCGTCGACCTCGCGCCAGAAGGCGTCGACGTCCTCCGGGGTCGGGTCACCAGGACCGTACACATCGGCATCCGCGCGCCGCGCGAGGGTCGCGACACGGGCACCGTCGAAGGCCTCCCCCACCACCTCTGCGCTCTCGGCGCGGGTGGACCCGTGCGGCACAGCGACGCGGTAGTCGACGGCGCGATCGATCAGCTCGTCCCACCCGCCCGAGACACGGTCTGCGGTGCGTTCGGCGCGCAGCCGTCGCGTGCGCCGCGCCGCCTTGACCCCGCCGATCACGAGGAAGGGCGACATCAGCAGGAGAATCGTGCCGAGCCCGACGCCCGTCCACAGGAGCACCGGTCCGAGCCAGTCGGGTCCGGGCGGTTCCTCCTCGTCCTGGTCCCGCTCCTCGGCGAGCGCCGGCGGCAGCTCAGCCGGCTCCTGTGCGGGCGGGGGCGGCTGCAGCACCTGCGGCTTCGGGTTGGCGCGCGGCTTCGTGTTCTGCTGGCTCGGCTCGTTGTCCTCGTCGGGAGTCGGGTCGAAGCTCACCCATCCGGCATCCTCGAACGCGATCTCGACCCACGCGTGCATGTTGTCGCCAGTCGCCGTGAACACGCCGCCGGCATCCTGCTCGCCCTCGGCGGGGTACCACCCCATGACCACCCGCGCCGGCATCCCGAGCTGCAGCGCCATCAACGCCATGGTCACGGCGTACTGCTCGTCGTCGCCCACCATCTGCTCGTTGGAGATCAGCATCGTGATGCGGGCGGCGCCGTGACCCGACGGCGAGTAGACGTCGTCGGCGAGGCCGTGACTGAAGTACCCCTCGGTCTGCAGGTAGCTCTCGAGCGCCCGGGCCCGCTCGATCGGGGTCTCTGCCTCTTCGGTGGCGTCCGAGGCGAGCTCGCTCAGCGCCTGCGGGATGCCGGTCTGCTTGGGCATCTTGAGCGGGGCGAACTGCTGGTCCGCCAGCTGCTCGTCGCTCGGCTCGACGGGCACCGTCGTGTCGATCGTGTACTGGTCGCCCGAGCCGAGGCCCGCAGTGACCACGGCCGTACCGGTGCCGTCGTTGAAGTGCGCGCCCCGGCGGAGGTCGGTCGCCCGGTCGCCCGTGAAGCGGATGTCGTGCGCGGCACCGACCGAGGGGAGCCAGACACCGTCGAGGTTCTCGATGTCGAAACGCACGGTCGCCTCGTCGCCCTCGGCCTGCGGCGACATGTTGGTGCGCACGGGAGTGAACGCGCTCGAGGATCCGGCGCCGTCCTCGGCGACGTTGTAGACGATGCCGTCGTAGGCGTCCATCGTCGCGAGTCGCACGCGGCCGTCATCCGGCATACCGCTCACCGTGAACAGGGGCTCGCTCTCGTAGTCGCGGACGTATCCGCGCCAGGACTGCAGCGGGCTCGGGTAGTCGTGGATGTCGAACGGCGGCACGACGAAGTCGCGCAGGATGTACCGCTGCGTCGGGGGTGCGGCGACAGCCGCGACGGCCGCGCCCGCTCCGGTCGCGAGGGCGACGACGACCCCGCCCGAGATCAGGCGACGCAGTCGCGCGGCACGCGAGGCAACCGCCCCGGGAGTCGCGGCCTCGACCGCCGTGCGCTCGGGGCTCCACAGGGTCCGCAGCGCCAGCCAGACGGCCGCGACCACGATGAACAGTGCGCCCTGGACGATGGGGGCGACGGTCTGCGCCGTGCCGAGCAGGATCTCGCCGGCGACGAAGAGGGATGCCGGGATCAGCGCCCACGCCGGGTGCCGCAGTCGCAGGGCGAGCGAGGCGGTCAGTACGGACGCCGCGAGCGTCATCAGGAACGGGACGATCAGGTGACCGTCGTCCGACGCGACGGGCGGCACCGTCGTCAGGAGGTCCTTCCATGACGTCACGACGCCGAACGCGAGCTGCCGCCACGTCTCGAGCGTCGGCACGACCCCGAGGAAGGACGTGTGCGGCAGAGCCAACGCCCCGCCGAGAAGGAAGTAGAGGGCCACGGTCGCGCCGGTGAGGGTCAGGACGCCCCAGCGCCAGCGGGCGCCCACCCAGGCGAGGGCGATGCCGACGACCAGCGCACCTATGGCCGCAACGAGGTAGGCCGGGCCTTCGAAGGTCGCGGCGAAGCCGACGATGCCGACGGCGAGGAGCAGGATGACCGCGCCGATGTCGGCGACGAGTCGCCGCCAGGTCGCGCCGGGCAGCAGCAGGAATCGCAGGCGGTTCACGACAGCACCTTGCGGATCGCGTTCGGGAGTTGGTCGAGCTCGCCGAGGGCGACGACGTCCGCGTCGCCTACCCGCCGCAGGACGGGCGCGTCGAGGCGACCGTCCGCGATGATCGCGAGCGTCCGCACGCCGAACGGGACCCGCGAGCAGGCCAGGCGCAGCTGACTCGCGTCGACGGTGGACCCGCAGATGAGGACGGCGACCGCGGCATCCGGCGAATGGGCCGCCAGGATGCCGGCGAGCGCGACGATCCCGCCGTCGCGCGGCTTGCTGGGCTCGAGGGCGGAGAGGGAGTCGAGGTAGCGACGTCCGGACTCGGCGCGGATCTTGCCGGTCGAGGTGCGGACGTCGAGGGTGCGGGAGTCGCGCAGCGCGCGCAGGCCGATCGAGCCGGCGATCGAGATCGCGGTCTCGAACTCCTCGAGCTCGCGGTACTCGCCGGGGTGCGTCGAGAGGGCGACGACGAAGTGCGAGCGGCGCGTCTGCTCGTACTCGCGCACCATGAGCGTGCCGGTGCGCGCCGTGGACTTCCAGTGCACGTGGCGCAGGTCGTCGCCCGGCTGGTAGTCGCGCAGCGCGTGGAACGAAACGTCGTCGCGCGCGAGATGCTGGTCGGGCAGACCCTCGAGGTCGCGCATCTGGCCGAGCGAGAGCCCTTCGAGCGGGAGGGTGCGCGGGTGCACGAAGAGGTCGACCGCCTGACGGCGATCGTGCGTGCGCTCGAAAAGGCCGAGCGGGTCGCCGCGCAGCACGCTCACGGGGCCGACGGCGAGCACGCCTCGGGCGGTCGTGGGGATGGCGAAGAGCTCCTCGTGCTCCGCCCCGGGCGCGAGGCGCGGCACCTGGAAGAGGCCGCGGCCCGATCCGACGGGGAGGACGACCTCGGACGGCAGGAGCGAGCGCGACGTGCGGTTGGCGAGCGAGAGCGCCCCGACGGCACGCTCTCCCACCACGACGCGGGTGCGGGTCAGGTCGAGGTCGACCTCGTACGCAGTGCGGCCGAACAGGAAGACGACGCACAGCAGCGCGAGGATGGTCGCCACGACGGCGGCGACGAACGCCTCCTGCCAGCCGAGGGCGAAGGCGGTGATCCACAGCACGACGGCGGCGGCGATGACCACCCAGCCCGTCACCTGGACCACCTCCGCGATGACGGCCGCACGGTGCGCGGCCCGGCGCGCCCACACCCCGGCATCCTCTCGGAGCTTCTCCCACTTCGTCGCCTCGCGGGGAGAGAGCTGAGGCGCGTCGGCCGTGTCCTCCGGAGCGTTCGCGGGCACGCCGGACGGGCCGGGCGCGTCCGGCGCCTCGGCCACGGTCTCCGGCGTCATCGTCATCAGGCCGATGCCCTCGCGAGAGGCGCCTCGACCTGCCCGAGCGCGCGCTCGATGACGGACTCGGACGTCGTGCCCGCGAACTCCGCTTCGGGGTCGAGCACGAGACGGTGGGTCCACACGGGCGCGGCGAGGGTCTTCACATCGTCGGGGATGACGTAGTGCCGGCCCTGGGACGCGGCGACCACACGGGCGATGCGCATCATCGAGATGGCGCCACGGACCGAGACGCCGAGCTTGGTGGCATCCGATTCGCGCGTCGCCTCGACGAGCTGGGCGGCGTACCGCGCGACGGCGGGGTCGACGTGGACGGAGGCCGCGAGGTCGGCCATGTCGGCGACAGCCTTCGTCGTGATGACAGGGCTGAGCTTGCCGGACGGGTTGCGGTCGACCTCGCCGGCGAGGATCCGCTCCGCGACCGCGAGCGAGGGGTAGCCGATCGAGGTCTTGATCATGAAGCGGTCGAGCTGCGCCTCGGGCAGCTTGTAGGTACCGGCCTGCTCGATGGGGTTCTGCGTCGCGATCACCAGGAACGGGCGGCCGACCTCGTGCGGCACGCCGTCGACCGTCACCCTCGACTCCTCCATGACCTCGAGGAGCGCGGACTGGGTCTTCGGCGAGGCGCGGTTGATCTCGTCGGCGAGGACGATCGACGCGAAGACGGGTCCCTTGTGGAACTCGAACTTGTGGTTCTGCTGGTCGTAGATCGTCACACCGGTCACGTCGGAGGGCAGCAGGTCGGGCGTGAACTGGATGCGGGTCGACGTGCCCTGCACGCTGGCGGCGAGCGCCTTGGCGAGGCTCGTCTTGCCGGTGCCGGGTGCGTCCTCGAGAAGCACGTGGCCCTCGGCGAGCATGGCCGCCAGCACGAGGCCGACGACCTCGCGCTTGCCCATCAGCGCCTGGTCGACGTTGTCGACGAGACGCGTGAACGTGTCGCGGAACCAGGCCGCCTGTTCGGGGGTCATGCTCATTCGTTCAGTCCTTGCTCTCGAAGGGGATCATCACCATTGGCTCGTCTCGTATCTCTTGCCGTTGAGCGTCACGTACACGTCTGCGCCCGGGAAACCCCAGTAGCAGCCGAGCTGGACCTCGCCGTTGGCGGGGAAGTAGCGGCTCTCGTTGGCGGTGTCGAAACGTGCCCCGTTGCCGTAGCAGTCGTAGGCGTACGTTCCCGGGGTGAAGTCCGAGACGGTGACCTTGAAGTAGGCGCAGGCGGATCCGCTGCAGCCGGGCTGACCACTGGCGCTCGAACCACGGCTCACGCGGGCGCGCGGGTCCGGCGGCGGCGGCGCGTCCGTCGTCGCACTGTCCTGGGCGGTCGTGGTCTGGCTGCCCTCCGCGCTCGTGCGGACCTCGATCGTGCGGGTCTCGCTGTAGTTCAGACCGCTGTAGGTCTCCGAGCCCGAGGCCGCGACCTGCCGCCAGCCGCGACCGTCCCCGGTACGGATCTCTGTCGTCACGGGACGCCCGTTGGCCGCCGGCGAGCTCCACTCCATCGTGATCTGACGATCGTTCGTCTTGGTCGCCTTCGCCGCCGGGTTGCCGATCTGGCCGTACGGCCGCACCTGGTTGGATGCCGCCGACGCCGGCCCCTCGTAGGTGCTGCCGTCTGCCGTGGCGACCGCCCTGATCTGGATCGTGTAGGCGCCGTTGTTGTTGACCGCGCCGTTGCCGATGGTGCCCGAGGTCCCAGAGCCGCCCCCGGCGACCCAGTCGGCCCTCCAGCCCGCGCCGTTGACGCTGTACTGGTACTGGATCTCGTTCGGGTTCGCCCCGTTCGATGCTCCCGGCTCCCATTGCACGACGACCTGGTTGTCTCCCTCGCGTGCAACGACGTTCGCCGGCGCACCCGGCGGGGTGAAAGCGCGCCGGGGCGCGGACTGCGGGCTGCGGTCACCCCAGCCCGCCTTGTTGCGGGCTCGGACGTCGTAGGTGTAGTCCGACTGCGACGTGTCGACGACGACGGCCTGGCTGGTCTGGCCGGCGGGGACCGCGATCGTGTCGACGACGTTGCCGCCGCGGATGACGCGGAGCTCGTAGCCGTCGATCGCGTCGCCGTTCTCGGCGGGCTGGTTCCACGACACGCGCATCTGCGCACGGTTGCCGACCGGCTCGAGTCGCGCCACCGTGGGCGCACCAGAGGCTGCCGGCGGGGCGGCCGGGATCTCACCGGCGGACCACTGCGAGAACTCTGACGGCTCCGGCGCCCGGTTGTGGGCGCGGACGCGCACCTGGTACTCGGTGCCGTTCTGCAGACCCTCCCAACGGTGCGTGTTGCCCGTGAGCCCCGTCTTCTGCGCGACGCCGGACGGCGGTGCGGGCGAGATCTCGAGGGTGTAGCTCTCCACCGGGGAACCCTCGGTGCGCGGGGTCTTCCACGCGATGTCGAGGCTGCGGTCGCCGAACTTCAGGGTCGGCGCGGCCGGCTGATCCGGGCGCACGTCGGGGCGCGCGGTCTCGGACGGCACCGACGGGTCAGACTCGCCCACGCTGTTGGTCGCCGTCACGACGAAGTTGTACTCGACGTTGTTCGTGAGGCCGTCGAGGGTGCAGGTCGTCGACGGGCACTCGCGGGTGTAACCCCCGGCCGTGGAGGTGACGGTGTACCCCTCGATGCGACGCCCGTTGTCGACGGGCGGCGTCCAACTGAGGACGACCGTGCGGCTCTCGACCGTGGTGACCGTCGGCTTGCCGGGATCATCCGGGCGGCCCTGCACCGTGATGCGGATGCGTCCTTCGACGGCACGATCGGCGTCCTCTGTGGCATCCAGCACTCGGTATCGCACGACGACGTTGCCGACGAAGTCCGACGGAGTCGTCACGTCGACGCGGCTGCCGTTGACGTCGGCGCGGCCCTGACCGGTCTCGATGTTCGCCGACACCAGGCGCAGCGGGGTCTCGGGGAACGGATTGACGTCGTTGGCGAGGACGTCGACCGGGATGGTCTCACCCTGATCGGCCTGCGGGACGATGTCGTCGTTGAGCGACGCGAGCTCGCGGGTCGACGCCGTGACGGTGACCTGGATCGTCGCCTCGACGGGATCCGTCTGATTGTCGGTCACGCGGACGGTGAGCGGGAACGCCGTGCCCTTCGCCGTGTCGGCGGCGGCGCCGACCGATAGCGTGCTTCCTTCGATCCGAGCGGTCGTGCCGGCCGGTGCGTCGGACGCGAGCGTGAAGGTGAGGTTGTCCAGGTCGCCGGGATCCGGGTCCGTCACCAGCTCACGGAGGCCGAGCGTCGCCGGGTCCTCACCCGGGGCGACGTTGAGCGACGCGCCGACCATCGTCGGCTGCTCGTTGTCGGGCGGGGTCACCGTGATGGGGATCGTCAGCGTCGCCTTGCGCCCGTTCTCGTCGTCGGGTCCGTTCCCGTCCGTGACCTCGAACGTGAGGGCATCCGAGCCGAAGTAGCGCTCGGCCGAGGTGTAGACGAGCGTCCGCTCATCCTTGACGAGGTTGGCGCCGTTGCCGTGCGACGCCGACACCTTCTCCTGCTCGGTGATGACGACATCGCCGCCGCCGGAGGCGCGGACGTACTCCGAGAGCGGCAGTTCGATCGTCTCGCCGCTCTTGACGGTGACACCCTCGGTCGAGATGAGCGTCGGGGGCAGATCCGCGAGCGCGGGCACATGGATGAATGCGGCGGCGACCTGGTCGTCCTCGTCCGTGACGAGATAGGTGATCAGCTGACGCTCGTCGCCGACCGTCAGGCTGACCCGGCCGTCAGACAGTACGCGGGCGTTCTCGCCGCCCTCCCCGAGCGCGACCCGGAGAGCGGAACGGGTGCCGTCGGGGTCGTCGTCGTTCTCGAGCACATCGACCACCACCGAGCCGTCGTCCTCGACGTCCTCGGCGAGGACACGGTCGTCGCGGGCGATCGGTCGCGCGAGAGGCACATCCGGGTCGACAGTGATCTGCACGGAGGTGGTCGCCTCGAGGCCGCGCTCGTCGGCGATCGTGTAGAGCACGCTCGTCTGCATCGGCTCGTCAGGCGCGGTGATGAGGAGCTGCTGACCCGAGACCTCGGCATCCAGTCCGGGCACATCCGGCACCTCGACGGCGTTCTCGGCGAAGCCGAAGTCGTCACCGTCGGGGTCGGAATCGTTCTGGAGCACGTCGACGGCGACGGTGCGGCCCGGCCGCATCGTGATCGTGTCGCGCACGGCGTACGGCGCCTGATTCGTCGACTCGGCCGGGGCGATCCCGACTTCGACGATGCCGGTCGCCTCCTTGCCGAGGTTGTCGCGGACGCGGTAGCGGAAGCGGTCGACCCCGACGGAATCCTCGAACGCGGTGTAGGTGAACGAGTCCGCCTCGATCGCCGTGACCTTGCCCTTCTTCGGCGACGACGCGAGCCCGACGAGCTGGACCGAGTCTCCGTCGGCGTCGATGCCGTTGAGGTCGATGGGCACCTGGACGGCGGACCCGCTGAGCGCACGCACCGTCACGTCGCGTGGACGCGGCGCGGCGTTCGACTCGTCGTCGAGCGGGAGGATGCGGATGGTCACGTAGCCGGCATCCCGCTGTCCCGTCGAGTCCTCGACCTCGTAGGTCGCGTTGACCGTCTTGGGCTCGGAGCCGGCGCGGAAGCGCAGCGTGTCCTCCGAGACGAACACGTCGCCGTCGGCCTCGTCCACGAGGGGCGGGACCAGCTCGGGCGAGATGTGGATCTCGTCGCCGTTCGGGTGGTAGTCGTTGTCCATCACGGGGATGGTGACCACGTCTCCGACGCGCACGACGGCCTCGTCGTCCAGGGCGGTCGGCGGCTTGAGCTTCTCGGGGGCGGGCACCGGGATGACGATGATCTCACCGTCCGCGGACTGCGACCCGTTCGAGATCCGGTACTGGATGCGGACCTGCTGGTCGAGGGCGGACTGATCGCTGACACGGATCGTCTCGTGGCCGAGGACCGCGGCCGTGAGGCCGCTGTCCGCACCGACCGATACGGACTGGACGACGAGGATGCCGCCGGCCGGATCGGTGTCGTTGCCCAGCACGTTGACCAGCACGTCCCCCCCTGTCGGGAGGAGAGCGACATCTCGGACCGCGATCGGCGCGACGTCGGCATCCTCCTCGGGGAGGACGTCGATGCGCACGATGCCCGGGGCGGAGTTGGCGCCCGCGGAGGCGAGGTAGGTCGCGTAGTAGGTGCCGGTCGAGCCGGACTGGAAGGTGAACGACTTGTCGGGGTAGTCGCGCGTGACGGTCCCGCCCTCGACGTCGTCGACGCGGGTCAGCCTCAGCTGTTCGCTGCCGGTGCTCGTGTCGTTGCCGAGGGGCCGCACGGTGACGGGACGATCGGGACGGGTCACGACGTGGTCCGCGTTCGTGACCGGCAGCGTCGTGCCGAGCGGACGGATGTCGTACCGTGCGACGCCGGCGCCGTCCTCGTTGCCGTCCGAGACGGTGATGGGCACGTCCTTGCGCCCCTGCATGCCACCGATCGCGCGGTAGGTGATCTGCCCGTCGGACGTGAATTCCGCTTCGTCGCCACCGTCCGGGGTGACCGACGCCAAGAAGATGTCATCGCCGTCGGGGTCGACCCAGTCGGTGAGGACGTTGTACGAGACGACACCGCCCTGCTCGACCGTGATGGCCGTCTTGCGCTTCTGGACCGGCGGCGAGTTCTCACTGAGAGGCCGGACGGTGAGGGTCACACGGGCGGTGTCCTTACCCTTGCGCCCGTCGTCGACCTCGTACGTGAACGTCGTCGTCCCGCTCGCGTCCTCGGGCAGCTCGATCTGCAGGGCTGTGCCGTTGTAGATAGGGGTGACCTCGCCGATGGACGGCTTACTGACCACCTTCGCGACGAGGACGTCGCCGTCGGCATCGAGGTCGTTCTCGAGCACGGGGAGAACGGTCGTGCGGCCCGGACGCACACCGTAGCGGTCGTTCTCGGCGACCGGCGGCGTGTTCTTCTCGGTCCGCTCGGGGAGCGTCGACTGGATGGTCTCCTCGGTCGTCTCCTCCTCTTCCTCGCCCTCGCCCTCGGGCGGCGTGAGGTCCTCCCAGTTGTCGACCTGCTGAAGCGCGTCACTGGCCATCCACGCCGACCCGCCGAAGACATCGTTGAGGACGACGACGTCGCGGTTCACCCGGAATCGGAGCTGACTCGTCCGATCGATCCCCTCGACCGTCTTGGTCACATCGTCCGCGTCTCCGGCGCAGTCGCGCACGAACGCGCCGGAGCCCGACCACGCCCCGTAGGCGCACCCTGCGACGTACACCGGCTGCGCAGGAGCGCCGCCATCGCCTGCATCCTTCGTGACCAAGTCGCCACCGGCGAGCGGGACCCGCACCAGCTGGGTCGGAGTCGCCAGGGTGACGGTGTCGGTCACGTTGGACGGCTGCTGCAGGATCGCCTCGTCGGGCACCTGGGCGACGAGCCCGTCGCTCGAGTACAGCGTGGACGACGTGCGGTCGAGGACGACGCTCACCCCGCCGACGGAGGTGATCGCCAGCTCGTCGGTCTTCTCGATGCCCTCGAGTTCGCGCTCGGCGGTCTGCACGAAGACGCCCTGCGCATCGGGGGCGTACGCGTAGAGCGCGCCCTTCTCGGCCGAGACCGCGTAGACGAGACCGGCGGTGCTGACCGTGACCGCAGCCCCGCGGCCGAGCTCGGCGATGGGGTCGCCGGCCTCCTTGCCGACGGCACCGAGTGAGGTGAAGGGGGCCGCACGCAGCGCGCCGCCCTCATCCATCGCCGCGACGGTCGGACCTCCCAGGACCACCTGGGAGTTCGACGGCAGATCGGCTTTGTCGGACAGCACGACGCGCGCGGGGTCGATGGCGGTCGCGGTGTTCTCGGTCTGGTCCGTCACCAGGACGCGGTTGCCCGCCTGCTGGATGTCGTAGTCCTGCGAGAGGGTGCGCAGGCCGCCGTCGAGGAGGCGGGATTCGTTGTTGAAGTGCCCGACCAGCAGGCTCGTCTGCTTCGTGAGCCACACTCCGCCGTCATTGAGCTCGACCTCGGTCGTCGGCTCACCCTCGTACGTCAGCGCGAGGACACCGACCGCCACGACGGCGGCGGTGACCGCCCCGATCGACGCCATCGTTTTCGGCCGTGAGCGGAGCCAGGCGAAGGACTTCATGAGAGTTCTGGCTCCCCCCCGGGCAGACAAGTTCGCAGGACCGCGCACGCCCGATCGAGCGACCGGGCGGAGCAGCGTGTGGACGCGATAAAGCCTAAGCGAGGGACCAATTTCCGGCGAGCGCGTGACGTGGGGAGTTCTCCCCACTTATGATCTTGGGTTCGCGCCGGGACCCGATCGTTATCGACTGCTCTCACGGCAGTCGGGATCTTCCTGTAAACATGGTCATGATCGCCGCGACGGCGACATGATCAGCGCTTTTGGGGGGCGCGGCGAGGAGCAGGACGCCGTGTACGGACACCCCACCTGGCGCCTACGTGCGCGCGGACCTGTCGCAGCGATGATGACCGTGGCTGCCTTGCTCGCGTCCATCGCGCTGGGTCCGTCCGCGCATGCCGCTCCGCCGGCCGCTGTCACGGCTGCATCCGCAAGCACCACCACACCCACGATTGCCGCGGTGACCTCGACGCATCCGCGCCTCATGGCTGATGCGTCCCGGATCGAGCAGCTGCGCACACAGCAGGCTCAAGACCCCGTCAGCAAGGGGCTCGCCGACCGCGTCCTCACGGAGGCCGACGCGCTCCGCTCAGAGCCCCGCATCGCCTACACGGTCTCAGGCGGACGGATGCTGAGTTCTGCGACCGAACTCGTGGATCGCACATACACTCTGGTCGTCGCCTGGGTCGTGTCGGGAGACCGCAGCTATCTGGACCTCCTCTGGAAAGACCTCGGGCCGGCGACGAAGCTGACATCCTGGAATCCGGATCACATGCTCGACGGCGCCGAGTTCACCCATGCCTCAGCGATCGCGTACGACTGGGCGTACTCCGCGTGGAACTCTACCCAGCGGTCCCAGATGCGGACCGCCATCGTCAAACTCGGCCTCGAGCCGTCACTGAAGATTTACAGCCTCACCGACGGCGCCAAGAGCCCCTACCGCTACCTGGGCAACTGGCGCCTCGAGGCCGGCAACATCAACACCAACATCAATTCCGCGATGATCCTGGGCGCGCTCGCTGTGGCGAAGGACGCCACGAGCACATCGGTGCAGAGCGTCCTGACAGGTGCGAGCAAGAGTATTCGGAGCGGCCTCTCCGAGTACAAGGCCGACGGCGGATTCCCCGAGGGCGCAACGTACTGGGCCTACGCCACCCGATTCGCGACGGCGGCTCTCCTCTCTTTGAAGACCGCGACCGGATCGGATTACGGTCTCGCCTCCGTCGGCGGCCTCTCGAAGACGGCGTCGTTCGCGCTCGATCTCCGCAGTTCCGCCGAGACCATCTACAACTTCGCGGACTCGTCGTCGCTTCCTGGCGTGGTCAATCTGCCCCTCGCGGGGCTCGCGCGGCTCTACAACTCGCGAGCACTCGGCGCTGCGTCCGCCGTGAATGTCCCGGGGTCATACACCCGAGCGGCGCAGCAGCTCATCATGCGCGACCCGTCCTGGAAGGGCGTGACGCCCGCGACGGGTTCCCTGAATTCGACGTACTCGACTGGTGTTGTTACGGCGCGATCGTCACCCACGAGCCCGGACGCGACCTACCTGGCCTTCCGGTCTGCAACCGCATTCGAGGCGCCCCACCAGCAGATGGATGCGGGCGACTTCCAGCTCGCATCCCTGGGCGAAGAATGGGCGGTCGAGCTGGGACTCGAGGAGGCGACGTACGACCTCAGCAATCCCGCTCGCTCGAGCGCCCGGTGGAACTATTACCGGACCACGACGATCGGGCACAACACGCTGACCATCGCCCCCTCTAAGGCCAGCGCCGGGCAGCCTTCCGCCACTGTTGCGGGCCGTGTTTCCTCGGCCCCGGATGAATTCTTCGCGACCACGAACGCGAGCGCCACGTTCGCCGATTCGGTAAGCAACTGGAAGCGCGGCGTCCGCCTGATCGACGGACGCACGAATGCGCTCGTCCAAGACGAGATCACGACCGCGACGACAGTGGACGCGATGTGGGGGATGCACACGCGTGCACAGATCAAGATCTCGGCCGATGGTCGGCAGGCGATTCTCTCGCAGAACGGCAAACGACTCCTCGCGCGCATCGTCTCGGGAACCGGCACCACCTTCAGCGACATGCCCGCAGCGCCCCTCCCGTCGTCACCGCAACCCTCGCAGGAGCGGAACGACGACGTGCGAAGGCTCTCGATCTGGTTCTCAGCGAACGCGGGGGCGACGACCACACTCGCTGTGCAGTTCACACCGCTCCTGCCAGGCACGGACGCCTCGGCACCACCCCGCGCCGCGAAGGTGACCGCGCTCTCCTCTTGGACCTCGATGGGCACAGCGTCCGTTCTGACCGGGATCAGTGTGGGCGGGCAGAAGCTCGCCGGATTCTCCGGCAAGACCGCGTCGTACGACGTGCCAATCTCAGACCCCAGTTCGCTGCCGAAGGTCTCCGCGACCGGTACCGGCACGATCTCAACCGTGCAGGCCACGCGGTCGAGCATGACCGCCCGCATCACAGTCACCAACGGCACCGCCCGAGCGACGACGTACGTCGTGCGCTTTGTCGTTGCGGGGGATTCCGCCGTGGTCGACGGCCGGACGGCGCGGGATCCGCGCTCCCAAACCGTCGACGGAAGACCTGAGACTGCCTGGGACCCCGCATCAGTGTCGTCACGGTCGCTGGTCTGGCGTCTTGATGAGCCGGTGCCTCTCCGCTCTGTGATGCTCACCATGGCGAGTTCGACGCACACTCCGACCGAGGTCAGGCTGGAGGTTTCACCGGACCGGTCGTCATGGTCGGCGCCTTACGGCGGTACATTCGATGGCCCGACCGCCACCAAGGCATTCCCCGTCGCCTCCGCCTCGCCCATCAGGTTCGTGCGGATCACCGTGCCACGCGGCGACGCGAAGATCGCTGAGGCGCGTTTCCTGCGCTACGACGCCTCCCCGGAGAATGTGGCGCCACCCCGTACCGTCCCGACGAAAGCGGCACTTTCGGGCTTCGCGACCAAACCCAACGTCGGCGCAACAGGTCAGGCCCGGACCTCCGCGACCTGGTCCAACGGCACCGCCACGACCACGACGAAGTGGATGACGAGCAACTCGAAGGTCGTTTCCGTGACCAGCTCGGGGGGTTGGCGTGCAGCCGGGCGCGGCACCGCGCAGGTCGGCGCCATCGTGACGTCTCCAGACCGGGTTTCCGCCACCGCCACGGTGAGCGTCACGGTCGTGGATCCCACGCGGATCAGAATCCCCGTCCTGCGCGACACGTATGTGGCGGGATCCGAGCCGTCAAAGAACTTCGGCTCCTCCGCGACGATCCTGAACAAGCCCACGACCTCAGCCGCGCTCGAGCGCATCGGCTATCTGGCGTTCGACGTGACCCCCATCGCGGGCCGTGAGGTGCGGTCCGCGGTTCTCACGGTCCCGGCCGTGATCAAGGACAATTCGACCGTGTCCACCGCCCGGATCGACTTGCATCCGGTCACAGCGGCGTGGTCCGAATCATCGATGACCTACGCGAATCGGCCGGCGAGCGGTTCCACCGTCGCCAGCATTCTCGCGACCAAGACGGAGCAGGCCCAGTCAGCCGATCTGACCAAGCACCTCGCGGGTCTCGCCAAGGCCGGGACCAAGACCGCGTCCTACTCCCTCTCACAGGATGGCGTCGGCGCCAAGGGCGTGGTCGTCTCGATGCCCTCGAAAGAGTTCGCCCCCGGCGCTTACATCGAGGTCGTCCTCGCCCCCGCGAGTGCAGACACCGTCCCGCCGTCGCGCCTCGGATCCGTCTCAGCTACCGGGGCGCCGTCCTCGCTGGCGGTCGGCAAGAGCGCGACCCTGGCCGTCACTGCGAAGGCGAGCACCGGCGGGACCTTCACGCGCGCCAAGATCACTTACTCAACGACGGATTCGGCGATCATGAAAGTCTCGTCGACCGGCATCGTCACCGGCGTCTCTCCCGGCGGGGCGACGCTGAGCGTCACAGCGACGGCAGACGGCATCGCCGTTACCTGGACGAAGCGGATTCTCATCACCAAGCAGTAGCGTCGTCGGATCGCGCGAAGTCTCACTCCGCCCCGACGTAGCGCGCGAGGTGCTCGCCCGTCAGGGTGCTCCGCGCGGCCACCAGCGCAGCCGGCGTGCCTTCGAAGACGATCCGGCCGCCGTCGCGACCTGCGCCCGGGCCGAGGTCGATGATGTGGTCGGCGTGCGCCATGACGGCCTGGTGGTGCTCGATGACGATGACCGAGTTGCCGGCATCCACCAGTCGGTCGAGCAGAGCCAGAAGGTTGTCGACGTCGGCGAGGTGCAGTCCGGTCGTGGGCTCGTCGAGGACGTAGACCGCACCCTTCTTGGCCATCGCGATCGCCAGCTTCAGTCGCTGGCGCTCACCGCCCGAGAGCGTGTTGAGCGCCTGACCGAGGGTGATGTACCCGAGCCCCACGTCGATCATTCGCGCAAGCGTCGTCTTCGCCGGGCCGGTGGTGAACCCGTGCGCCTCTTCGGCCGACATCGCCAGCACCTCGGCGATGTTCCGCCCGTCGAGCGTGTACTCGAGCACCGCGTCGCTGAAACCAGACCCGCCGCAGACCTCGCACCGCGTCTCGACGCTCTGCGTGTAGCCGAGGTTCGTGATGATGACCCCCAGCCCCTTGCACGCGGGGCAGGCTCCCTCGGAGTTCGCGCTGAACAGCGACGCCTTCACTCCGTTGGCCTTGGCGAACGCGGTGCGGATTGCATCGAGCACACCCGTGTAGGTGGCGGGGCTCGACCGGCGCGAGCCCTTGATGGGCGATTGGTCGACGACGACCACGTCGTCGAAGGCAGGCACGTTGCCGTGGATGAGGGACGACTTGCCCGAGCCGGCGACCCCGGTCACCACCGTCAGCACACCGAGCGGGATGTCGACGTCGACGCCCACGAGATTGTGCTGGGTCGCGCCACGGATCTGCAGGGCTCCCGTCGACGAGCGGGTGTCGGTCTTGAGCGCGGCGCGGTGATCGAGGTGGCGCCCGGTGAGGGTGTCGGATGCCCGGAGTCCCGCGACGTCTCCCTCGTACATGATCTCGCCGCCCCGCGATCCGGCATGCGGCCCGAGGTCGACGACGTGGTCGGCGATCGCGATCACCTCGGGCTTGTGCTCGACGACGAGGACGGTGTTCCCCTTGTCGCGCAGGAGCAGCAGCAGGTCGTTCATGCGCTGGATGTCGTGCGGGTGGAGGCCTGCGGTCGGCTCGTCGAAGACGTAGGTGACGTCGGTCAGCGCGGAGCCGAGGTGGCGGATCATCTTCGTCCGCTGCGCCTCGCCGCCGGAGAGCGTCCCCGACGAGCGGTCTAGCGAGAGGTAGCCGAGACCGATGTCGATGAACGAGGCGATGACATTGCGGAGACCCGACAGCAGCGGCCCGACGGTGGTGCCGTCTATCGAGCCGAGCCACGTCGCGAGATCGGTGATCTGCATCGCGGAGGCCTCGGCGATGTTCACCCCGCCGATGCGCGACGACCGCGCGCCCTCGTTCAGGCGGCTCCCGCCGCAGTCGGGGCACGGCAGGAACTTGACGGCACGATCGACGAACGCGCGGATGTGGGGTTGCAGCGACTCGCGATCCTTCTGCAGGAACGACTTCGTGATCTTCGGAACGAGACCCTCGTAGGTCATGTTCATGTTCTGGAGCTTGACCTTCGTCGGTTCCTTGTAGAGGAAGTCCGCTCGCTCCTGGTCGGTGTAGGTCGCGATGGGCTTGGATGCGTCGAGGAATCCCGACTCGGTGAAGATCCGCACCATCCAGCCGTCGACGGTGTAGCCGGGGACGGTGATCGCCCCCTCGGCGAGTGACTTGGAACTGTCGAAGAGTTCGTCGAGGTCGACGTCGCTCACCTCGCCGAGGCCTTCGCAGCGGGGGCACATGCCGCCGGTGACGACCTCGGAACCCGGCATGGAGGGGATGTTGAACGAGAACGCCTGCGGCGACCCCACGTTCGGCTCGCCGAGCCGGCTGAACAGCAATCGGAGCATCGCGTACGCATCGGTGACGGTTCCGACCGTCGAGCGGGCGTTCGCCCCCATCCGCTCCTGATCGACGATGATCGCGGGACTGATGTTCTCGAGCCCGTCGACCTCGGGGCGCGACAGCTGCGCCATGAACTGCTGCACGAAGGTCGGGTACGTCTCGTTGATGAGGCGCTGCGACTCCGTCGCGATGGTGCCGAACACGAGCGAGGACTTGCCCGATTCGCTCACGCCGGTGAACACGGTCAGGCGTCGCTTGGGGATCTCGACGTCGATGCCCTTGAGGTTGTTCTCCCGTGCCCCGATGACGCGGATGACGTCGTGCGCATCGGCGACGGGCAGATCGGATGCCACGGCTCAGCCCTGAGCCCAGGGCATGGGCCGCGTCGCCACTTCGTCACGAGTGGCGTCATCCGGCAGGTGCGGCAGCTCGCCGCCTCCCGCGCGGATGCACAGCCACCGCAGCTCACCGGGGCTCTCGGGGTGGGCGCGCCAGGTGCGCCACACGCCCTGACCGACGCGGACGACCGACCCGGGACCCACGTCGACGAGGTCGTCGTCGAGCCCCATCTGGCCGCGCCCCTCGACGAAGACGTAGAGCTCCTCGACCTCGGAGTGGGTGTGCCAGTAACCCGCCTCCTCTCCCGGTTCGAGCGCGTTCGCCGTGAGCCCGATGAACTGCATCGCGAGCTCGTGGTCGACGACGCGACGCCCGTCGCGCGATCGAGCGGGAGCGAACCCTCCGAAGTGGTCGCGCCACTGATCCAGACCGCCGATCTCCGTGACCTCGTAGTCCGCCATGTCCACCTCTCCGCCAGCCGTCACCACATGATCCTCGCGCAGCGTGCCGCCGGGCAAGGGCTCACACGCCCGACGCGAAGGACGCGGTCGCGGCGACCGAGTCGAACAGGTGCAGCATCGGGTCGTGCAGGTGACCGAGCGGGGTGGCGAAGCTCGCGAGGACGACGCGCTTGGCGCCGGGAACGGGATACCAGTAGTCGGCCTCGAGCCGTCGGACGGACTCGTCAGCCGCGTCGGGGTCCTCGACCACACGGTGCAGGCGCAGGGCGCCCCCGCCCGACGCCGACACCTTCGTCGCGGTGTCCGCCCCGGCCGCACAGACCGCGCGGAGGCTGCGGTCGAGAGTCCCCAGGACCGCATCGGCGGACGTGCCGATCGACGGAGTCAGGGACATCCCGCTCGGCGCGTGCACCGTCAACGTCGCCGGCAGGCGCACCCCGGGCGCGACCTCGAGGCAAAGGAACACCCCGTGCGCCCCGGCGGTGCGGGCCGCACCGACGACGACCGTCAGCCGTTCCCGCAAGCGCCGTCGGGTCAGGGCGGCATCGTCCGCCGATCCGACGATGTCGCGGACCGCGGCATCCACACGGTCCGCCGCGGCCGCCTCGTCCCGCGGGTCGATCGCGAGCCACTCCCCGGGCAGGGTGAACGAGAGGCGCGCGGGCATGCTCACTGCGCCCCGGCGAGCGCCCCGAGGTCGGCGGGGCGGAGCTGCAACCTGCGCGTGCCCGTGTCGGCGACGCCGAGCTGCCGCGCGATGTCGGGGGTGACCGCGATGACGTCACGCGTGGCCTCACCGCGCGCGGTGTAGTCGGAACGTTGCCCGTCGACGAACGTGAGGCCGATCGCGTCGGCGGATGCCGCGGCGTCATCGGCGGCGAGGACGGGAGCTGCGGCGCGCACGGCGTCGACGACCCCGGTCTCGGACGGGTCGTCGAGGAAGAGCATCACCTCCACGTGCGTCACCCAGGGCGCGTTCGGGTGGGTCGTCCAGACGAAGGCCCCGTTCACGCCGTCGACGGCGCCGAGGTCCGTCTCGAGTGCCGACGTATCGCGGTCGGCGGCGCATCCCGCGAGCACGAGGGCGCCCGCGCACAGGGTGACGGCAGCCAGGAACGCGTTCAGGGGACGGCGCTGTCGGGGCATGGGGAACCTCACGATCCTCGGGTGAACTCGGCGACGTAGACCTCTTCGCTGCCCGAGTCTCCCGCACCGGCGAAGAAGATGTCGTCGCCGGGACGGGGTTCGGGCAGGTAGTGCTCGGCGGCGTCGCCGTACATCGTCGCGTCGTGCATCGGCCACGTGAGCGGCCGATAGGTCTGCCAGTCCTGATCGAACCGGAGGTAGTCGCGGACGTCCAGGCCCACGAACTCCAGGGTGTGCACCGGGTCGATGCCGTTGTTGAACTGCGTGACACGCACGCCGTCGGGCATGTCGCTGTGGTGCTTGTCGATCGCCGATCCCGCCGTCACGACGGACTCGACGCGGTCGGCGACGCGCGGGTCGGTCGCCATCTCGCCGGCCATCATGCCGCCGAGCGACCAGCCGGTGAACATGATGGGCGCGTCGCTGTCGAAGACACCGGCATCCGTCATCGCCTGCCAGGCCGCCCGCTCGTACTGCGTCTCGAGCTCGGGGAACATCGACAGCATCACGTCGGTGCGCAGATCGTTCAGTGCGCCGTCCGTGTTCGTCGGCGACCACTCCTGCGTGCTGGGCAGTTGCACCCGCCAGCCGACGACCTCACCGCCGGCGTCGCGCACCGCGACCACGCGGATCTCCGTGTAGTCCGCCCCGCCGGCCGCGTCCTGCGCCGCGATTTCACCGAAGAGATCCCGGTAGTCGCGGGGCTCGAGGTCGTCCGAGATCTCGAAGCGGTCGGTGCGCTGCACGACCGGTGGTGCCATCAGCTCGCTGATCGCCATCTGGATGAGGGATGCCGAGACGAGCGCGACGAGCAGCAGGACGCCCGTCGGGCCGAGCGCGACGAACAGCGTCCCGAACACGAGGGCGCCCACGAGGAACAGGGCCGCGACGACCGCAGCCGACACCAGCGCGCTGATCGCCTCGGACAGCTCGACGTATATCGCGGAGAGGACGTCCTCCGCCCAGTCCACGACGACGGCGAACACATCGCCCACGCCTTCCCAGAACTGGTTCCAGTTGTCGCCGAACGAGTCGGCACCCTCCTCGATCGCCGTCGAGATCTGGTCGCCCGCGCGGTCCGCCGCATCCCACATCCGCTGCCGTGCCGATGTCAGGGCACGGCGAGCCTCCTCGGCGGCGGTCACGGCCGCACCCAGCGCTTCGCGCGCCTCCCACAAGTCGTCCTCGATCCGCCCGGTGGGCTCGCCCTCGGCGATGGCGAGCGTGAGCGCGTTCTCGAGGTCGTGGATCTCCGCCTCGCGCACCGGCACCAGGCTGAGCTGAGCGTCGCCCTCCTCGATGGCCGACCTCGCCTCTCGCTGGATCTCGCCGAGTTCGACGGCATACGTCACGAGCGCGGTCGAGGTGCCGGCGTACAGCTCATGGGCGCGCTGCAGACCGGAGGCGGCTTCGCCCGCGGCGGTGCCCGCGGCATCCGTCGACAGACTGTGCTGCTGCGCGACGAGCTCCTGCAGCGCAAGGGCGGCGGACTCGATCGCCTCGGCGGTGCGGGCGAGATCGCGGGCGCGCCCCTCGAGGTCATCGGGCCGCCCGGCGAGGAGATCCTCGAACTCGGCGGACAGCGCGCTCACGGTCGCCTCGTCGCATCGAGCTCGGTGAATGCGTCGACGATGGCGGTCAGCAGGTCGCGCACGGTGACCAGCTGATCCTCGAGCTTGCCCCGGTTGTCGTCCCAGTTGGCGGCGAAGTCGCGGACCTTGCCCGCCAGCCGCGCCTCACCGGTGGCCGCCGCGAGGTCCTCGCTCACCGCATCGGCGGAGGAGAACGTGTCGACGGCCGAGGCGGCCCGATCGCGTGCCGCCGCCAGGGCGGTCAGGTCCAACCGCACGTCGCTCACTCCGCCACCTCCGTTCGGGGACGACGCTACCGACGGCGCGGACGCGAGCCCATGGGGACTCCTCCCCACCTGTGGGGGTCAGTCCTCAGCGCGGTGGCACCCGGTCACGTGATCGTTGACCATGCCCGTCGACTGCATGAGGGCGTACATCGTCGTCGACCCGACGAAGCGGAACCCCCGCGTGCGGAGCCCCTTCGACATCGCGTCGGACTCGGGCGTCGTGGCGGGGACCTCCGCGAAGGACATCGGACGCCGATGGGATGCCGGGGCGAACGACCACATGAACGCGTCGAGCTCGCCCGGGGCCATCTCCGTGACGATCCGCGCGTTGCCGATCGTGGCGAGGATCTTCGCGCGGTTGCGGATGATTCCCGCGTCCGCCATCAGCCGGTCGACGTCCGCCTCTGCGAACCCGGCGACCACCTCGGGCTCGAACCCGGCGAACACCTCACGGAACCGGGGCCGTTTGCGAAGGATCGTGATCCACGACAACCCTGCCTGGAAGCCCTCGAGGCTCATCTTCTCGAACAGGGGCCGGTCCCCGTGCAGCGGCCGCCCCCACTCCTCGTCGTGGTAGCGGCGGTACTCGGCGTCGTCGCCCACCCAGCCGCAACGAAGGAGGCCGTCGGGCCCGACACGCAGTTCCACGTGTGCCAGGCTACCGACGGCCTCGGACGCTCACTTCTTCTTCAGCGACTTCTCCGGCACGGGGGCCTCGCCGCGCACCGCGAGGTCAGCGTAGTGCGCACGGGCCTCGTCCTGCCGCTGCCGCTCGACGCCCGAGGCGATGGGCGCGCGAACATGCTCGGGCGCGAAGCCGAAGGCATCCACGATGTCCTGCGCGTGCGGACGCAGCCGGGCGCACAGCCGGTCGATGTACTTCGACACCGCGGCGGCGCGCTGCGTCGAGAGGCGCCCGTTGATGAGGTGCCAGGCGAGGTGCTTCTCGATGAGGTGCAGACCGAACAGATCCCGCAGCCAGGTGAGCACCTGACGTGTGCCGTCATCCTCCGTCGTCTTCACGGCGTCCGAGAACGCCTCCCACTGCAGCAGCTCGCCGTGCGCCCGCGCCGCCTCGATGAGTTCGGCCTGGTGCGCGTTGAACAGCGCCGCGGCCTCGGCCGCGGGCAGCTTGGATGCCGGGCGCAGCGCACCGGCGATGTCGGCCACCATCTGTTCGACGCGTCCCGCCAGCAGCTCGTGCTGCTGCTCGGCCCGCAGGCCCAACTCGACCGAGCGCGCGGTCGAGCCGAAGTCCGCGACGGTCTGACCGAGGCTGCGGAGCCCCGCGCCATGGAAGACCTTGCCCGCCGTCTGTCCGACGGCGAACTTCGCGAGGGTCGCGGCATCCGCCCCCTTGAACTGCTTCGCGAAGTCGGCGAGCAGCCGCTTGCCGACCAGCTGCAGGAGGACGTTGTTGTCGCCCTCGAAGGTCACGTAGACGTCGAGGTCGGAGCGCAGTCCGACCAGGCGGTTCTCGGCCATGAATCCCGATCCGCCGCAGGCCTCGCGGGCCTCCTGGATCGTCTGCAGCGCGTTCCAGGTGCTCAGCGGCTTGAGCGCAGCGGCCAGCGTCTCGAGGTTCTCGCGCTCGGCGGGGGTGTCGGCGGTGCCGCCGAAGACGCCGTCGAACGTGCGCAGGAGCTCATCGTGCGAGAAGTACTGCGCGACGTTCTGCGCGAGCAGCGGGAGGAGGCGGCGCTGGTGCTTGCCGTAGTCGAGGAGGACGACCTCGTCGGTGCCCGCCCCGGAGTCGAACTGCCGACGCTGGTTGCCGTAGGTGACGGCGATGTGGAGGGCGAGGGATGACGCAATGGTCGCCGCCCCATCGAGCGAGACGCGTCCCTGGACGAGCGCGCCCAGCATCGTGAAGAAGCGACGTCCCGTGCTCTCGATCGGGCTGGAATACGTGCCGTCGGGGGCGACGTCTCCGTAACGATTGAGCAGGTTCGTGCGGGGCACGCGGACGTGGTCGAAGGCGAGACGACCGTTGTCGATGCCGTTCAGGCCGCCCTTCACCCCGTCGTCCTCGCTCCGCACGCCCGGCAGCAGTTCGCCGTCGGCGGTGCGGATGGGGACGAAGAAGCAGTGGACACCGTGGTTCACGCCCTTCGTGATGAGTTGCGCGAAGACCGTCGCGGCCTGCCCGTGCTTCGCGGCGTTGCCGAGGTAGTCCTTCCACGCCGCGCGGAACGGGGTGTGGATGACGAACTCTTCGGTCTCAGGGTCGTACGCAGCCGTCGTGCCGATGGCCGCGACATCCGACCCGTGACCGATCTCGGTCATGGCGAAGGCGCCGGGCAGGTCTGCGTCGCGGATCGCCGGGATCCAGGTGTCGTGGTGCTCCTTCGTGCCGAGCTGCAGCACCGCCGAGCCGAACAGACCCCACTGCACGCCGGACTTGATCTGCATGCTCGGGTCGGCGAGCACCAGTTCCTCGAACCCGGCCAGGTTGGCACCGTTGTCCTCCTCGCCGCCGTACTCCTTCGGCAGGGCGCGGGTCGAGCCGCCGTTCTTCGCCAGCAGTCGCACCTGATCCATGACCCGCTCGCGGTGCTCGGCGACGCTCTGGCCGTCGATGCGCCAGTAGGCCGGGTCCTTGATGAGCTCGCGCACCGTGAGGCGGGTGTCTCCCCAGGTGCCGCGGAGCATCGCGCCCACGGCGTCGATGTCGATGCGGGGCTCGTGCGCCTCGTCGGCTGTGTGGGGCACGGTGGGAGCGCCGCCGGCGGGGGTGCGCTTGTCGGCGGCGGGGGTGGTGGAGCGGACGACGGTGTCAGTCATCACTGGCCTTTCTGAGGACGCCGGTGAGGGCGACGGGACAGGGAAGTTCGACGACAACGGTAGGAGTCCTCTAACAGCGAACCAAAGGCGTTGTCCGGTTGAGACAAGATGCAGGAGGGACGTCGTCGTCCTGACTTGTGCTCCGCCTACACCGGTCGATGTCGGGGCGCCCTGGCAGACTCGCCCCGGAGGCTTCGATGATCACACTCGCCCGATGGGATGCCACCGACCGCGGCCTGCTGACGCTCTTGAACGCACCTGCCATGACGTCATATCTGGGCGGCCCCGAGACCGAGGAGCAGCTCGACGACCGGCACGACCGGTACGTGCGCACGTGGTCCGATCGACCGGGAGCGATGTACCGCATCGACGTCGACGGCGAGCCCGCCGGTGCGATCGGATTCTGGCCCGTCGACGAGGAGGGCACGCCCGCCTTCGAGACCGGGTGGAGCGTCCTCCCCGGCTTCCAGGGGCGCGGCGTTGCCACCGCGGCGCTGCGCCTGCTGATCGCCGAGGTGCGTCGTGACGGCACCCGATTGCTCCTCACCGCGTATCCCGGCGTCGACAACGCCCCCTCGAACGCGCTGTGCGCCCGAGCCGGCTTCGAGGAACGCGGCACCGGATCGGAGCCGTGGCGCGGCGGCATCCTCACCTTCCGGAGGTGGGTGCTCGACATGTCGCCGCTGGATCTGACCGGACGTACCCCCGATGTCGACGAGCGCTTCGCAGGTGACGCTCTCGACGCGGAGCGGTGGTGGCCGCATTACCTGCCGCACTGGTCGTCGCGCTCGCGGACGGCGGCGCGGTACCGGGTCGACGGCGGCCTCGAGCTGCGCATCGACGCGGACACCGAACCGTGGGCGCCGGAGTGGGACGGTGACGTCCGCGTCTCGCACCTGCAGACCGGGCAGGCCGCCGCCGAGGTCGGATCGGATGCCGGTCAGCACCGCTTCCGCGAAGGGCTCGTCGTCCGCGAGTCCCAGGTGGAGCGGCGCCTGTGGCTACCCCGCTTCGGGGTGATCGCGGCACGCCTCGCCGCGGTGCGGCATCCGGACGCGATGGTCGCGTTCTGGCCGATCGGGTTCGAGGACTCGCCCGAGGAATCCGGGGAGATCTGCATCGCCGAGATCTTCGGATCGGAGGTGGACGACACCGGCGGATGGGTCGGTGTCGGCGTCAAGGCCCACCATGACCCGCGGCTGCGCGACGACGTCGAGAGGATCCGCATCGACGGCGACCTCACCACGCCGCATGAGTACGCCGTCGACTGGTCTCCCGATCGGCTGCGGTTCTTCATCGACGGTCGGTGGGTGAAGACGGTCGCCCAGCGGATCGACTACCCGGTGCAGCTCATGCTCGACCTCTACGAGCTGCCGCGACGGGACGGACCGCGCGATGGCGGAGCTCTTCCGCACGTGATGCGCATCGGACGTGTGTGCACGTTCCCAGACTCCTGACACACTGGGAGCATGCGCGTCCTTTCCGCTGACGAGACCGTCGTCCACCTCCGCTCCGGCGGCACCAGCGTCGTCGTCGACCTGCAGCCCGGAGCGGTCCCCGCGATCGTCCACTGGGGCGACGACCTGGGCGATGCGCCGCGCGAGACGCTCGTCTCGCTGGCCACCGCATCCCGCCTGCAGCGCATCTCGGGCGGGCTCGACCACACCGTGCGCCTCGGGGTCGTCACGACGGCGGCCTCGGGGTGGGCCGGCACCCCCGCTTTCGAAGGCCACCGCGATGGCGCGGGCGTCAGCGCGCTGTTCACCGTCGTCGAGACGCGCACCTCGGGCGACGCGCTCGAGGTGGAACTCGCCGACGGCGAGGCCGGCCTGTCGGCGCGCTACGAACTGCGTGTGACGCCCTCGGGCCTCGTGCGCGCCCGGACGACCCTGCGGAACGACGGCGACGGCCACTACACGGTGCAGGCCCTGCACGTGACGCTCCCGCTGCCGTGGGAGGCGACGGAGATCCTCGACACGACGGGTCGTCACCTGCGCGAGCGGTCCGCCCAACGTCACGAGCTGACGTTCGGGACGCACCTGCGCGAGTCCCGGCGCGGCCGCCCCGGTGCCGACGCCACCCTGCTGCTCGCGGCCGGTGTCGCCGGGTTCGGTTTCGAACGCGGACGCGCCCACGGGGTGCATCTGGCGTGGAGCGGGAACTCCCGCATGTTCGCCGAGCGGACGCCCACGGGAGAGTCGTTCCTCGGTGCGGGCGAGCTGTACCTGCCCGGCGAGATCCGCCTCGCCCCGGGTGAGGAGATCGCCACCCCGGAGCTGCTCGGATCGTGGGGCGACGGCCTCGACGAGCTCGCCGCGCGGTTCCACGACGAGTGGCGTGCCCGGCCGCAACATCCGACCCGCCCCCGTCCCATCACGCTCAATACCTGGGAAGCGGTGTACTTCGACCACCGCCTGCCCAAGCTCATCGCCCTCGCCGATGCGGCGGCCGAGCTCGGTGTCGAACGGTACGTGCTCGACGACGGCTGGTTCCGTCACCGTCGCGACGACACCGCAGGGCTGGGCGACTGGTACGTCGACGAGACGGTCTGGCCGGAGGGCCTGCACCCGATCGCCGACTACGTCGTCGCGAAGGGGATGGAGTTCGGACTCTGGTTCGAACCCGAGATGGTCAACCCCGACAGCGATCTCGCCCGCTCCCACCCGGAGTGGATTCTCCGCGGCCGCACCGACCTGCCACCGTCGGCCCGTCAGCAGCAGGTCTTGAACCTCGCCCACCCCGACGCGTACGCGTACATGTTCCAGGTGATCTCGGACATCCTGGGCGCCTACCCGATCGCGTACGTGAAGTGGGACCACAACCGCGACCTCGTCGACGCCGCCGCCGGCCCCGGCGGCGCCGCGCTCGTCCACGCGCAGACCCTCGCCGTGTACCGGCTGATCGACGAACTCAAAGCCGCGCATCCGGGGCTGGAGATCGAGAGCTGCGCCTCGGGCGGCGCGCGGGTGGACCTCGGGATCCTGGACCGCACCGACCGGATCTGGACAAGCGACTGCCTCGACCCGATCGAACGCCTCGAGAACCAGCGCTACACCGCACTCGTCGTGCCGCCCGAGATGATGGGGATGCACCTCACGACACCGCACGTGCACTCCACCGGCCGCACCGTGTCCCTCACCCTCAGCGGAGCGGTCGCCCTGTTCGGCCACTTCGGCATCGAATGGGACGTGACGACCCTCAGCGAGACGGATGCCGCGACCGTCGGCGCGTGGGTCGCGCTCGCCAAACGGGTGCGCCCCCTCGTCGCGACCGGGCGTGCGGTCAACGCGGATGTCGCCGACCCCGGACTCGACGTCCGCGGCGTCGTCGCCGAGGACGCGGCATCCGCGTTCTTCACGATCACGCAGACGCAGACCCTGATCTCGTCGCCCGCGGGGCGGGTGCGCCTGCCGGGGCTCGACGCCGACCGGACCTACCGGATCCGCGTCGCCACCCCGGGAGGGGTCGTGCAGACCCCGGCGCAGTCGCCGCTCGAGTGGGCGCACGAGGACACGGTACTGACCGGCCGCCAGTTGGCGGTCGTCGGCCTGCGACCGCCGGTGCAGAACCCGCAGCAGTCCACCGTCGTCGAGCTGACGGCGGTCTGAGGTCCGTCAGATCTCGGCGAGCAACGCGAGGAACTCGTCCGCCATCTCGACCTGACGACGGAGCTTCTCGCGGCGCGATGCTGCTTCGGCGCGAACGGCATCGAGGCGCGCCCGCACCTGCGGATCGGCCGCATCCGTTCCGATGGCGTCGACGACGGCGAGCAGCTCGCGCATCTCATCGAGTGTGAACCCGAGCGGCTTCATGCGGCGGATGAGGAGGATGCGGGCGACGTCGCCCTCCGTGTAGAGGCGGAAGCCCCCGTCGGTGCGCGCCGAGGGGGTGACGAGGCCGATCTCGTCGTAGTGCCGGAGGGTGCGGAACGAGAGTTCGGTCCGCTCGGCGACCTCGCCGATGCGCATCGTGCTCTCCGACACGGTCTCCCTCTCGAGTGGACGCAAATCTCACGTTACGTTAGGTTTGTTCGCGCGCGATCCGCGCGCCCCCATTCTTCCGCGTCCCCCTCCCCGCGCGCACCACTCCCCCGGAGTCCTCATGACCACCACGGCACCCCCGCGCCCGCGCATCGAACCCACGGTGCTGCAGGCTCTGCGCAGCCCACGCCTGCTCACCCGCGAAGTGCTCGCGGGACTCGTCGTCGCCCTCGCCCTCATCCCCGAGGCGATCGCCTTCTCGATCATCGCCGGCGTCGATCCCCGCCTGGGGCTGTTCTCGTCGTTCATCATGGCGGTCGCCATCTCGTTCCTCGGCGGCCGACCGGCCATGATCACCGCGGCCACGGGGGCGATCGCCCTCGTCATCGCACCGGTGGCCCGCGAGCACGGGATGGACTATTTCATCGCCACTGTGCTGCTCGGCGGGGCGATCCAGATCGTGCTCGGACTGCTCGGTGTGGCGAAGCTCATGCGGTTCATCCCGCGCAGCGTCATGGTCGGCTTCGTGAACGCCCTCGCGATCCTGATCTTCATCGCACAGCTGCCGCAGCTGTTCGGCGACGGCATCCCCTGGCTCGTCTGGCCGCTGCTCGCCGTGGGGCTCGTCATCCTCTCTGCGATGCCGCGACTCACCAAGGCCGTGCCCGCTCCCCTGGTCACGATCGTGCTGCTGACCGCGGCTGTCGTCGTGTTCGCCTGGAACGTGCCGACGGTCGGCGACCAGGGCGAACTGCCCGAGAGCCTGCCCACCCTCTTCCTGCCGTCCGTCCCCCTTACGCTCGAGACGCTCCAGATCATCGGACCGTTCGCGCTCGCGATGGCGGTCGTCGGTCTTCTCGAGTCGCTCATGACCGCGAAGCTCGTCGACGACATCACTGACACGCACTCGCCCAAGACGCGCGAGGCCCTCGGCCAGGGCGCGGCGAACATCCTATCCGGCGCATTCGGCGGCATGGGCGGCTGCGCCATGATCGGCCAGACGATGATCAACGTGAAGGCGTCGGGCGCCCGCACGCGCATCTCGACCTTCCTCGCCGGCGTCTTCCTGCTCGTCCTCGTGCTCGCGCTCGGCGACGTCGTCGCGATCATCCCGATGGCGGCGCTGGTGGCCGTGATGATCGTCGTCTGCATCGGCACCTTCGACTGGCACAGCGTGCGGCTGTCCACTCTGCGGCGGATGCCGAAGAGCGAGACCGCTGTGATGCTCATCACCGTGGTGGCCACCGTCTGGACCCACAACCTCGCGATCGGCGTGATCCTCGGCGTGCTCGCCGCGATGGTGATGTTCGCGCGTCGTGTCGCCCACTTCGTGACCTTCACGCGGACCGTCGACGAGGCGGCATCCACCGCCCACTACGCGGTCGACGGCGAGCTGTTCTTCGCCTCGAGCAACGACCTCACGACGCAGTTCTCGTACGCCGAGGACCCCGCGAACATCGTCATCGACATGTCACGGTCGCACGTGTGGGATGCGTCGACGGTCGCCGCACTGGATGCCGTCGTCAGCAAATACGGGCGCCACGGCGCGACGGTGACGATCACGGGGCTGAACGACTCGGCATCCGTGTTCCACGGCAGACTCACCGGACGGCTCGGCTCCGGCGAGTGAGCGCACGGGGTTGATTGCGCTGCGACAGCCCTGAAGGATGCCGGGGGCGGCCCGGTCGGACGGGCGCCGCGACGAGGGGGTCTCATGACGGAGCCGGCACGATTCGCGATCATCGGCACGGGGTGGCGCTCCGAGTTCTTCCTGCGCCTGGCCGCCGCCGCACCCGACCGCCTCGAGGTGACAGGTGTGCTGGCCCGGTCCGACGCCTCGGCGGCGCGGATCGCCCCCTGGGGCGCGCCGGTGCACCGCTCGCTCGACGATCTGCTCGGGGCAGGTCCTGACTTCGTGATCGCGTCGGTGTCGTGGGACGCCATGCCGGGTGTCATCACGGAGCTCGTCGGTCGCGGTGTGCGGGTGCTCGCCGAGACACCGCCCGCGCCCGACGCCGACGGACTCCGCACGCTCTGGCACGACGTGGGCGCGAGCGGGCTCGTGCAGGTGGCGGAGCAGTACCTGCTCATGCCGGGCCACGCCGCGCGGCTCGAGGTGGTCCGCTCCGGCGCACTCGGCACGATCGGTGCCGCACAGGTGTCGTCGACGCACCTCTACCACGCGACCTCGATGATCCGGGCGTTCCTGGATGCCGGTATGGCCGAGGCGACCGTGTCGGCGCGGACGTTCACCGCGCCGCTGGTCGACCCGCTGACACCGGCGGGCTGGTCGGACGATCTCACCCCGAAGGAACGCACCACCACCATCGCGACGCTCGACTTCGACGACGGACGGATGGGGCTGTACGACTTCGTCGACAACCAGTGGTGGAACCCGATCCTGTCGCGGCGCGTCGTGCTGCGCGGCTCGCACGGCGAGCTCGTCGACGACATCGTGCGCCGCTTCGAGGGCGCCGAGGTGATCACCTCGCCGATCACCTACCGGCGCACCGGCGTCGACCTGAATCTCGAGGGCAACGACGTCGTGTCGGCCGCGTTCGAGGGGCGCATCGTCTACCGCAACCCGTGGGTCGGGACGCGACTGTCGGAGGACGACATCGCCGTCGCGTCGCTGCTCGAACTCACCGGGCGATGGGCTCGGGGTGACGGCCCCGAGCCCTACCCGCTCGCCGAGGCGTGCCAGGACCATCTGCTGGGCCTGGCGATCGGCGAGTCGGCGCGCACGGGAGCCGATGTCCGCGTCGCGCTCGAACCCTGGAGCTGACCGCGCCGTCAGCGCGCGGCCGGCACCTCGGGCTCGCCGAGCGACAGCATGAGGCGGTTGGCCCAGTTGAAGAAGGCCGCTCCCCCGATGACGTCGACGATCGATGCGTCGTCGAGGCCGGCGTCCCGCAGCCGGTCGACGTCGGTGGCGTCGAACTGCAGCGGTGTCGTCGTGAGCGAGACGGATGCCGCCACGATCGCGTTCCAGCTCTTGTCACCCAGGTCGGCGCCCGTCCCCTCGTCGAGGAGCCGCTGCACGTCCTCGCGGCGGCCGGACTCCCGCGTCGCCGCTGCGGAGTGCACGGAGGCGCAGAAGACGCACCCGTTGGCACGGCTGGCCGCCGTGGCGGCCAGCTCGCGTTCCGCCCGGCCCACGCCGCCCTCGATGTTGAAGAATATGTCGAGGTCCGTGAGAGTGCGCGCCTCGAGGGCGTCGGGGTCGCGGGCGAGCAGTCGGAAGTAGGGCATCCTGGCGCGTGCCGGTTCGATGAGGGCCTCTCGCTGGCGCTCGGTCAGGTCCGCCTCGGGAACGGGGGCGAGCCACGGCACCCACCCGAGTCCCTGCTGCGTGAAGCGGTCGGGGCGAGCCAAGTCGGGGTAGTCGGTGACGGTCATCGCACGGCTCCTTCGAGGGTCTGAGAAGTGAGGGGAGAGGTGGACTCGCTGAGAACGCGAAGACCCCAGGCGAGACGCAACTGGAACGCGAGGAAGGCGACGAGCTGCGAGAGGCTCACGATCGCGTCGGCGGACCACCCGGCATCCGTCAATGCGCGCAGGGCTTGCGGCGACGCCTCACGCGGACGGAACACCAGCAGGTGCGTGTGGGTGAAGGCCGCGGATAGCCGGTCATCGACGGCAGCGGATGCCGGGCGCCAGGCCACGGCAGGAGCGCTCTCGCCCGCGAGTCCGGGTTCGCGGTAGACACCGACCGGCCCGCGCTGCGCGGCCTCGGCGGCGAGGTCCGCGACCGCGTCGGCGAGAGCAGCGTCCTCCTCGCGGAGCAGGTCGTCGTAGAACGCGGTGGCGTCGTCGAACCCGTGCAGGCGTGCCGTGAACGCGGCAACCGCGTACCGCTCGACGAGGGGGAAATCCCCGGCGTCGGAGGGCTCCAGGAGGGCCTCGAAGCTGCGCTGCGCGTTCGCGCGCGCCTGCGGGCGCAGGGCGCGGACCCCGGCGAGCGGGCTGCCGGGCGTGATGCCGGCGAGCAGGTCGATGATGTCGGCGGTCATGCGTACTCCTTCCGGGCCTCGGCCCGATGGTGGTCTCTGAGGTCGTCGGCGGCGCCGCGGCCGATCGCCCACCCGAGCCGCGGGGCCACCTCCGTGCCCAGCAGTTCGATGGATCGGAGGGTGAGGTCGTGGGTCGCGGCGACGGAGTGGACCTGGAAGGTGACGTCGGTCGCCTGCGCGATGATCGGGTCGACGGCGAGCGAGGCCACGACCTCGTCGACCGTGCCGATGTGGGTGTCGGAGAGCCGGATGAGGTCCGCGAGCGGCAGCGTCGCGGCGTGGGCGCCGATCAACTGCGCGGCGACGACCCGCAAGCCGCGCTCGGCGAGCACGAAGGCGTGCTCGCGCTGGTCCGGGTCGACGACGAACGCGGTGCGGGACGCCAGGATGCGGGGAGCGGTGCCGTCCGGCAGTGCGTCGAGGTACGCGTCGACGATGGGCTGCTGGATGTCGCCGATGGTCGCGTCGGGCGCCTCAGGCGTACGCGGCTGGGTGCGGGAGAGGAGGAGACCGTCTCCCGCCGCGCCGGCGCGGGCGCCCCCGCCGGCCGAGAAGGTCGCCTGCCAGATGCGGCCCGCGAGATCGCCGGCGGGCGGGTAGGCGACGGAGTCCGTACCCCGCACGCCGTCGCCGCGCAGAGTGGACCGGAACAGCTCGAGATGCTCCGCGTGGAGCGCGGCTCGATCGGCGGCATCCTTCCCGAAGGCGGCGAACGATCCGGGCGTGCCGCCCGAGGCGACACCGAGCTGCAGCCGTCCACCGCTCAGCGCGTCGAGCACCGCGGCATCCTCCGCCGCCCGGACGGGGTCCTCGATCGGGAGGGTCAGGACCGCGGTGCCCAGGCCGATGCGGCTCGTACGCTCGGCGGCCGCGGCGAGGAAGACGAGTGGCGACGGCAGCCCGCCCTCGTGCTCGCCGAAGTGGTGCTGGGCCACCCAGGCCGAGGCGAAGTCGGACTGCTCGGCGCGCTGGATCTGCTCCAGCCCGAACCGGTACCGGTCGGCGGCGGGCGCGTCCTCGAGCAGTCGGCTGAAGAAGCCCAATCGGGGCGTCGTCATGCGGTGTCCTTCCTGACGGCGGATCCGGGGACGGCGTCGAGCAGCCCCCGGGTGTAGTCGTGCCGGGGTGCACCGAAGACCTCGTCTACGGTGCCGTGCTCGACCTGGACGCCGCGACGGAGGACCGACACCGTGTCGGAGATCTGTCGGACGACGGCGAGGTCGTGGGAGATGAAGACATAGGTGAGCCCCAGCTCCTCCTGCAGACTCGCGAGCAGCCGCAGGATCTGCGCCTGGACGGTGACATCGAGCGCCGAGACCGCCTCGTCGAGGACGACCAGGCGCGGCTCGAGGATCAGTGCTCGCGCGATCGCGACACGCTGACGCTGGCCGCCCGACAGCTCGCGGGGTCGACGCGCGGCGATCGCGGGTGCGAGGGCGACCTGTTCGAGGGCGTGTGCGGCACGTTCGGCCCGCTCAGCGGCCGAGCCGAGACCGACGTTCCGGAGGGGCTCCTCGAGGATCGCGCCGATGCGCTGGCGCGGATCGAGGGAGGCGTACGGGTTCTGGTAGACGAGCTGCGCCGTACGGCGATAGCCGCGGCGGTGACGACCCGGCCGGAGGGCGGTGACGTCGATGCCGTCGACGGTGATCGTGCCGCGTTGCGGAGCGCCGAAGCCGGCGAGCGCACGACCGATCGTCGTCTTGCCCGAACCCGACTCCCCCACGATCGCGTGCGTCGATCCGGCGGCGACGGTGAACGAGACGTCGTCGACCGCGACGAGCGGCGACCGCCCGCCGGCGCGGGCGAACTCCTGCCGCAGCCCCGAGACCTCGACCAGGGGCTCGGCGGCGACCGATGCCGGGGCGCGCCGCTCGACGACCTGCCCGAGAGAGGGGGCGTCGGCGAGGAGGCGGCGCGTGTAGTCGGACTCGGGCGCCGCGAGCACGGAGCGGGCGGGTCCGGATTCCTGGACGGCGCCGTCCTTCATGACGACGATCGTGTCGGCACGGTCGGCGGCGACGGCGAGGTCATGCGTGATGAACAGGACCCCGGTGCCGGTGTCGGCCCGCAGCCGGTCGAGCAGGTCCAGCACGGTGCGCTGCACCGTGACGTCGAGTGCGCTCGTCGGTTCGTCGGCGATGATCAGCTCGGGGTCGAGAGCCAGCGCTGCGGCGATGAGCACGCGCTGACGCATTCCGCCCGAGAGCTCATGCGGGAACTGGCGGTACCGCGTGGCGGGATCGTCGATCTCGACCCGCTCGAGCAGATCGATCACACGAGCGCGGATCTTCGCGGCATCCCGCCATCCGTGGATGCGCAGGACCTCGCCGATGCTCGCGCCGATCGTGGCCACGGGGTTGAGGGAGTTGCCCGGGTCTTGCGGGACGAGCGCGACGCGGGCGCCGCGCAGCGCGCGCCAGCGACGGTCGGAGAGTCCGACCAGGCTCGTGTCACCCTCGGCGCCGTGGAGCGTGATCCCGCCGCCGTCGATGCGACCGTTGCCGGCGAGCAGCCCGATGGTCGCCTGGGCGACCGTCGACTTGCCCGACCCGGACTCCCCCACGAGCGCGGTGACCTGTCCGCGTGCGACGTCGAGCGAGACGCCGCGGACGGCGTCGACGTCGCCGCGTTCGGTCCGGTACCGGACGACGAGGTCGCGGATGCTGAGCAGCGGACCGGTCATCGGCGCTCCCCTCCCCGTAGGGCCTGGCTGAGGCGGTTGGTGGCGAGGACGACGGCGACGACGACGAGGCCGGGCAGAACGGTGAGCCACCACGCCGTGGCGACGTAGTTGCGGCCTTCGGAGATGAGCAGCCCCCATTCCGGGGTGGGCGGCGGGGCGCCGTATCCGAGGAATCCGAGCGTCGAGATCTGCAGGATCGCCGACCCCAGCTGCAGCGCGGCGAGCGCGAGGACCGGGGTGAGCGAGTTCGGCAGGATGTGGCGCCAGAGGACGGAGGCCGCCGTCCCGCCCGACCCGTACGCGGCCTCGACGTAGTCCGCCACCCGCACGCTCACGACCTGCGCACGGGCGAGCCGGGCGAAGACCGCGACCGAGGTGACGCCGACGGCGAGCGCCGCGTTGGTCGTCCCGAAGCCGAGCAGGATGACCACGCTCAACGAGAGCAACAGGGCGGGGATGGCCAGCAGCACGTCGACGACGCGCATGAGGATCTCGTCGACCACACCGCCGGCCGCCCCGGCGGTGACACCGATCGCCGTGCCGGCGACGAGTCCGACGAGGACGGCCACGAGCGCGCCGGTGACGGAGTGGGACGCCCCGTGGATGACACGCGCGAAGACGTCACGGCCCGTGGCATCCGTCCCGAACCAGTGCGCGGGGCTCGGCCCATGGAGGGCCGGCGCGATCGACTCGGTCGGGCTCGTCGCGGTGAACAGTCCCGGCGCCACCGCCCACGCCACCGCGACGAGCAGGACGAGTGCGGGGATGACGGTGCCCGCCCGCAGGAGGCGCCGCGATGAGGCGGTGGCCGTCGTCGGCCGCGAGAGGGTGAGGGTCATCGCGCGATCCCTTCGGTGAGCGACGCCGCCGCCGCGACGCCGGGAAGGCGACCGCGGGAGGCCGCGACCGTGCGGGAGCCTCGGCGCAGGCGCGGGTCGAGGAGCGGGTACAGCAGGTCGACGACGAGGTTGATGACGACGAAGGCCACGGACGAGATGACGACGATCGCCAGCAGGACGGGGGTGTCGCGGTTCGCGACCGCCTGCGCCGTGAGCTGACCGATGCCGGGACGCCCGAAGACCGCCTCGGTGACGACGGCACCGCCGACGAGCTCTCCGAACAGGACCCCCGCCATCGTCAGGGTCGGCAGCAGGGCGTTGCGGGCGACACCGCGCCACAGCAGCCACGAGGTGCTCGCGCCGCGCGAGCGGAGCACTGCCACGAACGGCTGCTCCGAGACCTCGTCGATGCTCCGGGCCAGCACCTGCGCGAGCGGTGCGGCGATGGGGACGGCGAGCGTCAGGACCGGGAGGACCAGCGCTTCGACCGGGTCGGCCCCGATGAGCGGCACCCAGCCCAGCTGGAAGGAGAAGACCTGGATGAGGATGATGCCGATCCAGAAGACGGGCATCGAGACGAACAGCGGCGGCAGCTGTCGGAAGAGCGCGCGCAACGGCCGGAACGCACCGTAGGTGGCGGTGAAGGCGATGACGACCGCGAGGAAGATCGCAAGGGCGAGTCCGAGGACGGCGAGGGTGAGGGTGGAGGGCAGAGCGACGGCGATGAGGTCGGCGACCGCCGCGCCGCTCTGCACCGAGTACCCGAGATCGCCGCGCACGAACGACGCGACGGTGTCGGCGTACCGCTCGAACAGCGGCCGGTCGACTCCGTAGGCGGCGCGGATCTCGTCGAGTTGCGCCGGCGTCAGCCCGAGCTCGGGGCTGCCGTACCGGGCGAGCACGCCGTCGCCGGGCAGCGCCGCGAGCAGCAGGTAGGCGGCGGTGAAGGCGAGCAGCAGGACCAGGAGTGCACCACCGGCGCGCCGCAGGACGAAGAGCATGGTCACCTCTCGGGTCGGGTCGGAGGGGGGATGGATGCGGGGAGGGGTCGCCTCCCCGCATCCGGGTCACCGGCTGTGCGTCATCCGGCCAGCCACGTGCTGTAGAACGACGGTCGGCCGATCGACTCGGTCGCGAAGCCGTGGACGGCGTCGACGTATCCGTACACCTGCGGTTCCTCGAAGAACGGCAGAATGTACGCCTGCTCAGCGAGGCGCTGCTGTGCGGCGGCGGATGCCTCCTGGCGGCCTTCCTCGGTGGGGCTGGAGGCGATCGCGAGCAGCAGCTCGTCGAGCTCCGTGTCGGCGACGGTCCCGTCGGGGTACCCGTTCAGCAGCGCGTTGCGGTTGCCGGAGTAGTACTGCGACTTCAGGACGTCGTAGTCGGCGCGGCCGACCATGGAGTGGTACACCTGCAGCTCGCCGGGAACGGCGCGGGCGGCATCCTGCGCGGCCTGGTCACCGGGGAGCAGGGTGATCTCGACGCCGATGTCCTGCAGCTGGTCCTGGATGAGGGTGATGACCTCGCGCGAGCGCGGCTGCGGCAGTGCCTCGTTGACCGTGAGGGCGAGGCGCGTGCCGTCCTTCTCGCGGATGCCGTCGGCACCGGGGACCCAGCCCGCGTCGTCGAGGAGCTTCTTCGCCTGATCGGGGTCGTAGACGTAGAACTCCGACGTGTCGGTGTAGCCGCGGGCGGTGGTCGCCAGGGCGCCGGTGGCGAGGGGGTAGCTGTCGCTGAAAAGCGTGTCGACGATCGCTTGGCGGTCGATGCCGGCGATGAGCGCCTGGCGCACCGCGAGCTCGGAGGTGATCGGGTCGCGCAGGCGGAAGCTCAGCCCGTTGTTGACGCCGTTCGTCGCCGAGGCGAGCAGGTGCAGGCCGTCGGCGGAGAACTGGGCCTCGTCGGGCGCTTCGATGCCGCGCGCGATGTGCGCCTGGCGCGAGACGACCGTGCCGACGCGGACGCTGTCCTCGGACGCGACGACGTAGTCGATGCCGTCGAGGTAGGCACGGCCCTGGTGCTCGAGGGAGGGAGGCGCCCAGTCGTAGTCCTCGCGCGCCGTCAGGCTGATCTTCGTGCCGATCTCCTCGGACGCGACGACGAAGGGGCCGCTGCCGATGATCTCGCTCGCGTTGCCGGGGCCGAACTCCTCGCTCGTGCGGTCGAGGGTCTCATCGGAGAGCAGGCCCGCATTGATCGCCGAGGTCGCCTGCGCGAAGCCCGGCGCGGGGGCGCTGAAGTGGAAGCGCACCGTGTGCTCGTCGAGGACCTCGCTGCTCTCGTAGTTGGTCACCTGCTCCGAGACCGTGAACTTACGGTCCGGGTCGCCGAGGCCGAGGAGGTCGAAGTTCTTCGCGACGTTCTCGGCGTCGAGCGGGGTGCCGTCGGAGTAGGTGACGTCGTCGCGGAGCGTGAAGGTGTACTCGGTGGCATCCGCGTTCACCTCGGGCAGTTCGGTGGCGATCCACGGCTCGAGCTCGAGGGTCTCGGGGTTCTGGTAGAGCAGACGGTCGGTGATGTTGTTGATGACACCGCCATTCGGGTAGAAGCCACCCGAGCCCGGGTACAGGGTGTTCCAGGTCTGCGGCTCGAGGTAGGTGAGGGTGCCACCGGTCTGCGGTTCTCCCGCGGCGGCGTTCGAGGTGGGCGTGGTGGCGGCGGCGCAGCCGGCGATCGCAGCGACGACGACGGCGCCGAGTGTGACGGCGAGGGCGGCGCGGAGGGGACGGGTCATGAGGACTCCAGGACGGATGAGGACGGGTGCAGGCCTCATCCGAGCACGCCCACTCCGCGTCCGCACGCCGCGTGGTCACGGGAGGTAAGACTGTTACGTCACACGAGGTCACGCCTTGTCGTGGAGCGTGATCCGGTAGCCGTCCGGATCGGCGAAGGTGAACGTCCGGCCGAACGGTCCGTCGACGGGTGCCGCGACGATGGTGTGCCCGTCGGCCGCGAGGGTGTCGTGGATCGCCTGGACGTCGGTCGCCCGCATCCAGACGGCCGTGCCGAGTCCAGGATGATCGGCGGCGGTCAGGTCGGTGCCGGGGGCGAGATCGCGGAGGGCGAAGGCGATGGGGGCCGTGTCGAACACCACGGCGTGCGGGGGACCGGCCGGCGAGCGCACGAGGCCGAGGTAGTGCTCGTAGAAGCGCTGCGAGGCGCCGAGGTTTGTGACCTGCAGCGAGATGAAGTCGGGTCCGATGGTGGGCATGAGAGGTCCTTCCGTTGTGTCAGTTTTCTGACATATACGAATGTATGTCAGACTTCTGACATGGTCAAGTCCGATCAGATCGATCTCCCCACCTCGCTCGGCTATCTGCTCAAAGAGGCCTCGAGCGCGCTGCGGACCGCGATGGAGGATGTGCTCCGGCCATTGGGGATGACGGTCACGTCGTACTCGTGCCTGGAGCTGCTCGCCCAACGCCCGGGACTCTCGAACTCCGACCTCGCGCGCGGCGCCTTCGTCACCCGGCAGAGCATGAATGTGCTCCTGCAGTCGCTCGAGCGGGAAGGGTGGGTGACCCGCGCGACGACGGCGTCGGAGGGTCGGGTGCTACCGGTGACATTGACGGATGCCGGTCGGCGACAGCGCGCCCGGGCGAGCGCGGCGGTCAAGACGGTCGAAGATCGGATGCTCGGCGAGCTCAGCGCGCCCGAGCGCCGTCAGGCGTTCGATCTGCTGACACGGATGACCCGGGCGCTGCGGGACGGCTGAGCGGGGTCAGGCGTTCGCGGCGATCACCGCGACGACGGCCTCGCCGTAGGCCTCGCGCTTCTTGGCGCCGATGCCGGTGATGCCGTCGAGGTCCGCGACCGAACGCGGGCGGTGCTCGGCGAGGGCGCGCAGCGTCGCGTCGCCGAAGACGATGTAGGCCGGGACGCCCTGCTCGCGCGCCTGCTCGGCGCGCCACGCGCGCAGCGCCTCGAAGAGGTCGCGGTCACCCTCGGGAAGGGAGTCCGCCGTCGAGGCCTTCTTCGCGCGACCCGCTCCCCCGCCGCTGCGCCCGAGCACATCGCGGCGCAGCGGCACCGCTTCTTCGCCGCGGAGGACCGCGGCCCCGGTCTCACCGACGGTCAGCACGCCGTACTCGCCCTGGGCGACGAGGATGCCGCGGGCGAGGAGCTGACGGACGACGGAGCGCCAGTCCTGCTCGGACAGGTCGTTGCCGATGCCGTAGGTCGAGAGCTTGTCGTGCCCCTGCTGCCGGATGCGCTCGGTCGAGGCTCCGCGCAGGATGTCGATGAGGTGGCCGGCGCCGAACGCCTGATTGCGCTCCCGCTGCAGGCGGACGATCGTCGACAGGAGCTTCTGCGACGCGATGAGTCCGTCCCACGTGTCGGGCCGGGTGAGGCAGGTGTCGCAGTTGCCACAGGCATCCGACGACTGTCCGAAGTAGTTCAGCAGGTTCTGCCGCCGGCACGAGACGGTCTCGCAGAGGGCGAGCATCGCATCGAGGTGGTGACCCATGCGCATCTTGTAGGTGCGGTCGCCGGGCGACTGATCGATGAGGCGCCGCTGCTGGACGACGTCGCCGAGGCCGTACGCCATCCATGCCACCGCGGGCTCGCCGTCGCGACCGGCGCGGCCGGTCTCCTGGTAGTAGCCCTCGACGGACTTCGGCAGGTCGATGTGGGCGACGAAGCGGACGTCGGGCTTGTCGATGCCCATGCCGAACGCGATCGTCGCGACCATGACGACGCCGTCTTCGCGCAGGAACCGCGACTGGTGCCGAGCGCGGATCGAGGCATCCAATCCCGCGTGGTACGGCAGCGCGTCGACGCCCTGCGTGCGCAGGTACTCGGCGGTCTGCTCGACCGACTTGCGGCTGAGGGCGTAGACGATGCCGGCGGACCCTTCGGGCTGCGAGCGCACGAATTGCACGAGTTGGCGGCGCATGTCGACCTTGGGCTCGATGCGGTACTGGATGTTGGGTCGGTCGAAGCTCGCGACGAAGTGGCGGGCATCGGGAAGGTGGAGGCGTTCGGTGAGCTCGGTGTGCGTGGCGCGGGTCGCGGTGGCGGTGAGCGCCATGCGCGGGACACCGGGGAACCGCTCGGCCAGGTCGCCGAGGGCGAGGTAGTCGGGCCGGAAGTCGTGGCCCCACTGCGAGACGCAGTGGGCTTCATCGATCGCGATGACGCTCAGCTGCGCTCGCTGCAGGAGCGCGGTCGTCGCCGGCACCGAGAGTCGCTCGGGCGCGACGTAGATGAGGTCGAGTTCGCCGTCGAGGAGCGCCTGCTCGACCCCGGCGCGCTCGACCGCCGTCTGCGTCGAATTGAGGACCGCCGCGCGGATGCCGTTGGCGATGAGCGCGTCGACCTGGTCGTGCATGAGAGCGATCAGAGGACTGACGACGAGCCCCGTGCCCGGGCGGACGAGGGCGGGGATCTGGTAGGTGATCGACTTGCCGCCACCGGTCGGCATGAGGACGACGGCGTCGCCGCCCTCGATGACGTGCGACACGATGTCGGCCTGGTCGCCGCGGAACGCGGGGTAGCCGAAGACGTCGGCGAGCACGGTGACCGGATCGTCGCCGACGTGGTCACGGCGTTCCAGACGCAGGACGGATGCCGGGGGTGCCGCGACGCGCTGCGCCGACGGGCGGGCGGGTGCGGCGCGGGTCGGCTCGGGTCGGCTCGGCTCGGCTCGGGTCGCGCGGGCGACGGACGCGGCGTAGTCGTCGTAGCGCGGGTCGGGCGGAGGCGGCGAGTCGAAGTCCTCGGGGGGCGCGACGTCGTCGGGATCCCACACGAGATCGGCGTAGGGGTCGTTCTGCCATCCGCCGTCACTCACCCGGTCCACCCTAGCCGCGGCATCCGACACGGTCTGCGGATGTGGACGGGCCGCGTGCGATGGGCAGGATGGGGAGGAGGAGTTCAGGTTCGCGAGACTGCATCGGCGCGACGAGGATGCGGCGCGGGGGCGCAGTCTCGATGCGCGCGTGCAGTCTCGACGCCAGGGGCGCGGGGGTGGGGAGGAGGGGGCGGACGTGGAACTGATCAGGTGCACGGCGGCGGATGCCGGTGAGGTCGAGGCGTTCTTGCGCGAGGTCGACCTGACCGTGACGGGGCTCGACGCGCCGTCGTTGCGACTCTGGGTCGAGCGCGACGAGACGGGGCGGATCGTCGGGAGCACGGGCTACGAGTTGAGCGGTGACGGACGGCATGCGCTGATCCGAAGCGTGGCGGTGGCGGGATCGGCGCGCACGCGCGGTCGCGGGACCGTGTTGGCAAGGTTCGCGCTCGACCGCGCCGCGGAAGAGGGAGCGACGACGGGGTGGCTGTTCAGTCGGCGCTCGGGCGGTTTCTGGCAGTCGCTTGGGTTCGTCGGTGCGGACCTGTCGGAGCTTGCGCGGGTTCTAGCGGACACGTATCAGGTGCGGACGTTCGTCGCGACCGGGCAGATCGCGCGCGAGGTGGCGTGGGTGCGGGAACTCGGCGGGGCGTGACGGGCAGCCCGGGTGGTGCGCCGAGACGTCGCAGATGGTCGGTCGGCAGCGTCGAATGTGACCATCTGCGACCTCTCGGCGGATGCCGGGGGCAGGCGGCGTGCCATGCCGACGCGGCGAGGAGGCGGTGCCGAACGGGATGTCGGAAACCCCTCCTAGTCTGGGACTATGTCCAGGTCACCCAGCGCTCGTGACGAGGTCCCGGAGGGGATCCCGACCGCGCTGGACTGGGTGGTCATGTGCGCCGACATGGCGACCGTGCACGCCGCGCAACGGTACGCGTGCATCGTCGAGTTGTGGGATGACGCGATCGCCGACGCCCGCCGTCGGGAGGAGCCCGTCGCGTTCGTGGAACGGTCGGTGCGGCTCGAGGTCGCATCCGCGTTACGGATCACCGAGCACGCCGCCGGCCGGCTGATGGGGGTCGGGCGCTCTGCCGCGGGCATCACACCCTCAAACACCACCGACTGGCGGGTGAAAGCGAAACCGGGCGGTGCGCTCGAATGGACCTCACCCGCCGGACGGGTCTACCTCGTCCACCCTGAACGCCGCATCCCGCAGTTCACCGTCGACCCGCCCGGAGCCCCACCGTTCTAGGTTCGCGGAAGGCCATTCAGTCGCGCGAGGAGGTCGCCGACGGCCACGGGACCGATCAGCCCGGTCAGAGTCTCGCTGAACCAGCGCTGCCAGATCCGATCGACATCCTCCACCGTCACCCTGCCGCGCCTGATCAGGACACCCGCGAAGGCCGAGGTCTCCGGCTCGTACTCGTCGACCGGGCAGCCGTCGTTCCCGCCCGGCTCCAGAGCATAGGGGTCCACGTCGCTCAGAACCGCCATCACGGCAGCGGAAAGCGGATGCGTCACCGCATCATCCGTGCCTCGACGATCCCCGGAGTGCCGGGGTCGGTCTGCGCCGCGCCGTCGAAGGCGAATCCGTTGCGGCGGTAGAACGAGATCGCCCGCGGGTTCTCCTTCGCGACCCACAGCACCGCGGGGCCGGGCGGGACCACCGCCTCGAACAAGCGCTGCCCGATCCCCGTCCCGTGATGCTCCGCGACGACATACAGCACGTAGAGCTGCGGCATCCCGTCACCGGAGACCCCCGACATCCCGAATCCGATCAGCGTGCCGTCCGACTCGGCCACCCGCACCGTCTGCTCCGGGCGCGGCGTGGCGAGGATCTGCGTCCACATCTGCCGGCGCCGGTCCAGGACGTCGTCCGTGAAGAAGTCATCCGGCAGCAGATGCCCGTACGTCTCACGCCACGTGGCGACGTGGAGCGCGGCGAGCGTCTCGGCATCCGTCGACCGCGGCTCTCGGATCACCGCACTCATCCACCGCACCACTTCTCGGCCAGACTCAGGACCACATTCGCATTCCGGTTCGTCGCGACGCCCAGCAGCGTCGCGGCCCCCAGCGGGTCGACCGTCCCCTCTTGATATCCCGGCTCGAGCAGCGCGTGTGCCGCCCTCCCGCGCACCACCATCCGGCCTTTGTCGGATCCCCTCGCCTCGACCTCGCGGATCTGCGCCGGCGTGAGCTCGTCCTTCAACAGGTAGACGTAATGGCGCGCGAGCCCGGGATTCTCCACGTCCAACCCACGCGTCTCGTCGGCGAGCGCCGCGAACTCCTTCGCGGAGTACACGATGGTCGGCACCTCGAACCCGCGATCCTCGACGAAGGCCTTCTCGAGCGTCCGCTCGATCCGCTCGCGTGACCGCATCCGGGACTCGAACCGGACGTTCCCCGTATTGATGTGGGTCACGACCTCCTCGAAACCGACACTCCCGACGACGCGCCGGATGTCGTCCTTGGGGAACACCCGTTTCGCCCCCAGATTGATCGCGCGCAGGAATGCCAGGTAGGTCGTCACGGGGTCAGTCTGCCCTTCCGCTCCGACATCGCGACAGGTCGGAGCAAGATGGACGGATGAACGAGCTCACCCGGTGGCTCCGCGCGCAGCCGTCCCTCGTCGGGTCGCCCCCACCGCTCGACCTCTCGACTCTGCCGGCAGACCCCGTCGCCCTGTTCGATACGTGGATCCGCCACGCCTGCGACGCCGGCGTCGCCGAGCCGCGTGCGATGACCCTCGCGACGGCGGATGCCGCCGGCCGCCCCGATGCGCGCACCCTCATCCTCAAAGGGGTCGACGCCGACGGCTGGGCCTTCGCCGGCCCCCGCTCATCCGGGAAGGGGCACGAGCTCGCCGAGAACCCCGCCGCCGCCCTGAACTTCTGGTGGCAGCCCCAGCTGCGCGCCGTCCGCGTCCGCGGCCCAGTACGCGAAGCCGGCGCCGAGGAGAGCGCTGCCGACATCGACGGCAGTCCAGCCGCCGCACTCCACCAGCGCGGAGACTGGACCCTGTGGCGAGTCGTCCCCGAACGTGTCGAGTTCTGGCAGGGCTCCCCGGACCGTCGGCACATCCGCATCGTCTACACCCGCGACGGCGACGGCTGGACCCGCGGGGTCTAGAGCCTCACGACCTCCGTCACCCGCACGACCGCAGCGCCCTCTTCGACGGATGCCTCGAGGTCGACCTCTGCGCGGATCCGCCAATCGTGGTCGCCCGCCGGGTCGTCGATGATCTGCTCGACGCGCCATATTCCGTTCGCGGCATCGGACTCGTCGATGACGCACAGTGCAGGATTGCGTGCCGCGCCACCGGTGAGGATCTCGTCGTGATCGTCGAAGTACCGGTCGAGAACATCGGGCCAACCGGCATCCGCATCGAGCTCCACCAGCGCATCGTCGTCCTGCAGTGCGGCGAGCTGCACCCGACGGAACATCTCGTTGCGCACCAGTACGACGAACGCGCGCCGGTTCGTCAGGATCGACGGCGGGGCGGGCGGCACGACGGGAGCCTCGGGGTCATCCGCCGGATTCACCAGCGCGTTCCACTCGTCCACGAGACTCGAGTCGACCTGTCTGACCAGCTCGCCGAGCCACTCGATCAGGTCGAGCAGCTCGTCGGTGCGCGCCTCTGCCGGCACCGTCTGCCGGATCGCGCGGTACGCGTCGGACAGGTACCGCAGCACCAGACCCTCGCTCCGCCCGAGCTGGTAGAACGACACGAACTCACCGAACGACATCGCCCGCTCGAACATGTCGCGCACGACCGACTTCGGCGACAGCTCGAAGTCACGCACCCACGGCTGACTCGACGCGAACGTCTCGTACGCCTGCGCCAGCAGTTCGGCCAGCGGCTTCGGCCACGTCACCGCCTCGAGCAGCTCCATGCGCTCGTCGTACTCGATGCCGTCGCGCTTCATCGCCGCGACCGCCTCGCCGCGCGCCTTGAACTCCTGCTGCGACAGGATCGCGCGCGGGTCATCCAGCGTCGACTCGATCACGCTCACCACGTCGAGCGCGTAGTGACCGCTGCCGACGCCGGTCTCACCGGCATCCGGATCGAGCAGGTCGATCGCGGCGAGCGCGAACGGCGACAGCGGCTGGTTGAGCGCGAAGTTCGGCTGCAGGTCGACGGTGAGACGGATGCCGTCGGCATCGGCCACGACGATGTCAGCCGCCACGAGGGTCCGGAACAGTGCGAGCGCCCGGCGGGCCAGCTCGTACCGGCGCGCCCGCGGCTCGTGGTTGTCGAACACGAGGGAGCGGACATTGGCGAACACGTCGCCACCACGGCCGATCACATTGATGAGCATCGCGGACGTCAGCTTCAGCTGCGGCGACAGCGGTTCGGGTTCGGCTGCGACGAGGCGCTCGAAGGAGCCCTCACCCCAGTTCACGACCCCCGTCGGCGCCTTCTTGCGCACGATCTTCTTGCGCTTGGCGGCATCGTCGCCCGCCTTCGCGAGCGCGACGGCGTTCTCGATCTCCCACTCCGGCGCCATCACGACGACGCTGCCGTGCGTGTCGAACCCCGCGCGACCGGCGCGACCGGCGATCTGGTGGAACTCACGCGCCGACAGCTGACGCATCTTCGTGCCGTCGTACTTCGACAGCGCCGTGATCAGCACCGTGCGGATCGGAACGTTGATGCCGACGCCCAGGGTGTCGGTGCCGCAGATAACGCGGAGCAGCCCGCGCTGCGCGAGCGTCTCGACGAGGCGCCGGTAGCGCGGCAGCATCCCGGCATGGTGGACGCCGATGCCCGCGCGCACCAGCCGCGACAGCGTCTTGCCGAACCCCGTCGTGAAGCGGAACCCGCCGATCGCCGCGGCGATCTCATCCCGTTGCTCACGCGTCGTGATCTTCACGCTCGACAGCGCCTGCGCCCGCTCGAGCGCCGCCGCCTGCGAGAAGTGGACGATGTAGACCGGCGCCTCGCCGTTCTCGAGCAGTCCTTCGAGCACCTCGTGCACGGGGCGGCGGGCGTACGAGAAGTCGAGCGGCACGGGTCGCTCGACGCCGGCGATGTGCGCGACCGGGCGTCCGGTGCGGCGCTCGAGGTCCGCCGCGATCGCCGAGACGTCGCCGAGCGTCGCCGACATCAGCAGGAACTGCGCCTTTGGGAGCAGGAGCAGCGGCACCTGCCACGCCCACCCGCGGTCGGGATCGCCGTAGTAGTGGAACTCGTCCATCACGACCTGGTCGATCTCCGCATCGGGCCCCAAGCGGAGAGCGACGTTCGCGAGGATCTCGGCGGTGCAGCAGATGATCGGCGCGTCGGGATTCACCGACGAATCGCCCGTGACCATGCCCACGGCATCCGGTCCGAAGATCTCGACGAGGGCGAAGAACTTCTCGCTGACGAGGGCTTTGATTGGCGCCGTGTAGTACGTGCGTCCGCCCCGGGCGAGCGATGCCGCGTGTGCTGCGACCGCGACGAGCGACTTGCCCGTGCCGGTCGGCGTCGCGAGGATCACGTGCGATCCCGACGCGAGCTCGAGGACCGCCTCGTCCTGCGCGGGGTACAGATCGATGCCGCGCTCGATCGTCCACTCGAGGAAGCCCTCGTAGACGGCGTCCGGGGTCGACCCGACCGGGATGCGGTCCCGGAGCGTCGAGGTCATCTCTCGAGTCTGCCTCACGGGCGGCGGGACGGTGTGCCCGGTGCAGGTCGGATCGGCTCCCGAGGCGCCGAACCGGGGCCGAAGACGCGTTTCACCCTGCGCTCGGCCACCGACCGAGTGCCTCAAGGCATGTCGGCCTTCGCGGCGAGCACCCGGGCAGCGGCCTCGTCGACCTGCGCAGCGAACCGCGGGTCGCTCTTCGCCTTCGCGAGCACCGCGTCGTACATCGCCGGGAACACCGAGGGCTTCGCCGAGACGAGCACGACGTCGACACCCGCCGAGATCGCGTCCACGGCGCGCTCGGCCGGCGACCACGCCGACACGGCCACGGCCGCGGAGAGGTCGTCTGAGAACACCACACCGTCGAACCCGACCTCGTCGCGCAGCAGCTTCAGCACCGTCGACGAGAACACGGCCGGACCCGACCCGTCGATGCGGTCGTAAATCGCCGACGAGACCATCACCGCGCTCGGACCCGCGTCGGTCAACGGCCGGTACACGTCGACGTCGGGACCGTCCGGGGCCACGGTCGTGTCGACGACGTCCGCGGCGGTGTCGGTGTTCGCCGCGACGTGCCCGAGGCCTGGGAAGTGCTTGAAGGTGGGCAGGATGCCGGCATCCCGCATCCCTTCGGCGAAGGCCCCCGCCTTCGCCGCCACCGTCGGCGCGTCGTACCCGTACTGCCGGCCGTACCCGCCGATGGGCGGGTTGTCGAAGCGGGTCGCTTTGCTCGTGACGATGTCGGCGACGGGTGCGAGGTCGAGGGTGACGCCCGCCTCGGCGAGTTGGCGACCCCATCGCTCGGCGGACGCGCGGAGCTGATCGTCCGACAGGTCGGCCTGCCGGATGCCGTACGGCATCGCATCGAAGCCGGGACCCTGCAGCACCTGCACCTCGCCGCCCTCCTGATCCGTGGCGACCCACAGCGGTGCGCCGGCGGGATGGTCGAGGGCGGTGAACCTCGAGACGACGTCGGCGGTCGCCGAGACACCGGCCCGCGACCTGCCGCTCAGGAAGATGCCACCCGCGTGGCGATCCCCGACGGCGGCAAGCGTCGCCGGCGATGCGGCCGTCGCCGACGTGCCGACCATGAAGAGCTGACCCACACGTTGCTCGAGGGTGAGGGCATCGACGGGGTCGGGTGACGGAGTCGCGGAGGGGGTCGGCGCGAGGGTCGCGGACGGGGTCGGCGTCGGGGTCGCGGATGCGGACGACGCGGAGGGCGACTGCGACGGCGAGGGCGGCAGCGACGGCGAAGCGGTCGGCGAGGCGGCGCACCCGCTGAGCAGCGATACGGCCAGGGCCGCACCGAGGACGGACCACCTCAGATTCCGACGCATGCGCACAGTCTGCTCTCCCGGCACCGAGTCCCGGCCCGGCTCGACGATGACTCAGCTGTTCCGTATTCAGTCTGCAGGGGGGCGGCGCGGGCGGCGGAGGCCGGTATCGGCACGATTCCGACCTCCGGAACCGGCGCAGACTGAATACGGAATGGCCCGCCCTCCGGAGAGGCTCCACACGCCCGGGCGGGCGGTCACCCCCGCCCGGGCGTGTGGATCCGGGCCAGGTAGGCGCCCGCGCGGACCGGCGCGCCCGCGCGGTCGGTGAGCGAGACGACGACGGTGACCGCCGTCGCGAGCGGGATGGTCCAGGCCGCGGGCTGAGCGAGCAGCGGCGCCGCGAGCCCCACCCCGCCGACCGCCTCGTGCACCGCGAAGGCGAGTCCGCACGCGACACCCCCGGTCACCATGCCCGCGACGGCGCCCCGCGCCGTCAGGCGCGACCACCAGATCGACAGCAGCAGCACGGGAGACAGAGCGGATGCCGCGAACACGAACACGACGCCGACCGAGGCCACCAGCCCCGCCGGTGCCGTGAGCAGAGCGATCGCGAGCGGGACGACGGCGACGACGACCGCGGACAGCCGGAACGAACGCACCGAGCCCGAGAACACGTCCTGGCTGATCACCCCGGCGAGCGACACGGTGAGCCCGGCCGACGTCGCGAGGAATGCGGCGAACGCGCCGGCGACGACGAGAGCGGTCAGGAGCTCCCCCGCCAGGCCCGGGAACACCCGCGCCGGCAGGACCAGCGCGACCGTGTCGGCCACCCCCGGCTGCGCGAGTTCCGGGGCCACCACGCGGGCGAGCAGCCCTATGACGCTCGAGACGGCGTAGAAGACGCTCACCATGACGATGACGAGCACGGTGGTCCGTCGCGCCGACCCGCCGGTGGGACTGGTGTAGAACCGCACGAGTACGTGCGGCAGCCCCATCGTGCCGAGCAGCAGGGCGAGCAGCAGCGATCCGGCGGCGTAGGCGTCTATGCCCGCGGGGCCCGCCTCGGCGGGGAACACGACGAGCGGGTCGATCTCGCGCGCTCCGCCGTTGACGGCGAAGACGATCAGCACCGCCGGGACGAGCAGCGCGGTCAACTTGAGCCAGTACTGGAAGGCCTGCACGTAGGTGATCGCCCGCATGCCGCCGGCGGCGGCCGCGGCGGCGACGAGCACAGCGACGAGGACGGCGCCCACCCAGGGCGGGATGTCGGCGACGACCTGCAGCGTGATCCCGGCGCCGTGCAGCTGCGGCACGATGTACAGCCATCCGATGAGCAGGCAGACGGCGCTCGTCACCCGTCGCGCGAGCCGCGAGTCCAGCCGCGCCTCGATGAAGTCGGGGATCGTGTACGCGCCGCTCCGCCGCAGCGGCGCGGCGACGAACAGCAGCACGAGCAGGTATCCGGCCGCGTACCCGATCGGGAACCAGAAACCCTCCGCCCCGCTCAGCAGGACGAGTCCCGACAGCCCGAGGAACGTCCCCGCCGACAGGTACTCGCCGCTGATCGCCGACGCGTTCCACACGGGGCGAACGGTGCGGGATGCCACGAAGAAGTCGCTCGTGGTGCGCGAGACCCTCAGACCGTAGGCGCCGATGAGGACGGTCGCGCCCACGACCGCCGCGACCGCGATGAGGTCGAGGAGCGCGTTCACGAGCCCTCGTCGCGCAGGGCCCGCCAGCGCCGCTCGTTGCGGTTCGCGCCGCGGACGTAGAGCACCGCGAACCCCGCGATGACGGGGTAGAACCCGAAGGCGTGCAGCAGCCACGACAGCGGCACCCCGAGCACGACGATCTCGTCGAGCTCGGGGATGAGGGTGATGGCCAGCAGCAGCGCGACCGTGACGGTCACGAACCCGAACAGCGTCCCGAGCGCGAGCCGCAGCTGCGACCGCCGCAGGGCGCGGGCGTAGGCCGCCTCGGCGTCGTCGACCGGCGCCCCGGGCAGGGCGATGCCCCGGGTCGCCGCGCCGGGTCGCCCCGACCCCGCGGTCACCCGCACCCGTTCGCGTGTCACGACCCCGCCCGTCCCACGAGCGCCTCGCGGACGGCGGGCAGCAGCCGCCTGCTCACCGGCAGCGCGGTCGCGTCGACCCAGACGGTCGGTTCCGCTCCCGAGAGCCGGACCTCGGTGACGGATGCCGCCTGCACGAGGAACGAGCGATGGATGCGGACGAAACCGGCATCCGACCACCGTGTCTCGAGTTCCGAGATCGGGATGCGGACGAGGTGGCCCGCGGCGCCGTCGGTGTGGAGGCGCGTGTAGTCGCCCTCGGCCCGCACCCAGCGCACGTCGCGGCGGCGGACGAAGCGCACCGCCGAGCCGACCGTCACGGGCAGGACCTCGTCGCTCTCGGAAGGACGGTCGCTCTCGGTGATGCGGTCGACGGCGCGGCGGAGCCGTTCGGTCCGCACCGGCTTCAGGAGGTAGTCGAGCGCCTGCAGTTCGAAGGCGTCGACCGCGTGTGCGTCGTCGGCGGTGACGAAGACGACGGCGGGCGGCGACGCGAGCCCGCGGAGCGCGGACGCCAGTTCGAGTCCCGACAGTCCGGGCATGTGGATGTCGAGGAACGCCGCTGCGACCGGACGCTCGGTGAGCAGACGCAACGCCTCGGCGCCCGAGGACGCGGTGAGCACCTCGCCGATCCGGTCGTCCGCGCGCAGCAGGAACGCCAGCTCGTCGAGCGCGGGCTTCTCGTCGTCGGCGGCGAGGACGTCGATCACCGGGGTCACCCCTCTCCCCGGGTCAGGTGGTGCGGCTGCGACTTCGGGATCCGCATGCGCACGAGGGTACCGGCGCCGGGGGCCGTCTCGACGACGAGCCCGCCGTCGGCGCCGTAGAGCTGACGGAGCCGGGTGTCGACGTTCCGCAGTCCCACGTTGCGGCCGTCGGCGACGCTCGTCAGGAGGGCGTGCAGCTCCTCGGGCTCCATCCCCGCCCCGTCGTCCTCGACCGTGATCTCGGTGTGGGTCGCGGCATCCACCGAGGCGATGAGGATCGTGCCGCCGCCCTCCCCCGGCTCGAGTCCGTGCCGGACGGCGTTCTCGACGAGCGGCTGCACCGACAGGAACGGGATGACGGTCGCGAGAGTCTCGGGCGAGATCCGCAGCGTCACCGACAGCCGTCCGCCGAAACGCGCGTGCTCGAGTTCGAGATAGGAGTGGATGCTGCGCAGTTCCTCCGCGAGCGTCGTGAACTCGCCCTGGCGGCGGAACGAGTAGCGCGTGAAGTCGGCGAACTCCAGCACCAGCTCGCGCGCCCGCGGCGGGTCGGTCGTGATGAACGAGGCGATCGCGGTCAGTGCGTTGTAGATGAAGTGCGGCGAGATCTGCGCGCGCAGCGAGCGCAGCTCGGCCTCGGCCAGGGCCGCGCGCGACGCGTCGAGCTCGCCGAGGGTCGCCTGCGCGGCGCACCAGTCGGCCACTTCGCCCGCGGCGCGCACGAGCGCCGCCCGCACGGGTGCGGCGAAGGCGACGAGCACGCCGGCGACCGCGCCGTCGACCCGGATCGGGGCACCGACGGCCTCGAGCCCGTCACCCCCGTCCGCGCGGGGGAAGACGCGCCGCTTGCCCGTCTCGGTCACCTGCGCGGCGATGCGGCGGGCCGCGGCATCCAGGCCTTCGGTCTGCCCGTCGCGGGCGACGATCACGTCGCCGACGACGAGGACGACGCCCCGGCTGCCGAGCACGGCCCGCAGGTGCTTCGCGGCGCGGGCGACGTCGGGGGTATCGAGACCGCCGCGCAGATAGGGGGCCGCGAGGCTCGCCTGGTGGAGTGCGCGGTAGGTCGCCTCCTCCGCCTCGCTCCCCAACCCTCCCGGCCCTCGCGCGTAGCGACGGGCGAGCAGCAGGAGCGCCGACAGCACGATGCCGCCGACCACGCCGAGCAGGGCGGCGAGGACGACGGCATCGGTCATGCGACGAGCCTAGATCGCGGGCGTCAGCAGCAGCGGGCGCCCGGGTTGCGGTCCTGGTCGTCCATCTTCTGACGCCAGAACTGCCGCTCGGTCATCGGCTCCTCCCCCGGGTGAACGCGGCGGTGGTGCGCGACGTACGTCGCGTAGGCCGTGTCACCCATGAGGGTCGTCATGTACCAGCGGATGCCGCGGCCCGCCCGCACGACCAGGTCGAGCATCGCCCGCATCGGCGAGACCGCGGCATCCGTCCGAGTACTCATGTCAGTGCCGGTTCGCCGCGCGCTCGTCGGCGAGGATCGGGTCCCACTGCTTCTCGAGCTCACGCTCGGAGGGAGTGGCGAGGAACCCGGCGGGCGCGAATCGGCGCGAGGGCACCGGCTCGTCCTCGTGGTTCTCGCCGCCGCCGCGGCGGATCGCCGTGATCGTGACGATGACGGCGGCCACGATGACGATGATCGCGAGCGTCACGAACACGATCGACAGGGTGCCCTGCACGAAGGTGTTGCGGATGACGGCGCCCATGACCTCGGGGGTCCCGAGGGTCGTGTCGCCGGCGGCCAGCGCGTCGCGGTAGCGGAAGTGGTTGGACCAGTATCCGATCGCCGGGTTCGGCGAGAAGATCTTGTACGCCGAGGCGGTGATCGTCACGACCGCGGCGAACGCGAGCGGCAGAGCCACGATCCACAGCCACCGCACGAACGACGGCCCGCGCTTGGCGATGATCGCGAGCACCACGGCGAGCGCGATCGCGGCCAGCAGCTGGTTGGCGATGCCGAACAGCGGGAAGAACGTGTTGATGCCGCCGAGCGGGTCGGTCACACCGAGGATGAGGATCGCTCCCCAGCCGGCGACCATGATCGCCGTCGTGATCCACACGCCCGGGCGCCACGAGACGTCGCGGAACTTGGGGACCCAGTGGCCGATCGAGTCCTGCAGCATGAAGCGGGCGACGCGGGTACCGGCATCCACCGCCGTGAGGATGAACAGCGCCTCGAACATGATCGCGAAGTGGTACCAGAACGCCATCATCGCGGGGCCGCCGAGCGCCTGCTGCATGATGTGCGCGAGACCCAGCGCGAGGGTCGGTGCGCCACCGGTGCGCGAGACGATCGACTCCTCGCCGACCGCGGCGGCCGTGCTCGTGAGCATCTCCGGAGTGAGGTTCACCCCGGTGATGCCGAGCGAGTTCACGAACGCGACCGCACCCTCGACGGTGCCCTGCGTGGCCGCGGCCGACGCGTTCATCGCGTAGTAGATGCCCTGGTCGATCGAGATCGCGGCGACGAGGGCCATGATCGCGACGAAGGACTCCATGATCATGCCGCCGTAGCCGATGAAGCGCGTCTGGCGCTCCTTCTCGACGAGCTTGGGGGTCGTCCCCGACGAGATGAGCGCATGGAAGCCCGACAGGGCGCCGCAGGCGATCGTCACGAACAGGAACGGGAAGAGGGGACCGGCGAACACCGGCCCGGTGCCCTCGAGGGCGAAGTCGGTGACCGCCGGCACGGTGATCTCGGGGCGGACCAGGACGATCGCACCGGCGAGCATCACGATGACGCCGATCTTCATGAACGTCGACAGGTAGTCGCGCGGGGCGAGCAGCAGCCAGACGGGGAGGACCGCGGCGATGAAGCCGTAGATGATGATTCCCCAGGCGATCACGGTGCGGTCGAGGTGCAGGAACTCCTGCCCCCACGCGGTCTCGGCCACCCAGCCGCCGGCGACGATCGCCGCGATCAGCAGGACGAAGCCGATGATCGAGACCTCGGTCACCTTGCCGGGCCGCAGGTAGCGCAGGTACAGGCCCATGAACAGGGCGATCGGGATCGTCATCGACACCGAGAAGACGCCCCACGGGCTCTCACCGAGGGCGTTGACGACGACGAGGGCGAGGATCGCCACGATGATCAGCATGATCAGCAGCGACGCGATGATCGCGGCGGTGCCGCCGATGCGGCCGAGCTCCTGACGGGCCATCTGGCCGATCGTGCGACCGCCGCGGCGCATCGAGAAGAACAGGACCGTGTAGTCCTGCACGGCGCCGGCGAGCACGACGCCGACGATGATCCAGATGGTGCCGGGGAGGAAGCCCATCTGCGCGGCGAGGACGGGACCGACGAGCGGACCAGCGCCCGCGATCGCGGCGAAGTGGTGGCCGTAGAGCACACGACGGTCGGTCGGGACGTAGTCCTTGCCGTCCTGCTTGACCTCTGCCGGGGTGGCACGACGGTCGTCGGGGCGCAGCAGGTGCTTCTCGATGACCTTCGAGTAGAAGCGGTAGCCGATGAGATAGGTGGCGACGGCCGCGAACACGAACCAGATCGCGTTGACGGTCTCGCCGCGGACGATGGCGAGCATCGTCCACCCGAGACCACCCGCGAGGGCGATGGCGGCCCAGATGACGATCTTCAGCGGCGTCCAGCGGCCGTCCTTGGCCTTCTGCTCCTCGGTGAGGGCGACGGGGGGAAGCGAGGGATCGGGTTCGAGCGTGGCGGCCTTGCCACGGCGCGACGGTGCAGACATGGGCGACTCCTTCAGGGCGCGTCTTTGCGTACGAGCCAGGGTAGGAAGACGGATGCCGCCGCCGCGGCCGCCTGCCCGGGTCGCTGCGACGAGCGGCACGACCGGCGCGACGAACGGCGTGGGCGGCCCGGCCGAGTCCTGGCGGGAAGGCGGACGGGCCGCATACGGTTGACCCACACGACAGAGGGGGTCCCCGTGGCACACGACGCCGCACCGACGGTCACGCGCAACGATGAGAAGAACCGCTATGAGATCCACGTCGACGGCGCGGTGGCCGGGTACACGCTCATCACGACCGACGATGCCGGTCGCACCGTGATGCCCCACACCAAGATCGACCCCGCCTACAAGGGCCAGGGGCTCGGCAAGATCCTGGTCTCCGAGGCGCTCGCCGATCTCGCCCGACGCGAGGCGGAGGTCGTCCCCACGTGCCCGTTCGTGGCCGGCTACCTCGCGGACAACGACGTGCCCGGCCTCACCGTCGCCACACCCGACGCGGAGTGACCGGATGACCCGCCTCGACGCCGACCCCACCGAGACCGTCGACGCCCCGGCATCCTGCGACGGACCGCGCGCCCTCCTGCTGTCCTCGCGCGAGGTCCCCCTCGGCGGGGTGCGCGGTATGCAGGTCCACCGCGCCCTGCCGCAGCGCGAGCTCCCGATGGTGGGCGCCTGGTGCTTCCTCGACCGGTTCGGGCCGCAGGTCACGACGATGCGGGTCGAGCCGCATCCGCACATCGGGTTGCAGACGGTGACCTGGCCCTTCGCCGGCGAGACGCGGCACCGCGACACGATCGGCTCCGACGTCGTCATCAAGCGCGGCCAACTGAACATCATGACCAGCGGCGCCGGCATCGCGCACTCCGAGTACTCCGTCGGCGACGAGCCCACCGTCACTGATGCGCTCCAGCTCTGGGTCGCTCTGCCCGAGTCGCGCCGACACGGTGCGCCGGACTTCGAACGGCACACCGAGCTCCCGATCGTCGAACTGGGCGAGGGGGCGGCCGCCGTCGTCGTGGTCGGCGAGCTCGCCGGCATCCGCTCCCCCGCCACCATGTACACACCCATCGTCGGTGCCGAGGTCTACATCCCGGCGGGCGCGCGCATCCGCATCCCGCTGAACCCGGCATGGGAGCACGCGATCGTCGGCGTGGACGGGGCGCCGCTCGTGCACGCCGCGGACGACCCCGCCGCGCTCGGCGACAACGATCTGCTTTACCTCGGGCTGGGGCGCGACGGCATCGACATCGCTGCACCCACCGATGTCACGGTGTTCCTCCTCGGCGGCGAGCCGTTCGAGAGCGACATCGTCATGTGGTGGAACTTCGTCGGCCGCAGCCATGACGAGATCGTCGCGGCGCGCGAGGAATGGGAGGCGGATGCCGCCCGGTTCGGGCACGTCGTCACGCACGGCGACGAGCGCATCCCGGCGCCGCCGCTGCCCACCGTTCGACTCACGAAGCGACGTCGCCGCGCCTGATTTTGCACGGCCCGACGGGCCATGGGCCGCGGATAGCCTTGGATCCGTGACCCGCACACTCCTCTCGACGCGCGTGCTGCTCGTCTGCGCCGCGCTCGGAGTCGCGACCGGGTTGCTCGGGGGCGTCGCGGGGGTGATCACCCCGTTCGTGATCGCAGCCGCGCCGTGGGCGTACGGACTCGTGCTCGGATCGCACGTGCTGCCCGGGATCATCGCGCAGCAGGTGTTCCGGCTGCCCCTCGTCGCCCTCACGACGCACATCCTCGCGGCGCTCGTCGCGAGCGCCGTCAACCCGGCGTGGATCGGCCGGTTCCTGGGGACGGCCCTGCTGTTCGGTGCGATCCAGGAGGGCGTCGCCGCCCTCACCCGGTACCGCTCGTGGGGCGCCTGGCGCTTCTTCGCCGCAGCCCTCGTGATCGGAGTGATCGTGGCCGGCGTCGTCTTCTTCGCCGCGAACCTCGGCAAGCTGCCGCCGTGGGCGCAGATCGCCTACCTGCTCCTCGCGCTGGCCGGCCCGGTCGCGTGGACGGCTGCCGGTCTCGGCGTGGGTGAGAGCCTCCGTCGCGCAGGCGTGGCACGCGGAGTTAGGTCAGGCTAAGCTAAGCGCGACCCGTCCCCTCGGTTTGGATCCCCGTGAGCTCTGCCACCTCCGGCATCACCGCGGCCGGGGCGCCCCGTGACGACCGGACGCCCACGCCGCTGCTGCGCGTGCGTGAGGTCGCGATCACTCACGAAGGAGCGGATGCGGCGGTCCCGTCATCCGTCACGTTCGACATCGCCCCGGGCGAGGTCGTCCTGCTGCTCGGGCCGAGCGGCTCGGGCAAGTCGACGCTCGCCCTCGCTACCAACGGGCTTATCCCACAGGCGGTGCCGGCGACGCTGATCGGCGCGGTCACCGTGCACGGGATGACCACCTCCGACACCCCCGTCGCCCGCCTGGCCGGTCACGTCGGCATGGTGTTCCAGGACCCCGATGCGCAGCTGATCACTGGAACGGTGTTCGACGACGTCGCCTTCGGCCCCGAGAACCTGCGGATGCCGGTGGCCGACGTGCTCGCCCGCACCGAGCACGCGCTGCGCCAGGTGGGGCTGTGGGAGCGCCGCGGTGAGAACCCCGACCGACTGTCCGGCGGCGGCAAGCAGCGCCTCGCGATCGCGTGCGCGCTGGCGATGGGGTCGGAACTCCTCGTCCTCGACGAGCCCACCGCGAATCTCGACCCCGCCGGCATCGAGGACGTCTACGACGCCCTGCGGGGCGTCGCCGCCGAGGGGCGGTCGATCCTGCTGGTCGAGCACAACCTCGACGCCGCCGTCGGCCTGACCGACCGGGTCGTCGTCCTCGACGGCCAGGGGCGCACGGTCGCCGACGGCACCGTCGACGAGGTACTGCGCGAGCGGGCCGAGGAGCTCGAGACGATCGGTGTCTGGCTGCCGGTCTCGACGATGGCCGCGCTCGCCCTGCGCCGGGCCGGGTGGAACCTGCCGCGCACGCCCCTGACCCCCGCGGAGCTCACCGAGGCGCTCGACTCCGCCACGGCCCCCGTTGAGAATTCAGTCTCTGCGGCGCCGGGCGGACCTGCGAAAAGTCCCGATCCGCGGCTTTCCGCCCCTGCCGAGCGGGGGGCCAGAGCAGCGGGACTGAATTCGGTCCGCGGTGGCGGCATGGGCGAGACGTGGGCGGCGATCGAGGTCCGGGGGCTCACGCTCCGGCGCGGCCGCCGAACCGTCCTGCACGACATCGACCTGACGGTGCGCGCGGGCGAGTTCGTCGCCGTCGTCGGCGCGAACGGGGCCGGCAAGACGACGTTCGTGCAGGCGATGGCGGGCGTCATCCCGCCGCCGCGCGGCGCCGTGCGTGTCGACGGCGCCGACCCGGCACGCACGAGCCTGCGCGATCTGTCCCGCCGGATCGGGTTCGTCTTCCAGAACCCCGAGCACCAGTTCATCGCGCACACCGTCTTCGACGAGCTCGCCCACGGCCTGCGCCGGCGGGGTCTGCCGGACGACGAGATCCGCGAGCGAACGACCGCGATGCTCGAGAGGTTCGGTCTCGAGGACAAGGGCGGAGTGCACCCCTTCCTCCTGTCGGGCGGTCAGAAGCGTCGCCTCTCGGTGGGGACCGCCCTCGTCGCAGGCGCCCCGATCCTCGCCCTCGACGAACCCACGTTCGGGCAGGATCGCGCCCGCGCCGACGAGCTTCTGCGCCTCCTTCGCGATCTCAACGAGGCGGGTACGACGATCGTCGTCGTGACGCACGACATGCAACTGGTCGCCGAGTACGCGCACCGCGTGGTCGTGGTGCACGACGGGCGGATCCGAGCGGATGCCGCGACCGCCGACGTCTTCGCGGACGAGGCGCTGCTGCGGCAGGCGGGCCTGCGTCGCCCGCCTCTGCAGCAGGCGCTGCGCGGCGTGACGCGGCATCCGGAGCTCGCCGCCGTGACATCGCTGCGGGTACTCGCCGGAGGTGGGGCATGACCGCCGTCGCCGATCCCTACACCGGCGCCGTCGCCCGGGGTCTGCTCGCGCGCATCGGCCCGCTGGCGAAGCTCGCGGCGCCTCTGCCCGCCATGGTGGCGCTCATCTTCTCGCGCGATCTGCTCACCCCGCTCGTGTTCCTGGCGGTCGCCTACGTCATGATCTTCGTCGGCGCACGCGTGTCCGCGCGGGTCGCCGCCCTGCTCGTGATCGGGCTCCCGATCGGCGCCGCCGTCGTCGGACTCTCGCTGGGGCTGTGGGTCGATCGCACCCTCGTCGACGGCACCGATCCGGTCCTGTCGGTCGGATCCTGGACCCTCTACGCCGGCGCCGTCGAGATCGGACTCGCGACGGGGACGCGCCTCGCCGCGATCTTCTCGCTCGGGCTCGTCGCCGGGCTCACGACCACCGGCCCCGACCTCGTGCGTGCGACGGTGCAGCAGCTGCGGGTGCCGTACCGCATCGGCTATGCGGCGCTCGCGGCGATCCGGTTCGTGCCCCGGTTCGGGTACGAACTCGAGGTGATCCGACAGGCGCACCGGGTGCGCGGCGCGCTCGGCGGACGCGGCCCTATCGCCGCGATCGCCCGGTGGTGGGGGTACATCGTGCCGCTGCTGGCCGGAGCCATACGGCACGCCGAGCGCGTCGCCCTCGCGATGGACGCGCGGGCTTTCGGCGCGCACCCCGACCGCACCGAGCGGCACCTCCTGCCCTGGCGGACGCGCGACACGGTGTTCGTCCTCGTCTTCTGGGTCGCCTCCGCGGCGATCCTCGCCGCCCTGTTCCCCTGGGGCATGTGACCCCCCCGATGGAAGGATGCCGATGGCCCGCGCCAGCGCACTCGTGAAGCCCCCGCACCAGGAACTGCTGCACCTGAGCGTGCTGCGCACCGAACGGCTCGCAGCCCATTGGATGCGCGTCACCCTCGGCGGCGGCGATGTCGATCGGTTCACCCCGCGCGGTTTCGATCAGTGGTTCCGCCTGTTCCTGCCGATCGGCGGCGAGGCGGGCCTCGAGCGGATCCCGGCGAAGGCCAACACGCTCCTCGGCTACCTGCGTTATCTGCGCATCCCCGAGGGCGAGCGGCCCGTCATGCGCAACTACACGGTGCGCGCGTACCGCGCGGCGACGACGGATGCCGGCGCCGAGATCGACGTCGACTTCGTGCTGCACGGCCATGGCGACGACGCTGGCCCCGCCTCGGGCTGGGCCGAACGCGCACAGCCCGGTGAGAGCGTCGTCATCCTGGACGAAGGACTCGGCTTCAACCCCGATCGCGGTGTCGATGACGTCGTGCTCGTGGCCGACGAGACCGGTGCGCCCGCCGTCGCGGGCGTGCTCGCATCCCTGCCGTCGACAGCGACGGGCGTCGCGATCGTCGAGGCGCCGACCGCGGACGACGTCCTCCCGCTGGAGGGGCCGGCAGGAGTCGAGGTCCGGTGGCTCGTGCGCGAGGCGGACGCCGCGCCCGGCGCGGTCGCCCTCGCCGAGCTGATGCGGCGACCGGCGGCCTCCGGCGCGCACCACTTCATCGTGGGCGAACAGAACCTCCCCACCGCGGCCCGGCGCCACCTCGTCGCGCAGGGCGTCGACAAGAGCGCGATCAGTTTCATCGGGTACTGGCGCAGGACGGCGACGAACGAGAAGGTGACGCGCTGACATGGGCAAGGTGACGACCGCGTACCTGATGACGTGTGCCGCGATCGGTGTGGCCGGGGGCGTCATGCTGGCGTTCGCCTGGTGGCTCTCGACGGCCCTGTTCGCGACGGTGCCGTTCGCCTCCGTCGCGATCGCGGGACTGTGGATGATGCCCGCGGTCATCGCACTGCGGCTCATCCGGCGCCCGTTCGCAGGGCTCCTCGTGGGGCTCATCTCGGGTCTCGTGCTCACGCCGTTCTACACGGCCGGCGCGATCGCGACGACGCTCTTCTGGGCGTTCTTCCCGGAGCTCCCGTTCCTCGCGACGATCTACCGCCGGTGGTCGAGGTGGCTCCATTACGCCGGAGCCGTCGTGGCGGGCGTGGCCTACCCGATCCTCGCGGCACAGTCCTTCGACCTCTGGGTCATGGCGTTCCCCGCTCTCGTCGCCTTCTTCGTCCTGTGCACGATGAGCTGCCTCGTCGCCACGTGGGGCGGCATCGTCATCGCCGACCGCCTCACAGCGGCCGGGGTCGCCCGCCTGGCACGTCGCAGGGCCGCCCCCGCGACCTGACACCGGGTCTCGTGCGGCGCGGAACGCCGGTGCTAGGGTGAGGCCACTTCCCGCTCAGGACGGCGACGGCGCCGCCCGCGTACCCGGCCGCGGGAAGGCGGATCGCTTTCTCTGAGGAGGTCGGCGTGACCACGACGCCTGTGCATCTGACCCGTCCGGACGGCAAGGGGCTCGCCCAGGGCACGCTCGGCCTCTGGGGGTCGACCGTCATCGGTCTCGCCTCGACCGCGCCGGTGTACTCGCTCGTCGCGACGCTCGGCTACGTCGTCCTCGCCGTCGGCGGCCAGGCGCCGATCGCGTTCGTGATCGCCTTCGTCCCGATGCTCCTCATCGCCTTCGCGTATCGCGAGCTGAACAACGACGTGCCCGACTGCGGCACGACGTTCACCTGGGGCACGAAGGCGTTCGGCCCGTGGGTGGGCTGGATGGGCGGCTGGGGCGTCGCGATCGCCGGCATGATCGTGCTCGCGAACCTCGCCCAGGTCGCATCGATCTACTTCTGGGCCCTGCTCGGTCAGGAGTTCGAGGAGCCCAACGACTGGCGGATCGTGCTCGTCGCGGTCGCGTTCATCGCCGCGATGACCTACATCTCGTGGCGTGGCGTCGAGATCGGCGAGCGCATCCAGAACATCCTGCTCGGCATCCAGTACCTCGCCCTCATCGTCTTCGTCATCGCCGCCCTCACCCAGTTCTTCTCGGGCTCCGCTCCGAACCCGACGGCGTTCGACTGGCAGTGGCTGAACCCGTTCGCCTTCGGCGAGTGGGGCGGGTTCATCGAGGCGATCCTGCTCGCGATCTTCATCTACTGGGGTTGGGACACCTGCCTCGCGCTCAACGAGGAGACGAAGGACCCCAAGCGCATCCCGGGCCTCGCCGCGCTCCTGACCTGCGTGCTGCTGCTCGTCACCTACGTCTCGGTCACGATCGCCGCGATGATGTACGCCGGCGTCGGCGAGGACGGCACGGGTCTCGGCAACGTCGACAACGCCGACGACTTCTTCCTCGCCATCAAGGATGGACTGCTCGGGCCGTGGGGCTGGCTGCTCGTGGTCGCCGTCCTCATCTCGGCCGTCTCGTCGACGCAGACGACGATCCTCCCGACCGCACGCGGCACCCTCGCGATGGGTGTCTACCGCGCCCTCCCGGCGAAGTTCAAGGACGTCCACCCCCGCTACAAGACACCGTCGTTCTCGACGCTCGTGATGGGCATCGTCGCGAGCGTCTACTACGTCGTGATGACGTCGCTCAGCGACGCGATCCTGCAGGACACGATCCTCTCGCTCGGTCTCGCAATCGCCTTCTACTACGCCATCACCGGATACGCGTGCGTCTGGTACTTCCGCAAGGACCTGTTCCGCTCGGCGCGCGACACCTGGTTCAAGGGGGTGTTCCCCCTCGTCGGTGCGCTGATGCTCACCTACGCGTTCATCCAGTCGGCGATCGACATGCTGAACCCCGATTACGGCTACTCGGGCGCGCTGCTCGGCGTCGGTTCGACCTTCGTCGTCGGCATCGGCGCCCTCGGTCTCGGGGTCGTCCTGATGCTCGTGTGGTTCCTGTTCCCGCGCTCGAAGCGATTCTTCCGCGGCGAGAGCCTCAACCGCGAGACCCCCGTCCTCGTCCCCGACGACACCAGCTCCCTCCCCCGCTCCATCGACGGCGGCATCTGACCGCCCCCGAAAGGACCCGCATGCGCATCCTCATCATCGGCGCGGGCGGCGTCGGCAGCGCCGCCGCGCGCATCCTCCGCCGCCGCGACTTCTACGACGCGGTGATCATCGCCGACTACGACCCCGCCCGGCCGCAGGCGCTCGTGGAGGAGCTGGGCGACGAGCGGTTCGCCGCGGCGCAGGTGGATGCCTCGAGCGCCGAGTCCGTGGCATCCCTCCTCCGCGAGCACTCCGCCACCCATGTGCTGAACGCGGTCGACCCGCGCTTCGTCATGCCGATCTTCGACGGTGCGTTCGCGGCGGGTGCGACCTACCTCGACATGGCGATGAGCCTGTCGCAGCGGCATCCGGAACGACCCTACGAAGAGGTCGGTGTGAAGCTCGGCGACGAGCAGTTCGCGAAGGAGCAGGAATGGAAGGATGCCGGGCGGCTCGCGCTCGTCGGCATCGGCGTCGAGCCGGGGCTCTCGGACGTCTTCGCCCGCTACGCCGAGGACGAGCTGTTCGACGAGATCGACGAGCTCGGTGTGCGCGACGGTGCGAACCTCGTCGTCGCCGGGTACGACTTCGCCCCGTCGTTCTCGATCTGGACGACGATCGAGGAGTGTCTCAACCCGCCCGTGATCTACGAGGAGGACAAGGGCTGGTACGTCACCGAGCCGTTCAGCGAGCCCGAGGTGTTCGACTTCCCCGAGGGGATCGGACCGGTCGAGTGCGTCAACGTGGAGCACGAGGAGGTGCTCCTGATGCCGCGATGGACGAAGGCGAAGCGCGTCACGTTCAAATACGGCCTCGGCGACGAGTTCATCAAGGTGCTGCGGGTGCTCAACAAGCTCGGCCTCGACAAGACCGACAAGCTCAGCGTGAAGGGTGTCGAGGTCTCGCCGCGCGACGTGGTCGCGGCGGCTCTGCCCGACCCGGCCACCCTCGGCGACAAGATGAGCGGCAAGACGTGCGCCGGGGTCTGGGTGACGGGCACCGGCAAGGACGGTCAGCCGCGGTCGACGTACCTGTACCACGTGGCCGACAACGAAGAGACGATGCGCGAGGACAACTCGCAGGCCGTCGTCTGGCAGACCGCCATCAACCCGGTCATCGCGCTCGAGCTGCTCGCCCGCGGCACGTGGTCGGGCACCGGTGTCCTCGGCCCCGAAGCGTTCGACGCGAAGCCGTTCCTCGAGCTGCTCGCCGCGCCCAAGCCCGAAGGCTACGGCTCGCCGTGGGGCATGCGGGAGCAGCCGCATCCGGTCGCGTCGGGCAGTTAGAGCGCGCCGAGCACGCGGCCCAACGCGTCGACGAACTCGTCGGCGTCCTCGCGCGTGAGGGTCAGCGGCGGCTTCACCTTGAGCACGTTCGACCGCTCGGACGTCAGCTGCATGATGATCCCCTCGTCGAGCAGGCGTTCGCACACGTCGGCGGTCTCCGCCGTCGCGGGGACGAGCCCGTCGCGGACGAGCTCCACCCCGAGGTAGAGCCCCGTGCCGTGCACGGTGCCGATGAGCGGATGCCGCGCCGCGAGCTCTTCGAGCCGGTGCCGCAGATGCGCACCGACGACCCGGGCGTTCTCCTGCAGCGACTCGGCCTCGATCACGTCGAGCACCGCCTCGCCGGCGACCGCTCCGGCGGGGGCCCCGCCCGCCGATGAGAAGAACTTCCCCTCGTCGCGCAGGGCGTCGACGATCTCGCGCCGCGTGATGACGGCGCCGAGCGGATACGCGTTGCCCGCTGCCTTGGCCACGGTGACGATGTCGGGCTCGGCTCCGAGCAGCTGCCACCCCCAGAACGCGTCGCCGAGACGGCCGAGACCCACCTGGATCTCGTCGGCGATCGCGAGTCCGCCGTGCTCGCGGATCGCGTCGTACACCGCGGGCAGATATCCGGCCGGAGGGATCACGCCGCCCGCGTTGCCGAGCACCGGCTCACTGATGAAGGCCGCCGCCGGTCGCCCCTCGGCGGCGAGCCGGTCCGCGATCTGCGCGACCTGCGCGGCGTAGGCCGCCGCGGCGTCTGGCCCGCGGTGCGGTCCGCGGTAGGTGTTCGGCGCATCGGCGAGGTGCACCCAGTCGGGCCGCGAGTCGAGGGCGGCGGGATTGTCGAACGCCGACGTGGTGACGGCATCCGCCCCCATCGTCCAGCCGTGATACCCCTCGCGCAGCGCGATCACCTCGCGGCGACCGGTCGCCAACTGCGCGAGACGCAACGCGAGGTCGACGGCCTCCGAGCCGCTGTTGACCGGGATGACGGTGTCGAGCCGTGTTCCGGCGACTCGCGCCAGCAGCTTCTCGGTGAAGCGCGCGTAGGCGGCGTAGAGGAAGCGGGAGTTCGTGTTGAGCAGGCGCAGCTGACGCGTGACGCGGTCGACGAACACCGGGTGGCTGTGCCCGATCGCCGTCACGTTGTTGACGAGATCGAGGTAGGCGCGTCCGCGGACATCGACGAAGCGGGTGCCCCAGGCCCGCTCGAACTGCGGCGGTTCCGCGTAGTAGCGCTCGCTGGCTCCGCCCATGGCGCGCTCGCGCGCGACCCGCGCCTCGCGCACGGTGACGGTCGGGTCCGGTGCCGGCACAAGGCCGAGGAGGGGGGACGGGTCGGCGGCGGCATCCGTCTCGTACTCGTCGTCAGGGCCGCCGAAGGGGGCCGACGGTGCGGCCGAGCGGATGCGGCGGCTCACCCGCAGGCCAGCGCCGTCTCTCGCGACGCGGCCGATGATCCCGCCCGCCGCGACCGGGCCGTCGCCGGTGGAGGGTTCGAGCCCGTCGACGCGCAGGACCACGCCGCGGTCGCGGAGTTCGACGCTGTCGTCTACGACCGAGACGGTGCCGGCGAAGGGCGCTCGGACGGCGGCGGCGGGCTCCGCCCACACCTCGACGATCCGCGCCCGGGCGGCGGCGGGAGCCGATACGTCCCACGGCACCCGCGTCAGCCGGGCCTCGCCGAAGCGTGCGACCGCGACGCCCGACGCGGGCCGCGCGTCGCGGGCGAGGCGGGTCTCGGCATCCGGTTCGGTCCAGCGGCCCTCGTCGAGCTGCGGGCTCGTGATGCCGAGGTCGAGCACGACGGGCGCGTCCCAGCCGTCCACGAGCGGGGCGTAGGCGACGTCGCGGCGGTGCGGACGGCCGAGAGCGAGCCGCAGCGCGGCCGTCGCCTCGTCGTGCGGGATCGCGGAGGAGAGGTTCAGGACGGCGGCCTCGTGCTCGACCCGCTCCCGCGCGTAGTCGTTGTCGCCGTCGATGCGCAGCTGACTCCACCCGCTGACGGCGAGCACGGCGCCGCGCAGCACGACGAGGGGCCAGAGCGCGTCGACCTCGTCGTCGCTCAGTTCCGCCTCGGCCGCGAAACCGCTCACGGCGCGACCCGTCGCGGCGAGGCTCTCGGTGCGCGCGAGCACGTCGCCGGCGAGGATCGCGATCTCGGCGACGCGCCAGGACCGCCCCACGTCTCCCAGGTCGACGACGTACAGCTCGTCCTGCGGCGTGCGCATGACGTTGTCGGCGGTGAGATCGCCGTGCACGACCTGCAGCGGCAGCGCGTCGGCCACTGCCGCGACGCGCGCGGCCGCGTCGCGGGCGGCCTCCAGGCACGCGTCCCGACGCTCGGGTGGCAGGTCGTCGATGAGGGATTCGACGACCTCGAGCGCGCGACGCAGATCCCACTGGATGCCGCGCTCCGCCGCCGGGTGCTCGATCCCCGCGAGCGCCGCGACCGCGCGCCCCGCCGTGCGGCCGAGCCGCTCCGCGACCGCCCCGTCCATCGCGCCGCCGTCGGCGAGGGAGCTCCCCTCGACGAACTCGAGGACGCGGGCGGTCGCGACGACGCCGTCCCCGTCCACGAGCGGCAGCGTGACCGAGCCGTCCCGCGCGGGGATCGCGGACGGGGTGCGGATCCCGGCATCCGTCAACCGGTCGGCCGCGACGAGCTGCAGGTCGATCTCACCGGCGGTGGTCGAAGGATGGTGCACCTTCAGCAGCACCCGGTGACCTGTCGGCGCGGTCACCGCGTAGTTGCGGTCCTGCTGGCTGCCGAGCTCGTGGACCTCTCCCTCGACCCGCCAGTGCTCACGGACGAACGCGCCCGCGAGGGCGTGGTCGACGTTCGGGCGTGCGAGCAGGAACGGGGAGTCGTCGGTCATGGGGGTCCTCCGCAACGGATGCTATCGGCACCCGTCAACACGGCGAGGTCCCGATCCGGCCGGGAAAGATCGGCGGATCACCGGCCCGATCGGGACCTCGCCGCGGGTCAGGAGAGGTCGACCGCGACCCTCACGCCCTCGGTCGCCGAACGCTGCGCGGCGTTCGCCAGCAGCAGTGCCGCGCGACCGTCGTCGAACGTCGGGCTCGCCGACTCCTCGCCCCGCACCAGGGCGATGAATTCCGCGAGTTCGGCACGGTACGAGGGGGTGTAGCGGGTGACCATGGATGCCTCGAACGGCGCACCGGCCGCGACACCGTTCGCGTTCGACAGGCTCACGAGGCTCGTACCCTGGTTCGCGACGGTGAGGTCGCCCTCGCTGCCGTAGGCCTCGATGCGCTGGTCGTACCCGGTCGTGCTGTGCCGCGAGTTGATGATCGTGACGAGGGCCCCCGAGGCGGACTTGAGGATAGTCGTCGTCGTGTCGAAGTCGCCGTGCTCGCGTGCGCCCTCGTCGAACGTCGTCGTGCCGAACGCGGTGACCTCGACGATGTCGGGCAGGAAGTAGCGCGCCATGTCGAAGTCGTGGATCGTCATGTCGCGGAAGATGCCCCCCGAGACGGCGACATACGAGGCCGGCGGCGCGGACGGGTCGCGGCTGATGATCGTGAGCTGCTCGAGACGGCCGATCTCCCCCGCCGCGACGCGCGCGCGGGCGGTGTGGAAGCCGGGGTCGAAGCGGCGGTTGAACCCGAGCGCGACGGGCACGCCCGCCGCGGCGACGACCGGCCGCAGCGCCTCGACGCGGTCGATGTCGAGGTCGATCGGCTTCTCGCACAAGACCGGGATGCCGGCCTCCACGGCGCTGCGGATGAGGTCGACGTGCGTCGGGGTCGGCGATGCGACGAGCACGGCGTCGACCTCGCCCGAGGCGAACACCTCGGCGGGGTCGGTCGTCGTCTTGCCGCCGTACTGCGCGGCGAGCCTCTCGGCGCCGTCGATGAAGGGGTCGGCGATCCACGCCAGGTCGGCATCGGGGGATGCGGCGATGCTCGCGGCGTGCACCTGGCCGATGCGTCCGGAGCCGAAGAGTCCGAAGCGGACGGGGGTGGCGGTCATGTCGTTCCTGTTCGTCGAGGAGGGGGAAGAGGAGTCAGACCCACGCGCGCAGGGCGTCGCGGTTGGTCGTCTGATCGGCGGAGCGCGCGGTGACGAAGGCGTCGAGGGCGACGTCGGGCCCGTTGAGCACGTCCTGCTCGACGACGACCCAGCCCTCGTAGCCGCGGGCGTCGAGGGCCGCCATCACGGCGCCGAGGTCGATGTCGCCCTGACCGAAGGCGACGAACGATCCGCCCGACCAGACCTCCGGCATCCCGCCGCCGGCGGCGAGCACCCGCCGCAGCGCGGCGAGGTCGACGTCCTTGAGGTGCAGGTGGTTGATGCGGTCGCCCCAGCGCTCGACGGCCGCGAGCGGGTCGCCGCCGGCGATGAAGAGGTGGCCCGTGTCGAGGGTGAGGTCGACATCGGTGTCGGCGACGAACCGGTCGATCTCATCGGGCGACTCGACGAAGGTCCCGGCGTGGTGGTGGAACGTCGGCTCGAAACCGGCCTCGCGGACGATGCGCGCGGCGCGGGCGACGTTGTCGGTGAGGCGGCCCCAGGCATCCGCGTCGAGCCGGTCGACCTCGGTGCCGCGACCGGGGGCACCGCGGCGGAGCGACGACCCGTCGTCGGCGAGGGTCGGCAGGGGCAGCGGGCCCGTGCCCGCCTCGGCGCCGACCGAGAACTGCCGGAGCGCGGCCAGCAGGTCGGGCAGAGCCGCCGCGAACGCCTCGTCGTCCGAGAACGGCAGCTGCACCCAGCCGCCTGCCAGCCCGAGCCCGAACCTCTCGAGCCGGGCGCGCAGGGCCGCGCCCTCACCGAGGTAGCCGAGGGGTCCCAGATCGATGCCGGCGTAGTCGGCCGCCGCGAGGGCCTCCATCATCGCGTCGGGCGAGATCGTCTCGGCACCCTCCGGCGTCAGCTCGAAGACGCCGAAGCTGACCGGTGCGCCGGCGACCGTCGCCTTCATCGGGCGCCCCCGCCGAGGAGCGGGCGCTGGGCGGCGCGTTCGCCGACGTAGGCCTCGCGGGCCCGCTGCGTGGACTCGATGGTCGACACCTCCGGAACGGGCACGTCCCACCACCCGGCACCATCGGGGGCGTAGACGAGCGGATCGCTGTTGATGTGGATGAACGTCGACCGATCGGATGCCTTCGCGGCGGCGACCGCGGCGGTCAGGTCGGCTGCGGCATCCGGTCCTTCGGCGATCTCGACGACGTCGAGACCGTAGCTGCGGGCGTTCATCGCGAGGTCGACGGGGAGGACCTCGCCGCCCTGGAAGTTCTTCGCCGCCCGGTCGTAGGTGCGGTACTGCGTGCCGAAGCGCTGCGAGCCGACCGTCTCGGAGAGGTGACCGATCGAGGCGAAGCCGTGGTTCTGGATGAGTACGACGATGATCTTGATGCCCTCCGCGACAGCTGTCACGAGCTCGCTGTTGAGCATCAGATACGACCCGTCGCCGACCATGACGACGACGTCGCGGTCGTCGTCCGCGGCCTCGAGTCCGCGCTTGGCACCGAGGCCGCCGGCGATCTCGTAGCCCATGCACGAGAACGCGTACTCGACGTGGTAGCCGAGCGGATCGCGCACGCGCCACAGCTTGTGGAGGTCGCCGGGCAGCGATCCCGCGGCCTGCACGATGACGTCGCGCGGGTCGGTCGCCGCGTGGACGGCGTGGATGATCTCGGGCTGACCGGGGCGGTCCGCACCCGTCGGGGCGAACGCGCGGTCGACGATCTCGTCCCACTCGGCCTTCTGCCGGGCGATCTGCTCGGCGTGCTCCGCCGTGACGCGGAAGCCTTCGAGCTCCCGCGTCAGCGCGACGAGCGCCTCGCGCGCGTCGGCGATGACCGGCAGCTCCGAGCCGTGCTTGTAGGCGTCGAAGGCGGCGACGTTGATGTTGACGAAGACGACGTCCGGGTTCTGGAACACGGTCCGCGACGCGGTGGTGAAGTCGCTGTACCGCGTGCCGATCCCGATGACGACGTCGGCCTGGGCCGCGAGCCGGTTGGCTGCGAGCGAGCCGGTCGCCCCGACACCGCCGAGGTACTGCGGGTGGTCCCACACGAGGGAGCCGCCGCCGGCCTGCGTCGTGCCGACGGGGATGCCGGTGGCCTCCACGAAGGCGCGGAGCTGCTCCTCGGCCTCGGAGTAGACGACCCCGCCACCGGCGACGATGAACGGTGCTTTTGCCGAACGGATGGCGGCGACGGCGCGCTCGAGCGGACCGCGCTCGGGAAGCGGCCGGCGGATGTGCCACTCCCGGTCCTGCAGGAACTCGGTCGGCACGTCGAGCGCCTCGGCCTGCACGTCCTCGGGGAGGGCGATCGTGACGGCGCCGGTCTCGGCGGGGTCGGTGAGCACCCGCATCGCGGCGAGGGCGATCGAGTAGAGCTGCTCGGGCCGCTGTACGCGGTCGAAGAACTTCGAGAGCGGGCGGAAGGCGTCGTTGACCGTGAGCCCGATGTCCCACGGCTGCTCGAGCTGCTGCAGCACGGGGTCGGCGACACGCGTCGCGAACGTGTCGCTCGGCAGCAGGAGCGCGGGCAGGCGGTTGGTCGTCGCGAGGGCGGCTCCCGTGAGCATGTTGGCCGCGCCGGGACCGACGGATGCCGCGGCCGCATACGTGCCGCGGCGGCGGTGCATCCGGGCGTAACCGACCGCCTGGTGCACCATCGCCTGCTCGTTGCGCGCCTGGTGGTACGGCATGAGGTCGGGGTCGTGGACGTTCAGCTGCGTGAGCGCCTGACCGATGCCGGCCACGTTGCCGTGCCCGAAGATGCCGAAGACCCCGGGGATCGTGCGCTCGCGCACATCGCCGTCGACGGTCCACTGGTGGGCCAGGAACTCGATGAGCGCCTGACTGACCGTCATCCGCTTCGTCTCTGCCATCAGGATCGGCCTTCCTCGGTCGGGTACGGCAGTCGCGGGTCGGTGCCCTGCTCCGCCCACGTGTCGCGGACCCACGCGTGCGCGGGGTCGTCGCTGATGAGCCATGCGCGGTCGGGGTCGGGACCGGCCATGACGTTCAGGTAGTAGAGGTCGTAGCCGGGTGCCGCGACGGCGGGACCGTGGTAACCGTACGGCACGAGAGCGATGTCGCCCGTGCGGACCATCGCGTTGATGTCGATCTCGCCGGCGGGCGACGAGTAGGTGCTGAACATGCCGAACGCGGTGTCGGAGGATGCCGTGGACCCGGCCACCGGCGCCGACTCGAAGTAGTAGATCTCCTCGAGGCGCGACTCGTGCCCGGGGACGCGCTCGTCGTGCTTGTGCGGCGGGTACGACGACCAGTTGCCGGCGGGGGTGATGACCTCGCACACGATCAGGCGGTCGGCATCCAACGCTTGCGGCGTCCCGAAGTTGTGCACCTGACGACTCGACGATCCCGCCCCGCGCAGCTCGACGGGCGTCTCGTCCGCGGCGATGTACCGCCACGGGTGACGGACGGATGCCGGGGCCTCCGCGACGGCGACGCGACCGCGCCCCGTGAGGGTCGCGGTGCGGCCGACCGGCAGGTAGAGCACGTCGGTCGGTCCGTCGAAGACTGAGCGCCGTCCCCGCAGCGTCGTCTGCTCACGATCGTTCCCGTCGGCGTGGTCGACCTCGAACGACCCCGCGAGCGGCACGACGATGCGCTCGACGTCGGTCGCGGTGAGTTCCACGCGGTCGCCCTCGCCGAGGTCGGCCACGCGGATGCCGGTGTGCTGCCAACCGGGGGTCTGACGACCGACGACGCTCTCCCAGCCGCCGGCGGCGAGGTCGCCGCGGCGGTGGAACCAGGTGTTCTCGATGCTCATCTTCGCGCTCTCGGGATGCCGCCGCCGGGCGGCGTGCGATCAGGTGTTCTGGGGGAAGCCGAGGTTGATGCCGCCGTGCGTGGCGGGGTCGAGCCAGCGGCTGGTGATGGCCTTCTCGCGGGTGAAGAAGTCGAACCCGTGGACACCGTACGCTTTCGCGTCGCCGAACAGCGACTTCTTCCACCCACCGAAGGAGTGGTACGCGACAGGGACGGGGATCGGCACGTTGATCCCGATCATCCCGACCTGCACCTCGGACTGGAACCGGCGTGCGGCGCCGCCATCATTGGTGAAGATCGCGGTCCCGTTGCCGAACTCGCCCGAGTTGATCAACGCGAGACCCTCGTCATAACTCTGCACGCGCACGACGGACAGGACCGGTCCGAAGATCTCCTCCGTGTACGCGCGCGACGTCGTCGGGAGGTGGTCGAGGAGGGTCGGTCCGAAGAAGAACCCGTCCTCATGCCCGTCGACGGTGTAGCCGCGGCCGTCGACGACGACCGTCGCCCCGTCGGCCTCGGCGATGTCGACGTAGGAGGACACCTTGTCACGGTGCACGTCGGTGATCAGCGGTCCCATGTCGGGCTCCACCCCATCCATACCGGCACCGTTACCGATCCGCAGCTTCGCGATCCGGTCGGTGACCTTCGCGATCAGCTCGTCCGCGACCGGCTCCACCGCCAGGACGACACTGATGGCCATGCACCGCTCCCCCGCCGCGCCGAACCCGGCGTTGACGGCCTGATCGGCGACGAGGTCCAGGTCCGCGTCGGGGAGGACGAGCATGTGGTTCTTCGCCCCACCCAGCGCCTGCACCCGCTTTCCGTTACGCGACGCGGTCTCATAGATGTACTGCGCGATCGGAGTCGACCCGACGAACGAGATCGACTGCACCACCGGGCTGTGCAGCAACCCGTCGACGGCCAGCTTGTCACCCTGCAACACCGTGAACACACCGGCCGGGAGACCCGCCTCCGCCCACAGCTCGGCGAGCCAGAGCGCAGCGGAGGGGTCCTTCTCGCTGGGCTTCAGCACGACCGCGTTGCCGGCTGCGATCGCGATGGGCGCGAACCAGAGCGGCACCATCACGGGGAAGTTGAACGGCGAGATCACGCCCACCACACCCAGGGGCTGCTTGATCGAGTACACGTCGATCCCCGTCGACGCGTTCTCCGAATACGCCCCCTTGATCAGGTGCGGGAACCCCGTCGCGAGCTCCACGACCTCCTGCCCCCGCAGGATCTCCCCCATCGCATCCGAGACGACCTTGCCGTGCTCACTCGTGATCAGCTCCGCCAACTCCGCCTTGCGGGAGTTCAACAGCTCACGGAACGCGAACAACACACCCTGCCGCTTCGCGATCGAGAACCCCGACCACACCCGGAAACCCTCCTCAGCCGCAGCGATCGCCTCATCGATCTCAGCCTGATCCGCCAACGCGACCTCCGCCTGCACCCCACCCGTCGCCGGATTGTAGACGGGAGCGGTTCGCCCGCTCTCCGAAGCACGATGCGCACCACCGATCCAGTGGCCGATGACGCGGGTCTGGGTGGAGGGAGTGCTCATGAGGGGTCCTTCGTGAGGAGGGAGGTGTGGACGAGACCGGCGGCGATGTCGACCGCCGCAGCGGTGTCGCCGTCCGGCGGGTAGAGGAGGGTGCGACCGACGGTGAGGCCGCGGACGCCGGGAAGGGCGAGCGCATCCTGCCAGGAGGCGAAGGTCTCATCCGGGTCGTCGCCGGAGTCGCCGCCGAGCAGGAGCGTCGGGAGCGTCGTGGCCGCCATGACGCGTTCCATCTCGGGGACGACGGGCAGCTTCATCCACGTGTACGCGCTCGACCCGCCGAGACCCGACGCGATCGCCACCGAGAGGATGACCGCATCCGTCGAGAGGTCGTTCACGATGCGGCCGTCGCTCCAGGTGCTCATGAACGGCTCGAGCATGATCGGGATGCCGGCGCCGGCCGCCGCGGTGACGGCCCGCGCCGTCGCCTCGAGGGTGGATGCGGTCGCCGGGTCGCCGAGGTTGATGCGGACGAGTGCCTTTGCGAAGTCGAGATTGGCCGCGACCATCGAGGGGACGTCGTACGCGCCGAAGCGGTCGTCCATCTCGAAGTCTGCGCCGCGGAGTCCGCCGCGGTTCATCGACCCGACGACGATCTTGTCGTCGAGGAGCCCCAGGGCGGCGAGGTCGTCGATGATGTCGGGCGTGCCGAGGACGCCGTCGACGCCCGGTCGGCTGAGCGCGATGGCGAGACGCTCGAGCAGTTCGTGGCGGTCGGCCATGGCCGTGGCATCCGCTCCGACGGCGAGGGCACCGCGGGCGGGGTGATCGGCGGCGACGATGAACAGGCGGCCGTCGCCGGCGTCGAGGTGACGACGGGTGCGGCTCGCGACGGCGTGGCCGATCGCCTCGGGGTCGAACGCGCGCAGCTCTCTCAACCGCGCGAACGCCGCCTCTGTGATGACCCGATCGTTCATGCCGCGCCCCCCGCGCTCAGGATCGCCTCGACCTCGCGGGCCGTCGGCATCGCCGTCGAACATTCCAGGCGCGACGCCACGATGGCGCCGGCCGCATTCGCGAAGCGCAGGATCCGCCCCAGATCCCAGCCGCTCAACAGGCCGTGGCAGAGGGCGCCGCCGAACGCGTCACCCGCGCCGAGCCCGTTGACCACGTCCACGGGGTGGGGCGGCGCGATGACCGTCTCGTCACGGGTCTTCGCGAGGACGCCGTCCGGCCCCTGCTTCACGATGGCCAGCTCGATGCCGCGCTCGAGCAGGGCATCGGCGGCCCGCATCGGATCGGTCTCACCGACGGCGACCTCGCACTCCTCGCGGTTGCCGACCGCGATGGTGACGTGTTCGAGGGCGGCGGCGACCTGCGCGCTCGCCTCGCCGGGTTCGGGCCAGAACATGGGCCGGTAGTCGAGGTCGAGGATCGTGTGGCGCGCGCGGCCACGCCGGCGCAGCGCGTCGAGCTGCGTGGACCGACTGGGCTCCTGGCTGAGCCCCGTCACGGTGGACCAGAAGATGGATGCCTCCGCCAGCGCCTCATCCGGAAGTTGATCCGGCGTCACCTCGAGGTCGGGGGCCTTCGGCTCGCGGTAGAAGTACAGCGGGAAGTCGTCGGGCGGGAAGATCTCGCAGAGGGTGATCGGCGTCTTGTACGTCCCGTCGACCGTGACGAGGGCCGGGTCGACATCGAGCCGCTCGAGTTCCGCGCGCAGGTAACGACCGAACGGGTCGTCACCGACGCGGGAGACGAGGGCGACATCGTGCCCGTAGCGCGCCGCGGCGACGGCGACGTTGGCCGCGCTTCCGCCGAGGAACTTGCCGAACGTCGACACCTCTTCGAGCCCGACACCCGTCTGGAGCGGGTAGATGTCGACGCCGAGTCGTCCGATCGAGAGGACGTCGGGGGCAGCGGCGCGAAGAGTCATTCGGCGCCGTCGTCTCGGGTCGCAAACATGTCCTAACAATATCACATAGAGAAATCCGGAAACAGGCTCGTCAAGCCGTTAGCCTGACAGGTGATGTTGTCGGTACAAATGCCGGCGACACCCGTCATCCATCAGAAGGAGCGTGAGGGCTGTGGTCGATGCCGACACCTACTGGCCCGCCGAACTCTTCGCCGATCTCGATCGCACCGGCCCCGTCCCGCTCTACTTCCAGGTCTCCAGCCGGCTCGAGGCCGCGATCCAGTCCGGCGCCATCCCGCCGGGCGGTCGCCTCGAGAACGAGATCGCTATCGGCCAGCGCCTCGGGCTCTCCCGCCCCACGATCCGCCGAGCGATCCAGGAGCTCGTGGACAAAGGGCTGCTCGTACGACGCCGCGGCATCGGTACGCAGGTCGTGCAGGGCCAGGTGACCCGGGCGGTGGAACTGACGAGCCTGTACGAGGACCTGAAGAACACCTCGCACGTCCCCGCGACCCGTGTCCTCGGCCACGAGGTCGTCCCCGCCTCCGAGATCGTGGCGAAGAGCCTCGGACTCACCCCCGGGGACGACGTCGTCTTCGTCCGCCGCCAGCGCAGCACCGACGGCGTGCCCGTCGCCGTGCTGGAGAACTACCTGCCGCCCGAGTTTGCCGACATCACCCGCGATCAGCTCGAAGAGCACGGGCTGTACGAGATCCTGCGCGCCCGCGGGGTCACGATCCGCGTCGCGAAGCAGAAGATCGGTGCGCGCAGCGCCCGCGGCGACGAGGGCGAACTGCTCGACATCGACTCCGACGGCCCGGTCCTCACCATGGAACGGGTGGCTTTCGACGACTCCGGGCGCGCCTTCGAGTACGGCCACCACTGCTACCGCCCCGACCTCTACAGCTTCGAGACGACCCTCGTCGCCAAATAGGAGGCTGCACGCACGCGAGGTCCCGATCGGGCCGGGAAACATCGCATCGTTTCCGGCCCGATCGGGACCTCGGTCGTTCACATCAGCGCTTGCCGGCGATCCGGCGCGACACGATGTCGCGCATGATCTCGTTCGTGCCGCCGTAGATGCGGTGCACGCGGGCGTCGAGGAAGGCGCGCGCGATCGGGTACTCCATGATGTAGCCGTAGCCTCCGTGCAGCTGCACGCACGCGTCGAGCACCTCCCACTCGCGCTCGGTGGCCCAGAACTTCACCTGTGCGGCATCCTCGGCGGACAGCTTGTTCACGCCGTAGAGCGCGATCGCACGGTCGACGTACGCCCACAGGGCATCGACGGTCGTCACGAGGTCGGCCATCGTGAAACGCGTGTTCTGGAAGTCGATGATCCGCTGACCGAACGCCTCGCGGTCCTTCGTGTAGGCGATCGTCCACTCGACGCCCGCCTGCGCCGCGGCGGCGCCGGCGACACCGATCGACAGGCGCTCGAGCGGCAGGTTCATCATCAACTGGACGAAGCCCTTGCCCTCCTCGCCACCGATGAGGTTCTCCTCGGGCACGAAGACGTCGGTGAAGCTCAGCTCGGCGGTGTCGTGCCCGTGGAAGCCCATCTTGTGCAGCTTCTTGCCGTGGTCGAACCCGGCCATGTCGGCCTCGAGCAGCAGCAGCGAGAAGGCGTCGGGGCGATTGCCCTCGCCCGTCTTCACGAACACGACGAAGATGTCGGCCGTCGCCCCCGACGAGATGAAGGTCTTCGCGCCGTTGACGATGTAGCCGCCGTCGGTCTTCTTCGCCGTCGTCGAGATGCCGCGCAGGTCCGAACCCGCGCCGGGCTCGGTCATGGCGAGGGCGCCGATGATCTCACCGGTGGCCATCCGCGGCAGCCACTTCTGCTTCTGCCCCTGGGTGCCCATGTGCACGAGGTACGGCACCGCGAGGTCGTCCTGGATGCCGAAGGCGCCGGCGAGTGAGCCGGCACCGGCGCGGATGACCTCCTCGTTCACGACGGTGCGGAAGCGGTAGTCCTGCAGCATCCCCGCGCCGCCGAACTCCTCGGGGACGCTCAACCCGATGACACCCGCGTCACCGGCGGCGCGCATCGTGGCGCGGTCGATCTCGCCGGCGGCATCCCACTGTTCGCGCTTCTCGTTCGTGACGTAGCGCTTGATGAACTCCTTGACGACGTCGCGGAACGCCTCGTGGTCCTCGTCGTAGATGTTCCGCTCCATGTGCGGACCCCCTTCGTATCGGCGCGACGCTGCGCTCGTGGGCGGCGTCGCCACGCTCCACTGTACGCGCGACGTGGGATCGGATGCCAGGCTGAGCGCGACTGAGTTCCGCCTCGGCATCCGACTTTTCCGGTCTCGAGAAGTCGGGCGGCACCGCGGCGAGAAGATGTGGCTTCCGGTGGAGCGCGAGCCTCACCCGTAGTCGGGGGCGGCCTCGAGCCCGAAGAACTCCTCGAGGGTGTGGAAGCCGCCGTCGTGATACGCGGCGGCGAGCTCCCGCCCGATGAACCGCAGGTGCCACGGCTCGGCGGAGTAGCCTGTGATGGCCGTCTGACCTTCCTCGTACCGGACGATGAAGCCGTACCGCCAGGCGTTCGCGGCGATCCAATCGGACTGCGCGGTGCCCCCGAAACCGTCGTGGTCCCCGCATCCCGAGGCGCACGCCACGACGTCGACGGCGAGCCCGGTCTGGTGCTCGCTGTGGCCGGGCCGGGCACTGCGCAAGTCGGCGGCCGCCTTACCGCGCATGGCGACGTAGCGGTTGTAAGTGTCGACCTGGAAGTCGTAGGGACGGAACCCGCTGCTCACGCCGATCCGGCCTACGGCGTCCCTCACGTCGGCGGAGAGTTCGTCGAGCGCGACTGCCGTCTGGTCGAGCAGCCATCCCCCCGCGATGATCCTGGTGTCCTGCGGGCGCGCCTGCGGTGTGGGCCAATGGTCGACCGGGTTCAGCGGATGCCGCTTGTTCGCGACCACCCAGATGCGCCCCGCCTCGTGGAGGTCGACGCACGGGGCCTCGCCTGCGGCGACCGCCCCACGGAACGGCTCGGCTCCGCCGAACGCGGCGATCACCTCGCGGTCGGAACCGTTCTCGAGTGCGGCGGCGACGGCATCCGTCTCGCACAGCGGTGTCGCCACCTCGGTTTCTTGCGGCGTGGGCGTCGGCGTCGGCGTCTCCTGCGGTGCGGGCGACGACCGGACGGGAGCGGATGCCGGCTCGGCGACCGCGTCGTCGGGCGCGAAAGCGCGGGGGAGGATGACGACCACGGCGATGATCAGCGCCGTGGCGAGGCTCAGCAGTACCAGCGCGCGGCGCTGTCGTCGGCGACGGAGCACCCGCCGCCGGGCGGCGCTCCTCGACTCTGACACGGCTCCATTGTTTCAGGCGCGCGGCGATGTCCTCGATGTTCTACACAGCCTGGCGCGCCATTGACGCACAATCGAATCTGTGTTCGACTGACTGTATGCGATGGCAAGGGCAGGACATCTCGGCGGTCGACGAGGCGGCCCTGCCCGGACTGGAGTCGATGGGCGGTCTCGTCCGCTCGGTGACGACGCCGGAGTTCGCCGGGATGACCTTCCACGAGGTGGTCGCGAAGTCCGCCCTCAACCATGTGCCGAGCGGGTCGGCGATGCCGTTCTCGTGGACGGTGAACCCGTATCGGGGCTGCTCGCATCAATGCGTCTATTGCTTCGCTCGCAACACGCACACCTACCTCGACCTCGACGCGGGTGCAGATTTCGATTCGCAGATCGTCGTCAAGGTGAACGTGGCCGAGGTGCTCGCGCGCGAGCTCGCTAAGCCGTCGTGGCGGCACGAGCCCGTCGCCCTGGGCACGAACACCGATCCGTATCAGCGCGCCGAGGGGCGATACAGGCTCATGCCGGGCATCATCGATGCGCTCGCCTCGAGCGGCACTCCGTTCTCGATCCTTACGAAGGGCACCCTGCTGCGCCGCGACCTGCCGCAGCTGACGGATGCCGCGATCCGCGTCCCGATCCACATCGCCATGTCGATCGCGATCCCCCACGAACCGTTGCGACAACTGCTCGAGCCCGGGGCGCCGAGCTTCCAGGCGAGGCTCGACACGGTGAAGGCCGCGACGGATGCCGGCTTCTCGGTGACGGTGTTCCTCATGCCGATCGTCCCGCACCTGACCGACGGGGTCGACGTGCTCGACGACGCGATCGCACGGATCGCCGCATCCGGCGCGCGGCGGGTCGTCTTCGGAGCCCTGCACCTGCGCCCCGGTGCGAAGGAGTGGTTCTGGCAGTGGCTGGAGCGCGAGTGCCCCGACCTCGTGCCGGCCTACCGCGGTCTGTACCCGGGCGTCTCGGTCTCGGCACCGAAGGGGTATCGCTCCTGGCTGTCCGCGCGGGTGCGCCCGCTGCTGCAGAAGCACGGACTGCACGGTCGGCTCGAGGAGGAGGACGTCCCGCCGCGCGGCGGACCCGGCCCGGTGCGGACCACGGGACCCGTCATGAAGACCGCGACGCGCGAGCAGGCCGCCGCGATGCTGTTCTGACTCAGTCGTCCGGGATGAGGCGCTTGCCGAGCACCGAGGTCGCATCGCGGGCGTAACCGATGCCGTCGTAGAACTCGGCGACCGCGTCGTTGCCCTCGCGCACCATCAGCATGACCTTTGGGCACCCGAGCCCTTCGAGCCGTCGCTCCGCTTCGGCCACCAGCATCCGCCCGATCCCCTCGCCCCGACGGTCGGGCGCCGACGCCAGGTAGTACAGCCAGCCGCGGTGACCGTCGTAGCCGGCCATCACCGAGCCGACGACGCGGTCGCCGTCGACGGCGACCAGAAGCAGGTCGGGCCAGACCAGCCGCGCACGCGCGATGTCGCGGTGCGGATCGTTCCACGGACGGGTCAGGCCGGCCTCGTGCCAGAGCGCGACGACCGGCTCGACGTCGGGATCACCGAGGGGGCGGATGACGACCGGCATCCGCCCACCCTAGTGAACCGCTCAGGCGTCGACGTTCGCGGCCTGGCGGCCGCTGATCTCCTCGAGCACCTCGTCGCCGACGCGCGCCTCGTCGAACGGCGCGTCGATCTCGGCGCGATCGAGCATCTCGGTCATCCGCCGGCGACGCTGACGCGTGATCAGCGTGACGACGGTGCCCGGACGGCCGGCACGACCCGTGCGGCCCGAGCGGTGCGTGTACGTCTTGTACTCGTCGGGAGCGTCGGCCTGGACGACGAGGTCGATGTCGTCGACGTGGATGCCGCGGGCCGCCACGTCGGTCGCGACGAGCACGTTGACCTTGCCGTCGGTGAGGCGCTGCAGGTTGCGGGTGCGCTTGGCCTGGTTCAGATCGCCGTGGAGGGCGACGGCGGCGATCCCGGCATCCTCGAACTGCTCGACGAGCATCTCGGAGTAAGCGCGGGTGCGCGTGAAGACGAGCGTCTTGCCGTCACGGTCGACGAGTGAGGTGAGGATCTCGGCCTTGTCGCGGTGATCGATCACGAGCACGCGGTGGTCGATGGTGCTGGTCTCCTGCGTCTCGCCGGCGACCTCGTAGACCGCCGGGTTCACGAGGAACTCGTCGACGAGCGCGGCGACCTCGCGGTCGAGGGTGGCGGAGAAGAGCAGCTTCTGCGCGTCGTCCTGTACGAGGCGGAGGATCCGCTGCATCGGCTCGAGGAAGCCCAGCTCGCTCATGTGGTCGGCCTCGTCGAGGACGACGATCCCGACCTCGGACAGGTCGAGCTTGCCCTGCTTCTCGAGGTCCTCGATGCGGCCGGGCGTGCCGATGACGATGTCGACGCCCTTCTTGAGAGCACCCACCTGACGGCCCTGGGGCACACCGCCGTAGATCTGCGTCGTGAACAGGCCCACGCTCTGCGCGAGCTCCTGCACGGTGCGGTCGATCTGCAGCGCCAGCTCGCGCGTCGGGGCGAGGATCAGCGCCTGCGGCGAACGGCCCCACGCCCGACGCTTGCCGGCCTGACCGCGCAGCACGCGCTCGACGAGCGGAGCGCCGAAGGCGATCGTCTTGCCCGAGCCGGTGCGGCCGCGAGCGAGGACGTCGCGACCTACGAGGATCGGGCCGACCGTGGCGGCCTGGATCGGGAACGGGCTCGACGCACCGAGGGTCGCCAGGGTGCGGACGATGTTCTGGCCGAGACCGAGGTCGGCGAACGAGAGCTGCTCGACGGATGCGGCATCCACCGCTTCGGCCTGGAGCCGCTCGTGCACGACGTCGACGTGGTCCTGGTGGGCCTTCGACTTCTCGGCTGCCTGCCAATCCGACCGGTTGGCGCGCTCGTCGCGGCGGGGGCGGTCGTCGCGGCGCGGGCGGTCGTCGAATGACCGCGCGGGGCGGTCGGCGCGGTCGAAGCGCGGACGCTCGGCCCGGTCGTCGCGGCGCGGACGGTCGAAACGGGGACGCTCGGCCCGGTCGTCGCGGCGCGGACGGTCGTCGAACGACCGCGCGGGGCGGTCGGCGCGGTCGAAGCGCGGACGCTCGGGGCGGCCCGTACCGCGGAAGTCCCGTCCGTCACGGCCGTTGCCGGCGTCCCGAGGGGCGCGGCGATCGACATCTCCGCGGTTGTTGCCGCGCTCACGGTCGAAGCGGGGACGGTCGTCGAACGACCGCGCCGGACGCTCGGCCCGGCCGTAACCGCGGACATCCTGCCCATCCCGACGCGAATCGGCGCCACGGGGACCGCGGCGGTCGAACTCTCCGCTGTTGTTGCCGCGCTCGCGGTCGAACCGGGGCCGCTCGGCGCGGTCGAACCGCGGCCGCTCGGCCTCGGCGTCGCGGCGGGGGCGGTCGCCCACCGGCCGGTCGCCGCGGGCGTGCGAGCGGATGCCGCGGGCCTCGGCCCGGCCGGCGCGATCCTGCTCGGTCCAGCGTGCCTTCTGGGGTGCCGACTCCTCCGTCGCGCGGAATCCGCGATGCTTGGGGCTCTTGCTGCCGGCGGTGCCGGCGGATGCCTGTCCGGGACGGCGCTTCGCGTCCTGGTACGAGGTCTTCTTGCCGTAGCGGGGCTCGAAGTTCTGCGCGCGGCCGCCGGCCGGCTTCTTGTTCTTGGGCATGTGTGCGTGTGCTTTCTGGGTTCTCGCACGAAACAGCGCCGTGCGCGCACGCACGGTGATACCCGGACTTCCGTCGGCCGGGGGCCATTCCAGTTACTGGTTCCGACACCACGGATCGGGTGTCGGGATCGGCCCCGAGGACTACACAAGATGCCCGCGCACAGCGCGGTGTCCTCCGCCGACTCCCCCACGATACCGGGCGCACCTGGGAACCCGCCGCGCCGATACGCTGACCGCATGGCCGCCGACCCCACCGGAACCCGCTTCACGCTCCGCGCCGCCGACGTGTCGGCCGAGATCACCGAGGTCGGGGCCGCGCTCCGGGCACTGCGCGTCGGCGGGGTCGATCTCGTCCCGGACTATCCCGACGACGTGCCGACGCCCGCGGCATCCGGCATCGTCCTGGTCCCCTGGCCGAACCGCATCCGCGACGGTCGCTGGGAGGACGACGGCGAGCTGCGCCAGCTCGCGATCACCGAGCCGAAGCTCGGCAACGCGTCGCACGGGCGCCTGCGATTCACCGCGTACCGCGTCGAGGAGCAGACGGATGCCGCGCTGACGCTGCGGGCCGATGTCATACCGCAGACGGGGTACCCGTACCACCTCGACACCCGCGTGACGTATCGGCTGAGCGAGCGCGGGGTCCACGTGACGCACGCGGTGACGAACGTCGGCGCCGGCGACGCCCCGGTCGCCCTCGGAACGCACCCGTACTTCCGCATCTCCGACGTCGACACCGCCGACCTGTCGCTGCAGCTCGAGGCGCGCACCTGGTTCCGCCTCGACGAGCAGAGCATCCCGGTCACCGAGGAGCCGCTCGACGCCGAGCACGATCTGCGCGAACCTCGCCGCGTCGGCGACCTGTCCCTCGACGTCGCCTTCGCGGGCCTCCCCCGCCGCAACGGGCGTATCGAGGCGCACCTCATCACGCCGGACGGCCGTCGCCTGACCGTCTGGGCCGGCGACGGTTTCGAGTACGTCCAGGTCTTCACGACCGACCGCTTCCCCGGTCACGACCTCGCCGTCGCGATCGAGCCGATGACCGCTCCGGCCGACGCCTTCAACTCCGGCCGCAGCCTGCGGCGTCTCGCCCCCGGCGAAACCTGGTCTCTCGAGTGGGGCGCCGACCTCGTCGGCTGAGCCTCAGTCCTCGCGCCGAGCCCCCTCGTCGGATGCTGCGGTGGGCTCGACGGCCGGGATCTCGATGTCCGGAGCCTCCTCGATGACGAGCACCGTGTCGACGGCCGCCGCGCCGGTTACCGCACCGGCCGCAGCATCCCGGCGAGCGCGACGTGTGAGGGGCGCTTCGCTCGCCACTGCGGCGGGGGCCACCTCGCCGCGCTTCGCGGCGCGGCGCTCCGTGAAGCCCTCGACGAGGTTGTAGAGCGCCGGCAGCACGAGCAGCGTCAAGACGGTCGACGACACGAGTCCGCCGATCACGACGATCGCGAGCGGCTGCGAGATGAACCCACCGTGCCCCGTGATGCCGAGGGCCATCGGGGTCAGCGCGAAGATCGTCGCGAGGGCCGTCATGAGGATCGGCCGCAGTCGTCGCGCACCGCCGGCGAGCACCGCCTCGGGCGTCGACAGGCCCTTCTCGCGGTACTGATTGACGAGGTCGATGAGGACGATCGCGTTGGTCACGACGATGCCGACGAGCATCAGCACACCGATGAGCGAGGCGACCCCGAGGGGAACGCCCGACACGATCTGCAGCAAAACCGCGCCGGTCGCCGCGAACGGCACCGACACCAGCAGCAGCACCGGTTGGCGCAGCGACTTGAAGGTCGCGACCATCACGATGTAGACGATGAGGATGGCCGCGAGGATCGCGAGACCGAGCTGCGCAAAGGCGTCCTGCTGCTGCGTGACGACGCCGCCGATCGCAGCGTCCGCCCCCTGCGGCAGGTCGACGTCGGCGAGCGCGGCGGTGACGGTCGCGTTCGCCGCGTTCAGGTCGTCGGTGGCCGGGGTGACGGTGACGGATGCCGTGCGCTGACCACGCTCGCTGGTGATCGACGACGGACCCTCGGACTGTTCGACCGTCGCGACCTCGTCGAGCCGCACGAGCCCCGACGCGCTCGCGATCTCGAGCCCGCGCAGCTCGTCGATGGTCTGCGGGATGTCGGTCGCCTTCAGATAGACCGTGAGCGAGGCGTCGTCGATCTCGACGGCGCCGATCTGGCGCGGCTGCATCGTGTTCGACACCAGCCCGCCGACCGCGACCTCCGAGAGGCCGAGTTCGGCCGCCCTGTCGCGGTCGACCGCGACCGAGACGAAGGGAAGGGATGCCGAGAGGTTGGAGTCGACCTGCTCGATGCCGTTCGCGTCCTTCAGCGCCGCGACGACCGCATCCGTCGCGTCACGGAGCACACCGGCATCCGGCGCCGTCACGTCGACCTCGATGTCACTGGACCCGAAGCCCCCCTGCGCCGCCGAGACGACGACCTCGCCGGCATCCGGGAGATCGGCGACCGCCTGCTGCACGTCGGCGCGGATCCGCTCCTGGTCGGCGTCGGGGTCGGTCGTGATCGAGTAGGTGATGCCCGCGCCGCCGCCTGAGAAGGCGTCGCGGAGCGCGGAACCGGTCGAGCCGATCGAGGTCTGCACGGTGTCGATGCCGTCGACGCCCAGCAGGACCTCCTCGACGCGCTTCGCGGCGGCATCCTGCGTCTCGAGACTCGCGGTGTCGCCGACGTTCTGCGTCACCGTGAAGGTGTTCTGCCCGGAGTCGCCGAGGAAGTTGACCTTCATGAGCGGCGCGGCCAAGACGGTGCCGCCCAGGACGAGCACCGCGAGCAGCAGGGTCACCACCGAGTGGCGCAGCGTCCAGCGCAGCACCGGCAGGTAGGACTTCTGCAGGCGGCTCGGCGGGGCGGCGGAGTCTTCGGGGTCGATCGTCCGACCCGCGGCATCCGTCAGCGGCTTACCCGGTCGCAGGAACCAGTAGGCGAGCACGGGCACGATCGTCAGCGCGACGAAGAGCGACGCGAGCATCGCGATCGTCATCGTCAGCGCGAACGGCCGGAACAGTTCGCCGGTGAGGTCGCCCACGAACGCGATCGGCAGGAAGACGGCGACGGTGGTGAGGGTGGACGCCGTGATGGCCGCCGCGACCTCGCGGACTGCGAGCAGGATCGACTGCAGCTTGTCGGCGGTGCCGACGTAGTGCCGCTTGATGTTCTCGATCACGACGATGGAGTCGTCGACGACACGCCCGATCGCGATCGTGAGCGCCCCGAGCGTGAGGATGTTGAGCGAGTAACCGAAGGCCTGGATGCCGATGAAGGTGATCAGCACGCTCGTCGGGATCGAGATCGCGGTGACGAGCGTCGAGCGCACCGACAGCAGGAAGATCAGGATGACGACGACGGCGAAGGCGAGCCCCAGCAGACCCTCCTGCGCGAGCGCCTCGATCGACTGCTCGATGTAAGGGGCCTGGTCGAAGACGACCGTGATGGTGGCGCCGCTGCCGATGTCGTCCTGCAGGGTGTCGATCGCGTCGCGGACGAGATGCGACACGTCGACGGTGTTGGCCGCGGGGAGCTTGGTGATCGACACCGTGAGGGCGGGCTCACCGTCGACGCGCGAGATCGAGGTCACCGGGTCGGTGTCGAGGACGACGTCCGCGACCTCACCGACAGTGGCCGCCCCCGCGGCGAACTGGTCGGCGTCCGTGGGGACGAGCGGGAGCGCGGCGATCTCATCGACCGAGTCGAGCTTCGTCCCGGTCTGGACGGTGAGGGTCTGGTCGCCCTCGTCGACCGTGCCGCCGGGGAACAGCACGCCGTTCTGGTCGAGGGCGTCGGTGATGGCGGCCTGAGTGAAGCCGGCGGCGGCGAGCGCGGCCTGATCGGGGGTGATCGTCACGCGCGAGGTCTGACCGCCGACGATCTGGGCGGCGGCGACCCCGTCGAGGTCCTCGATGTCGGGGACGACGGCGTTCTCGAGACGCGTCTGCACCTCGGTCGCGTCGTCGTACCCCGTGACGGCGAGCGAGATGACGGGCAGGTCATCGGTCGAGAAGGCCAGCACGCTCGTGTCGAGACCGTCCGGCAACGTGTCGTCGATGCGATTGATCGCCTGCAGGATCTTCTGCTCGGCCGTCGCCAGGTTGGTGCCGTAGGCGAAGGATGCCCGGATGATCGAGGCGTTCGTCGTGCTCGTCGACGAGGTGGACTCGAGGTCGGGCACGGCCTGGATCGCCTGCTCGATCGGCGTGGACACGTCGTTGTTCACGACGTCGGGGGACGCACCCGGATAGGTCGTGAGGATCGACAGCTGCGGCAGCTGGATCGGCGGGATCAGCTCCTGCTTGAGGCTCGTGAGGGCGAGGCCGCCGAAGATCGCTGCGACGATCGTGATGAGGGCGATGAGCGCACGGTTCTTGAGGCTCAGGACAGCGAGGTTCGACAACGAAGGCCCATTTCCACGGTGCAGGTGAGGGGTGCGGGGATGGGCGCAAGTATCCCACGGCGCCCCGCACCCCCGGCTGGGAGCGTCAGGCGAGGATGAGCGTGCGGATCGCGGTCTCGGGCGAGACGGCGGTGTCGAGCAGGATGCCGCGACGGTAGCGGTCGAACACGCGCGGATCGATGTACGAGCTCCGCGCGACCGAGGGGGTGTTGCCGAGCGCCTCGGCGGTGACCTTGACCGCGAGGACCTCGGCCTTCTTGAGGTCGGACTTCTTGGCGGCGGGGCCGATGCGGGCGAGTGCGTCGGCGGCGGTGATCGTGCCCCGCAGCGTGCGGAAGTCCTTCGCGGTGAAGGTCCCGCCCGTCATCGACCGGACGTAGAGGTTGACGTCTCGGGGCGTCAGGGCCACCCGGCGTCGGCCGCGCAGGTAGGCGAGCAGGGGCGAGCTGGGGCGCCCCGCGACGAGCAGCTCGACCGCTGCGGCGAGGTCGGGGTCGTCGACCTCCATCTCCTGACGCTGGCCGCTCTTGCCGGGAAAGCGCAGGGCGACGACCGTCCCGTCGACGAGGGCGTCCCGCCGCAGGAGCGTGGTGAGGCCGCGGCTGCCGTGCTTGACGAGGTACCGCTCGGCTCCGACGCGCGGCGCGGCGAGATCGAGCAGCCGGAAGGCGGCCGCCAGGACGCGCTCCTGGTCGATGTCCTCCCGGCGGATCGAGGTCGTGACGCGTCCACGGGCCCGCGGCAGGGCCTCGGCGAGCTGCAGGGCGCGGGCGTACTTGCCCTTGTCGCGGCCTGCCGTCCACTGCGGGTGGTAGCGGTATTGCACCCGTCCCGCCTCGTCGATGCCGGTCGCCTGGATGTGGCCGTACGGGTCGGAGCAGATCCACACGTCCTGCCAGGCCGGTGGCAGCACGAGCGCGCGCACCCGGTCGGCTTCCGCCTTCGGCAGCGGGTCGCCGTCGGCATCCACATAGCGGAAGCCCGTCCCGGAGCGCAGCCGCCGATATCCGATGTCGGTGCCCGGGCGCACCCGCTTCAATCTCGGCACGTCAGTGCGACCGGAGCATGTCGATGAGCTCCGCCTTCCGGGCATGCGAGTACCCGCGGATGCCGAGCTCCTTCGCCCGGGCGCGGAGGTCGGGCACCGTCCACTCCTCGTAGTCGCCGGACTCGCCGCCACGGCGTCCGACGGCGCTGCGTCCATCACGGGCGGCCGCGTTCGAGATGCGCGCCGCCTTCTCCTTCGAGGCGCCGTCCTTGCGGAGCTCCTCGTAGAGCTCGGGGTCCTTCAGGCTGTTCGAGCCACGTCCTGCCGGCATGGTGCATCCGCCTCACAGGATCGCGGCGGGCAGGGATCGCCCGCGTCCGGCCACGTTATGTCACCGGGCGCCGCGCCTGTCAAGGCCCTGATCTGGCTGGGAGAACGCTGATAGCAATAAGTACGGCGCACACCCGCGCCACCCCCGCTCCGGCGGACAACGGAGACAACAAGAGGGAGCCTCCAATGAACCTCGCACTCATCATCATCATCGTGATCGCCGTCGTACTGGCGATCGTCGGTGGCATCACGGAAGGTCTCCAGTTCCTGCTCTGGGTGGCCATCATCATCGGTGTCATCGCGCTGATCGCCTTCTTGCTGCGGGTACTCCGCCGCAACACCTGACGTCTGACGCGCACCCCCAGGCGCGTCAGCGGCGCTCTCCCCCAAGAGCGCATCGAGGCCCCCTCCCGATCTAGGTCGAGGGGGCCTCGTCACGTCCGCTCACGCGCGGTCGGCGTGATGATGGAGGGCGTCGCGGACGAACTCCGCGCCGGTGCCGCCGTAGTTCGCTGCGAACCGGTCGTCCGCCACGTACATGTCGGCGAGTCCCCGTACGTACCCGCGGAGATCACCCCCGTCTGCAGCCGGCGTCCCGGGGATGGCCTGCAGCCACGCCACGTGGCGCGCGGCGAGCTCCTGTGCCTCCTCGGAGTCGGGACGGATGCCGCGCACCGCCGCGTCGCTCCAGTCGGCGGCCAGCTGCGCACTGCCCTCCTTCCACTCCTTCTTCTCGTCGGCGGACATCCCGCGCCACCAGGCGTCGGATCGCGCGTACACGTCCGCACCCCACCGTTCGGTCACCTCCTCGCGGTGCACGGTGTGGTCGAAGCCGTCGAACATGTTCTCGGCCATGGGTTCCTCTCCTCTTCTCCTCGCGTCGAGGGTCGATGCGACGGCGGCGATCTGCCGGTCGATGCGCGCGCGTTCGGTCTCGAGCCACCCCAGGTGGACGGCCAGCGCCTCGGTCTCGTCGACGTCCTCGGCGAGGACCTCGGCGATGCAAGGCAGTCCCAGGCCGAGCTCGCGCAGCAGCAGGATGTGCTGCAGGCGGCGCAGCGCCGCAGCGTCGTAGAACCGGTAACCGCCGGCGCCCGTCCGCGTCGGCGGCAGGAGCCCGACCTGCCCGTAGTGGCGCAGCGTCCGACTCGTCGTGCCGGCGAGGCGGGCGAGTTGCTGGATCGACCATTCGCGCGTCATGACGGCAACGCTAGGAGTTGACGCTGCGTCACAGTCAAGCCCGGTCGCCGGCGGATCTCGACAATTCGAGATATATCGTGTTACTCTCGCTCCAACGCGATATATCTTGATTCGCGACCGACTCCAGGAGACAACATGACTCTCGAGAAGTGGCTGATCCAGCCCGGGGAGACCCGCGTCATCGACCTCGACGGCATCCGTCGACTGAAAGTGGGACTCGTGGGCGGACAGGTCGACGTCGTCGCCCACGACGAGCCCGGTGTCCGCATCGAAGTCCACTCCGTCACGCAGAAGGAGCTGCGCATCGAGGCCCAGGACGGCGCGGTCGAGATCGACCACGCGCAGTTGCGGTGGGACAACTTCCTCTCCTCCTTCCGCAACTTCGGCAGCGGCGGCCCCCAGGCCGAGGTGAGCATCGCCGTCCCGCGTGAGATCGCCCTGAACCTCGGCGTCGTCAGCGCGAGCGCCCTCGTCGCGGGGCTCGCCACCGATGCGAAGCTCAACACCGTCTCGGGCGACATCATCGTCGACGGCCTCACCGGCGACGTGACGGTGAACTCGGTCTCGGGCGACGTGCAGATGCGGGGTCTCACCGGCACTCTGAACGCCAACGCGGTCTCGGGGGCCATCACGGCCGCCGGCACGATCCGCACCGCGTTCGCCGACACCGTGAGCGGTGCCGTTCTCATCGACTCGAGCGGACCGACCCAGAACGTCTCGTTCAACACGGTCAGCGGCGCGGCCACTCTGCGCCTCGACGAGGCTGTGGCCGCCAAGTACACGCTTCGCACGGTCAGCGGCAAGCTCCTCGTGGACGGCGTCGACCGCTCGCAGAGCGGCATCGGCTCGAACTACAGCGCGTCGGTCGGCGAGCTCAGCGGGTCGTTCGCGGAGGTCCGCGCCAACACCGTCTCGGGCGACATCTCGGTCATCCGACGCGTGACCTCGGCGATCACCGACGAAGCCCCCGTCACGGAGGAGTACTGAGATGCCCCCCGTCTTCTCGCACGGTGACCTGCGTCTCTACCTGCTGAGTCTGCTCGACGAGGCGCCCCGCCACGGGTACGACCTGATGCAGGCGCTGTCCGACCGCACCGGTGGCACCTACACACCGAGCGCCGGCACCGTCTACCCGCGCCTGTCGAAGCTCGAAGAAGAGGGGCTCGTCACCAAGACGGTCGACGGGCGCAAGACGGTCTACGAGATCACGGATGCCGGTCGCGCCGAGGTGGCCTCGCGCGCGGACGACCTCGCCGGGATCGAGGCCGGGCTCGCCGACAGCGTGCGCCTCATCGCCGACGAGGTGCGCGCCGGAGTGCGGGAGGCCATGCGCAGCCTGCAGGCCGACCTCGCCGCGGCATCCGCTGCTCCGAGCCGGCCCGCGGCCCCCACGACACCCGACCCGCGTGCCGCCTCGCGCGAACAGGTGCGACGCGCGGACGAGCTCCTGGCCGAGTTCCGCGCCGACCTGCGCGCCGACCTGCGCGGTCACGTGGCACGCGGCGGCGAGCTCGCGGCATCCGTCGTGGACGAATTGGCAGCAGGTCTCGCCGAGGCGTCGGACGCCGTCCGCCGCGCGCTGCGCGGCTGAGTCACCCGCCCGGTCAGAGCTCTTCGGCCCAGTCCTGCCGCCCGCGCCACGGATCCTCGTCGTCCTTCACGGGTTCACCCAGGGGGACGACGAGGACCGGGCGCGGCTGACGGTGTGCGAGTCGCGCCGCCACCGAACCCGTGAAGAACTCCCGGATCGAATCGCCGATGCCGCGCTTGCGCGTGCCGACGACGATCAGGCGGGCCTCGGTCCGCTCGGCGAGGTCCTTCATCGCCAGAGCCGGATCGCCCGCGAGCATCTCGATCGACCACGCGACCTCGACGCCGGAGAGCGCGGCGATCGCCTGCTCGCGCAGCTGGGTTTCGAGCGCCTCACTGGGGATCGCGTCGAGGTTGATCGGCGCCGTGTGCACGTAGCCGTCGGGATCCTCGTAGGAGACGAACCGGGTGACGTCGACGTGGGCGACGAGCAGGGCCGCGCCGTGGAGCCGGGCGTACTGAGCCGCCTCGCGGAGCACGCGCGGGGGCTGGCCGGGCACGATGCCCGCGATGACGGGGCGGTGTGGTCGTCGGACCTGCGGCTGCGATACGGCATCGGACATGTCGGATCACCCTTCCGTGATCACCGCCGCGAGGGCGGTGCGAACGCTCCGTGGTACCCTGAATGCTACTCTTCCCGGCCACTGCCGGACTGTGACTCGTCGGGCTGCCGGACCAAGCCCGCACTCGTGAAATGAGGGGGTTACGCATGGGGCGTGGCCGTCAAAAGGCGAAGAACACCAAGATCGCCCGTGAGCTGAAGTACGACACGTACAGCTTGAACATCAACGCGCTCGAGCGGGAGCTCGGCGCGCCCGGTGACGAGCAGTACGAGGACAAGTGGGCCGACCAGTACGCCGACGAGGACGACGAAGAAGACCCGTCGGCCCCGGCCTCGGCCTCGTTCGAGAAGGCCTGACCGCTCGGTCGCCGATTCACCACGTTCCGTGGCGCTGTTCCCACTCCTGTTCGACCGTCTTCCGTCGCGCGATCACGACGCCCGCCGGCACGGCGAGGAGTGAGATCACGACGAGCATGATCAGCGGAACCGTCCACGACGCCGTCGCGTCGTGGATGAGGCCGACGCCGATCGGCATCAGCATCGTCACGCCGTAGCCGAGGCTCTGCGCGAACGAGCTCAGCGCGACCGTCGCGTCGTGCGTCCGCGTCCGCAGGCCGACCGAGGTCAGCACGAGCGGGAACAGCAGCGGCAGGATGCCGAGCAGCGTGACCCAGAGCCACGGGGCGGATGCCGGGGCCACCAGCAGCCCGCCGGCCCCGAGCACTCCGGATGCCGCCGCGATGAGGAACAGCGGCAGCACGACGTCTCTGCGGGCGACCAGCACCGGCACGGCGAGCGACGCGGGCAGTCCGATCAACGCGAACAGCGAGAGCAGCGTGCCCGCGACCTGCGGCGTCACCCCCGCCGTGTCGACGAGGATCTTGGGCAGCCAGGCGAACGAGGTGTAGGCGACCGCGCTCGAGACGAAGAACGTCACGGCGAGCGCCCACGCGGTGGGCAGCCGCCACATGCGCCCGAACACCCGCGTGCTCACGGGTTCGAGGTCCACCTCGGCGAGCGCCGCGCGGCGGGCGCGTACGGCGAGCACGATCCAGGGCGCCAGTCCTGCCAGTGCGAAGACCGCCCACAGGCCGAGCGAGGTGCGCCAGCCCGCCGCATCCGCCACGGGCACCGCGACCAGTGGGGGAACGAACGTGGAGATGGCCATCATCGTGGAGTAGACCGTCGTCATCAGTCCGATGCGGTCCGCGAAGTACTTCTTCACCAGCGCAGGCAGGAGCACGTTGCCGACCCCGACGCCGGCGAACACGAGCGCCGAGCCGAGCAACAGGCCGTACGCGTCCGTCGCCGCGGACCGAGCCACCAGCCCGAGGGCGACCGCGCCCAGTGCGACCAGGGTCGTGCGCTCGAGCCCGAATCGGCGCTCGAAGCCGGAGGCGAGCAGACCGAACACCGCGAAGCACAGCGGTGGCACGGTGCCGATCAGGCCGAGCACCGCCGCCGGCAGGGTGAAGTCCTCGCCGATCGCATCGAACAGCGGCGAGAGCGAGGCGACCGCGGAGCGCAGCGAGAAGGCCAGCAGGACGATGCCGACGACGGCGAGGATCCGACCCCGTCGCACAGCGAGGGGTTCGAGGGACGTCACCGATTCAGCCTAGGCGGCTCAGGACTCCTGCGTGCCCTCGACCCAGGCGAGGTACTCGTCACTCACGGTGCCGGTGACGTATCGGCCGTCGAAGCAGCTCATGTCGAGGTCCTCGACGTCCGGCGCCCCGTCGAGGATCGCGGCCCGCAGGTCCTCGATCTCCTGGTAGACGAGGTAGTCGCAGCCGAGCTCCTCGGCGATCTCGGGGATCGTTCGGTTGTACGCGACGAGTTCGTGCCGCGACGGCATGTTGATGCCGTAGACGTGGGGGAAGCGGATGGGGGGCGCGGCCGACGCGAACGTCACCGATTTCGCACCGGCATCCCGCGCCATCTGGATGATCTCCCGCGACGTCGTGCCGCGCACGATCGAGTCGTCGATGAGCAGGACGTTCTTGCCCTTGAACTCCGTCGACATCGCGTTGAGCTTCTGTCGCACGCTCTTCTTGCGGATCGCCTGGCCGGGCATGATGAACGTCCGCCCGATGTAGCGGTTCTTGTAGAAGCCCTCGCGGTACTCGATGCCGAGCTTGCGCGCGACCTGCATCGCCGCGGGGCGCGAGGAGTCGGGGATCGGCATGACGACGTCGATCGACCCCTCGGGCGTGTACTTCGCGATGGTGTCGGCGAGGCGCTCGCCCATGCGCAGCCGGGCCTCGTAGACCGAGATGCCGTTCATGACCGAGTCGGGTCGGGCGAGGTAGACGTACTCGAACGAGCAGGGTACGAGCTTCGGGCTCGGCGCACACTGCTTGGTGAAGAGGTTGCCGTCGAGGTCGATGAACACGGCCTCACCCGGCTCGACGTCGCGCACGACCTCGAAGCCGCCGTTCTCGAGGACGAGGGATTCCGAGGCGACCGTCCACTCGTACCGGCCGTTCTCGGCGCGCCGCGTGCCGAGGATGAGGGGACGGATGCCGAAGGGGTCGCGGAACGCGAGCAGTCCGTAGCCGGCGATGAGCGCGATCGCGGCGTACGAACCCTCGACGCGCTGGTGCACCCGGGCGACGGCGTCGAAGATCTGCTCGTGGTCGAGCTCGAGACCGGAGATGACCGTCTGCAGTTCGTTGGCGAGGACGTTGACGAGCAGCTCGGTGTCGGAGCTCGTGTTGAGGTGCCGGCGGTCGGTGCGGAACAGCTCCTCGGTGAGCTCGCGCGTGTTCGTGAGGTTGCCGTTGTGGACGAGGACGATGCCGTAGGGGGCGTTCACGTAGAACGGCTGCGCCTCCTCCTCGTTCGACGCCGTGCCCTTGGTCGCGTAGCGGACGTGACCGAGGCCGATCGTGCCGAGGAGCGAGCGCATGTCGCGCGTGCGGAACGCCTCGCGCACCATCCCGCGGTTCTTCGCGATGTGGAAGACGCCGCTCGGCTCGGCGGTCGCGATGCCGGTGGAGTCCTGTCCGCGGTGCTGCAGCAGCAGCAGGGCGTCGTAGACCTCCTGGTTGGCGGGTCCCTGTCCGACGACGCCGACGATTCCGCACATAGGAGTAGCTCAGTCCGTTTCTGCGTAGGAGCCGACCAGGCGGACCGCGCCGCCGTCGACGCCCTTCGCGCCCTGCTCGTAGTCACCGTCGGGGAGTGCCGCATCCGACACCGTTCCGACCTGCCAGGTGTGGATGCCCTCCGCGGAGAGGGTGGATGCCGCGGCGTCGGCGGCCTCGGCCGAGACGACGGCGAGGAAGCCGATGCCGAGGTTCCAGGTGCCCTCGGTCTGCTCGAGCGACAGCCCGCCGAGCTCGGCGAGGACCCGGAAGACCGGCGACGGCGACCAGGTCGAGCGGTCGACGTCGACCCAGGTGCCGACCGGCAGCACGCGCGCGAGGTTTGCGGCGATGCCCCCGCCCGTGACGTGGCTGAGGGAGTGGACGGCGCCCGGATGGGCGTCGATCGCCCGCAGCAGCGGCGACGTGTAGAGGCGGGTCGGCTCGAGGAGCTCCTCGCCCCAGGTCCGGCCGAAGTCGGCGGCGTTGTCGCCGTAGCCGACGCCCGCGTTCGCGATGATGTGACGGATCAGCGAGTACCCGTTGGAGTGCGGACCGCTCGAGGCGAGTGCCAGCACGACGTCACCGGAGCGCACCCGGTCGGCGCCGAGGACGGCATCCGCCTCGACCACACCCGTGGCCGCGCCCGCGACGTCGTAGTCGTGGATGCCGAGCAGACCCGGGTGCTCGGCGGTCTCGCCGCCCACGAGAGCAGTGCCGGTGGCCGAGCACCCGTCGGCGATGCCGCGGACGATGTCGGCGATGCGCTCGGGGAAGACCTTGCCCGTCGCGATGTAGTCCGTCATGAAGAGAGGCTTCGCGCCGACCACGACGATGTCGTCGACGACCATGCCGACCAGGTCCTGGCCGATTGTGTCGTGCTTGTCGATGGCCTGCGCGATCGCGACCTTGGTGCCGACGCCGTCGGTCGAGGTCGCGAGGAGGGGTTTCGTGTACCCGAGAAGGGCGGAGGCGTCGAAGAGGCCGGCGAACCCGCCGACACCGCCGAGGACTTCGGGGCCCTGGGTGCGACGGACGGCCGATTTCATCAACTCGACGGCGAGGTCCCCCGCCGCGGTGTCGACGCCGGCAGCGGAGTAGGGATCGGTGGGAGTCGAGGCCACCTGCACAGCCTACCGGCCGCCGCACCCCCTGCTTCCCCGTGGGAGCGGCCCGAGACCACAGCTGCGCCATAGGATGTCGCCATGAGCGGGGCTGAGCGGCCCGAATGGGTGGTGCGAGAGGACGCGAGCACGACGGTGCTCGTCGCCTTGTTCGTGCGCCAGGCGCTCGGCATCCGCGCCCCCGAGGAGCTGCCTCACCTTCGCGGCGCCCCCGCCGCGCCGCCCGCCGGCGACGATGACGACGCGCGTCTGCTGCAGCGGCAGTGGCTCGCCTACTGGGCCATGGCCGTCGAGCCGCAGGCGCACCCCTCCCCCGTTCCCCTCGATCTCGTCGGCGGATACGAGACCCTCGCGGTGCTTCCCGTCGACGGATTCGACGAACTGCGCGCCGCAATGGCGCCCCTCGCCGCCGACGCCGTCGCTTTCGCGCGATGGGCCAGCGACCGCTACACGATGCAGGCGAGGGCCGGCTCGGCCAGCAGCTACCGCGCGTACGCGAGCGCGATCGCCGAACACGAACGCCGGGTGGGGCGTCGCGCGCACTCGTTCGAGCTGAATGTGCAGGTCCTGCCGCTCACGCAGCGCGGCGTCTGGTGGATCGGCTCGTTGACCATCGCGGTGACCGACGGACTGCGCGGCGATGTCGCCGCCTTCGATCCGGCGATCCAGCCGATCATCGCCGAACTCGCCTGACCGCGTCGGGTCAGTCCGTTTCCTCGACGCGTTCGCGCTCGATCCGCACGGTGCGGTGCCTCTTGCTCAGCACGCGGTCGAAGACGAGCGCGACCACAGCGCCGAGCGCGACACCGGCGGGTACGCACCAGAGCAGCAGGAAGCCGAACACCTGGCTCTGCGAGTAACGCGCTCCCGTGCTCTCGCTGATCGCTCCGTCGCCGAACGCGAAGGTGAGGATCAGGGCGACGAGGATGCCGAGGGCCGCCCCGACCGCGAAGAACGCCGCGAACCTCGGGGTGCGCCGCAGCTCTGCGGACTCGACGTGCGTCTCGGAGTGCTCGGCCATGTGTCCATTGTCCACCCGCGCCTCAGGGACGCGGGTCGCCGACCGTCTCCGGCTGTGCCGCGCGGGCGCTGTTGCGCTTGCGCCGCTGGACCGATCCGACAGCGAGGACGACCGTCACGACCGCGGCGATCCCGACGACGATGAACGGGACGAGGATGCCGGGGGCCGCAGCATCCTCTTCTTCCTCCTCGACGGCCACCGCATCGCTGACCGTGGTGCAGTCCGCGGTCACCGTGAGGTCGAGGTCGCCGAGTTCCCCGGCCCAGAGGACGTCGCGTCCTTCCGCGGTGGCGCCGGTCTGCGCGTCGACGCCGTCGACGTTGATCGTGTCGCTCGATTCGGAGAGCGCCACGGCGCGCAGGTCGACCTCGGCGAGCGCAGCCTGCGGGATGAGCTCGGTCCCGTCGGGCTGAACGTCGAAGAGCAGGCTCCCGGCGCCGCCGTCGATCACGAGGGTGGGGGCGGAGAGCGTCGTCTCGACGCCCGCCGCGCTCGTGTAGCCGAGCGTGCCGTCGAAGCTGACGCTCCCCGAGGGCCCGACCGGCTCGAGCACGCCGGCACCGCCGTCGAGGGTGAGCACCCCGCCGTCCGCCGTGATCGCACCGTCGGTCCGCAGCTCATCGGCACCGACGTTCCACACCACCCGCGCGTCGGAGACGACACAGGTCGGCGCCGCGGCGTACGCGGGTGCCGCCGGCACCAGGAAGACCAGAGCCGCACCGATCACCGCGACGACGAGGGAACCGGTGGCGCTCCGGGGGTGCCGTACCTGCATGGGGATCCTCTCCGCAGGCGATGGTACCGGCGCGGCGTCCCGCCTCAGGGCCGCAGCGGCAGCAGCCCGTCGAGGTTCGCTCTCACGCCCGACGCGCGGACGGCGCCGGCCGTGACGGCATCCGCCCAGGCGGCCCGTCCGGTCGCGAGCGCGATCCAGGTCGCGGCATCCGTCTCGATCACGTTCGGCGGAGTGCCGCGGGTGTGGCGCGGACCCTCGACGACCTGGACGGCGCCGAAGGGCGGAACCCGCACCTCGACCGAGTTGCCCGGCGCCTTCTCGACCAGCAGCTGCAACAGGTAGCGGACGGCGGTCGCCGTCTCGGGGCGTGTCGCCGTGCCGGCGGCGACCGCGGCGAGCGCGTCGCGTCCGTCGCCGGTGCTGATCGTGCGGGCCATGGCTGCCACCGTAACGCGCACAGGCCGGTCGGTAGGCTGACGGGGTGAAGATCCTGGTCCTCGGCTCGGGCGCGCGCGAGCACGCCATCATCCTCGCCCTCGTCGCCGAAGGCGCCGGGCACGAGATCTTCGCGGCTCCCGGCAACGCCGGCATCGCCGCTGACGCGACGATCGTCGCGGGCCTCGACCAGAACGACCCGGCCGCCGTCACCGCCTATGCGAACGAGGCCGCGATCGACCTCGTCGTCATCGGTCCGGAGGCGCCCCTGGTCGCCGGTGTCGCCGACGCCCTCCGCGAGCGCGGCATCCCGGTCTTCGGACCCGGCAGGGCCGCCGCCCGCCTCGAGGGATCGAAGGCGTTCGCGAAGCGGATCATGGATGCCGCGGGTGTCCCGACCGGTCGCGCGGCCCGCGCGCACACCCGGGACGAGGTGGCAGCGGCGATCGACGAGTTCGGCGCCCCCTACGTCGTCAAGGCCGACGGCCTCGCGGCCGGCAAGGGCGTCATCGTCACCTCCGATCGCGACGCGGCGCTCGCCCACGCCGACACGTACCTGGTGTCGGGTCCGGTGCTCGTCGAGGAGTTCCTGGCCGGTCCCGAGGTTTCGCTCTTCTTCGTCTCGGACGGCGACACCGTCCGCGCGCTCAGCCCCGCGCAGGACTTCAAGCGCGCCCACGACGGCGACGAGGGCCCGAACACGGGCGGCATGGGCGCGTACTCGCCGCTCCCCTGGCTCGACGACCGGTTCGCGAGCGAGGCCGAATTCGTGGCGCAGGTGACGGCCGAGGTGGCCGAGCCCGTCATCCGCCAGCTGGATGCCGAGGGCACCCCGTTCATCGGACTGCTCTACGCGGGCCTCATCCTCACCGACGCCGGCGTCAAGGTCATCGAGTTCAACGCCCGCTTCGGCGACCCCGAGACTCAGGTCGTGCTGGCGCGCCTGCGCAGCCCGCTGTCGCGCCTGCTGCTGGCCGCCGCCGCCGGCACGCTCGAATCCGAGCCCGCGCCCGTGTTCTCCCCTGAGGCCGCCGTCACGGTCGTCCTCGCGAGCGAGGGGTATCCGGATGCCCCGCAGACCGGTCGCGTCATCGAGGGGACGGATGCAGCGGCATCCGTCGAGGGCGTGCATCTGGCCCATGCGGCGACCGCCGCCACCGACGAGGGCGGGCTGCTCGCGACCGGTGGGCGCGTGCTGAACGTCGTCGCCGTCGGTGCCGACCTCGCCGACGCCCGCGAGCGGGCGTACGCGGCCCTCGAGCACATCTCCCTCAAGGGCGCGCACTACCGCCGCGACATCGCCCTCCGCGCCGCGCGCTGAGCGCGGCGCGGCGGCTCCTCAGCGCTGCGCGAGGTGCGCCGGGCGGCGTAGGAACAGCACGAGCACGACACCGATCGCGATGACCGCGGCCGGCAGGATCATGGCCTGCGCCATCGCGGCGGAGAACCCCTCGGCGACGACGGGCGGCATCCCGCCCCCGCCGCCGAAGTCGCCGCCCGCGGCGTCGCCGGCTCCCGGCAGGTTCGCCTCGAGGCGCGACTGCATGACCGCCGCGATCGCCGCGGACCCGATGACCGATCCGATCGTGCGGGTCGTGTTGTAGATGCCTGAGCCGGCACCCGCCTGCTGCGGCGGCAGGTTGCGGGTGGCCGTCGTCGCGAGCGGCCCCCACATCCCTGCGTTGGCGACGCCGATGATCGCCGAGGGGATCAGCAGGAGGAGGATCGGCGCCTCGGTGTTCATCAGCAGGGAGTAGCCGACGAGGCCCACGGCCATGAGCGCCAGTCCGGGGACCAGCAGCACGCGGGGGTCGACGCGGTCGAGGATCCGACCCGCGAACGGGGCGAGCACACCCGACAGCACCGCCATCGGGATGAGCAGCAGCGCCGACTCGGTCGGCGTCAGCCCGCGGGCGAGCTGGGTGAAGAACGCCATCGGCAGAGCCATGCTCGTGACGGTGAAGCCCACGGCCGCGATCGCGAGATTGGAGATCGCGAAGTTGCGGTCGCGGAAGAGCCCCAGCGGAACGAGGGGCTCGCTCTTGGTCGTGGCCTGCGTCCAGATGAAGACCGCCAGGACGACGACGCCGGCGGCGATCATCCCCCACACCCACGCGGCCCAGTCGTAGTGCTCACCCTCCTGCAGCCCGAACACGATGAGGAACAGGGCGACCGCGCTGAGCACGACCCCGAGGACGTCGAACCGGTGGGGGTGCGTCTCGAGCTGCGGGACCAGCCGCCACGCGAGCACGAAAGCCACGACTCCCACGGGGATGTTGACGAAGAAGATCCACTCCCAGCCGAATCCGTCGACGAGCAGACCGCCCGCCAGCGGCCCGACGAGGGTCGCGACGCCGGCGGTCGCGCCCCACAGGCCCATCGCCGCGCCGCGGCGCTCGGCCGGGAAGGTGCGGGTGATGACGGCCATCGTCTGCGGCGTCATCAGCGCGGCACCGAGGCCCTGCGCGGCACGCGCGAGGATCAGGGCCATGAGCGACCCCGACAGCCCGCACGCCAGCGAGGCGAGGGTGAAGATCGCGAGACCGATGAGGTAGATGTTCTTCGGCCCGAACCGGTCACCGAGGCGTCCGGTGACCAGCAGCGGCACGGCGTACGTCAGCAGGTAGGCCGACGTCACCCACACGACGTTGTCGAGGTTGGAGGTCGAGGGGTCGAGGGCGGCCTTGATCGCCGGATTGGCGACCGAGACGATCGTCGTGTCGACGAGGATCATGAAGAACCCGATGACGAGCGCCCAGAGGGCGGGCCACGGGCTCACGGGTGCGGCGGATGCGCCCGGGGTGCGGACGGTGGATGTGCTCTCGCTCATGCGCGTGCGGCTTCTCTCTGTGCCAGATAGCGGTCGGTGACGGGGATGTCGACGACACCCCAGACGGTGTCGGGACGACGGATGAACTCGACCGCTTCGTCGAGCCAGCTGATGTCGGCATCGAGGAGGGCCGCCTGGCGGTGGACCTCGATGAGGAACTGGGCATGGGATCCGTGCGCGATCGCGTGATCGCGGGCGCTGCGATGGGCGTCCCGGGATGCCGCGAGCAGCTCCCGGCGCTCCGCGAGCAGCGCGAGCACCTCGTCACGGGGCAGGTTGTGAACCTCGGTGAGGGCGATCCGGAACCGGTCGGGGTCATCGATGGACACCAGCTCGCGACGGATCCAAGCGATCAGGTCGGCGGCCCCGGCATCCGTCAACGCGTACGTGGTGCGCTCGGGACGGTTGCCGTCGCGGTCGCTGCCGACCTCGACGATGCGACCCTGCCGCTCGAGACGGGCCACCGTGTGGTAGATCGTGCCGTGGGTGAGAGCGATCAGCCGGTCGGCACGGCGCTCGCGGAGCAGGCGCACCATCTCGTACGTGTGCATGTCGTCTTCGTGCAGGAGCGCGAGGAGCATGACGGCAGTCGGCGTCAGCGTCGCCTTCTCGCGTGCCATGCGTCCTCCCACGTATTAGTCCATGTGGACTATACGCCGGTCCGTCGACACGATGGATCACTCGGCGGGTCGCAGCACCGCCCATGCTCGCGAGACGTCGTCGCCGCTCATCGAGATCTGGACGCCGACCATCCGATCGACGCGGATGCCCGCCGTCCGGCCCGGGGCACTGCACCCCTGCGTGACCGCGATCGGTCCACTGAAGTTCACCGGCGGGTCGTCCTCGCCGACGGCCGGCGAGAGGGACAGCGTGATGGTGGCGTCCCGCGGGATGCAGTCGAACTCGAGGACGTACTCCTGGTCCCTCACCGCACTGGCCGACACACTCACGACGGTCACGGGGTCGACGCCGACCGCATCGCTCTCGAAGACGAGACGCGAAGCCTCGAGCGGGTCCTCCACGGGAATGCCGTAGGTGGGGTCCGGCGAGACCTCGGGCTCCGGCGTCGGGGTCGGGGTCGGGGTCGGCGCGGGCTTCGCGGACGAGGTCGGGGAAGACGACGGTGTCGGCGCGGAGTCATCCACCGAGGCCGTCGAGACGCAGCCGCCCAGCGCGATCGACAGCGCGAGGGCGGTGAGGGCGAGCAGTCGGCGACGCATCCCGCCACGGTACGCGGTCGGCGCGCCCGACATAATGGGCTGGTGACGGATGCCGCGACCCCCTTCCCCGGATGGACCCACGTGTACTCGGGCAAGGTCCGCGACCTCTACCGGCCCGCCGAGGCAGGTGACGACGGGCGGCTGCTCGTCGTAGCGAGTGACCGCGTCAGCGCGTTCGACCACGTCCTCGAGCCGGCGATCCCTGGCAAGGGCGCGCTCCTCACGGAGCTGTCGCTGTGGTGGTTCGATCAGCTGGCGGGCGCCGACGGCGGCCGCGCGATCGCCAACCACCTCCTGCCCGGCCAGACGCCGCCCGCCGAGACCGGGGGGCGCGGCATGGTCGTCCGTTCGCTCGAGATGCTGCCGATCGAGTGCGTCGTCCGCGGCTATCTCACCGGTTCGGGATGGGCGGAGTATCAGGCCGACGGCACGGTCTGCGGCATCGCGCTGCCGGCGGGACTCGGCAACGGTGACCGCCTGCCGGAGCCGATCTTCACCCCCGCGTACAAGGCCCCGCTCGGCGAGCACGACGAGAACATCTCGTTCGAGCGCACGGTCGAGCTCGTCGGCGCTGATCGGGCGGCACAGCTGCGCGACGCCTCGCTCGAGATCTACCGCCGGGCCGCGGCCCTCGCCGAGGCGAAGGGGCTGATCCTCGCCGACACGAAGTTCGAGTTCGGCCTCGACGCCGACGGGGTCCTCACCCTCGCCGACGAAGTGCTCACCAGTGATTCCTCGCGGTACTGGGATGCCGAGACCTGGCGCACCGGCGAGAGCCCCGCCGCGCGCATGGCGAGCTTCGACAAGCAGATCGTCCGCGACTGGCTGGCCGGGAATTGGGACAAGCAGGGCACGCCGCCCGTCGTCCCCGAGGGAATCGTCGCCCAGACGGCGGCCAAGTACCGCGAGCTCCTCGAACGCCTCACGTCCTGACGGCGTCGCTCGCACGCACTCAGCCCGCTCCCAGGTAGCCTGACCCAGGCATCCCCCGACCTGAGGAGCACACGCATGCCCATCTGGACCCTCCACGGCGACGGCCGCCGCGTCGCCCCCGGTGCCGTCGTCACCCCCCGGGAGCGCCTCGGCTGGGGCACGACGATCGCGGTCGGCGCCCAGCACGTCGTCGCGATGTTCGGTGCGACGTTCCTCGTTCCGCTGCTGACCGGCTTCCCCGTCAGCACGACTCTGCTCTTCTCGGGTCTCGGGACGCTGCTGTTCCTCCTCCTCACCCGGAACCGCCTCCCGAGCTACCTCGGATCGTCGTTCGCCTTCATCGCCCCCATCACCGCGTTCGGCCCGGGCGACGGCAAGCCGCTCGACAGCCCCGAGCAGATCGGGCAGGCGCTGGTCGGCGTGTTCATCGCGGGCATCCTGCTCGCCGGCGTCGGCTTCCTCGTGCAGGCCACCGGCACGCGCTGGCTCGAGAAGCTCATGCCACCGGTCGTGTCGGGCGCGATCGTCGCCCTCATCGGACTGAACCTCGCGCCCGCCGCCTGGAACAACTTCCAGACCGACGCGGTGCTGGCCACCATCACACTGGTCGCCTGCATCCTGTTCGCTGTGCTGTTCCGCGGGATCCTGGGTCGCGTCTCGATCTTCCTCGGTGTCGTCGTGGGGTACGTCGCCGCGCTGATCATGGGACGGATCGACTTCTCGGATGTGGCCGAGCTCATCGAGGACGGCGCGTGGTTCGGTCTCCCCGCCTTCCACCTCCCCTCGTTCGCCGACCCGGTCGCGTGGAGTCTCCTCCCGATGTTCCTGCCGGTGGTCCTGGTCCTCGTGGCCGAGAACGTCGGGCACGTCCGCGGCGTCGCGACCATGACCGGCGACCCGACGGTGAACAACCGCACCGGCCGCGCGCTGCTCGCCGACGGTCTCGCGACCACGCTCGCGGGAGCCTTCGGCGGCTCGGGCACGACGACCTACGGCGAGAACATCGGCGTCATGGCGGCGACCCGCATCTACTCCACCGCGGCCTACTGGGTGGCGGGCATCATCGCGGTGCTCCTGTCGTTCTCGCCCGTCGTCGGTGCCGTGCTGTTCACGATCCCGAGCGGTGTCATCGGCGGCGTGACGACCGCGCTGTACGGCCTCATCGGCGTCATCGGCATCAAGATCTGGGTCGACAACCAGGTGGACTTCTCGCGTCCGGTCAACCAGTACACGGTCGCCGTCGCCTTCGTCATCGCGATCGCGAACTTCACCATGGACCTCGGCCTGCTGCAGTTCGGCGGCATCGTCCTCGGCACCGTCGCCGCGCTCGCGATCTACCACGGCGGCAACGCGATCGCCCGCGCACGCAAGACGGGGGCGGATGACGGGGGTCCGATCGTCCCCATCGGCCAGCTGGGCGGCGACCCGGACTGATCGCCACGCCGCGCGCAGCGGAATACCGGGGGCCTGGCGGCGTTACCGATTCGCATGAATACACCCGGAGCGGATCGCCTCGCATCCGACACCTCGATGGGCGCCGTGACCCTGCTCGTCGGGGACCTCGATGGGATGACCCGGTTCTACCGCGACGTCATCACCCTGCAGGTCCTGAGCGCCGACGGCGACACGGTGACCCTCGGGCGCGCCGGCCGCGCGATCGTCGTGCTCCGCGCCGAGCCGTCGTTGCGCCACGCCCCCACGGGCTCCGCCGGACTGTTCCACACCGCGATCCTCTTCGAGTCGCAGACGGCGCTCGCGGCGGCGCTGTTCTCGCTCGCGCGTCACGCGCCGCAGACCTTCACGGGAAGTGCCGACCATCTCGTCAGTCAGGCGTTCTACGCCACCGACCCCGAGGGCAACGGCATCGAGCTCTACTGGGACCGCGACCGCAGCGACTGGTCCTGGACCCACGGCCGCGTCGAGATGGCGACGCTCTTCCTCGACCCGAACGCGTTCATCCGCGAGCACCTGACCGATGCGGCCGCGGAGGGTGCGACCGCCGACGACGCGGCATCCGTCGGTCACGTGCACCTGTCGGTCGGAGACGTCGAGACCGCGCGCTCGTTCTACGTCGACGCCCTCGGGTTCGACGTCACCGCTGAGCTGAGCGGTTCAGCGCTGTTCGTGAGCGCCGGCGGCTACCACCACCACATGGCGATGAACGTGTGGAACTCGCGGGGCGCCGGGCCCCGCATGCCGGCGCTCGGGCTGGGGCGGGTCGATCTCGCCCTTCCCGGCGCCGACAGCCTCGGCGAACTGGGCGAGCGCCTGCGCCATCACGGCGTGCAGATCGCCGACGACGGTCGCACGGTGACCTTCACCGATCCCTGGCACAACACGCTGCATGCGACCGCCGCGTGACGCCCGTCAGGCCGATTCGCGCACGATCAGCTGCGTCTCGAGCAGGGTCTCGCGCGGCGGATACCCGCCCGACAGCAGGGTGAGGAGGATGTCCGCCATCACCTCGCCCTGCTCGAGTGAGGGCTGACGCACCGTCGTCAGCGCCGGCGAGACCGACGTGGCGACGGGCGAGTCGTCGTAGCCGACGATCGCGACCTGCTCGGGGGCGCGGATGCCGGCACGGGTCAGCTCGGTGAGGACACTGCCCGCCATGAGGTCGCTCGCGACGAACAGGCCGTCGAACTCCGCTCCCGACCGGAGGATGCGCGTGACCGCGGCCGCTCCGCCCGCGGCGGTGAAGTCGCCGTCCTCGACGGCGACCTCCGACACACCGGCGGCATCCAGCGCCTCTCGGAATCCGGTCAGGCGGTCGATCCCGCCGGGCATCGTCGTCGGACCCGTGATCATGGCCAGCCGACGTCGACCCCGGTCGAGCAGATGTTGCGTCGCGACGCGACCGCCCTCGACGTTGTCGACGTCGACGTAGAAGTCTCGCTCGCGCTGACGCACGGGCCGACCGCCGTAGACGACGGGCATGGCGGCGGCGATGCGGTCGATGAACGCGTCACTGGTGTGGTGCGACACGATGATCGCGCCGTCGACCGCTCCGCTGCGCAGATACTCGGTCGCCTTGTCGTTCGGATCGTCGCTGGCAATGATCAGGTTGAGGACGTAGTCGGATCTCGAGATCCGTGTGTTGATGCCGCTGACGATCGCCGCGAAGAACGGGTCGCCGAAGAAGCGTGTCGTGTCCTCGGGGACGACGAGCGCGATGGCCATCGTCGCGCGACTGGCGAGGGAGCGGGCGGCCCGGTTCGGCACGTAGTTGAGGTCGTCGATCGCTCGCCGGACAGCGGCGAGGGCGGCGGGGCTGACCGCCGTGGACCCGTTCACGACGCGAGACACCGTGGAGCGGGACACCCCCGCCGCGGAGGCGACCTCCTCGATCGTCACCGGGGGGTGGAGGGTATCGGACACGGTCACCTCGCGGAGTGCAGTCATTCCATCGCTCGGGCGGCGATGACCCGACGATACTCCAGGGCGCTGTCTTTGAAGGCTCGTTCCTGCGTGGCGTAATCGACCCGGATGAGGCCGAACCGCTTGTCGTATCCCCACGCCCACTCGAAGTTGTCCATGAGCGACCAGTAGAAGTAGCCGCGGACGTCGACGCCGGCGTCGGCCGCATCGAGGATGGCGGTGAGGTGACCGCGCAGGAACTCGACACGGTCCGCATCGTGCACGCGGACGGCACCGTCCTCGACGACGCTCTCGTCGTCGTACGCGGCACCGTTCTCCGTCACGAACAGAGCGGTACCGGCATCCTGCGCGTACTCGTTCCAGACCCACTCGAGCAGGACCGTCAGCGCCTCGGGCTGCACCTCCCAGTGCATCGCCGTCCGCGGCAGGCCGCGTTCGTACCAGTGGATGTCGTGGCCCGCCGGCCACGGCGAGCCCACGGCGCGGTCGGTCGGGGCATCGCCGGGCAGCGGCGGGTCTGCGGGAGCCGTGCCGCCGACGAACTCGCCGTGGTAGTAGTTCACGCCCAGGACGTCGAGCGGCTGAGAGATGGTGCCGAGGTCGCCGGGCAGGACGGCGGCCTCGAAGCGTGCGACGGCGTCGGCGTCCACCGCACGGATGTCGGCGACGATGTCGTCGGGGTAGCTCCCGCGGAAGATCGGGTCGAGGAACCAGCGGTTGAATTGCCCGTCGATGCGTCGCGCGGCGTCGACGTCCTCGGGGCGCGCCGGGTCGGCCGCCTCGGCGACGGTGAGGTTCAGCGTGATGCCGAGGTTCAGCGCGGCGTCGCGTCGGCGGAGTTCGCCGACGACGAGACCGTGACCCCGCAGCAGGTGATGGGATGCCAGCATGCCGTCGGCGATGCTGAACCGGCCCGGGGCGTGGATGCCGCCGGTGTAGCTGAGGAACGACGAGCACCACGGCTCGTTCAGCGTGGTCCAGTCGGTGACCCGGTCGCCGAGGGCGTCGTGGACCGACATCGCGTACTCGAGGAAGCGCTCGCTCGTCTCGCGCGCGGTCCATCCGCCCCGCTCCTCGAGCGCCTGCGGCAGATCCCAGTGATAGAGGGTGAGCCACGGGCGGATGCCGGCGCCGAGCAGTTCGTCGACGAGGCGCTCGTAGAAGTCGATCCCCGTGGGGTTGACCGCACCGCCGTCGGGACGCACGCGCGACCAGGAGGTGGAGAACCGGTAGGTGTCGAGGCCGAGCTCTTTCATGAGGGCGACGTCGCCGCGGTAGCGGTGGTAGTGGTCGCACGCGACGTCGCCGTTGTCAGCGTTGATCACGGCACCGGGCACGCGGCTGAAGGCGTCCCAGATGGACGCGGTGCGACCGTCCTCGAAGGCGGCGCCCTCGATCTGATAGGCGGCGGTCGCCGCGCCGAAGAGGAAGCCGGTCGGGAACGGGCGGGCTGCGAGTGCGGGCACGGAGGCAGAGTACTCCTGCGAAAGGACGTTCACCGGATGCGCCTCAGCCCTTGACCGCGCCGGCCATGATGCCGCTGACCAGCTGCTTGCCCGCGAAGACGAAGAGCAGGATCAGTGGGATCGTCGCGAGGAGGACCCCGGCCAGCACGACCGAGTAGTCGACGAAGTAGTTCGCCTGCAGCAGCGACAGCGCGACCGGGAGGGTCGGGCTCTGCCGGTCGAGCACGATGAACGGCCAGAAGAACTGGTTCCACGCGCCGACGAAGGTGAACAGGAACAGCATCGCGGCCGCGGGCCGCGCGGCGGTGACCCCCACGGTCCAGAACGTCCGGATCTGACTCGCGCCGTCGACGCGCGCGGCCTCGATGAGCTCGTCGGGGACCGTCTGGCCGATGTACTGCGTCATCCAGAACACGCCGAAGGCGCTGGTGAGCGCCGGGACGATGATGGCGCCGATCGTGCCGGTCCAGCCGAGATCGGCGAACAGGATGTAGAGGGGCACGACACCGAGCTGCATCGGGACGGCCATGGTCGCGACGACGAAGGCCAGCAGCACCTTGCTGCCGCGGAATCGGAGCTTCGCGAAGGCCCAGCCGGCGAGGGTCGAGAAGACGACGACGGATGCCGCGATCACCGTCGAGCTGAAGACCGAGTTCCACAGGGCCAGCCAGAAGTTCACGGCCGGGTCGTTCATCACTGACAGCGCGTTCGTCACGAAGTTGGCACCGGGGATCCACGACATCTCGGGGTCGTTGATCGTGAACTGGTCGCCGGAACCGATGAGGAACGACCAGTAGTACGGGAAGATCGCCGACACGGCCACGACCCCCAGGCCGACGTAGACCCAGAAGCCCGCACGGACGCCGCGGATGCGGGTGGTGCGCTCACCCCTCCGACGCCGTGAGGCGTGGGGGATGTTCTCCTCGACGATGGCGAGGGGCGGTTCGCTGACAGCGGTCATCGCGCGGCATCCTTCCGTGCGCGTCGCGGCGCTTTCACGCCGCGGCCGCCCTCGTCGCGGACGAGGCGGCGGGTGATGAAGAGGTTCAGGAGGCCGATCACCACGATGATGATGAAGAGGATCCAGGCGAGGGCGGCGGCGCGGCCGAAGTTGAACTCGCCCCAGCCGATGTTGTAGAGGTACAGCGTGATCGTGAGCCACTGCTGGGCGGGCCCGCCCTCACCGGTGTTGTCGAACATCCGAGGCTCGTCGAAGATCTGCAGGCCACCGATGGTCGAGGTGATGATCACGAAGATGAGAGTCGGGCGCAGCGACGGCAGTGTGATGCTGACGAACTGGCGGAACGCCCCCGCGCCGTCGACCGTGGCCGCCTCGTAGTATTCGCGGGGCACGGCCTGCATGGCAGCCAGCAGGATCAGCGCGTTGTAGCCGGTCCAGCGGAAGTTGACCATGGTGGCGATGGCGACGTGGCTCCAGAACGGATCCTTGTGCCACGCGACGGGGTCGAGCCCGACGGCGGTCAGGGCGTTGTTCACGAGCCCGTGGACGTCACCGAACATGTTGCTGAAGATGAGCGCGACGGCGACGGGCGCCATGACGAACGGCAGCAGGACGCTCATGCGCCAGAAGGTCTTGGCCCGGATGTTGCGGTCGAGCATCGCGGCGATGAACACCGCGAGGATCAGCTGCGGCACCGTCGAGAGCAGGAAGATGCTGAAGGTGTTGCGAAGGGCGACCCAGAACTTCGGGTCGTTCAGGATCCAGGCGTACTGCTCGACCCCAACGAAGGTGCCGGAGTTGCGGATGAGGTCCCACTCCTGGAACGAGATGATCGCCGTGAAGCCGATCGGGAACAGGCCCACGACCGCGAAAAGGATGAAGAACGGCGAGATGTAGAGGTACGGCGAGACCTTCACGTCCCACCGGCTGAGGCGCTGGCGGAACGAGAGCACACGGACCGGACGATCCGCGTGAGCGGGCCGATCCTCCAGCGGGGTCCGGGGGCGGATGTCTGTGGTCGTCACGTGTCGTCTCCGTGGTCGGCGTGGATGGTGGATGCCGGCCGCTGCAGGGGCGGCCGGCATCCGGTCAGGAACGGGTCAGAAGGCCTCGACCTCGGCGACCCAGGTGTCCCAGGCGGCCGACTCGGACTCCGAGCCGTCGAAGACGCGGTTGACCGCGTTCTGCAGAGCGTCGTGGTACGTGAAGTAGTTCGCGCTCTTGAAGGGCTGCACAGTCACGGCCTCGGCGCGGTCGGCACCGATCTCACCGGTCTTGGCGCCGCCGTAGTAGTCGTTGACGTAGGCCGTCAGGTCGGCGTTCTCGTACGCGTCGACCTGGCTGGGGAACGCACCGACGTTGAGGAACGCCTCGACCTGCTGCTCGGGGGCCGACAGCCAGTCGGCGAGCTTCTGCGCCTCTGCGACGTTCTTGCCGTTGGCCGGGATGGTCAGGTACGAGCCACCCCAGTTTCCGCCGCCGTTCGGGAAGGTGTTCGCGATCCGCCAGTTCGCCTGGTCGGGCGCGTAGCCGGCGATGATGCCCTGCATCCAGCCGGGGCACAGGACCGTCGCGAAGTCGTCGCCCTGGAAGGACGCGATCCAGTCGTCGCCCCACTGCGCGGAGTACGCCGAGTTCGGAACGGCGCGCTCGACGACGCTCTTGTAGGCGTCGGCGATCTCGGGGTTCGAGGTCGCGATGACCGTTCCGTCGGGCTCGTCGTAGGTGTACTCGATCTGGTTCACGATGCCCTGCAGGACCGAGTTGGCCGAGTCGATCATCGCTTTACCGGATGCCTCGCGGTACTGGTCGGCCACGTCGAAGTACGTGTTCCAGTCGCCGTCGAAGAGGGCCTCGACCTCGGCGGGCTCGGACGGGAGACCCGCCGCCTCGAACAGGTCGGCGCGGTAGCAGATCGCCTGCGGCCCGATGTCGGTGCCGTAGCCGATGAGGTTGCCGTCGGCATCCGTCGCAGCGGCTTCCTTCCAGTCGAGCCAGCGGCCCTTGAGGTCGTCCGGAACGGGAGCCAGCAGGTCCGAGTACTGCATCGCCTCGGACAGCCAGTCGACCTCGACGGCCTCGATGTCGGCGAGTCCACCCTTGCCGAGCTTCTGGAAGAAGTTCTTGCGGGCGTCGCCGGACTCCGCCGCCTTGTTGTGGACGATCGTGACGTTCGGGTTCTCGTCCTCGTACTTCCGGAGGAACTCGTCGGTGTAGCCGAAGTTGTTGAAGGTGGCGATGGTCAGCGTGACCTTCTCGTCACCGTTCGCGGCGGGCTCGCCGCCGCCGGCGCAACCGGCCAGGGCGAGGGCGGACGTCGATGCGACGGCGGCGAGGACGCCGACGCGACGCAGGGCGCGTGAGTTCACAGGACACTCCTTTGTGGTGTGGAGAGCGCGAGGTGCAGGTGGTGGGAGCGCTCTCAGCGGTTGGCGATGACGATATGGGATCGCTCCCACGAGTGTCAAGGGAGCGCTCCCACGACGGTGATCACGGTTTGGTCACGCCCGCATGATGACGGGGATCACGGGCGGTGCGGCGCGGGCTCTAGACTGGTCGCGCACCCCTGCCCGCGACATCCCGGAGCTTTCTGATGCCCACCATCGTCGTCGACGTCATGCCCAAGGCCGAGCTCCTGGACCCGCAGGGGAAGGCCGTCGCCGGTGCGCTGCACCGACTCGGCCACGCCGGATTCGGCGACGTGCGCATCGGCAAGCGTTTCGAGCTCACCGTCGAGACCGCCGACGAGGAGACCCTCGCCGCGGCACGGACCATCGCCGAGGAGATCCTCTCGAACTCCGTGATCGAGGACGTCGTCGGCATCGAGGTCGTCGAGTGACGGTCCGCATCGGGGTCATCACCTTCCCCGGCTCGCTCGACGACGGCGACGCCCGCCGCGCCGTCCGGCTCGCCGGTGCCGAGCCCGTCGCGCTCTGGCACGGTTCCCACGACCTCGAGGGAGTCGACGCGCTCGTCCTCCCGGGCGGCTTCAGTTATGGCGACTACCTGCGCGCCGGCGCGATCGCCGCACTCGCGCCGATCATGTCCGAGGTGAAGGATGCCGCCGCCAAGGGCATGCCCGTCCTCGGCATCTGCAACGGCTTCCAGATGCTCGTCGAGGCGCACCTGCTGCCCGGCGGCCTGATCCGCAACGCGCACCAGCAGTTCATCCGCCGCGACCAGCGCCTCGTGGTCGAGAACGCCGACACCGCGTGGACGAGCGAGTTCCGCCGCGGCCAGGAGATCGTCATCCCGCTCAAGAACGCCGACGGCGGGTACATCGCCTCCGACGAGACGCTCAAGCGGGTCGAGGGCGAGGGCCTCGTCGCCTTCCGCTACGCGGGCGTCAACCCCAACGGTTCGATGGACGACATCGCCGGCCTCACGAACGAGCACGGCAACGTCGTGGGCCTCATGCCGCACCCCGAGCATGCGATCGAGCCCGGCTTCGGCCCCGACACCGCCGCCGCCATGCGGTCGGGGGTCGACGGTCTGCGTTTCTTCACCGCCGCGGTCTCGGCGGTCGTGCACACCGCCGCCTGAGTCCGGTCACACCGTCCCGGCGGGCGGCCACACGCCGATGATCACGGCCATGACGACTGCGACGGTCAGTTCGTAGCCGATCGTGATCACGGTGAGCGAGGACGGGCGCCCCTCGAAACCGTCGTGCGTGATCACCCGCGCGGCCGTGAACCCCGCCCACAGCAGCACCGCCGTCACGATCGCCGCCCACAGGTACGACCCCGCGTAGAAGTGCCAGGCGATCGTCGTCGCGCCCGCCAGCACCCACGCCGTCGCGAACGTGACGAGCGTCGAGACGCCGATCGCGATGGCCGCGGACCCCTTCGGCCGGTCCGTCACGACGCGCGCGAGGCGCGCCCATCTCGGCCCGAAGGTCTTCGGGCCGTACCAGATCGCGCCGACCGCGGTCCCCGCGAGGGTGGCGAGGATGACGCTCCAATAGTTGATCTCGGGAACCACGGGGACCTCCTGACACCGATGGGCTGTGAGGGCGACAGTAGCGCCACGCGGGCGAAACGATGCGGAAATACGCGAGGTCTAGCGTCGGATCCGCACCCTCGCATGTCACCCGCAGCATGATCAAGGAGTCCCCTTGCGCCGTTTCGCCCCCCTCGTCGCCCTTGCCGCCGCGGCCACCCTCGTCCTCGCCGGCTGCGCCTCCGGCGGCGCACCGGCATCCTCCGGCGGATCGGAGGACCACGGCGAGATCAGCGTCCAGTACTCCTGGATCAAGAACGAGGAGTTCGCCGGCGAGTTCTACGCCTACGAGAAGGGGTACTACGACGATGCCGGCTTCTCCGACGTCGTCGGCATCTCCGGCCCCGACACCGGTGTCGCCAAGCTGCTCTCGGGCACCGTGCAGGTCGCGCTGAGCGATGCGGCATCCGTCGGTGCGGCCGTCGCCGAGCAGGACGCACCCCTGAAGATCATCGGCGCCACATTCCAGAAGAACCCGTTCACGATCCTCTCGCTCGCCGACGGCGCGAACATCCAGACGCCGCAGGACCTGGTCGGCAAGAAGATCGGTGTGCAGGACTCGAATGCCTCGGTCTTCGCGGCGCTGCTCAATGCGAACGGCATCGACCCGGCCGATGTCGAGGTCGTCCCGGTCGACTTCAACCCCACCCCCGTCATGAACGGCGAGGTCGACGGCTTCATGGCGTACCTGACGAACGAGGCCCTCACGGTCGAGCTCGCCGGCTACGACGTCACGAACCTCGCCTACGCCGAGAACGGCGTTCCCTACGTGGCCGAGACCTTCACGGTCACCGACCAGTACCTCGCCGAGAACGAGGAGCTGCTGAAGGACTTCCTCACCGCCGAGATCAAGGGCTGGACCCACGTCTTCCAGGAGCCGGTCGAGGACACCGTGTCGCTCGTCGAGAAGTATTACAACCAGGCGGCCGAGGAGTCCGAGGACGGCCTCGAGTCCGTGTTCGGCGCCCTCGACCCCGAGAAGACGGCCAAGGGGATCGAGGCGCAGAACCTCCTCGTCTCGACCGACGAGACCGAGGCGAACGGCCTGTTCACGATCTCCGACGAACTCCAGCAGCAGACGGTGGACTCCCTCGCCGCCGCCGGCTGGGACGTCAGCGTCGAAGACCTCTTCGACACGACGATCATCGACGAGATCTACGCCGAGAACCCCGAACTCAAGGACTACCTGCCCTGACATGACCAGCACCAACGTCGCGGATGCCGGAGCCCTCGCGGGCACCGGCATCCGCATCGACGGTCTCGCGAAGACCTTCCACACCGGTCGGGGCCGCACCGTCGAGGCCCTCTCCGACACGCACCTGCACACCGATCAGGGGTCGTTCCTGTCACTGCTCGGACCCTCGGGATGCGGCAAGTCCACGATCCTGCGCATCCTCGCCGACCTCGAACAGCCCACGCGCGGCGACGTCCGCGTCGACGGCAAGTCCCCCGCACAGCTGCGGCGCGACCACGAGCTCGGCATCGCGTTCCAGGACCACGCCCTGCTGCCCTGGCGGAGCGTGCTCGCGAACATCCGCCTGCCGTTCGAGGTCGCCGGGCGCACCCCCGACCGCGACTACATCGACGAGCTGATCGGACTCGTGGGGCTCCGCGGATTCGAGAAGGCCAAGCCGGCACAGCTGTCGGGCGGGATGCGCCAGCGGGTGTCGATCGCCCGGGCCCTGAGCCTCAAGCCCTCGGTGCTGCTTCTCGACGAGCCGTTCGGTGCCCTCGACGACATGACCCGGCAGAACCTCAACCTCGAGCTGCTCCGGATCTGGACCGAGAAGCCGGCGACGACCCTCATGGTGACCCACGGCATCTCCGAGGCCATCTTCCTCTCCGACCGCGTCGCCGTGATGTCGCCCCGACCCGGTCGGATCAAGGAGGTCATCGAGGTCGACCTGCCGCGCCCTCGTCTGCCCGAGATGCAGCGGACTCCGGAGTTCCACGCGCTCGTGGATCGGGCTTCCGATCTGCTCTTCACGGGCGACGGCCGCGCGGCCGCCGAGTCATGACGAGCACCCCCGCACCCCGGCGGCCGCGACGCGCACCGCGGGGCACCGCCGCCGTCGTGGGGGTCGCCGCCCTGCTCGGTGCGTGGTGGCTGTTCTCCGCGACCGCCTTCGTGCCGGCGCCGGGGACCACCTTCACCCCGGTGCCCGACCCGTGGACGGTGTTCACGACGATCGCCTCCGACGGCCTCGCGGCGTATTGGCCGGTCTTCCAGGTGACGATCTCCGAAGCCCTCATCGGGTTCGCGTGGGGGAACGCGATCGCCCTGCTCCTCGCCTCGGTCGTCCTGCTCATCCCGAGGGCCGAGACCGTCGTGACCCAGATCGCGGTGGTCAGCTACTGCCTGCCCGTCGTCGCCGTCGGCGGTATCGCCGTCGTCGTCCTGCCGGCCGCGAAGCGCGCGGGCGACCTCAGCGCGACCGCGATCTTCCTCGCCGCCCTCGCCGTCTTCTTCACGACCGTCGTGGGAGCGCTCGTCGGATTCAAGGCCGCCGACCGCGCCGCACTCGACGTCGTCCGCGTCTACGGCGGCTCCCGTTTCACGCAGTTGCGCAAGGTGCGCCTGATCGCGGCGGCGCCGGCGATCCTCAACGCCCTGCAGATCGCGGTGCCGACGGCGTTCCTCGGCGCGATCCTCGGCGAGTACATGGGGGGGATCGATCGGGGCGTCGGGATCACCCTCATCAAGCTGCAGGGCGACCTCGACTCGCCCCGCGTGTGGGCGGTGTTCCTGCTGACCGCGCTCGTCGCCCTCCTCGGCTACGTACTCCTCGGCCTGCTCTCGCGGATCGTGACCCCCTGGGTCGCCGGAGCCCGCTCGTGAAGGGCGCCGGCCGCGCGCTGGGGCGCTCCACCGCGAACGCCGCACTGACGCTCGTCATCGTCGTCGCCGCGTGGTGGGCGGTGGTCACCTTCACCGGGATCTCGCCGTACATCGCCAAGGGTCCCGTTGACGTGTGGGAGTTCCTGTTCGCAGACGAGGATGCTGCGGCCCACCGCGACGCCCTGGTCCCTCTCGTGCGGCAGACCCTCGGCGACGCCGCGCTCGGCTTCGTGACCGGCATGGCAGCCGCACTCGTCCTCGCGATCGTCTTCTCCCTCTCGCGCGCCGTCGAGGCCGGTGTGATGCCGCTCGCCCTGCTGCTGCGCAGCATCCCGCTCGTCGCCATCGCCCCGGTCATCATCCTCATCACCGGACGCGGCACCGCGGCATCCGTCGCCGTCATCGGGAGCATCGTCGTGCTGTTCCCCGCGCTCGCCTCGATCCTGTTCGGCCTGTCGCGCGCGTCGCCGCAGAGCCTCGACCTCGTGCGTGTCTACGGCGGCGGGCGGTGGACGCAGTTGCGCAAGGTCGACGTGCCGGGTGCGCTGCCGTCGCTGTTCGCCGCGGCGCGGGTGTCGGTCCCGGGCGCGGTGACCGGTGCGCTGCTGGCCGAGTGGCTGTCGACGGGAACGGGCGTCGGCGGGGCGATCCAGAAGCTCTCGGCGCAAGCACGGTTCGACGATCTGTGGGCATCGGTCGCGATCATCACGCTCGTGACGCTCGTGCTCTACAACCTCGTGCAGATCGTCGAGAACGTCGTCCTCGCCCGGATGGGTATGGCGACGACCGTCGAGTGACCCGACGGTAGCCTCGGAGCATGGCTTCGATCAGCGTCAGCGTGCCCACCGACCGCCTCGCCGAGGACCTCGCCGACATCGACGGCGCGGACGTGTTCGTCTGGAAGATGGATGCCGCCTCGCCCCGCCCGCGCATCGACATCGTGGTCCCGCCGTACATGGCCTCGGGCAGTCCCCTCCCCTGGCTCGAGGGAGTCGAGGTCGGACTCGTCCAGGGTCAGTCGATCGGTTACGAGGGCATCGAGGGACGTCTTCCCGCCGGCGTGCTGTTCGCCAACGCGACGACCGTGCACGAGGCGTCGACGGCCGAGCTCGCCGTCGCGTTGACACTGACTGCGCAGCGGGGCATCGACCGGTTCGTCCGTGCACAGGATGCGCGGCAGTGGCGCCCGTTCCAGGCGACCGGGCTCGCCGACCGCCGCGTCATGGTGCTGGGATACGGCGGCGTCGGCAAGGCCGTCGCCGCGCGTCTCGCGCCCTTCGAGGTCGACCTCGTCGCGGTCGCCTCGACCGCCCGCGACGAAGACGGCGTGCACGTCCACGCGGTCGACGAGCTGCCCGAGCTGCTGCCCGGCGTCGACATCGTGGTCGTCACACTTCCCGGGGGCGAGGCGACGCGGCACATCGTCGACGACGCGTTCCTGTCAACCCTTCCCGAGGGGGCTCTCATCGTGAACGTCGGTCGCGGGTCCCTCGTCGACACGGACGCCCTCGTCGCACACGTGCGCAGCCGCGGCATCCGTGCGGCCCTGGACGTCACCGATCCCGAACCGCTCCCCGAGGATCACCCGCTGTGGACGCTCGAGGGCGTCGTCATCGCCCCGCACGTCGGCGGCGCGACCGACGCGATGCACCCGCGGGTCGTGCGCCTGCTCCGCCGACAGATCGGGCACCTACTGGCGGGTGAGGAGCCGGAGAACGTCGTCATCCGGACGTGAGCACCCCGCTCAGACGGTGAAGACGCTGTGCACGTCGCCGCAGACGGCGCGGCCGTCGAGTGCGGTCAGCTCCATGAGCACCGAGGTGCCGGCGAGCGTGTAGCCGAGCTGCTCGAGGAGCTGCTGGCCGGCGCGCAGCGTGCCGCCGGTCGCGAGCACGTCGTCGACGAGGAGGACGCGCGCACCGGCGACGAGGTCGTCGGTCATCTCGATCGTCGCGCTGCCGTACTCGAGGTCGTAGCTGACCGATCCGGCGGGGCGCGGCAGCTTGCCGGCTTTGCGGATCGGCGCGAGTCCCGTTCCCGACGCGACCGCGATCGCACCGGCGAGCAGGAAGCCGCGCGCCTCGACGCCGGCGACCACGTCGAACGAGCCGAGGAACGGCTCGGCCATGGCCATTGCGGTCGTGCGGAGGGCCGCGGCATCCGCCAGCAGCGGCGAGATGTCGCGGAAGAGGATGCCGGGCTCGGGGAAGTCGGGGATCGTCGCGATGAGCGATTCGGCTCGGGCGAGTGCGTCGGGATTCACTGGGTCGAGGGTACTCGCCTCGCGCTGGATGCCGCCTGTTGCGGGGTGCGCAAGCGCTTGCGCTAGGCTGACGCGCATGACTTCGACCCCCGTCTCGACCGTCACCTCGACGCTGGCCCCGATCGGCGAGAGCCGCCCCGGCGCCGAGTGGTGGCGCACCGCCGTGATCTACCAGATCTACCCCCGCTCGTTCGCGGACGCCTCGGGCGACGGCATCGGCGACCTGCCCGGCATCACGGCGCACCTCGACGATCTCGCCTCGCTCGGCGTCGACGCCGTCTGGCTCAGCCCCTTCTTCACGTCGCCGCAGAAGGACGCCGGCTACGACGTCGCCGACTACCGCGACGTCGACCCGCTCTTCGGCACCCTCGGAGACTTCGACGACATGCTCGAGGCGGCCCACGCCCGCGGCATCCGGGTCATCATCGACCTCGTCCCGAACCACTCCTCCGACAACCACGTCTGGTTCCAGCAGGCCCTGGCGGCCGAACCCGGAAGCCCCGAGCGTGCGCGGTACATGTTCCGCGACGGCACGGGCGAGGACGGCGAGCTGCCCCCCAACAACTGGGAGTCCGTGTTCGGCGGCCCGGCCTGGACCCGCGTGGCGGACGGCCAGTGGTACCTGCACCTCTTCGACTCCTCGCAGCCCGACTTCGACTGGAACAACCCCGAGGTGCGCGCCGAGTTCGAGGCGACGCTCCGCTTCTGGCTCGACCGCGGTGTCGACGGCTTCCGCGTCGATGTGGCGCACGGCCTCATCAAGGCCGACGGCCTGCCCGACTACACCCCGCCCGCCGAGGCGGACTCGATGGGCGGCGCCGAGCCCGTCCCCTACTGGGGCCAGGACGGCGTGCACGAGGTGTGGCGCGAATGGCACCGCGTGCTCGACGAGTACGAGGGCGATCGCGCCCTGTGCGCCGAGGCGTGGCTGCCGACGGTCGACGAGACCGCCAAGTGGGTGCGCTCCGATGAGATGCACCAGGCGTTCAACTTCCCCTACGCGATGAGCGAGTGGGATGCCGCGCAGCTGCGCGTCGTCATCAGCGAGTCCCTGCGGGCCTTCCCCGCCGTCGGCGCCCCGGCGACCTGGGTCCTGTCGAACCACGACGTGATCCGCCACGCGACCCGGCTCGCGATGCCCGGTCACCCGCAGGGCCACGGTGTCGGACCGAAGACCCCCGGCAAGCCCGACGCCGCCGCGGGTCTGCGCCGCGCCCGCGCCGCGACCGCTCTGATGCTCGCCCTGCCGGGCTCGTCGTACCTGTACCAGGGCGAGGAGCTGGGCCTCCCCGAGGCGATGGAGCTGCCCGACGACGTCCGCCAGGATCCGACCTGGTTCCGCACCGACGGCGAGCGCTACGGACGTGACGGATGCCGCGTGCCGCTGCCCTGGACCGCCGATCAGGGCGCGTTCGGCTTCAGCCCGACGGGCGAGAGCTGGCTGCCGCAGCCGGCCGAGTGGAGCGCCCTCGCCCGCGACGTGCAGGAGGACCAGCCCGAGTCGACGCTGTGGCTCTACCGCACGCTGCTCGCCACCCGTCGCGCGCACGAGCTCGGCTCGGGCGACCTCGAGTGGCTGGACGGGTTCGGCGACGACGTCATCGCGTTCCGCAACGGCGACGTGACCGTCGTCGCGAACGTCGGCTCGACGCCGGTCGCCCTGCCCAAGGGCACGCTGCTCGTCGAGAGCGACGCGTTCCTCGGTCGGGAACTGCCCGCCGACACCACGGTGTGGATCGCCGCGGACTGACGTGACCGGCATCGACGACGTCGCCCGCGCCGCAGGCGTGTCGGCGGCGACCGTCTCTCGCGCACTCAGCGGGCGCGGGCGCATCTCGGATGCGACCCGCGCCCGCGTGCGCGCCGCCGCGGCCGACCTCGGCTATGTGGTCTCGGCGGCGGCATCCGCTCTCGCGACGGGGCACGCGGCGAACATCGGTGTCGTGGTGCCGCTGCTCGACCGCTGGTTCTTCGCGAACGTGCTCGACGGGATCGCGAGCCGGCTCACCCCGCGCGGGTACGACATGACGCTCTACAGCATGAGCGCCGACCGCGCCCAACGCGACGGTGTGCTCGACGTCTCGCTGCGCCGCGGGCGCGTGGACGGGCTCATCGTCCTCTCTCTCACCCTCGCCGACGACGAGGTCGACCGTCTGCTGGCGCTGGACCTCCCCGTCGTGGGGCTCGGGGCCCCGAGCCCCCGGTTGCCGGCGCTGCGGGTCGACGACGTCGCCGTCGCGCGCCTGGCCACCGAGCACCTGCTCGCCCTCGGACACCGTCGCATCGCCCACATCGGCGCCGGGTACCCCGGGGACCCGGGCCTCGACATCCCGTCGCTGCGCCGGCACGGGTTCGCGACGACGATGGCGGATGCCGGCATCCCCGCTGCCCCGTTCGTGGCCGCCGACTTCACGATCGACGGCGGCTACCGGGCGGCCGACGCGCTGCTGCGGGGCGCGGAGCCCCCGACGGCGATCTTCGCGGCGTCCGACGAACTCGCCTTCGGCGCCCTCTTCGCGGCGCGGGATCACGGACTCGACGTCCCCGGCGACCTCTCGGTGGTCGGCGTCGACGGCCACGAGATGGACGACTTCTTCGGGCTGACCACGATCGCGCAGTTCCCGCACGAGCAGGGCGAGCGAGCCGCGGACGCCGTCCTGGCCGCCGTCGACGGTCGCGCCGAGCTCGGGGAGCTGTCGTTCCGCCTGGTCGAACGCACCTCGACGAGCGCTCCGCATGGAGGACTCGCGGAGGTACCGAGGGCTCCCGCGCCGTAGGCTCGTGGGCATGCCTCTCGATCTCGAAGCGATCTACACCGATCTGCACCGGCATCCGGAACTGTCGTTCCAGGAGACCCGGACAGCCGGCGTCATCACGCGCGAGCTCGCGGCGCTCGGCCTCGAGTACGAGGAGGGCGTCGGCCGCACGGGTGTGGTCACCGTCGTCCGCAGCGGTGACGGTCCGGTCGTCTGGCTCCGTGCCGACATGGACGGCCTGCCCGTCGCCGAGCAGACCGGCCTCCCCTACGCCAGCACCGCCCGTGGCGTCGACCCGGCCGGGCAGGACGTTCCGGTCATGCACGCCTGCGGCCACGACATGCACGTCACCGCGCTGCTGGGCGCCCTCGAGAAGCTGCAGGCGACGCGGGGCGAGTGGTCCGGCACCGTCGTCGCCGTCTTCCAGCCCGCCGAGGAGTACGGCGCGGGCGCGCAGGCGATGATCGCCGACGGCGTGTTCGACCGGTACCCGAAGCCCGACGTCGTCCTCGGCCAGCACCTGACCCCGCTCCCGGCCGGAACGATCGGTGTGCGTCCGGGAACGCAGATGGCGGCATCCGACGGCATCACCGTCACGCTGCACGGCCGCGGCGGCCACGGCTCGCGCCCGCACGCGACGATCGACCCCGTCGTGATGGCGGCGGCCACCGTGATGCGCCTGCAGACGATCGTCTCCCGAGAGGTCGACCCGCGCGAGATGGCCGTCGTCACCGTCGGTGCGATCCACGCGGGGCTGAAGAACAACATCATCCCCGCCGAGGCGACCCTCGAGCTGAGCCTGCGCTACCCGAACGACGAGGCGCGCGCCGACATCCTCGCCCGTGTCGAGCGGGTCGTCCGGGCCGAGGCCGCGGCATCCGGTGCGGAGCAGGAACCGACGATCGCGACGCTGCACTCCCTGCCGCCGACCATCAACGACGCGGATGCGACGGCCCGGCTGACCGCCGCGCTCGACCGCGCGTTCGGCGAGGGCACGGTCGTCGACCCCGGCATGTTCACCGGCAGCGAGGACGTCTCGTGGTTCGCCCGCGAATCCGGTGCCCCGCTCGTCTACTGGTTCTGGGGCGGCGTCGACCCGCAGCAGTACGCGGATGCCGCCGCTGCCGGCACGATCTCGCGCGACATCCCTACGAACCACTCTCCGTACTTCGCCCCCGTTCTGCATCCGACCATCGAGCGCGGTGTCGACGCCCTCGCCGTCGCCGCGCGGGAGTTCCTCGCATGAGCAACGACGACTGGCTGCCCTTCGCCCCCCTCGACCCGCAGGAGCACCGCGAGCCGGAGCGCCCCGAGAACCCGAACCGCGTCCCGATGATCCTGGGCGCCGTCGCCGGCGTGCTGCTGGTCGCCGTGATCGTCGTCGTGAGCGCGTACCTGCTGCGCGCGACCGAGCCCACGACGGCCGCACCGCCGGCCCCGAGCTCCGCCGCCCCGCAGCCGACGTCGACGACCCCGCAGGAGCAGCCGCAGCCCTCCGAGACTCCCGCCGAAGAGCCCCCGGCGGCGGCGTCGATCATCGCCGTGAACGGCTCGGGCTTCACGATCACGTCGGCGGACGGCGAGTTCACGCACCAGTGGGCGGATGACGCGGCTCCCGCGATCGCGGCACTCACCGAAGCGTTCGGCACCGCTCCCGAAGAGGACTTCGTCAACGGCGACGCCGAGAACTGGGCGTACGACATCCACGTGTGGCCCGGCTTCCGCCTCTACGACGTCTTCCTCGGCGATGGCGGACGCTCGCGCAGCGAGGTGCCGGCACCGACGTGGGTGACGGTCAGCGCGGGCCTGCCGGCCGACGTCCAGGTCACCAACGAGTTCGGTGTCGCCGTCGGTGACACGATCGACCAGGCTCGCAGCAAGGGCCCGTTCGACGAGTTCGCGCTCACGAACGGTCGTCTGCGCCTGACCTACGGCGAGGGCCGCGGCACGTTCTACAACAACGGCGAGCGGGTCTTCAGCGCCTTCGTCGAGTCCGACGAATCCGCGCAGAAGGTCGCGACGATCACGTACACGTTCCGCGCCCGCGGTCAGTGATCCTCGGCGCCCGTCACGTCGATCTGTGACACGGGGGCCCGCGCGTCGGTCAGGTGACGCCCGGTCACAAGCCCCGGAAGGCCGCGGCCGGAGCGTGTTGTGAAGACCAGCACGACCGACACGAGCGCGAACAGCCCGGCGATCGCGCCGCCATCGCCGACGATCAGACCGAGCAGCAGGTACCCGCCGATACCGCCGACGAAGCGCAGCAGCCGCGCCACCCACTCCGCCTGACGCCCGCCCTCGTAGCGCAGCTCGACCGCCAGGTCGCCCACCGTGCGACCGGTGGCGAGGACCACGGTCGACCAGATCAGGATCGGAGTCCATCCCGCGGCGATGTCCGCGATCACGGCGTCGGTTACGAGGTCTTCACGACGCAGCGCGAACTGCAGGAAGAGCTGGATGACGGTGCCCGCTGCGCCCCCGACGATCGTGGCGCCGAGGAGGTCGCACAGGGCGGCGAGCACACGGCGCCTCCGCGTCACAGGGCGTGGGGCACCGGCATCAGCTGCCCTGGTCAGCCCGCGCACGCGTGTCGGGACGAGCAGGCCGGCGACGGAGCCGATCAGGGCGCCCAGGGTGTTGGTGGTCAGGTCGCCGACGTCGAAGAGGCGGTAACCACAGGGGTAGAGGCCCCAGACGCCGGTGAGCTGCGTCAGCTCGATCAGGAGCGACAGACCGAGGCCCGCCAGCAGGGCGACGATCACCCCCCGCAGCGTCACGACCCGGAGAAGGAAGCCGAGGGGCACGAACAGCAGCACGTTGAAGACGACCTGCAGCAGCCGGACGTCGGTGAGGGCCGCACCGTCGGCGAACGCACCGACGACATCGTCGACGGTGGGCCCGAGCGAGAGCACGGCGCCCGCGCAGCGATAGTCGTCGGAGGCGGGAAGGGGCAGCAGCGTGTAGGTCCACAGCGCCATGAAGTAGACGAGGGATGCCGCCCAGAAGCCCAGTCGGCCGAGGGTCAATCGCCCCCGTCGCCGGTAGCTGATCGCGACGATCGGGACGAAGAGCAGTAGTCCGACCACGGCTCCGAAGAGCACGGCCACCGCAGCGGGGAAGATCTGGCCGGTCATCCCTGGAGTCTAGGGACGACGCCGCATTCGCCTCACGTTGCACCGCGTTCGCGGTAGGCGTAATGTCGCCCGCCGTGACCAGTGACAGCCGCGATCCGAACGCGGCCCCCTCCCCCGCCGTGAAGCGCATGCTGATCGGCGAACCCCTCGACACCGAAAAGCTCGAGGGGCAGCTCCTGCCCAAGAAGCGGGCGCTGCCGATCTTCGCCTCGGACGCGCTCTCATCGGTCGCCTACGCACCTCAGGAACTGCTGATGATCCTGCTGCTCGGCGGCACCGCGTTCATGGCCTTCGCGCCGCCGGTCGCGGCCGCTGTCGTCGTGCTCCTCATCGTCGTGGTGCTCAGCTACCGGCAGCTGATCAAGGCCTACCCGTCGGGCGGCGGCGACTACGAGGTGGCGCGCACGAACCTGGGCGAGAAGGCCGGTGTCGTCGTGGCATCCGCTCTGCTCGTCGACTACGTGCTGACGGTCGCCGTGTCGGTCTCGTCGGGCGTGGACAACATCATCTCGGCGCTGCCGATGCTCGACCCGTGGCGGGTGGAGCTCGCGGTGGGCTTCGTCATCCTGCTGGTCATCGTCAACCTGCGCGGCGTGCGCGAGGCGTCGCAGGCCTTCGCGATCCCGACGTACGTCTTCATCGGGTCGGTCGCCCTCATGATCGTGACCGGCCTGTTCCGGTGGGCGGTGGGCGATGCCCCCGTCGCCTCGAGCGCCGACTTCACCGTCGAGGCCGAGAGCCTGTCGCAGGTCGCGTTCATCCTGCTCCTGCTGCGCGCCTTCTCGAGCGGATGCTCCGCCCTCACCGGCGTCGAAGCGGTCAGCAACGGCGTGCCCGCCTTCCGCACGCCGAAGGTCAAGAACGCGCAGACGACCCTCGTACTCATGGGCGGCATCGCGATCGTGCTGTTCGCCGGACTCACGGCCCTCGCCCTCATCGCGGGTGTGCACTACGCCGAGAACCCCTGCAAGCTCATCGGCTTCGACTGCGAATCCGCACCCCAGCCGAGCCTCATGGCCCAGGTCGCCGCTGCGACGTTCGGCGGCGATTCCATCCTCTTCTTCGTGATCCAGGCGGCGACCGCGTGCGTGCTGCTGCTGGCCGCCAACACCGCCTTCAACGGGTTCCCGCTGCTCGGTTCGGTGCTCGCCCGTGACAGCTACGCACCGAAGGCGCTCAACTCGCGCGGCGACCGCCTCGTCTTCTCGAACGGGATGCTGATCCTCGGCGGCGCGGCGATCGCGATCCTCGTCGTCTTCCAGGCGAACCTGACGACCCTCATCCAGCTCTACATCATCGGTGTGTTCGTGTCGTTCTCGCTCGGGCAGATCGGCATGGTGCGTCACTGGCGCCGCGAGCTGCGGCTGCTGAAGGGTCGTCCCGCGTCGGCCCGGCGTGAGGCGACGGCGGGGCTCGTCATCAACAGCGTGGGAGCCGCGTTCACCGTGGCGGTCCTCGTGGTCGTCACCGTCACGAAGTTCACCCACGGCGCGTGGCTCGTCTTCCTGGCGATGCCCGTGCTCGCGTTCCTCATGATCGGCGTCAACCGGTACTACCGCGACGTCGAGCACGAGATCGAGATGGACGACTCCGTGAGATACGGCTCCTCGGGCGACCTCGCCATCATCCTCGTCGGCAAGCTGCAGAAGCCCGTCGCGAAGGCAATCGACTACGCCTTGGCCGCCAAGCACGACAAGACCCTCGCGGTCCACGTCGCCGTCACGACCGACGACATCGCCGAGCTCAAGGCCGACTGGGAGTACCACCGGATGCCGGTGCCCCTCGTCGTGGTGGACTCGCCCTACCGCCACTACGCGTCGCCGCTGACCGGCTTCATCGAGAAGTACCGCGAGAAGCACGGACCGTCGGTCGTGACCGTCTACCTGCCGCAGTACATCGTGGGCCACTGGTGGGAGACTCCGCTGCACAACCGCCGCGCACGCCGCATCGCGCAGCAGCTGATGATGGTGCACGGCGTCACCGTGACCCTCGTGCCGTGGCTGCTCGACTCGTCCGAGATCGTCTACGGACGCCGCTCGCGGCCACTCCCCGGTGACGACCGTGGCGGCCGTGTCGACCAGCGTCATTACGGTTTGGTGGAGCATTCCGAAAACTGATGGATGAATGTGCGCGGACTGCCATGATGAGGCGCATGGCCGAGTCTCGACGTCCACGCAACCTCATCCCGCTGCTGACCCTCGCGGGCGTGCTCGCGATCGCCGTCGTCGTCGCGATCGTCTTGCTGCTGAATCGGATGCCTGCATCGGTCGCAGCTCCGGGAGCAGGCTCGCCGGCGCCGGAGGCCTCCGGTCCGTCCGAGGCGGCGCCGACACCCACCGAGACCGGGGCAGAGACAGCGGACCCGATGGCGAGCGAGGCCGTCGTGGGTGCGGAAGGCTTCACGATCGTCGCGGACGACGGGTCCGAGCTGTACACGTACGGGTGGCGCGACGACGCGGATGCCGCCGTGACGGCGCTCACGGACGCGTTCGGCGCGGAGCCGTCGCAGTCGATCTACGAGGGCGACGGCACGCACTTCCCCGACTACACCTCGTACATGTGGGACGGGTTCACGTACTTCGACATGATCCCGACCGAGGGCGGCAAGTCGCGGGACGAGTACTTCATCCCCGCCTTCGTCACGATCACGGGCGCCGACGTGGGCGACGTCGCGATCACGCCGGAGTTCGACCTCGCGATCGGTCTCACCGCCGATGAGGTGCGCGCCCTCGGACCCGACCGCGAGGTGGAGATGCCCGAGGGTGAACCGCGCTTCTTCTTCGCGATCGACCGCGCAGACGCGCCGGAAGACGATGCGGAGCTCGACGGGTACTCGCCGTGGGTCAACATCGACCCCGCGGATGAAACGGTCGTATCCATCACGTACCGTCCGTACTCCGAGCTCTGACGCCCGGCGCGACCGGCCTCGGGACCCGCCACCGGCGTAGCCTAGAGGGGTGACTTCTCCTGCCCTGTCCGAGTCGGCCACGCTCGATGCTGCCCGGCTGCGCGCGGACTTCCCGATCCTCCAGCAGGAGGTGAACGGGCACCCGCTCGTCTACCTCGACTCCGGGGCGACGAGCCAGAAGCCGCGCCAGGTCCTGCAGGCCGAGTACGACTTCCTCACCCGCAGCAACGCCGCCGTGCATCGCGGCGCGCACACGCTCGCCGCCGAGGCGACCGATCTGTTCGAGGATGCCCGGGCCACCGTCGCGCGCTTCGTCGGCGCCCGCGCCGAGCAGCTCGTCTGGACGAGCGGCGCGACGATGGGGCTGAATCTGGTGGCGTATGCGATCGGCAACGCGACGCTCGGGCGGGGGGCACCGGCATCCGCTCGGTTCGCGCTGCAGCCCGGCGACGAGATCGTCGCGACCGAGGCCGAGCACCACGCGAACCTCATCCCGTGGCAGGAACTCGCGGCGCGCACCGGCGCGGTGCTGCGGCACATCCCCGTGCATGACGACGGCCGGCTCGACCTGGATGCCGCGGCCCAGATCATCGGCGAGCGCACCCGGATCGTCGCCTTCTCGCACGTGTCCAACGTGCTGGGGATCGTGAACCCGGTCGCCGAGATCGTCGCGTTGGCGCAGGCGGTCGGCGCGCTCACCGTGCTCGACGCCTGCCAGTCCGCCCCGCACATGCGCCTCGACCTGCCGTCGATGGGCGTCGACCTGGCGGTCTTCAGCGGTCACAAGATGCTCGGCCCCTACGGCGTCGGCGGCCTGTACGGCCGGAGCGACGTGCTCGAGGCGCTGCCGCCGTTCCTCACCGGCGGATCGATGATCACGACCGTCACGCTGGAGGAGGCGGGGTACCTGCCGCCGCCGCAGCGGTTCGAGGCGGGCACCCAGCCGATCGGTCCGGCGATCGGCCTGGCCGCCGCGGTGTCGTACCTCGAGGATGCCGGGATGCCCGCCGTGCACGCGCATGAAGCTCGCCTGGCGTCGCGCATGCGCGAGGGGCTCGTCGACATCCCCGGCATCCGCCTGCTGGGCGACGCCGAGAGCTCGGAGCGTGTCGGGTTGTGGAGCTTCACGGTCGACGGCGTGCACGCGCACGACGCCGGTCAGTACCTCGATGCGCAGGGCATCGCCGTGCGGGTCGGACATCACTGTGCGGCGCCCCTGCACCGGCGGTTCGGCGTGACGGCATCCGTCCGCGCCTCCGCCGCGCTCTACAACACCGACGAGGATGTCGATGCCCTCGTGGATGCCGTAGGAGGCATCCGTTCCTACTTCGGAGTGGACGCATGAACGGTCTCGACTCGCTGTATCAGGAGCTCATCCTCGACCACTCGAAGCATCCGCACGGGCGCGGCCTGTCGCCGGAGGAGGGACGGACCGCGAGCTCGCACCAGCACAACCCGATGTGCGGTGACGACATCACGCTGCGCGTGCGCGTCGACGACGCCGGCGAGCGGATCGTCGACCTCTCGTGGGAGGGGTCGGGCTGCTCGATCTCTCAGGCGTCCGCGTCGATGCTCGCCGCTCTCGTCGAGGAGGACGGCGGCAACGACGGACTGCCGCGCGAGGATGCCGTGAAGCTGATCGACGGGTTCCGCGAGGCGCTCCGCTCGCGCGGCGCGATCCCTCTCGACGAGGAGACGTTCGCCGACGCGGCGGCGCTGTCGGGAGTGTCGAAGTTCTCGGCCCGTGTGAAGTGCGCGATGCTCGCGTGGGTCGCGCTCGAGGACGCCCTCGCCCGGGCCTGAACCGCCGTTGCGCAGCCTCGACGTCAGGCCGCCTGCAGCACCTCGCGCTCGAGGCGGGCGTAGGAGCTCTCCATGCCGTCGGCCATGCCGGTGGCGAGGATCATGTCGCGTGTGTCCTTGTCGGGGTACTCGATGAGCAGCGTCAGCAGGGTGGCGCCGTCCTCCTCGTAGAACTGCAGGTCGTTCGTGGTCGACGGTCCGTCCATGCCGATCATCTTCTCGGTGCTCACCGAGCGTCGGGGCTCGTCGACCAGGAGGGTCTCGCCCTCGAAACCGAAGCGACTCTCGGGGTTGCCGCCCTCTTCCCATACGTAGCGGTAGTGGTCGCCGACGACGCACTCGACCATCGACCAGCCGTCGGGACCCAGCATCCACTTCTTCATGAGCTCCGGCTCGTGGTGCGCGCGCCACACGAGCTCGCGGGGTCCGTCGACGAGGCGGGTGATGCGCACGTGGGTGTCGTCGAGCAGCTCGACGTTCGTGCCCTTGCTCTGGAACCACTCGCGCAGCCCGTGCAGCACCGTGTCGAGCTGGTCCATCGCCATGCGGGATCCCTCGACGGCGCCCATCGCGACGACCTGTTCCAGCGCCTCGGCCGAGGTGAAGTGAGTGACGTTGGACAGGCGCGACCCACCGGCGGTCTCGGTGAACGCGAAGACCATGCGCATCGACGGGAACTCCGCCATCGGTTCGCCATTCTCATCGGCGAAGGCGTCGAGGACCTCGAAGCTGCGCCCCTCGTCGATGGCGAGGAACTCCCACGTTCCGCGGGACTTCTCGCCCTGCGGGCTGGTCATCGCGTAGTGCGCGTGGCCGCCGACGGTGAAGTCGAAGGCGGTGAAGGTGGCCGGCCAGCCGGGAGGGCCCCAGAAGCGCTCGAGCTGACGCGGCTGGGTGAACGCTCGCCAGAGCCGGTCGACGGGGGCGTCGACGTCGGCGGTGAGCGTCATCGTGAGGTTCTCGGTGTCGGTGGTGATGTCGGTGACGGGCATGTCCTTCTCCTTCGGTGGACGATCGGTCAGTTCTGGGGTTCGGGTTCGGGTTCGGGTTCGGCGAGCAGCGCATCGAGGCGGTCGATGCGGGCACGCCACAGGTCTTCGTACTGCGCGAGGAGCGCGCGAGCCCGGGCGATCATCTCGGGGTCCGCTCGGACGAGTCGCTCGCGGCCGTCGGCACGCTTGACGACGAGCTCGGCCGCCTCGAGCACCGCGATGTGCTTCTGCACCGCCGCGAACGACATGTCGTAGTCGGCCGCCAGCGCGGAGATGGACTGCTCGTGCTGGAGGGTGCGACGCAGGATGTCGCGGCGCGTCGCTGTGGCGAGCGCGTGGAAGACGCGGTCGATCTGGTCATCGCTGAGCTCCATTTGTGCAACCATTTGGTTGTACGTTAGGGCAGCGGACCCGCGGCGTCAAGAGCGATTCGCGACTCGAGCGACCTCAGCCGAGCGAGGCGCACGCGACGCACATCGTCGCCTGCGGGCGCACCTCGAGGCGTGCCTCGGGGATCGGCCGTCCGCACCGTTCGCAGACGCCGTACGTCCCGGCATCCACCCGCGACAGCGCGATCGCGACCTGCGCGAGCTCGTCGCGCGTGGACGCCCGGAGAGCATCGACCCGCTGCCATTCGCCCGAGAGCGTGGAGCCCTCGGGGTCGTGCTCGTCGTCCGCCGTCGCGTCCGAGCGATCGACGCGGAGGGCCGCGTCATCCGCCTCGAGGCGCGCGAGCTGAGCCCGCAGCTCACGCTCGCGCTCCCTCAGCCGCTCGATCGGATCCATCCGGTCAGCGTAGGCGTACCCACCGACGGCGAGGTCGTCAAGACCGTCGCGACCGCGGCATCCCACCCGCACAGTGGACGCAACGGAAGGAGCCGCCATGGCCGACAACGAAGGCACGGACAACGAGGGCACGGAGCACGCCGACCCCGAGGAGATGCCCGACACCGACGAGCTCGAGGAGCCCAGCGTCGCCAAGGAGCCCGGCGAGGAGCCCAAGGCGCCGGCGCAGCAGGACGAGGAGCCCAGCCACCACGCCGTCGGTATCGGCGTCATCGATTCCGACCCGAGCGAGACGGACGAACCGGGAGCCTAGGACGCCTCGCGTCCGCTGTCCGCCAGCGTCCCCGACACGTCTCCGCTCGGGATGACGAAGCACTGCACCATCCGGTCGTGACGGCCGCCCTTCCACTCGCCCTCGAGCGGCGTGAAGTAGGAGAAGTCGACTGACGAGTCCTCGTAGGGCTGGCCGACGAAGTCCGCGAACTCCGCATAGCAGCCGTCGTCCGCGGCCTGCACCACGGCGTCGTCGCCCGGGTACGGTTGCCACGGCAGGGAGAAGACGTGGAAGACCTCGTACGGATGCGGGTCATCGCACGGGATCGCGCGCACCGACGACACCCTGCCGTCCGCGTCCGGTCCGCCGTCCCCCTCGTCGTCGGCGAAGCAGTCGCCCACCACGAGATCGAAGACGTCGAGCTCACCGCCCACCGTGATGGTGCCGCCGGGATCGCGGTAGACCATGCCCGACATCTCGTAGAAGCTCGCCTCGCTGCATCCCGCCAGGAGGGGACCGACCAGAAGCAACCCCGCGGCGCCCAGCACAACCGCACGATGCGCCTGCCTCATGATGTCTCCCCTCCGCTGCCCTCGGCGCTGCCCGTGATCATCTCTTCCTCGTGGCCCAGGACGCACAAGACCTGACGGTCGCCGCGACGCCACGACTGCTCGGCGGGCGTGTAGTACCAGAACTCGAACGGCGAGTCCTCGTACGCCTCACCGACATAGGCCTCGAAGGCGGGGTAGCAGACCTCGTCCGCCGCCGCCCAGACGTCTTCTTCACCGGGATACTCGTCGTCCGGGAACTCGTCCGCCGGAAACCGTGATTCCGACAGAACGATGTCCGCGTACAGCTCGTACATGTGGGGCTCGTCGCAGGACACCGGATAGACCGCCGAGCTCCACGAGGGCGCCGACTCGTCGAGCTCGGGGATGTCGTAGCAGTCGCCCACATCGAGCGCGCTCAGGCTGACCTGCAGATGCGACGACGGATCGTCGTCCTCGGGCGGAACGACCGGCCCGTTCTCCGCCCGCACGATCCCTCGTGCGACCCCGAGCATGACCTCCGCGCACCCCGCGAGCAGGGGCGTGGCCGCGAGGAGGAGGATGACCCCTGCGGCGGCAGCAGCGGGAAGGCGCCTGCGACGCGTTGCTGTCGACATGTGTTCCCCCAGGAGTGCGCGCCGAGCTGACGGCGTCAGCGTACCGGTACCGGACCGTTCCGCACACGATGCCGCCGATAGGATGGGGGCGTCCCCCGGCATCCCGAGTCTTGGAGCCCAGCCGCGTGAGCACCCCAGTCAGCCCCTCGATCGCAGACACCGTCGAGAACGCCATCGCCACGCCGGAGCGGGAGCAGCCGTACGGCGCCCTCGGCTTGAAGCCCGACGAGTACGACAAGATCCGCGAGATCCTCGGACGCCGCCCCACCTCGGGCGAGCTCGCCATGTACTCCGTGATGTGGAGCGAGCACTGCTCCTACAAGTCCTCGAAGATCTACCTGCGCCGATTCGGCCAGAAGGTCTCGGACGAGATGAAGGAACGGCTCATGGTCGGCATGGGCCAGAACGCCGGCGTCGTCGACGTCGGCGAGGGCTGGGCCGTCACCTTCAAGGTCGAGTCGCACAACCACCCCAGCTACATCGAGCCGTTCCAGGGCGCCGCGACCGGCGTGGGCGGCATCGTGCGCGACATCATCTCCATGGGCGCGCGCCCCGTCGCCGTGATGGACCAGCTCCGCTTCGGCGACATCGCCGATCCCGACACGGCGCGCGTCGTGCACGGCGTCGTCAGCGGCATCAGCTTCTACGCGAACTGCCTCGGCCTCCCCAACATCGGCGGCGAGACCGTCTTCGACAAGGTCTACCAGGGCAACCCGCTCGTCAACGCGCTCGCGGTCGGTGTCCTCCGCCACGAGGACATCAAGCTCGCCAACGCGACCGGAGCCGGCAACAAGGTCGTCCTCTTCGGTGCCCGCACGGGTGGCGACGGCATCGGCGGCGCCTCGATCCTGGCATCCGACACCTTCGCCGACGGCGGCCCCACCAAGCGTCCCGCCGTCCAGGTCGGCGACCCGTTCGCCGAGAAGGTGCTCATCGAGTGCTGCCTCGAGCTGTACCAGGGCGAACTCGTCGAGGCGATCCAGGACCTCGGCGCCGCGGGTATCTCGTGCGCGACGAGCGAGCTCGCCGCCAACGGCGGTTCGGGCATGAAGGTCGACCTCGAGAAGGTGCTGCTGCGCGACCCGTCGCTCACGCCCGAGGAGATCCTCATGAGCGAGAGCCAGGAGCGCATGATGGCGATCGTCGCCCCCGAGAAGCTCGACGCGTTCCTCGCCGTTGTCGAGAAGTGGGATGTCGAGACGAGCGTCCTCGGCGAGGTCACCGGCGACGGCCGTCTGCAGATCTTCTGGCACGGCGAGCAGATCGTCGACGTCGACCCCTCGACGGTCGCGGTCGACGGCCCCGTCTACGAGCGTCCCGTCGCCTACCCCACCTGGATCGACGCCCTCCGCGACGACTCGGCCGCGCACCTCGAGCGCACCGACGACCCGACGGTGCTCCGCGAGCAGTTCCTGCAGCTGCTCGGCAGCCCGAACCTCGCCGACACGTCGTGGGTCACCAACCAGTACGACTACTACGTCATGGGCAACACGGCCCTGAGCTTCCCGGACGACGCGGGGATGATCCGCGTCGACGAGGAGTCTGGCCTCGGCTTCGCGATCGCGACCGACTGCAACGGCCGCTACTGCCAGCTCGACCCGTATGCGGGTGCGCAGCTCGCCCTCGCCGAGGCGTACCGCAACGTGGCCGTCACGGGTGCGCAGCCGACGGCGGTCACCGACTGCCTCAACTTCGGCAGCCCCGAGAACCCCGAGGTCATGTGGCAGTTCGGCCAGGCCGTCGACGGCCTCGCCGACGCGTGCTTCGAGCTCGGCGTCCCGGTTACCGGCGGCAACGTCAGCTTCTACAACCAGACCGGCGACCAGCCCATCTTCCCGACCCCCGTGGTCGGCGTGCTGGGCATCATCGACGACGTCGCCCGCCGCATCCCGAGCGGCTGGCAGGATGCCGGCGAGAACATCTACCTGCTGGGCACGACCGCGACCGAGCTCGACGGCTCGGCCTGGGCCGACACCGTCCACGGCCACCTCGGCGGGCGCCCGCCGAAGGTCGACCTCGCGGGCGAGAAGACCCTCGCGGGCCTGCTGCAGGCCGCGCGCGACGAGATGCTCGTCTCGAGCGCCCACGACCTGTCCGCCGGCGGACTCGCGCAGGCGCTGGCCGAGGCCACGACGCGGTTCGGCGTCGGTGCCCGCGTCTGGCTGCGCGAGATCATGGAGCGCGACGGAGTGGATGCCGCGACCGCCCTGTTCAGCGAGTCGACCGGCCGGGTCATCGTGTCGGTGCCCCGCGAGGAGGACGTGAAGTTCCGCGGCCTGTGCGAGGGCCGCGGCTACCCCGTCCTGCGCATCGGTGTGACCGACTCCGCGCCCGAGGGCGAGCAGTCGACGCTCGAGGTGCAGGACGTGTTCTCGATCCCGGTGCCCGAGCTGCGCCGCATCGCGAAGGCGACCCTTCCCGCCGCGTTCGGTCCGATCGTCGACGAGGTCCCCGCGTGAGCGACGACCCGGAGTACGCCGAGTTCGTCGGGCGCAGGCGCGCCCGGACGAAGGTGATCGCGTGGACCGTGATCGTCTCGATGGTGCTCGTGGGTGGCGGCGCGACCGTCCTCACGCTCCTGTTCGGCTGACCCGGGTCATGGACGCCACCGCGCCTGCCCTGCCGGGACGTGCGGTGCTGCAGCAGCGCTGGAGCGGCGCCTGCTTCCTCCACTGGCGGGTCGAGCCGTCGCAGGTCGTGCCGCTGCTGCCGGCGGGGACCGAGCCCGACCTCTTCGACGGCTCGGCCTGGGTCGGGCTCGTCCCGTTCGTCCTCAGCGAGTTCCGCTTCCTGCCGCTGCCCCCGGTCCCCTTCGTGGGCCGGTTCGTCGAGATCAACGTGCGGACGTACGCGAAGGATGCCGACGGCCGCCGCGGTGTCGTCTTCCAGACGCTCGAGGCCGAGCACCTGCTGCCGGTGCTCGGCGCCCGCGCCGTGTTCGGCCTCCCGTACCGGTGGGCGAAGGCCGCGGTGCGCACGCACGGCGACACGGTCGAGTACGCGTCGCGACGGCATCCGGGATTCGGTGAACGCGTACGCACCCGCATCCGCGTCGTCCCCGGAACCGAGGGCGTGGACGACGAGCTGAGCCGGTTCCTCACGGCGCGCTGGGGCTTCCACGAACGGCACCTCGGACGCTCGATCTGGGCCGCGAACGAGCACGAGCCGTGGCCGCTGGTCCGCGCCGAGGTCGAGCGCCTCGACGACGGACTGCTGGCGGATGCCGGGTTCCCCGGTCTCGCGGATAGAGCGCCGGACTCCGTCCTGGCGATGCCCGCCGGGCACCCCGGGGTGGTCACGCGGTTCATGCGTGCGCGGAGCGTGAACACCTGAGAGCACTGTCACCGTGCGCGGCTAGCATGGCGGAATGCAGCTCTGGATCGTCGCGATCGGGGCCGCAGTGGCGGAGTTCTGGTGGGTCGCCCCCGCCGCGGTCGGCGCCGGTGCGGTCGGGTTCGTCGGCGTGCGCCGCGGGCGGTCGACCCGCGCAAGGCGCCTCGGGCTGAAGGCGGCGCAGCACGAGCTGCAGCAGGCGCGCACCGACGCGATCGGCGCGCGCGCCGCGGCACGGGTCGCGCAGGCCGAGCTCACCCGCGCCGAAGCCGAACGCGCCGCGGGCCGCGCCCGGCCCGACGACGTGCGCGCCGCTCGCCGTGCGCTCGAGACCGCCCAGCGGGCCAAGGCCGCGGCGACGGCGACGATCCGCGTCGCCCGCGCCCGGGTGAGTGCGGAGCGCGCCGCCGTCCCCGCCCGCGGCACCGACCCGAAGCACCTCCCCCTAGCCCGCCTCATGGCCACCCACGATGCGATCGCCGCGCGGTGGATGGAGTACGAGACGGATGCCGCCCGCCGCCTCGCCTTCCCCGCGCTGAGCGACGTGCGCGTCCCCGCGACGGCCGAGTTCCTGCGCCTCGAGGGCATCGCTCGCGAGCACCGCCCGGCATCCCCCACGACGAAGCTGACCCCCGAGCAGTTCACGATGTACCGCGCGGCCGTCGACGACGCCGGGCGGGCGTTCGCGGCGGCGGAGCAGGAGGCCTGGCGCCGCGCCGGGCACCGCCCGGCCGACGCTCCGTCCGAAGAGTCCCCCGCACCCGTCTGGACGGTGATCGCGAGCGAGGCGATCGCCCGCTCGGTCGACGGCATCACGCGCGCGGCCGAAGGGGCGGCATCCGCTCTCGACGCCTACCGGTCGCGACGCGGCGGTCGAGACGATCGACCTCGCACGTAAGGTGTAGCGAGTGGACGGATTCTGGGCCTTCGCCGGCAACTACTGGTGGCTCGTGTTCCCGCTCTTCGGTCTCGCGTCGGCAGCAAGCGGCTCATGGGCGTCCGCCTCGAAGCGTCGGCACAAGCAGCGCCTGGAGATCATGAAGGCGAAGGCGGAGCTCACCGCCGCGCGCGCCGCCGCCAAGCGCGGCGTCGGATCGGCGTCCGCCGCCGAGGTCGAGGCACCGTCGCAATCGCTTGTGGACCAGCTCGACGACCTGCGCGCCGTGCACGACGAGGTCACCCATCGCTGGCTCGACTACGAGCTCGATGTCGCCAAGCTCATCGCCTTCCCGTCGATGAGCGACGGCCGCGACGCGCTCACCGCCGGCTTCCTGCGCGCCAAGAAGGTCGCCGACCGCACGCGCCCGGCCGACGGCGTCAAGCCCTCCGCCGACCAGGTGCGGGAGTACCGCAAGGCCGTCACCGATTTCGAGGTCGCCTTCGACCTCGCTGAGCGCGAGGCCCGTCGGGTGCGGGATTCGGGACTGACGGATGCCGAGCGCAAACGGCTCGCCACGGCATCCCGCATGCTGGCCGTCGCCACCGACGACGCTGCGACGCCTGCCGAGCGGCACCTCGCCTACCAGCGCGTCCGCGAGGAGATCGACGGCCTCATCGCCCTGTCGGACGAGGCCGTCGAAGTGCTCGAGAAGCAGGTCGCGCAGCCGCTCACCGAGAAGCCCTCGACCGAGCCTCCGCCCGCGGCCTGAACGACGAAGGGGACCCGGCCGCAGCCGGATCCCCTCGAGGTCACTGACGGATCAGTCGGTGACGATGGTGTCGTACGCGTCGGGGTGCGCCTCGAGCCAGGCGTCGACCGCCTCGGCTTCCTTGCCCTCGCCGTACTCGTTGACGACCATGTCCTCGAGGGACGCGTACTGCTCGTCATCCAGCGAGATGCCGGCGATGTACTCGGCAGCCTCCGGGTACTCTTCCGCGAAACCGTCGGTGCCGAGGAAGTGCAGCGCCTCGGCCTCGCCCATCGCGCCCTTCGGGTCCTCGAGGTCCTTCAGGCCGTACCGGTCGTTGGCCCAGAAGGGGCGCCACGAGGTCACGACGATGTCGCGCTGCGCCGCCTCGGCGCTGTCGAGCTCGGTGAGCATCGCCGCCGTGGAGGAGGTGACGAGCTGGTAGCTGTCGCTCAGACCGTACTCGGGGATCATCGAGTCCTGCGTCTGCGCCGTCAGACCGGCGCCGGGCTCGATGCCGTAGATCTTGCCGCCGAAGCGGTCGGCGTTGTCCGTCAGGTCCTCGATCGAGTCGATGTCGACGTACTCGGGGACGGCGATCGTGAGCTTCGCGCCGCCGTAGTACTCGCCGAGGTCCTCGATCTTGTCGCCGTACTTGTCCATGTACGACTTGTGGGTCAGCTCGGGCCAGGCCGACGGGTAGATGTCGACATCACCCTGCGCGAGGCCGGCGTAGAGCGGGCCCGCCTCGGTGAGCTCCTGCATCTTGACCGTGTAGCCGATCTTCTCGAGCTGGTCCTCGAGCAGGTACGCCGTGCTGAGACCGTCGGTCCACGACGGCAGGTAGCCGAGCGTGATCGTGCCGAGGCTGTCCTCGCCGCCCTCCTGGGAGCCGCCGGCGGCCTGGTTGCCGGTGGCGCAGCCGGCCAGGGCGAGGGATGCCGTCGCCCCGATCGCGAGGATGCCGGTCAGGTGTCGCTTGTTCATGAATGCCTTCCGTATGTGATTGCTGGTTCCGTATCGTGCAGGTCCGGGTGCTGCCGGACCGTGCGACCGAGGCCGCACGTGTGTGGGGTCAGATGCCGCCCGTGGCGATCGGCGCCCGGCGAGGCGACGCCTGCTCGCGCTCCGCCTCGGTGGCGGCATCCTGCGCAGCATCCCGAGGATGCGACGTCTCGCCGCCCTTCTGACCGGGTCCCCGGCGACGCGCGATCGCGCCGAGGAGCGAGCCGCGCTGGTTCTTCAGCGCGCCGAGCGCCCCGGTGAGACGGTCGAGGTAGACGGCGAGGATGACGACGCTGAGGCCGGCCTCGACACCCTTCGCGATGTCGACCGTCGACATGGCCTGGACGATCTCCTTGCCGAGACCATCGGCGCCGGCGATGCCGGCGATGACCGCCATCGACAGCGCGAGCATGATGAGCTGGTTGACACCGGCCATGATGCTCGGCATCGCGAGCGGGAGCTGCACGCCGCGGAGGATCTGCGACGGGGTCGCGCCGAATGCGTGTCCCGCTTCGACCGTCTCGCTGTCCACACCGCGGATGCCGAGCTCGGTCAGACGCACACCCGGGGGCAGCGCGAAGATCACCGTGGCGACGACACCGGGGACCACGCCGATGCTGAAGAAGACGATCGCGGGGATCAGGTAGACGAACGCCGGCATGCTCTGCATGAGGTCGAGCACGGGGCGCAGGATCGCGCTGAACGTGTCGTTCCGCGCCGCCGCGATGCCGAGCGGAACCGCGATGACGACGGCGATGATCGCCGCCACGAGAACGAGCGCGAGCGTCTGCATCGAGGTCACCCACTGGCCGACGCCGAGGATGAGGACGAAGCCGACGACCGTGCCGATGGCGAAGCGCCAGGAGCGCAGCAGCCACGCGAGGGCGGCGAAGACGACGATGACGGCGACGATGGGCAGCGACAGGAGTGCGTTCGCGAGCGCGTCGACGAACCAGCCGACCACGGCCGAGATGCCCGACAGCAGCCAGCCGAGAGTGTCGCGGATCCAGTCGACGCCGGCGTCCGCCCACTGACCGATGGGGATGCGGAACCCGTCCATCAGCGCACCTCCTCCTTCTCGGACGCCGTCGCTCCGACGGCGTCACGGGCGAGGGCCTCATCGATCTCGGCGCCGGGCACCGGATCGAGGATCACGGGGATCTCCGTCGTCTCGGTCGTCGAGGGGCCGAGGGCGGTGAGCAGCGTGATGCGCGGGATGACGCCGACGAGGCGGCCCTCGGCATCCGTCACCGCCAGCGGCAGCGGGGACTCGGCGGCGGGGACGAAGAGGTCCATGAGGACGTCGTCGCGGCCCACCGCCTGCGGCACCGGGCGCAGCAGCGACGAGATCGTGGTCTCGCCGCGGCGGACGAGCTTGAGCGCGTCGCGGTCGGTCAGCATGCCGAGCAGCTTTCGACTGCGATCGGTCACGTACACGGCGGCCATCCGCGCGTCCCGCATGGTGCGCAGGGCGGTGCGGGGGCCGGCGGCATCCGTCACCGAGACCGAGCCGGGACGCTCCATCACGTTGGCGGCGGTCAGGACGCGGGCCCGGTCGACGTCCTGCACGAACTGCTCGACGTAGTCGTTGGCGGGGTCGGTGAGGATATCCTCGGGCGTGCCGATCTGCACGATGCGGCCATCGCGCATGACGGCGATGCGGTCGCCGAGGAACATCGCCTCGTTGAGGTCGTGCGTGATGAAGACGATCGTCTTCTGCAGGGTCTGCTGCAGCTCGAGCAGCTGCTCCTGCATCTCGCGGCGGATGAGCGGGTCGAGCGCGCTGAACGCCTCGTCCATCAGCAGGATGTCGGTATCGGCGGCGAGCGCGCGGGCGATCCCGACGCGCTGCTGCATTCCACCCGAGAGCGCGGACGGCAGCTTGTCGCCCCAGCCCTCGAGGCCGACGAGGGCAAGGATCTCCTCGGCCTTCGCGAGGCGCTCGGCCTTGCCGACGCCTTGCAGCTCGAGCGGGTAGGCGACGTTGGCGGCGACGGTGCGGTGCGGCAGCAGGGCGAAGTGCTGGAACACCATCGCGATGCGCTCGCGACGGATGCCGCGCAGCTTCGCCGCCGGGATGCCGGTGATGGGCTCGCCGTGCACGAGCACTTCACCGTCGGTCGCGTCGTGCAGCCCGTTGAGCATGCGGATGATCGTGGACTTGCCCGATCCCGACAGGCCCATGATCACGAAGATCTCGCCCTTCTCGACGCGGAAGCTCGCGTCGATCACGGCGGCGGTACCCGCATCGCGGACGGCGTCCCGGCGTTCTCCCGCCTGCAGGCGCTTGACGGCCTGGGCGGGAGATCGTCCGAAGACTTTGAACAGGTTCTTCGCTTCGACAGCGGCAGGTGTCACGTGCTTCCCTCGGCGGGCGCGCACGCGTCCGCATCGGTAGCGCCCGGGTGGCGATCACCGGCATCCGCACGAGCGAAAACGTCACTCGAGTGCAGTGCTCCGACGACGAACATCGGGCTCGTCATCCAGACCGCCGACCATACGCCCGCTCGTCGTCGACACCTCAGGATGTCGGTTCGAAGGGGCGCGGACTGGTCGTCGAGGGCTCAAGGCCCGTATCGACGCTAACGAAGACCGTTGACCGGGATCAAATCGATCCATGAGGTTGCATGGATCGTCGGCGGTGGGTATCACGCGCGCGCTCGCGACGAGAATGCCGCCGATCGACCAGAATCGGAGGGGCCGAGAAAAGGGAGCAGCATGAGTGACTTCGCACGACGCGTGGATGCGACGACCATCGAACAGCTGCGGGCGACGGGCGCGACCAAGTGGTCGGCCGACGACGGGGCGCTCGGGGCGTTCGTGGCGGAGATGGACTTCGGCATCGACCCGAAGATCACCGAGGCCCTCCACCGTGCGGTCGACGACGGCTCGTTCGGCTACATGCCGCGCCGGATCAGCGCCGACCTGTCCGAGGCGACAGCCGAGTTCCTCGACCGCCGGTACGGATGGCAGGTCGCGGCATCCGACGTCCAGCCGATCCCCGACGTCATCATGGGCCTCGAGCTCGCCATGGAGCACTGTTCCGCGCCGGGCTCGAAGATCATCGTGCCGACGCCGTCGTACATGCCGTTCCTGATGGTGCCGCCGATGCGGGGGCGCGAGGTCATCGAGGTGCCGCTCGCCGTCCGGAGCGGCCGCTACGAGTTCGACCTCGACGCCCTGCAGCGCGCCTTCGACGACGGCGGGGGCCTGCTCCTGCTGTGCAACCCGTACAACCCGGTGGGTCGCGTGTTCTCGCGGGAGGAGCTCGTCGCGATCTCCGAGGTCGTCGAACGCAACGGCGGCCGCGTGTTCTCGGACGAGATCTGGGCGCCGCTCGTCTACAGCGGCTCTAGCCACATCCCCTATGCGACGGTCTCCCCCGCTGCAGCGCAGCACACGATCACGGCGATGAGCGCGTCGAAGGCCTGGAACCTCCCGGGGCTCAAGTGCGCGCAGCTCGTGCTCACCAGCGACGCCGACCGCAAGACCTGGGAGCGGCTCGGCCCCTTCGCCGGGCACGGCACGAGCAACCTCGGCGCCATCGCGAACACGATCGCCTACCGTGACGGCGACCCGTGGCTCGCCGACCTCGTGCCCTACCTCGAGCAGAGCCGCGACACCCTCCTCGACCTGGTCGCCGAGGAGATCCCGGGCGCGTGGATGCCGAAGCCCGAGGGGACGTACGTCGGCTGGATCGACTTCCGCAGCGTCGGACTCGGCGAGCGCCCGGCGGAGTTCTTCACCCGCGAAGCCGGCGTGACCCTCACCGAGGGCTCGATGTGCGGCGTGGCCGGCACGGGCTTCGCCCGCCTCATCTTCGCGACGCCGAGGCCGATCCTCGAGCAGATCGTGCGCCGACTCGGTCAGGCCGTCCGCTCCGCCTGAGCCCCCCTCCTCCGCGTCCGCAGGCGCGACGGATGCTGCGCGCCGCGCCGCGGCATCCGTCGCGCCTGCGGCGTGTCGCCGCGGATCCATTGCATCCGTGACCGCCGAACGGACTTCTTGACACCCACTCGGTTCAGTGGTTACCTACTTATGTAACTAACCAACGAACATCGCGGAGTCGGAATGGTCGATGAAGGACGCCCGCTCTTCCAGCAGATCGCGGAGAGCATCGAGGACTCGATCATCGACGGCAGCCTGTCCGAACAGGACCAGGCGCCGTCGACGAACGAGCTCGCCGCCTTCCATCGCATCAACCCGGCCACCGCAGCGAAGGGGATCACGATGCTCACGGACAAGGGTGTGCTGGTCAAGCGCCGCGGCATCGGCATGTTCGTCGCCGAGGGTGCGCGCGAGCTCCTGCTCACCGAGCGGCGCGCGGCCTTCGCCGACCGCTACCTCGATCCCCTGATCACCGAGGCCCGCAAGCTCGGCCTCAGCCCCGACGACCTGGCGCGCCTGCTGGCGGAGCGCGCGACCGCATCCGGAACGAAAGGAACCGCACGATGACCGCCGTCATCGAGGTGAAGAACCTCACCAAGCGTTACCGCGACACCACCGCCGTGGACGACATCTCGTTCACCATCGAGCGCGACTCGATCTACGGGCTGCTCGGCCGCAACGGCGCCGGCAAGACCACCGTCATGTCGATCCTCACGGCGCAGAACTTCCCGACCGCGGGCGAGGTCCGCGTGTTCGGTGAGTCGCCGTACGAGAACCCCGCCGTCCTCAGCCGCATGTGCTTCGTTCGCGAGAGCCAGAAGTACCCCGATGACGCGACGCCGCTGCACGCCTTCCGCATCGCGCGGCTGTTCTACCCGAACTGGGATCAGGCCCTCGCCGACTCGCTCATCGCGGAGTTCCGACTGCCCGTGAAGACGCGCATCAAGAAGCTCTCCCGCGGTCAGCTCTCGGCCGTCGGCGTCATCATCGGCATCGCCGCGCGCGCCGAGGTCACCTTCTTCGACGAGCCGTACCTCGGCCTGGATGCCGTGGCCCGCCAGATCTTCTACGACCGGCTCCTCGAGGACTACGCGGAGCACCCGCGCACCATCATCCTGTCGAGCCACCTGATCGACGAGGTGTCGAACCTTCTCGAGAAGGTCATCGTGATCGACGCCGGCCGGATCGTCATGGACGAGGACACCGAGTCCGTCCGCGGGCGGGCCGCGACGATCGTCGGCGAGTCGGCGGCCGTCGAGGCGTTTGTCGCCGGCCGCGAGGTCATCCACCGCGAGAGCCTGGGCCGCGTCACGAGCGCCACGGTGATCGGCGAACTGAGCCGCGAGGACCGCGCGGAACTCGCGGCATCCGGCCTCGACGTCACCCCCGTCTCCCTGCAGCAGCTCATCGTGCGGCAGACCCAGCACGCCGCCACCACCGACGAAGGAGCACTCCGATGAACCGCACCCTCAACGTCGTGCGCATGCAGCTGGTGAACCGGGCCACCTACATCTGGGTGCCGCTGATCATCCTCGGCGGCACGCTCGTCATCAGTCTCGCGATCTTCGGGCTCATCGCGAGCAGCGGGGCCGATGCGCAGATGTTCGGCGGCGGCGCGCAGGCACCGCTGTGGTACTTCGGCGTCGTCGGCGTGCAGGCGCTGACCCTCACGTTCCCGTTCTCGCAGGCGATGAGTGTGACTCGGCGCGAGTTCTACCTCGGCACGCTCCTGACCGCCGCTCTCACGGCCTTCGTGCTCGCCGCCCTGTTCATCGTGGGTGGGCTCATCGAGCAGGCCACGGGCGGGTGGGGCATCGGCGGCTACATGTTCTACCTGCCATGGGTGTGGTCGCAGGGACCGGTGGTCGCGGGTCTGTTCTTCTTCGGCCTCGCGATGCTGTTCTTCGTCGTCGGATTCTGTGCGGCGACGATCTACAAGCGGTGGGGCAACCTCGTCCTGACGATCGTCCTCGTCTCGCTGGGCTTCGTCCTCATCGGCGCGATGTGGCTGGTCGGACAACTGCGGGCATGGGGCGACCTGTTCGCCTTCTTCGGATCGCTGACCCCGATCGCCCTGACCGGCGTCATGGTCCTGGTGGGCGCGGTCCTCGCCGCCCTGTCGTACGGGATGCTGCGCCGCGCGATCGCCTGAGCGGACACCACTCTCCGGCGCGGGCGGGGATCGCATCGGCGGTCCCCGCCCGCGCTACGATGCGGATCACCGACCCGACGCTGGGAGCACCATGGCACGTCTGAGCCTCGATCCGACCACTGATCTCGACGCCGCCAGGGCGGCCGTCGCAGAAGCATTGGGTGGACCGGATGCCGAGTTCGAGGCGCGACTCGACGGGGCTCTGCCCGTGCTGCACGACCTGTTCCTCCAGCTCTACGGTGAGCGCGAGGACGGCCGCGAGGCCCTGGCCGCCGTGGTCGCGTCGGCGGCAGGGAGCTGGCGCGACCGGCCGGCCGACCTGAAGGCGCTCGACCGCCGGCGGACCGCCGACCCGGGGTGGTACCTGTCGGAGAGGATGCTGGGCGGGGTCTGCTACGTCGATCGCTACGCGGGTTCGCTGCGCGGCATCCGGGATCGCATCCCCTACTTCCAGGAACTCGGGCTCACCTACCTGCACCTCATGCCGCTGTTCGCCTCGCCGGAGGGCAACAACGACGGCGGGTACGCGGTGTCGAGCTACCGGGCGGTCGACGAAAAGCTCGGCACGATGGCCGACCTCGCCGAGCTCGCGGCCGACCTGCGCGAGGCCGGGATCTCACTCGTCGTGGACTTCATCTTCAACCACACGAGCAACGAGCACGAGTGGGCGCAGAAGGCGGTCGCGGGCGTTCCCGGTTACGAGGACTTCTACCTGATCTTCCCCGACCGGACGATGCCCGATCGCTACGAAGAGACCGTCCGCGAGATCTTCCCCGACGACCACCCAGGCGCGTTCGTGCAGCTGCCCGACGGACGCTGGATCTGGGCGACCTTCTACCACTTCCAGTGGGACCTCAACTATGCGAACCCCGCGGTGTTCCGCGCAATGGCGGGCGAGATGCTGTTCCTCGCCAACCAGGGCGTCGAGGTGCTGCGGATGGATGCCGTCGCCTTCATCTGGAAGCGGCTCGGCACCACCTGCGAGTCGCTGCCCGAGGCACACCTGCTGCTCCGCGCCTTCAACCAGGTGCTGTCGCTCGGTGCGCCGTCGGTGCTGTTCAAGTCCGAGGCGATCGTCCACCCCGACGAGGTCATCACCTACATCTCGACCGACGAGTGCCAGCTCTCGTACAACCCGCTGCAGATGGCGCTCGGCTGGGAGGCGCTCGCCACCCGCGACGGGCGACTGCTGCAGAAGGCGCTCGACGAACGTCACGCCCTGCCGGCGGGGACCGCGTGGGTCAACTACGTGCGCAGTCACGACGACATCGGCTGGACCTTCGCCGACGAGGATGCCGCGACCCTCGGCATCGACGGCTACGCCCACCGCCGGTTCCTCAACGACTTCTACGTCGGCCGCTTCCCCGGTACCTTCTCGCGCGGGGTGCCCTTCCAGGAGAACCCCAAGACCGGTGATGCGCGCGTCACCGGGACGACTGCGTCGCTCGCCGGGGTCGAGGCTGGTGACCCGGACGGCGAGGACCGCGTGATCCTGGCGCATGCGCTCGCGCTGTCGACCGGCGGCATCCCCCTGCTCTACCTCGGTGACGAGCTCGGTCAGCTGAACGACTACGGCTACCGCGACGACCCGGCGCACGCGGGCGACAGCCGGTGGGTGCACCGCCCCGCCGCGGACCCCGCCGCGTTCGCGTCGCGGCACGATCCGTCGACGGTCGCCGGCCGCATCCACTCACGGCTCACCGCGCTGATCGAGGCGCGTCAGCGGACGCCGGAGTTCGCTGACATCCCGCTGACGCCGTTCCACACGCCGCATCCGTCGGTCGTCGGGTTCCAGCGCATCGGCGAGGGCGTCGTGCTCGTGCTCGCGAACGTCGGCGACGACGCGGTGACGATCGACGCCGGGACCCTGTCGGGGTTCCGCGCCGATGCCATCGACGTCGTCACCGAGGAGGCCGTCGACCTGTCGGGCGGGCTCGTGCTGCCGGCGCACGGGTTCCGCTGGCTGCGGGTGCGGCTGGCCTGACGTCGAACGTCAACGGATGCAATGAATGCCGGGCGGCGCGCCGCGGCATCCGTCACGTCCCCGGCGTGTCGTCGCGGATCCCTTGCATCCGATGACGCTGCGTCAGACGGTGCGCACCGTGCCGCCGTCGATCACGTACTCGGCGCCGTGGATCGCGGTGGCGCGATCGGTGACGAGGAAGCCGACGAGGTCGGCGATCTCCTCGGGCTCGGCGAAGCGACCGAGCGGCACGCCGCCCAGCGAGTCCATGATCCGCTGATCGGCCTGCTCACGGGTGATTCCGTTGGCGTCGGCGATCTGGGCTGCGAAGTTCTCATAGGCCTCGGTCTTGATCCCGCCGGGGCTCACCGCGACCACACGCACACCCGTCCCGCCCAGCTCGTTCGCCAGACCCCGGTTGTAGGTGCGCAGTCCCGCCTTCGCGGCGGCGTAGGCCAGTGACGACTCGTACTGCGGCAGCTCCCGCTGGATCGAGGTCACGTGCAGCACGACAGCCGATCCGGATTCGATCATGCCGGGGAGCAACGCCCGATCCAGTCGCACCGCACCCAGCAGGTTCAACTGCAGCTCGGTGAGCCACTGATCGTCGGTGATGACGGCGAATCCCCCGGGAGGAGTCGATGCGCCGCCGACGTTGTGCACGAGGATGTCGAGACCGCCGGCATCCGTGATCCTCTCAGCCACCGCATCCGTGCCCGCAGCGGTCGACGTGTCAGCGGCGATGAACCGGTCCGGGAACTCGTACCCCTCGGGCATCGAGCGAGCCGTCACGTGGACGTCAGCACCCAACTCCCGCAGCCGATCGGCGATCGCCCTCCCTGCGCCCTTCGTTCCCCCGGTGACCAGTGCCGTGCGACCGTCCAGACGGTCGCGATCTGAGTGCGCCATGCGCAGTCCTCTCGTTCGAAGCGTTTTCTGTCTCCCAGGACAATGAATACTGTCCTGGAAGACAGAAAACGCGTGCGAGAGGGATCTATTCCGCTGCCGGCAGCAAGCCTCTCTCGAGCATCCGCTCGGCGGAGGCGATGGCATCCTTCACGAATCGCGAGGTGAGCGCGGTGTACTCCTCGACATCCGCCTCGCTCCAGCCCTCGAGCACCTCAGCGATCATCCGGTCGCCCAGCGCGTAGACACCGCGCGCCGCCGCTTCGCCGGACTCCGTCAACGCGATGAGCGTCGCCCGACCGTCCGACGGGTCGGTCGTCCGCCGGACCCAGCCGTCGACCTCCAGACGGCGGACGATCTTGCTCACATGGGACGCGCCGGTCGCGAGGACCTCCGAGAGGGCGCTCGGACGCATCGGGCCCCAGGCGAGCAGGTGCCGCAGTGTGGCGTGCGACTGCTGGTCGATGCTCTCACCCGACTTCGCGAGGATCTGACCCTGGAGCGCCGGAGAGTCCCACAGCAGGATCAACGCACTGAGGTTGGCCAGCAACTCTGATCGATAGGGGAAGTCGCTCGCCCGCCGAGGCCTGATCACCGAGGATTCTGAACTCTTCGCCACGCGAGAACTCTACTGCCGGCAAGGCCAGAACATGTCCCACGGGACATCATTGCGTGATACTGTCCCCAGCGCCAATTTCAGTCGAGGAGGAGGTGGATCCGTGGGATCGATGGACGAGCTCATCAGTCCGGCGGGGGTCGACACGCTGCGCGAATCACTGAAGAGCGTCGTGCGCGGACTCGACACGCCGCAGCTGGATCGCGTGCGTCGCTCGCTGGACGGACTCCGCCTTCGGGACCGGGTGAACCTCGTCCGGGATGCCGCACTGGCCGACGTCCCGGCAGGGTTCCCTGCCGCCGAGGGTGTCGTCGACGGTCTGCTGCGCTTTCCCCAGACGACCGGCTGGATCATCTGGCCCCTCAGCGAGTTCGTGACCGCGCGCGCCCTCGAGGACGGATCCGAGTCGGCGTTCGACGCCGCGATGTCGCTGCTCGCGCGGCTGACGACCCGCCTGAGCAGCGAGTTCGCGATCCGCGACATGTTGATCGCACGACCGGAACGAGCCCTGGCGCACGTCGGGTCGTGGCTGGGACATGAGAACGAGCACGTGCGCCGCCTCGCCAGCGAGGGCACCCGCTCTCACCTGCCCTGGGCCAAGAAGGTGCCGTGGCTGCTCGAGCACCCGGATGCCACGGGTCCGATCATCGACGCGCTCTACCGCGATCCCGCCGAGTACGTGAGGCGCTCCGTCGCCAACCATCTCAACGACCTCAGCCGGCTGAGCCCGGATGTGGCGACCGGACGCGCACAGGCGTGGGCGGTGCATCCGGACGAGCACACGGCCCGCGTCATCCGACACGGGATGCGGACTCTCGTGAAGCGAGCCGATCCGACTGCGCTCGCGCTCGTCGGATACTCGGGTGACCGACTGCGGGTCGAGCGGCCGCAGCTCGACGCCACGGTCGTGCCGCACGAGGGGTCCGTGACCTTCCGGGCGGAGGTCACGAACGAGGGCGACGCCGATGCGGTCGTCGCCATCGATTACACGATCGGCTTCCGTCGTGCACGCGGCTCGCTGAGCCCGAAGACGTTCAAGCTCGCCTCCCGCACCCTCGCCCCGGGCGCGAGTGTGACCGTCACGAAGACGCACTCGTTCCGTCGCATCACGACGCGCAGCCATCACCCGGGCCGGCACGTCGTCACCGTCCAGGCGAACGGGGTGCGGTCGCCCGAGGCGGAGTTCATCCTCGAGTCCGACGACCGGTCGGATAGCACCCCTGCGTGAGTTGACTCTTCGCAAATTTATTGTCGTGCAGGACAGGATCCGGATATATAGTGTCCTGAGGGACGGTATCTCCGTCGCACAGGACACGAGGAGACTCGTGGAGGAAGGGATGGGAACAATGAGCACGACACTGGAGATCAACGACCTGCCCGCCGCCGCCGAAGGCTTCGTCGACGCGTGGCAGGCACACGACGCGGCTCGCGTGAAGGCGCTCTTCGCCGACGACGCGGTGGTCTCGGACGAGGGACGCACGCACCGCGGCCGCGCCGAGATCGACGCGTGGGTCGACGAGACCATCGACCTCTTCACGACGACCGTCACCTTCCTGGGTGCGCGCACCGTCGACGACATGGTCGGCGCCTCGTACCGCCTCGAGGGCGACTTCCCCGGCGGTGTCGTCGAGCTGGAGTACCAGTTCTGGATCGACGAGCAGGGTCGGATCACCAAGATGGACTTCGCCGCCGCCGCTGTGTGAGCGCCGTGCCGTCACGGGATGCAACGGATGCCGCGAGGCGCGCCGCGGCATCCGTTTCTACGTCGGCGTGTCGCCGCCGATCCATTGCATCCGCGAACGCCCGCAGCCGGGCGCCCGCCCTCAGCGCTCCTCGGCGGCCTCGGTGTGGTGACGGATGACCTCGGCGACGACGAAGTTGAACCACTTCTCGGCGAACTCGGGGTCGAGGTCGGCTTCGAGGGCAAGACGGCGCAGGCGCGCGGTCTGCTGCTCCTCACGCGAGGGATCGGATGCCGGCATCCCGTGCTCCGCCTTGAGGACGCCGACCTGCTTCGTGCAGCGGAATCGCTCGGCGAGCATGAAGACGAGGGCCGCATCGATGTTGTCGATGCTGGATCGCAGGATCTGCAGCTGGGCGTTCGGGTCGGTCATGATTCCTCCGGCGTCGAGCGTATCGCGGCGGGCACGGGCACTCAGCCGTGCAGGAAGTCCTTGCGCGCCGGTACCTGCTCGGGCTCGAGCCACACCTTCACGACCACACCGACCGACGACGGCGCGATCTCGGGCAGCGTGACCCGCAGCGCGTCGACGTCTTGCGACCACTCGACCGAGCCCGCACCGAGTACGGTCAGCTCGGTGATCCGCCGCCCCAGCAGACCGCTCCCCCGACTCCACGACCGGATCGTCGCGACGCCGTCCTCGGGCCAGCGCAGCACGATCGCGTAGACGTAGTCGCCGGTGACGTCGGTGCGCGTCGTGAAGCGCACGTCCGCCGAGGTGTACGGCGCGAACCCGTCGTCGATCATCGATCCTGCGACCACCTCGGTCGGCCCCTCGCCGGGGATGAGCCACGGACGCGATCCGAAAATCGCTTCGCCGTTGACCGTCAGCCAGTCGCCGATCCCCTCGAGCAACGCCCGCTCAGGCTCGGCGATCGTGCCGTCGGCCTTCGGCCCGATGTTCAGCAGCAGGTTGCCGTTCTTCGCCACGACGTCGACGAGCTCACCGACGAGATCGTCGAGGGACTTGTACTCGTGATCCTCGATCCAGCCCCACGAGGTCTTGCCGACGGACGTGTCGTTCTGCCACACGTCGGGACGGATGCCGCTCATCGCGCCGCGTTCGATGTCGTAGACGGCGCTCCCCTCGGCGAACGCGGTCCACTTGTAGTTGATGACGACGCCGCGGCCCCACTCGTGACCGCGGTTGTAGTAATACGCGGCGAGCTGCCGGATGTACGGCTCGAACGCGGGCTGCTCGAGCCACCAATCGAACCACAGCACCTGCGGCCGGTAGCGGTCGATGATCTCGACCGTCCGCAGCAGCCAGTCCTCGAGGAACAGTTCGTTGGGCGCCGTCTCCTCGCGCTGCGCGGGACCGTAGAAGTCGGAGAACCGCGCGTCGCGGACGTCGGAGTCGAACCGCATCCCGCCGTTCATGAAGAACCAGTGCTCGGCCCGGTGCGAGGACGCCCCCCGAACCATCCACGTGTCGTCGACCGCCGTCATCAGGTCGCCGAACACGTCGCGGCGCGGACCCATCTGCGTCGCGCTCCACCGCGAGCGGGCCGTGTCGTACATCGCGAAGCCGTCGTGGTGCTCGGCGACGGGGACGACGAACTGCGCGCCCGAGCGGCGGAACAGCTCCGCCCACTCGGCGGGGTCGTAGCTCTCCATCGTGAACGACGGGATGAAGTCCTTGTATCCGAACTCGTCGTGCGGGCCGTAGGTCTCGCGGTGGTGCGCGAACGCACCGTCGGCCTCGAGGTACATCGTGCGCGAGTACCACTCGCCCTGGGCCGGCACTGACGGGATGCCCCAGTGGATGAAGATCCCGAACTTCGCGTCGCGGTACCAGAGCGGCGGTTCGTAGGCGCGCAGCGATTCCCACGTCGCCGCGTACGGCCCCGCGTCGATGACGTCCTGGACGGCGGCGAGGGCGGCGGAGTTGTCGCTCACGTCGACGCGCGGCGGGAGGGATGCCGAGTCGAGCGGCTCGAGGGGGGATGCGGCCATGCCTCGATCCTCCCGCCCTCGCCCAGCGGAATGCAACGTTTACCTGGAGGTCTCAGAGGTCGACGCGGCGACCGAAGCGGCGTTCCCCGCGCGGTCGCGGCGAGCAGGTCGCCGCCGATCGCAGCCGGACGATTTCGTGCGGCTGCAGGCCCGCCGCCTCGCCGAACTGCTCGACCGAGACGAATCCGCCCTGCTTCGTCCGCGCCCGCACGGCCCGGCGCGCCTTGGTCCGGTTCATCCCGGGCAGGTCCGCGATCTCGTCCGTCGACGCGGTCTGCACGTCGACGGGTTCGGCCGGTTCGCTCGTCTGCAGCAGATCCGCCGACGTCGCACCGACGGACTCCGCGAGCCGGTTCGACTCCTGCGGCGGCGCAGGCTTCGAGGCTCGCTTCGAGCTTCGTCGGCTGCCACGGGCCGGGCGAGCGGATGCCGTCGCGGCGGGCTCCTCCGCCCGCCGCCAGGCGGCGGGTCGATTCTTATCGGTCCGGGCGACACGACGCTCCCACAGGGTCCGCAGCCACGCCGGGTTGAGTGCGAGCGCGACCACGATGCCGGCGAGGTGGACGACCGCGGCCACGATGTCGGTGAAGCCGCCCCAGACCTCGACGCCGATGGTGAATCCGAGGATGCCGCTTGCGAGGCCGGCGACGTACGCGACGCCACGCCGCGACACCGCACCCACGATGAAGAAGCCGATCCACGCGAACCCGGGTCCGAAGAAGACCGGCACGAGCCACGAGCTGACACCGAGCATCCAGCCCCAGGTCGGCACCGCCTCGCGCGACGACGTGCTCACGCCCGGTCCCGCACGTTCAGCACCATCGTCACAGTGTCGTCCTCATCGCGGGTCTCGGAGACGAGTTCGAACCCGGCCTGGTCGGCGCGGGCGCGGATGCGCTCGGCGACCGCCTGCTGCACGTGCCGCGCGTAGGCGGCATCCAGTCGCGTCATGAGCTCAGCCGCCTCGGCCTCGGAGACCTCGTGCCCGTCGAGGCGCGACAGGTGCGCGCCCCACACGTCGTCCTCGGTACGCGACATCACGAGCTCGAGCCCGTCGACCGTCGCGGTCAGCTCGCCGTCGACGCGCGACGCGTCCGTCGCACCGAGGTCGCCGAGAGCCGCGGTGAGCAGATCGGCGTCCTTCATCCGCGTCTGCACCGCGATCGGCACCGCCGCGGGCCGCGCTCCCGGCTCGGTCTTGGCGTCCCGGTTCTGCGCGACCGCGCCGAGTACGCCGGTGCCGCCGAGGGCCGCCGCGGCGGCGAGCGCGGCGGGCACGAGGATCAGCGAGATGCTCATCGAGAGGGTTCCTTCCTGAGGGATGCGGCGCGGTCGCCGCGCACGCCCAGATCGTCCAACAGCGCGGCGAGCGCCGCGTCGGTCGCCCACCCGTTCACCGCGACAGCGCCGTCGGGACCGATGCGCACCTCGAGGGCGTCCTGACCGCCGTCGCGCGCGATCCGTTCGACCGCGGCCGCGTACCGCGGGGTGAGGGCGCGGATCGATTGGTTCCGCGAGCCGATCCACGGCCGCCGCGTGTCGGGCAGACCCGCGAGGTACGGCCCGTCGCAGAGCAGGTCCGTCGCGGCGAGCAGCCGCGCGATGTCGGGGCGCTCCTGGCTCCACTCCTGCAGCCGGCCGAGGGTGTAGCCCGAGAACGCCATCACCCCCAGCCCGGCCGCGCGGAACGCCTCGGCGACCACGGCGAGCGCCCCGGCCTGGTCGAAGGGTTCGCCGCCCAGGAGAGTGATCCCCTCCGCGCCGGCGGAGACCGCGGCATCCACCCACTCCGCAGCAAGCGCGGCCGGGTCGTTCAGCTGTGCGCCGCGGGTCGCCCAGAGGTGCGGGTTGAAGCACCCCGGGCAGTGCACCGCGCAGCCCTGCATCCAGACCGTCGCCCGTGTGCCGGGGCCTTCCGCGTCGGTCGAGGGCACGAAGCGCGACCAGCGCAGCGCCTCGTCACCGTGCGGGGGCGGCGTCACGCCGAGGAGGCTCCCCTCCCCGCCGGCGCCGCGGGATTCGGCGAAGATCATCGGCCCCGGTCCTCCTGGCGCAACTGGTCGTCAGCTGTCGCGGCGACCCGCGTGTAGTCGTCGGTGAACTGCGACGAGGCGGTCTCGGCCTCGAGCAGCGCCTCGAGCTGCTCGATGTAGTCGAGGCACTCCGGGCCGGTCATGCCGACCGTCTCTGCGGCGACGGACCCGTCCGCCTTCAGCTGCACCACGAGCTTCTTCATGTCCGCTCCCCTCAGTAGTCCACGGTCCGGCCGCCGCGACGCGACGACAGGATGCCGTCGCCCTCCGCGCCGCCGACCTCGACGTCGTGGGCGTCGAGGTCCTCCGCGCCCGTCGCCCGCACGGCGCGCTGCGCCGCCCACGCGCGGATGCGCTGGACCTCCTCGGCCTGCGTCACCGCGAGGGGGATCATCGACGCGACGACCCGGCTCACGACATCCGCCGTGATGGCCTGGCGCCCGCCGAACCCCTCGTACAGCGCGGCCACGACGGCCTGCTCGATCTCTGCACCGGAGTGGTTCTCGCTCGCCTCGACGAGGGAGGCGACGGCGCCCCGGTCGCCGGCGACGGCATCGAGCCCGTTGGCCGGCGTCGCATGCGCCGCCAGCTGCAGCGACCAGATCGCCTCGCGCTCGACGGTCGTGGGCAGGTCCACGAAGAAGATCTCGTCGAACCGCCCCTTGCGCATGAACTCGGGCGGGAGGGCGTCGATGTTGTTCGCCGTCGCGACGACGAAGACCGGATGCCGCTTCTCCTGCATCCAGGTGAGGAAGGTACCGAACACGCGCGCCGTCGTACCCGAATCGCCCTGACCGGTCGTGTTCGAGAACCCCTTCTCGATCTCGTCGACCCACAGGATGCAGGGCGCCACCGCCTCGGCGGTCGCGATCGCGGTACGCAGGTTCTGCTCGCTCGACCCGACCAGGCCCGAGAAGATGCGGCCGATGTCCAGACGCAGCAGCGGCAGGCCCCACGACGCCGCCGTCGCCTTCGCGGTCAGCGACTTGCCGCAGCCCGGGACACCCGTGATGAGCACACCCTTCGGAGCGGGCAGACCGTACTCGTGCGCGCTGGGCAGCCACGAGCCGTTCCGACGTTCGAGCCACCGCTTGAGGTTGTTGAGCCCGCCGACGTCGTCGAGGTCGATGTTCGCGGTGACGAACTCGAGCACGCCGGACTTGCGCACCACCTGACGTTTCTCATCGAGCACGACGCCGATGTCGTCCGCACTCAGCCGCCCATCGTTGACCATCGCGCGCGCGAACGCGTTCTCGGCCTCGGCCATCGTCAGCCCGAGCGCCGCATGGACGAGCGCCTCGCGTGCCGCGTCGTCGGCGGTGACCTTGATCTCGCGCGCGTTGTTGTCGATCATCGTGTCGAGCAGGTCGCGGATCTCCGCCGCGGTCGGCAGCGGGAAGTCGAACAGGTGCGTCAACTCGTCGAGCTCGGGCGGGATCACCCGCACGGGGGCGGTGATGACGAGCGTGCGCGAGACGTCGCCGTGCCGGAACTCGAGTGCGGTCTCGCGCACCGTCCGCACGATCGTGGGATCCCCCTGCCGGTGCTCGCCGCCGAAGTAGGCGTGCAGGTCGCAGAAGATGAACACGCTCGGGTCGGTGACCCCGGCGACGTGCTGCAGCGCCCGCGCCGGGTTGGTCGTGTTCGAGACGCTCTTGCCGTCGGGCCCGATCAGCCCGAGCGCCGAGGTCCAGGTCCAGACCGCGCGGCGGTTGCGCTGCGCATGGGCGGCGTCGGTGATCGCGGCGACGGCGCGCACCTCCTCGCCGGTCTCGAGGTACAGCAGCGGCAGGCGCGCCTTGAAGGCGGCGTCCAGGGTGGCGTCGAAGGTCACGTGCGTTCCCTTTCCATGGTGGTCATGATGTTCCGGATGCCGGCTCGTCCAGCGTGATCGTCCACCGACCGGCGCTCTCGTCGGCGTCGACGCGGAAGATCACCCGCCCCTGAGCCGGCCAGGACTCGCGGATGTCGACGCCGTCGACCCCTCGTACGAGGTCGATCACCTCGCCGGGGAAGGCCGCATCGACGGTGAAGAAGCCGTCGCCCTCGAAGACGAAGCGCGCACTCAGCGCGTCCCCCTCGTACGACAGCAACGCCGGACCCTCGCCCGTCGCGGTGCCGCCCTCGATGGGCGTCGGTGTCTCGCGGCTGACGGTCGCGGTCCAGTCCGTCAGGCGGGGGGCGAACCAGAGCCGGCCGCCCGCCTGCGAAGAGACGACGGTGACTTTGCGCGACTGGCTCACGAGGCCCAGGTACTGCGGGCGCTCGTCGTCGAGGCCGGCGGCGATGTCGACCTGCTGGTAGACGTTGAGGTAGTCATCGGCCCCCTCGGTGAGCGGTCCGATGACCCAGACGTCGTCGCCTGCCGGGAGTTCGACGAAACTGCTCGCCGCCGTGCCGCTGAGCTCGTCGTCGGCCGATCGCGCCTCCTGCGCGGCGGGATCGTCCCAGGGCTCGTACTCGTACCGATTCGGGTCGGTGAGGACGAGGTCCCCGGTGCGCGGATTGATCCCGATGACCGGCACGAGGATGAAGGCGAGCACGACGGCGACACCCGTCCCCGCCAGCCAGGTGACGGTCGAGAAGCGGCGGATCCGGGCATCCGCGGTACTCACGGTGTCGACTCCGGGGTCGGCGACGGCGTCGGTGTCGGTGAGGACGGCGGGAACTCGAGCCGCCACCCGGCGTCCTCCCACGAGTCGACCGAGAACACCACGAGCGGCGCGTCGGGCCAGGCGATCGACTGATCGAGGGGCGCCTCGCCGTCGAACGTGTACTCGCTGCCGTGCGGCGTGACGACCTGGATCGAGACCCTGCCCTCCCCACGTGCGCTGAGCCGCGCGGTCGACGCCTCGCCCGCGTGGGTGAAGACGGCGGACTCGAAGCCCGATGCGACGTCGTTCACCCACCCGAGACCGCCGGATGTGACGCGTCCGCGCCACGTCTCGTCGCTGAGGCCGTCGACCCACAGCTCGACGTCGGGCTGATCGACGAGCACGACGACCCGATCGTCCACCAGAGAGAAGAAGCGCGGCGGCTGGTCGTACTCGCCCTCCGTCACGATGCGGCCACCGGGACCGGTCACACGCACACTGCTGATGTAGGTCCCGTCCTCGGGTGTCAGGACGACAGGCTGATCGACGTCGAGACCGGTGAGGCGGATGACCGCTCCGTCCCGCCCCTCGTAGACTCCGCCGCCCAGGTCGTCGGCCGCGATCGGGTCCGGGCTCGTCCACGGCTCCCGCGCGTAGTCCGCGTCGACGCCGACCGGACCCACGTCGAAGCCCCCGTCATCCACATAGACGAGGGCGACGATCCCTGCCACGACCAGGCCCGCGATCCAGACGAAGGCAGTGAATCCACCCAGTCGCGCGACCGCTGTCCGGCTCGCGCTCGTCTGCCCGCCCGCGCTCATGTTCCCCTCCGCCCCGACACGTTACCGGGCGAGGTCATCAGGACGAGAAGGGTAGGAGCGCCGTCGGCGCCGGTGCTATTGTCCGGTGCCGGACGCGCCCGGGGACCCCGGTCCGTTCGTCGATCGCCAGCGAGACGACCTCGTCGGCGCGCTGACCTGCGACCAGCATCGTGTCGCGGGCGACGACGTGGTGGCGCGGCCACGACGTGCCCGACTCGGCGAGCGCGACCGGCTGCAAGGTCTCGCCGCCGCCGCGGACCTTGACGGTCGCGATCGTGTCGCTGCCGCGCAGCCCCGCGTACAGATAGACGCCGTCCGAGGACATCGCGAGCTCTGCGCCCATGTCGCCCGGGAACGCGCCGAGCTGCGCTCCGCCGACGAGACGCCACTCCCCCGCGGCATCCGGAGCGACGGCGAACACCTCGCCGGAGTACTCCGTCACGACGTACAGGTGCCCGCTGGGGTGCATCCGCAGGTGCCGCGGTCCGGTGCCGGTCGGCAGGATCAAGCGCTGCACCTCGCGACCGCCGCGCCAGAACCGGACGAGATCGAGACCGAGGTCCGTCGTCGCGATCACACCGCCGGGAAGGAGTGCCGCCTGATGGGCGTGCGAGGATCGGCCGGCCGTCGGAGCCGCGGCATCCGTCTCGTCGTCGGCATGCGGAATGAGGTGCGCGTACTCGGGACCTGCGGCGGCACGCAGCGCCCGCGCCGCCGCGGTGAGGTCGGATGCCGGGTCCCCGGCGTCGGCGTCCGTCCACGCGCGTGCGGTCCGCGGTCGACCGTCGGGCGCGAGCTCGACGCGGACGACCGCGCCGTCGCCGTAGCACGACACGATCAGTGCGTCGTCGAGAGCGAGCACGTGGCAGGGGCTCTCACCGACGGCGACCTCTCCGCCCAGTGCGGCGAACGTCCGCTCGCCCGTCCGCCGGAACGCGCGGACGCTGCCGCGACCCTCGAGGACGGCGTAGACGACGTCGAGGGACGGATGCCGCGCGATCCACGACGGCGAGTCGGCCGCGACGACGTCACCGCCGAAACCGAGGGGTCCGCTCGCCACCGGCGAATCGGCACTCCCGGCATCCAGCAACCCGATCCCCGTCGCCGCGCCGCCCATGTCGGCGGAGTACCCGCCGAGCAGGAATCGCACGGTCAGTCGAGCAGGTCGTGACGCACGATCACCGCGTCGCGTGCGGCTCCGACGCCGATGACCGAGATGCGCGTGCCGCTCATCTTCTCGAGCGCGAGCACGTAGTCCTGCGCGGTCTGCGGCAGGTCCTCGAAGGTGCGCGCGGTGGAGATGTCCTCGCTCCAGCCGGGGAAGGTCTCGAGGACCGGCGTCGCGTGGTGGAAGTCGGTCTGGTTGACCGGGACCTCGTCGAAGCGTCGACCGTCGACGTCGTAGGCGACGCAGACGGGGATCTCCTTGAGCCCGGTGAGGATGTCGAGCTTGGTGAGCACGAGGTCGGTGATGCCGTTGATCCGCGTCGCGTAACGCGTGATCGGCGCGTCGTACCAGCCGACGCGCCGCGGACGCCCGGTCGTCGTGCCGAACTCGAAGCCGCGCGAGCGCAGGAAGTCGCCGCTCTCGTCGAACAGCTCGGTCGGGAAGGGACCCGACCCGACTCGGGTCGTGTACGCCTTCACGATGCCGACGATGCGGTCGAGGCGGTTCGGGCCGACTCCCGATCCGGTCGAGGCGCCGCCCGCCGTGGCCGAAGATGATGTGACGAACGGGTAGGTGCCGTGGTCGATGTCGAGCATCGTGGCCTGCCCGCCCTCGAAGACGACGACGTCACCGGCATCCAGAGCCTCGCTGAGCAACAGGCCGGTGTCGGCGACCATCGGGCGCAGACGCTCGGCGTACGACAGGAGGTCCTCGACGACCTCGTCGACCGTGATCGCGCGACGGTTGAAGACCTTCACCAGCAGGTGGTTCTTCTGGTCGAGGGCGCCCTCGACCTTCTGGCGCAGGATGTTCTCGTCGAAGAGGTCCTGTACGCGGATGCCGGTGCGGTTGATCTTGTCGGCGTAGGTCGGGCCGATGCCGCGACCGGTCGTGCCGATCATCTTCTTGCCGAGGAAGCGCTCGGTCACCTTGTCGAGGGTGCGGTGGTACTGCGTGATGATGTGCGCGCTCGCGCTGACCTTGAGCCGCGAGACGTCGACGCCGCGCGCCTGCAGCGCGCCGAGCTCGGCGAACAGCACCTCGAGGTCGATGACCACGCCGTTGCCGATGACGGCGTTGACGCCGGGCGACAGGATGCCGCTGGGCAACAGGTGGAGGGCATACTTCTCGTCGCCGATCACCACGGTGTGGCCGGCGTTGTTGCCGCCGTTGAACTTGACGACCCAGTCGGTGCGCTCACCCAGGAGGTCGGTGGCTTTGCCCTTGCCCTCGTCTCCCCATTGAACTCCGACGATCACGATGCCTGGCATGGGCTCTCCCCCGTTATCGGACGGTTACACCCCATCTTATCGGGCGGCCCGGGCGGCACCGACGGCATCCGCAGCGCAACGCGGCGTCACACGATTTGGCGCCGCCGCACCCATTCGGTTGCATCGAAGGGACTGGGCGCACTCGCTGCCCGACGATCCCCACCCCGCATCCGAGAGGACGACCGTTGATCGCGCTCGAACGGGTCTCGAAACGCTACGGCGGCGTGCCCGCCGTGGACGACGTCTCGTTGACCATCCCCACCGGCGAAGTGTTCGGCATCGTCGGTCAGAGCGGCGCCGGCAAAAGCACTCTCGCGCGGATCGTCAACCTGCTCGAGCGTCCCGACAGTGGCACGGTGACGGTCGACGACGTCGAACTCACCGCCCTCGGCGAGACCGAGCTGCGCGCCGCCCGGCGCCGGATCGGCATGGTCTTCCAGCGCTTCAACCTGCTGAGCAGCCGCTCCGTGCGCGGCAACGTCGAGCTCGCCCTGGAACTCGACGGCGGGTCGCGCGGCGCCCGGCGCGACCGCGCGCAGGAGATGCTCGACCTCGTCGGGCTCGGTCACCGCGGCGACGCCTCGATCCACGAGCTGTCGGGCGGTCAGCAGCAGCGGGTGGGCATCGCCCGTGCCCTCGCCTCGCGCCCGAGCGTGCTCCTGTCGGACGAGGCGACGAGCGCCCTCGACCCCGAGACGACCGAGTCGATCCTCGACCTGTACCGCCGCATCAACGAGGAGCTCGGGCTGACCGTCCTGCTCATCACGCACGAGATGGACGTCGTGAAGTCCAGCTGCCACTCGGCGGCCCTCCTCGAACAGGGCCGCGTCGTCGAGCAGGGACGCCTCGTCGACGTCATCCGCACCCCCGGCTCCCGTCTCACCTCGCAACTGTTCCCGCTCGGGCCTGTGCCCGAGGGCGTGCCGGCCGACGCGACCGTCATCGACATCACCTTCGCCGGCGGCACCGCCGATCGCCCCGTCATCGCCCGACTCGCCCGCGACCACGACGCCGACGTGTCGATCCTCGGCGCGGTCGTCGAGCGCATCGCCGGGACGCAGGCCGGTCGTACGCGGCTCGAGGTGCCGGGACACGTGGCGGCCGCCGTCATCGCCGACCTGCGCGCCCAAGGTCTGCTCATCGAGGTCCTCCAGGGGGTGGCCGCATGAACCAGCAGCTGATCGACGTCCTGCTCAAGGCGACCGGCGAGACCCTCTACATGGTCGGCGTCGCCCTGCTCGTGACGATCGTCGTGGGGCTGCCGCTCGGCGTGGTCCTCGTCGGCACCGAGGCGGGCCGGTTCCTCGAGCGCCCGTTCGGCTCGCGCACGGCCGGCATCGCAATCAACCGCACGCTCGACTTCATCGTCAACTTCGGCCGATCGGTGCCCTTCATCATCCTGATGGTCGCCCTCATCCCCGTCACCCGGGCGATCGTCGGCACCTTCATCGGGTCGACCGCCGCGATCGTGCCGCTGTCGGCCGTCGCGATCCCGTTCTTCGCGCGCATGGTCGAGATCGCCGTCAAGGAGGTCGACCCCGGCCTGCTCGAAGTCGCCTCGTCGCTCGGCGCGAGCCGGTGGCAGCTCGTGACCAAGGTCCTGCTCCCCGAAGCCGCCCCCGCCGCCCTGCTCGGCCTGTCGACGACGGTGACCTCGATCATCAACTTCTCGGCGATGGTCGGCACGGTCGCCGGCGGCGGCCTCGGCGACGTCGCGATCCGCTACGGCTACCAGCAATACAGCTGGATCCACATCGTCGCGGTCATCATCATCATCTTCGCGATCGTCATGGTGCTGCAGAGCCTCGCCGCCTGGGGCGCGAGGCGCCTCGGCCGCCGCGGCACCCGCCGCAGCGTGCGCGTCGCCGCGGCATCCGCCGTCTGATCCGATCCCCGCACCTCCGGCCGTCCTGGCGCCGGTCCCCGCACCACTGATGAAAGGCATCCCCATGTCCCGCACCCTCCGTTCCGCCCTGCTGGCCACCGCCACCGCCACCGCGCTACTGCTCAGCGGCTGCGCCTCGACGACCCCGTCCGCCGGTGGCGAGGGCGACGGCGACGGCCTCGGCACGCTCAAGGTCGGCGCGCTCCAGACGCCCGCCGGCGACATCCTGAACCACATCGCCGAGACGAGCGCCGCGGAGGCCGGGCTCACGATCGAGTTCGTCCCCTTCACCGACTACAACACGCCCAACACGGCCCTCGCCGACGGCTCGATCGACGCCAACCTCTTCCAGAACGCGACCTTCCTCGAGACGTTCAACGAGCAGGCCGGCGGCAGCCTCGTGAGCGTGGGCGAGGCGTACCTGCCGAGCGCCGCCTTCTACTCCGACAAGGTGTCGAGCCTCGACGAGCTCGCCGACGGCGCGAGCATCGCGATCCCGAACGACCCGACCAACGAGGGGCGCGCGCTGAAGCTGCTCGCCTCCGAGGGACTCATCGAGGTGAGCGATGACGTCGTCGACCTGAGCGGCATCACCGCCAACCCGAAGGACTTCGAGTTCCGCGAGATCGAGAACGCGACGCTGCCGCAGGCGCTGCCCGATGTGGATGCCGCCTTCGTCACGATCTCCTTCGCCCTGCCCGCGGGCCTCACGAGCGACAAGGCGATCCTGCTCGAGGGCGAGGACAGCCCGTACTACAACGTCCTCGCGACGCGCCCCGAACTCAAGGACGACCCCCGCGTCGAGAAGCTGTACGAACTGCTGACCTCGCAGGACACCGCGGACTTCGAGAACGAGACCTGGGGCGGCCTCGTCGTCCCCGTCGTCAAGGGCTGACAACCTTCGGCTGCGCGCGGCCCGGATTCCCGGGCCGCGCGCTAGGGTTCGGTCATGCGCACCCGAACCTGGCCGACGGTGTGGTCGGTCATCAGATTGCTCGGCGCCGCGGTCCTCATGACCGCCGTGGTCGGGCAATTCGTCACCACGATCCGCACGGCGATCGCGAACGATCGCGATGTGGCCACGACCATCGCGAACTTCTTCAGCTTCTTCACGATCCTGTCGAACCTCGTCGGTGCACTGGCTCTGTTGGCCGCCGTGGTCTGGTTCTTCATGCGCCCGCCCCACGAGGATCGTGAGCCCGCCGGGATCGCCGTCGCCCTCGCCGCCGCCACGACCTATCTCACGATCACCGGCGTGGTGTACAACCTGCTGCTGCGCGGCCTGCCGACCGCCGATGACCACGTCGCATGGGCCAACGAGATCCTCCACGTGGTCGCGCCGCTGTTCCTGATCGTCGATCTGCTCGTCGCGCCGACCCATCGGGCCCTGCGCTGGCGGTCGGTCCTCGTCATCCTCGCCGTGCCCATCGCCTGGATCGTCTACACGCTGATCCGCGGACCCTTCGTGACCGACCCGGTGCGCGGCGTCGCGTTCTGGTACCCGTACCCCTTCCTGAACCCCAACGGCGTCGCCGGGTGGGGCGGGGTGTGGGTCTACGTCGTCGGGATCGCGGTGACGTTCGTCGTCGTCGGCGCGATCGTCGTCGCCGTCGGACGGCTGCGCGGCCGCTCGTCGAGATCCGCGGTCACCGTCTGAGCGGACTCAGCGGCGCGAGGACTCCCGCACGATCAGGTGCGTTGGCAGTGGTGTGTCCTCGGTGAGCCCATCCGGTTCCTCGACGGCGAGCAGCACCTTCTGCATCATGAGCTCGCCGAGCGCACGGAAGTCCTGCCGCACGGTCGTCAGCGGCGGCAGCAGATAGGCGGCTTCGGGCACGTCGTCGAACCCCACGACGGCGATGTCCTCGGGCACGCGCAGACCGCGCGAGCGCAGCGCCGAGAGCAGACCGATCGCCATGTGGTCGTTGCCGGCGAAGACCGCGTCGCCGGGCGCGAGGTCGAGGGATCGACCGATCTCGGCGCCGCTGGCCGCCGTCCAGTCGCCGTGCAGCGGCGCCATCACCGTCAGCTGGTGCACGGCGAGTTCGTCGCGCCAGCCCCGGATGCGCTCGATCGCATCCGGGTTCCGAGCGGGACCCGCGATGTGCAGGATGCGTCGGTGCCCCGACTCCGCGAGATGACGCACCGCCGACCTCGCACCGCGGTACTGGTCGATCGAGACGAGCTGCGGATGGCGGCGCTGGGTGGCCGCGGCCGCGACCATGGGCACCCCGAGATCGAGGCCGCGCACGACTTCGAGGACCCCCAGGTCGGTGACGACCAGGACGATCGCATCGACACGCTGCCGCAGCAGACCCTCGACGACCGAGCGGACGCTCGCCGGATCCGTATCGGGAGCGGTCACCGAATCGACCGAGTATCGCTCCACCCTGGCCGCGACGTTGAAGTGCATCGCGATCGACGTCGGGCCGAAGTCCGCCGTCCCCGGGGTGATCAGGCCGATCGTGCGGGTGCGCTTGGTGACCAGGGCGCGCGCGGCGGGCGACGGGCTGTAACGCAGCTGCGCCATCGCCTGCTCCACACGAGCGCGCGTCGCGGGGCGGACGTTCGGCAGGTCGTTCAGCACGCGCGACACGGTCTGGTGCGAGACACCGGCCAGGCGCGCGACGTCGAAGATGTTGGCGGACTTTGCGCCCCGCTCGTCGCTCACGACGCGTCCCCAGGGCGCGCGACGAGCGCCAGCAGCGAATCGACGCTGAGGGAGTCCGCCGGGATGGTGTCGACGAGGCGACCGCCGCGCATGATCGCGATCCGGTTCGAGACCCGCAGCACCTCCTCGAGTTCGGCCGAGATGAACAGCACCGACAGGCCGTTGTCGGCGAGGTCGGCGACGAGCCGCTGGATCTCGACCTTCGCGCCGACGTCGATGCCACGGGTCGGCTCGTCGAGGACGAGCACCCTCGGCGACAGGGCGAGCAGGCGGGCGAGCAGCACCTTCTGCTGATTGCCGCCCGAGAGGGTTCCCGCCGGCCGGTCCGGGTCGGCGGGGCGGATGTCGAGGGCCTCGATCCAGCTGAGTGCGAGTTCGCGCCGGCGGGTCCGCGAGAGCCGGTGCAGAATGCCGCGGTCCGCCTGCAGCGCGAGCGTGATGTTGTCCTGCACGCTGAGCTCGCCGATGATGCCCTCGGTCCGCCGGTTCTCGGAGGAGTAGACGATGCCCTGCCCGATCGCCCGGCGGGGCGTCGCGAGCACGGCGGGCGTTCCGCGCACCTCGATCCCACCGGCATCCGGTCGGTCGACCCCCGTCAGCGCGCGGGCGAGCTCCGACCGGCCCGAGCCGAGGAGCCCTGCGAGGCCGACGACCTCACCCTCGCCGATCGCCAGCGTCGCTGCGGTCAAGCCCGTCCCCGAGGCGAGGTCGCGTCCGGCGAGGGCGACGGGAGAGGACGCCGCGGCATCCTCTCGGGGAGGGACGTCGAGCTCGTCGGCGCCGCGCCCGAGCATCTTCTCGACCAGGTCGATGCGCAGGAGTTCTGTCGGCACGTACTCGCCGATCAGGCGACCGCCGCGGAGCACCGTGATGCGGTCGCAGATCTCGTAGACCTGGTCGAGGAAGTGCGAGACGAACAGCACCGCGACGCCGCGGGAGGTGAGTTCGCGGATGACCCGGAAGAGCTCCGCGACCTCGTCGAGGTCGAGGCTCGACGTCGGCTCGTCGAGCACGACGACGCGGGCGTCGACCGAGATGGCGCGCGCGATCGCGACGAGCTGCTGGATGGCGAGCGAGTGCCGCGACAATCGGGTGCGCGGATCGATGTCGAGCCCGAGACCCTCGAGGATCTCGCCCGCTCGGCGGTGGGTCTCGCGCCAGTCGATGGCCCCGAACCGCCTGCTCTCACGTCCCAGCAGCACGTTCTCGCCGACCGAGAGGTTCGGCAGCAGGTCGATCTCCTGATAGACGGCGCTGATGCCCGCCGCGAGCGCGTCGGCCGGTGAGGCGAAGTGCACCGGTTCACCCCCGACGCGGATCGTGCCGGCATCCGGACGCAGCGCACCCGTGATCGCCTTGATGAGCGTCGACTTGCCGGCGCCGTTCTCGCCCATGAGCGAGTGCACCTCGCCGGGCAGCAGGCGGAAGTCGACGGCGTCGAGCACCGTCTCGGCGCCGAAGCGGACGGTCGCGCCGGTCACCTGCACGACCGGCGCGACCGCTGCTCCGCGCGCATCCATACGGACCATCATGCCCGCGGCGGGCCTCCCTCGAGGTTCACCGTGACGTTCGTGCCGTCCGCGCCACCAGCAGACGCTGCACGACGACGAACACGAGCAGCAACGCACCGATCGTGATGCGGGTCCACGACTGGTCGACGCCGAGGAAGGAGATGGCCGTCTTGATGGTGCCGTAGACGAACACCCCGATCATCGACCCGAGCACGAATCCGCTGCCGCCCGTGAGCAGGGTGCCGCCGATCACCACCGCGGCGATCGTGTCGAGCTCGGTCCCGATGCCGTTCAGCGGGTACGACGCGCCCGTGTACGCGGTGAAGACGACTCCCGCGAGCCCCGCGCAGACGCCGCTGATCACATAGGCGAGCAGCTTCGTCCGCACGACCGGCAGACCCATGAGACGTGCCGACTGCTCGTTGCCGCCGATCGCGTAGATCGTGCGCCCGAAGCGGGTGAACTGCAGGATCAGGATGCCGGCCAGCACCACCAGCAGGGCGAGGATGCCGGTCGGGGTCAGGTAGAAGCTGCCCGGGCCGCCCTGCAGGCGGGTCGACTGCAGCCACAGGATCGCCGGCTCCTCGACGCGGATGGACGACAGGCTCACCATGAACGCGAGCCCGCGGGCCGCGAACATCGCCGCGAGCGAGGCGATGAAGGGCTGCACCCCGAAGTACTGCACCAGAACGCCGACGAACAGACCCATGAGCGCTCCGAGGACGAGCATGACCGGGATGACGAGGGCCACCGGCATCCCCTGGCTCAGCATGCTGGCCCCCAGCATCCCGGTGAAGGCCATCACGGCGCCGACGGAGAGGTCGATGCCGCCGGTGAGGATGACGAAGGTCATGCCGACGGCGAGGATCAGCAGGTACGCGTTGTCGAGCAGGAGGGCGGACAGCACGCGCGGGGTCACGAAGTTGCCGAAGTAGGCCTGCGCTCCGATGAGCATCGCGACGAGGATGACGACGGCGGCGAAGACGGGCACCCACGAGGCGTGCCGGCTGCGGAAGCGCTGCACCGTGTCGGCGAACCCGCCGGTGCGACCGAGGTCGGCGGTGATCGCGCTCACGAGGCCACCTCCGCGGTGCGACGGGTGCCGCCCCGGACGGCATCGGCTCCCTTGGCGAGCAGCGACCGCGTCCGCGGCGACTGCACGAGCACGACGATCACGACGACGATCGCGAGGAACAGCGGACTGACCGCCGGCGGCACCCCGAGGAAGGTGATCGTGGCCTTGAGGGTCTGGATCGTGAAGACGCCGACGACGGTGCCGGCGATCGTGAACTTGCCGCCCATGAGGCTCGTGCCGCCCAGGACGACGGCGAGGATCGCGTCGAGCTCGATGTAGAGGCCGGCGGCGTTCGCGTCGGCCGCCATGATGTTGGACGAGTAGAGGATGCCGGCGAACCCGGCCAACAGGCCGCTCGCCGCATAGGCGCCCCAGATGATGCCGCGCGACCGGACACCCGCGAGACGACTGGCCTCGGGGTTGATGCCGACCGCCTCGGTGAGAACGCCCAGCGCCGTGCGCCGCTGCAGGACCGCGACGATCACGATGGCGACGACCGAGACGTAGAACGCGAACGGGAGGCCGACGAGATATCCCTGCGCCATGAACCGGTAGGGCGCGCTCGTGATCGTGGTGATGAAGCCACCCGTGATGAGGAGGGCGACGCCGCGGCCGGCGAGCATCAGGACGAGTGTCGCAATGATCGGCTGCACGCCGACGACCGCCACGAGGAAGCCGTTCCAGACGCCGAGGAGGAGGGCGACCCCGACGGCGAGCGCGATCGCGATCAGCACCGTCGAGAGGTCCTCGGGAGCCGGCGACGACGAGATGAACGTCAGCGCGACCGCGCCCGAGACCGCCATGATCGCGCCGACCGACAGGTCGATGCCGCGCGTCGCGATGACGAGGGTCATGCCGAGCGCGACGAGCATGAGCGGTGCGCTGTTGCGCAGGATGTCGATGAGAGGGCCGTAGAGCTGACCGTTCTGCACCGTGATCGAGATGAACGAGGGCCGTGCGATCGTGTTGACGATCACCAGCACGAGCAGTGTCGCGATCGGCCAGACGAGACGGTGCGCCAGGAAGCGCTTCAGGGTCGGGTTCATGCCGCTGTCTCCGGGTTGAGGCGGGACGTCGTCGTCTCGCCGGACTCTTGTGCGATGAGGGCGACGAGGTCGTCGACCGTCACGTCGGTGGCGTCCAGTTCGCCGATCTTAGAACGGTCGCGCAGCACCACGATCCGTTGCGCGATGCGGACCACCTCCTCCAACTCAGAGGAGATGAAGACGACCGAGAGGCCCTCCGCCGAGAGCTCGGCGACCTTGCGCTGGATGTCGGCCTTCGCGCCGACGTCGATGCCGCGCGTCGGCTCGTCGAGGATGATCAGCTGCGGCGCCGTGGCGAGCCAGCGCGCGAGCAGCACCTTCTGCTGGTTGCCGCCCGAGAGGTTGCGCACCAGCGCGTTCGGATCGGCGGGGCGCACCCCGAGTGCGGAGATGTACTCCGAGACGATGGCGTCGCGCTCGGCCTTGCCGATGGGACGCATTGCGCCGCGCTTGGCCTGGATGCCGAGGACGATGTTCTCGGCGACGGTCAGGTCGGCGATGATGCCCTCGGCGCGTCGGTCCTCGCTCGAGAACGCGATGCGCTTGTCGATGGCGTTCCGCGGGTTGGTGATGCGGGCGGCATCCCCTCGCACCTCGTGGGTGCCGGCGTCGGCGCGGTCGGCACCGTAGACGAGGCGGACGAGTTCGCTGCGGCCCGAGCCGAGCAGACCCGCGATGCCGACGACCTCGCCCTCGTACACCTCCATGTCGACGGGCTCGATCACGTTCTTGCGTCCGAGACCGTCGATCCGCAGGACCGGCGTCGCGGTGCGGTCGATCGCGCGCTCGGAGGTGCGCGACAGGGCCTCGAGCTCGTCGAGCTGGCGGCCGATCATTTTGGCGATGAGGTCTCCCCGCGGCAGGTCGGCGGGCAGGTACTCCCCCACCAGCTGGCCGTTGCGCAGCACCGTCAGGCGGTCGGAGATCTCGTAGACCTGGTCGAGGAAGTGCGTGACGAAGAGGATGGCGACGCCACGGTCGCGGAGGCCCCGGACGACGGCGAACAGCTGCTCGACTTCGCTGCGGTCGAGGCTCGAGGTCGGCTCGTCGAGGACGAGCACGCGGGCGTCGGCGACGGTCGCGCGGCTGATGGCGACGAGTTGCTGCACCGCGATGGAGTGCGACGACAGGGCCGAGCGCGGGTCGATGTCGAGCCCGAGGGCGGCGAGGTGACGCGTCGCCTCGCGGTGGGTGGTGCGCCAGTCGATGAAACCGGCCCTGCGCACCTCGCGGCCGAGCATGACGTTCTCGCCGACCGACAGGTTCGTGCAGAGGTTGACCTCCTGGTACACGGTGGAGATCCCGGATGCTTCGGCGTCGGCCGTCGAGCGGAAGACCCGCTGCTCACCGGCCACCTCGATTGTCCCGCCGTCGATGGCGTAGACCCCGGTCAGCGCTTTGATGAGGGTGGACTTGCCGGCGCCGTTCTCGCCCATGAGGGTGTGGACCTCGCCGGCGCGCAGCGTCAGATCCACGCGATCCAGGGCGAGCACCCCGGGGAACCGGATGGTGACGTCCCGCATCCGCACGACCTCGTCATGCGCGGGGACGGTGGCCGGGGAGTCCGGCGTGGCTGCGACATCGACCATGCGGCGCGCCTTTCCGTGATGACCGCCGGGGACCGGAATCCGGTCCCCGGCGGTGGTGCGGTGATCCGTTGAGGATCGTGAGGGTGGCGATCGATCAGTAGGGGCGGGAGTCGAGGACCTCGGCGGCCTGCTCCTGCGTGAACGACTGGTCCTCGACGATCGTGCGCTTCTCGACCTCGTCGCCGGCGACGACGGCCTTGACGAGCTCGGCGGCCTTGTCGCCGAGGAGCGGGTTGCACTCGACGATGAAGTTGAACTCGCCGCTCGCGAGGGCGGTCATGCCGTCCTTCACCGCGTCGATCGTGACGATCTGGATGTCCTTGCCGGGGGTCAGACCCGCCGCCTTGATGGCGTCGAGAGCACCCAGGCCCATGTCGTCGTTGTGCGCGAACAGGACGTTGATGTCCTTGCCGTACTTCTGGAGGTAGCCCTCCATGACCTTCTTGCCGCCGTCGCGGGTGAAGTCCCCGGTCTGTGAGTCGAGCACGTTGACGTCGGTGCCCTCGATCGCCTCGTTGAAGCCCGTCGCCCGGTCGAGAGCGGCCGACGAACCGGTCGTTCCCTCGAGGACGACGAGGTTCGCTCCCTTGCCGTCGAAGTTCTCCTTGACCCACTCGCCCGCGGTGCGTCCCTCCTGCTCGAAGTCGAGGCCGACCCACGATGCGTACAGGTCATCGCTCGCCGATACCGTGCGGTCTTCGAGCACGACCGGGATACCGGCATCCTTCGCCTCGGTCAGGACGTCGTCCCAGCCGTCCACCGTGATCGGGGCGATGACGATCGCGTCGACGCCCTGGTTGATGAAGTTGCGGACGGCGGAGATCTGCGCCTCCTGCTTGTTGTCGGCCGCGTTGAAGATCAGCTCGAAGCCGTTCTCCGCCGAGAAGGCCTTCTTCATCGATTCGGTGTTGGCGGCGCGCCAGCCCGACTCCGATCCGGTCTGTGCGAAACCGACCTTGATGACGTCGTCACCGCCCCCGCCGTTGCCCCCGGCACCGGGTGCTGCGCCGCCGGCGCAGCCCGTTGCGATGAGTGCGAATGCCCCCAGCATGGCCGCAGCCGCGAAAACTCTCTTGTTCATCCCCTAAACCTCCTTGTTCGGGTCCGGCCACCGCCGGTGTTCCGGGCCGCCGTGGCCTTCGGATGCTCGAATGTTAGCCTTCACATTTCTCGCAGCGCTAGATTGTGAGCGATAACATTCCGGTAACGCGCTGTAAGCATGGTCTAGCGCCCGGTCCGCAGCATCCGCCCCGCGCGGTCTGATGTGAGCACTCACATCCGGTGCGCGTCAGCGTTCGCGCGGAGATCCATTCCGACGCGCCGACGCCCGGCGTCCGCTCACCGGCGCGTCGCGCGGATCTCCGCCGCACGGCCCGGGCGTAACTGCGCCGGGGTCCCGACCGCCCGCTCGATAGGATGGAGGCCATGTCGAAGGTCCTCCAGTCCCTGCCCGTCGGCGAGCGCGTCGGCATCGCCTTCTCGGGGGGTCTCGACACCTCGGTCGCGGTCGCCTGGATGCGTGACAAGGGCGCCGTCCCCTTCACCTACACCGGCGACCTCGGCCAGTACGACGAGGACGACATCGAATCGATCCCCGGTCGCGCGCTGCAGTACGGCGCCGAGGGCTCGCGCCTCATCGACTGCAAGCCGATGATGGTCGAGGAGGGCCTCGTCGCCCTCTCGTGCGGCGCGTTCCACATCCGCTCCGGCGGGCGCACCTACTTCAACACGACGCCGATCGGCCGCGCCGTCACCGGCACCATGCTGGTGCGCGCCATGAAGGAGGACGGCGTCGACATCTGGGGCGACGGCTCCACCTACAAGGGCAACGACATCGAGCGGTTCTACCGTTACGGTCTGCTGGCGAACCCGGCCCTGCGCATCTACAAGCCGTGGCTGGATGCCGACTTCGTCACCGAGCTCGGCGGCCGGACCGAGATGAGCGAGTGGCTCGTCGCGCACGGCTTCCCCTACCGCGACTCGGTCGAGAAGGCCTATTCGACCGACGCGAACATCTGGGGCGCGACGCACGAGGCGAAGACGCTCGAGCACCTCGACGTCTCGCTCGAGATCGTCGAGCCGATCATGGGCGTCCGCTTCTGGGACCCCTCGGTCGAGATCGAGACCGAAGACGTCTCCATCACCTTCGAAGCGGGTCGCCCCGTCGCGATCAACGGCGTCGAGTACGCGGATGCCGTGGCCCTGGTCATGGAGGCCAACGCGATCGGCGGGCGCCACGGCCTCGGTATGAGCGACCAGATCGAGAACCGCATCATCGAGGCGAAGTCCCGCGGCGTCTACGAGGCGCCGGGCATGGCGCTGCTGTTCATCGCCTACGAGCGCCTCGTCAACGGCATCCTCAACGAGGACACCCTCGCCACGTACCACGAGCAGGGCCGGCGCCTCGGTCGCCTGATGTACGAGGGCCGCTGGCTCGAGCCGCAGTCGTTCATGCTGCGCGAGTCGATCCAGCGCTGGGTCGGGTCCGCGATCAGCGGCACCGTGACTCTGCGCCTGCGCCGCGGCGAGGACTACACGATCCTGAACACCGAGAGCCGCAACCTCTCGTACTCCCCCGAGAAGCTCTCGATGGAGCGTGTCGGGGATGCCGCCTTCGGTCCGACCGACCGCATCGGTCAGCTCACGATGCGCAACCTCGACATCGCCGACTCCCGTGCGCGCCTCGAGCACTTCGTGTCGCTCGGCATGATCGGCGGCGCGACCGCCGAGCTCGTCGGCGAGCTCGAGCGAGGCGGCGCAGCGGCGATCACCGGGCACGCCCAGCCCTTCGACGAGAAGCGCGAGGGTCTCGCCGAGGCGTTCGACGAGGCGGGCGAGTCCGCGTCGTTCGACTTCGGCGCCGACTGACCTCGAGCCTCAGCCGCGGGGTCCGCGGTAGGCGACCCGGGCGCGGAGTTCGCCCGGACGACGCACGAGCCACGTCCCGCTCCGTCGAGCCAGCGCGAACGGCTCGTCGGTCAGCGGCCGCCCGTCCCGCTCGAGGGCGACGGCAGTGTCCCACGGCGACACGTTGACGACGTGCACCACCTCGACGCCGTCGGGCGTGCGGCAGGGGACCACGACGACACCGCGATTGTCGGAGGCGACCCGGATGGCGGGTGCGGCGCCGAGCCGTGCGAGCAGGGCGTCCCAGATCTCGGGCAGACACGGCAGATCCGCCGCCGCCACGACGACGCGTCCCGCTCCGAGCGGCACCTCGACGACGCAGGGCTCGCCGCTGCGCGCGAGATGCGCGAGCGGGGTGACATCGGCATCCGCTTGACGCGGGGTCAGCGGCTGAGCGAAGCCGACGGCGACCTCGGCGCCTCGCCAGGCCGGGCCGTCGGCGGTGACCGACGGCGCGACGAAGGGCGTGCGCCCGGGCGTCGCCGCGTAGGTCATGGTGTGCAGTCCCGACTCGTCCCGCACGCCCACCTCCAGTCCGAGCGCGTCCGTCAGGGCGGTCGCCGGCAGCCCCTCCATGTCGTGCTGCGGCACCGGGCCGCTCAGCAGCAGGCGACCGCCGCGAGACACCCAGTCGGCGAGCGCCGCTTGCACGTCGTCGTCGAGGAAGGGCGTGGCTGCGAGCGCGAGCACCCTGTGCGTCGGCAGGTCGGCGAACGCGCCCGGCCCGTCGATCACAGTCGCGTCGGGCGCGTACCCGCCGACCACGAGCGCGCGGGTCATGATCTCGCGCGCTCCGGACCCGCGGAAGCGTTCGAGCTCGGCGACGAACTCCGCCTCGCGGGTCGAGCCCGGGTACCGGTATTCCGTCATGTAGTGGTCGACGACGAATCCGATCGTCACCGGCGGTCGCTCGGGCCGTGCCGCGCGCAGCAGGTCGGCGGCATCCGTCATCGCCGCGGTCACGTGCGCGGTCTCGCCGAACCACGGGGCGACACCGCCCTCGGGTGGGATCGGCGCCGCGAAGCCGTGGCGCTCCCCCGTGAAGGCGATGCGGTCGTTCCCGTCGCCGACCGGTTCGAACAGCTCCGGGTTCCGCCCGCCCGCCAGCAGGTAGTAGTTGACGAACGAGCTGCCCTGCGCGATCGCGAGCTGGAGCTTGAGCCCCGCGGCCTCGGGTCCGCAGGTCACGTCGAGCGCCTCGCCGTAGTCGCCCGACCCGACCTCGAACTCGAGCACCCCGTAGGGCTGGTCGTCGCGGCAGGTCGCGCCCAGGAAGGCCGTCGACGCCCACAGCCCCGGGAGGGTGTCGAGGTCGAGGTCGCCGATGTAGATGTCGGTGCCGGGGAGGGTTACGCCGTCCGACCACGTGTGGAAGAGCTGTGAGATGCCGAGCGGGAACATCGTGGCGCGCTCCCCCCAGCATCCGTGGACGTTCACGAGCAGCGGCACGTCCTCGCCGACGCCGCGGGCGCGCACTCCGTCGCGCAGGTGCTGCACGTACCGGGCGTAGCGGTCGCGGGTGAAACGGCCGAGGTCGCGGTGCAGCGCGAGCACCTGCTCCTCGACGGGTGAGCGGAGCGCGGGACCCCACGTCGCCGGGTCCGTCACGTCGAAGGATGTCGCGCCGACCCCGTACCGCTCCTGTACCGCTTCGGGCGAGCTCTCCGCGGCGAGGCTCTGCACGAGCTCCGCGACGGTCCGGTCCGAGAGGTCGGGGCTGTTCGTCACCCAGGGCAGCATCCCGATCTCGTTGTCGAGCTGGATGCCGACGATCGGCCCACCGCGGTCGATGGTCTGCGCCGCGAGGATCGGGATGACGGCATCGAACCAGCTGTCGGCAGCCTCGAGGAAGGCGGGATGCAGGTAGTCGACGATCGTCTCGGGTCGCGTCCGCCCGTCCCAGCCGATCGCGCGGATCTCAGGATGCCGCCGCAGCACCGAGTACCCGAGGCCCTCGTTCTTCAGCTCGGCCATCACGAACGGGCCCGGCCGTGCGATGACCGCCAGGCCGCGCTCTGCGCACAGATCGAGGAATCGTTCGAGGTCGAGGTGAGGATGCCGCTCGCCGAAGTCGAACGACCTGTCGGGCAGTTCGTGGACGAGCCACGGGACGTAGGTCGCGATCGCGGTCACCCCGGTGCGCACGGCGGCGTCGAGCCGATCCGCCCACTCGGACGGGGCGAGACGGAAGTAGTGGACCTCACCCGAGACGACGAGATCGCGGCGGAGATCGGCGGGGCGGTCGGCGGCGCGCATCGGGCGACGGTATCGCCGGTAAACGGTTACATCAAGCCGCGCTGTGGGTTCACTGAGTTATCTTGCACACTCATGTGCAGTTTTCTACACTGGACGCGTGACCGACACCTCCTCCCCGCGCCGCCCCCGGCGCGACGCCGTCGCCAATCGGGCGGGACTCCTCTCCGCCGCCGCGCACACGCTGGCGGCCGACCCGAACGCCTCCGTCGACACGATCGCGCGCGCCGCCGGCCTCAGCCGACGCGCCCTCTACAGCCACTTCGACGATCGCGACGCGCTCATCCGCGAGATGATCCACGCCGGCGCCGAGCGCTTCAACGCCATCGCCGACACGGTCGACGATGAGGGTCCCGCCCCGCTCGCGCTCGCTCGCCTGGCCCTCGCGCTCTGGGAGGGCGCCGCGCACGTGCAGTTCGCCGCGGCGGTCGCGCTCGACGACTCCCACGTCGGCGAGACCGCCGCCATCCTCACGCCGGTGCGCCGCCGCGTGCTCGAGATCGTCGACCGGGGGCGGTGCGAGGGCACGCTCCGCGGCGACTTGCACGTCACCACGGTGGCGCGCCTTGTCGAAGAGGCCGCGCGCACCGTCATCACCCGGCTGGATTCGAGTCGACCGGATGCCGCCGGCGTCGCCGTCCGCGCGATCCTCGGTGTCGCGGGGCTCGGGTGGCGTGAGGCCGACGCGGTACTCGCGGAGGCACGGTCATGAGGATCGACCTGGATGCGGTCTCGAAGGGCGCGGACGGCGGCATCCTCCCGCCCACCTCCGTCACCATCGAGACGGGCCGCGTCACCCTCGCGACCGCCGAGACCGAGCAGCGTCCGTCGGTGCTCGGTCTGATCGCGGTGGGACGGATGCGACCGGATGCCGGCAGCGTGACGCTCGACGGCCACCGCGGCGCCCGCCGCCTGCGCCGGGTGGCGGCCCTCGTCGACGCCCCCGACGTCAACGACCCGGCGCCCGACGTCGCCGTCGTCGGCGTCGTCGAGGAGGAGCTCATGTTCGCGGGTCGGCGTGCCGACCCGCTGTCCGCCCGGCGCTGGCTCGACGAGCACGGCTGGCGTCACCTGGCCCGCACGCCGATCGCTGAGGTCGCAGCAGACGTCCGCGTCCGCATGCTGCTCGAGCTCGCGGCCCTCCGCCGCGGGATCGAGGTGCTCGTCCTCGTCTCGCCCGACCGTCACGGCGGCGATCCCTGCCACTGGCAGCGGATCGCCGACGACTTCGCCGGCCGCGGCTTCGCCGTGCTCGTCATCACCGGCACCGCCGCGGCGGCCGCCCTGGCTCCCACCACCACCCACCCGCGGATCGGGCGTCCTCGGCTCCGGGCCGCCGCGGCACTGCGCGGGTCGCGCCGGCGCCCGGCATCCGTCATCGCCCGCCGTTCCCCCGGAAGCATCCGCTCGTGAAGATCCCCGCCCTGTTCGCCGCCGAGCTGCGCCGACTCACCTCCACCCGCATGCGGGTCATCGCCCTCATCGCCCTCATCCTCGTGCCCGTCCTCTACGGCGGGTTGTACCTGTGGGCTAATCAGGACCCGTACGGCAACCTGTCGCAGGTGCCCGTCGCCCTCGTCGTCAGCGACGACGGCGCGACACTCAACGGCACCGACCGCAACCTCGGCGACGAGGTCGCCGACTCCCTGCTCGAGGACGGCAGCTTCGACTGGCACGAGGTGGATGCCGCCGGTGCCCGCCGCGGCCTCGACGACGGCTCCTTCGACTTCGCCGTGACCCTGCCCGCCGACTTCACGGCCGCCGTCGCATCGATCTCGTCCTCGCACCCGCGCCAGGCCGAAATCGACCTCACGACCAACGACGCCAACAACTACCTCGCCTCGACGATCGGCACCCAGGCGGTCGAGCGCATCCGGACGACCATCAGCGAGAAGGTCGTCCGCGAGGCCGGGCTGACGATGCTCGATGCACTCAACACCGTGCGGGTGAAGCTGCTCGAGGCGGCCGACGGTGCCGGCACCCTGACTGACGGCCTCACGAGCGCGGGCGACGGCGCCGACACGCTCGCAGAGGGTGCGGACTCCCTCGCGACGGGCACGACGAGCCTGCGTTCCGGTGCGTCGCAGCTCGCCTCGGGCGTGGACACCCTGGCCGACGGTCTACGTTCGCTGTCGACGGGCGCGGAGCAGGTCGCGGGCGGCACGGCGAAGCTCCGGAGCGTCGCCGACCGGGTCGGCTCTGCCGCCGACCGCGTCTCGTCGGCCGTTCCCACCCTCCGCAGCGACCTCGCCTCCGCCCTCGAGGAGAAGGGTCTCGACGCCGCGCAGATCGACGACGTCCTCGGCGTCCTCGACCCGATCGGCACCCGCGTCGGCGAGCTCGACTCGCGCGTGCAGCAGGCCGTGACGCAGATCGACACACTCGACGACGGTGCCGCGCAGGTCGCCGGCGGCAGCGCGAAGCTCGCCTCGGGTGCGGCCACCGCCGCGACCGGGGCCCACACGCTCGCCGACGGCGTGGCGACAGCGGATGCCGGTGCCCACCAGCTCGACACCGGTGCACACTCGCTGGCCACCGGCATCCACCGGCTCGAAGACGGTGCCGGCACCCTCCGCGACGCGCTGCGCGATGGAGCGGGACAGCTGCCGGACGACGATGCCGCGACGCGGACCGCGCAGGCGGCGACCCTCGCCGACCCCGTCGGGGTCGCCGAGGACTCGCTCACGCAGGCGCAGAACTACGGCGCCGGCCTGGCACCGTTCTTCGCGGCCCTCGCCGGATGGATCGGCATCTACGCCCTGTTCCTCATCGTCAAGCCGGTGTCGCGTCGCGCGGTGACCGCGCTCCGCTCCCCCGTCCGCGTCGCGATAGCGGGGTGGCTGACGCCGGCAGCGCTCGGCGCGGTGCAGATGGTCTCGCTGTTCGGCGTGCTCTCGATCGCGCTCGGCTTCTCGTTCACGCATCCGCTGCCGACCCTCGGCATCCTCCTGCTCGCGTCGGCCACCTTCGCGGCGATCATCCTCGCGCTCAACGTCTGGTTGGGGTCGGTGGGCCAGTTCCTGGGTCTCGTGCTGATGGTGCTGCAGCTCGTGACCGCCGGGGGGACCTTCCCGTGGCAGACCCTGCCCGCGCCGCTGGCGGCGCTGCACCACGTGCTGCCGATGGGCTACGTCGTCGACGCGATGCGACAGGTGATGTACGGGGGTCAGGCCGGTCGGGCGTGGGCGGATGCCGCGCTCCTCGCGACGTGGCTCGTCGGCGCGCTGGTGCTCGCCGTCGCCGGGGTCACCCGCATGACGTTCCGCCGGACGATGCGCGACCTGCAGCCGAGCCTGATCGGCTGAGGCTCAGCCGCCCGCGCCGGGCGGGGTCTCCTTGGCGTCGGCGAGCTCGTCGGCATGCAGATTGCGCCGGTCGATCGTGCCGTTGCGATAGGCCTGGCGCCCGACCATGTGGGCCGACAGCGGCGCGGTCGCGAACTGGATCACGAGGATCGGCACGAGGAAGGCGACGACCGCCCACGACTGCAGCTCGATGCCGACCGCGATCGCGATGAGCAGCAGGCCGAGCACCTGCGGCTTGGTCGCCGCGTGCAGGCGGGTCGGCACGTCGCGGAAGCGCAGCAGTCCGATCGCGGCGGTCAGGCACAGCAGTGCTCCCGCCAGGATGAGCACGAGCGACACGACGTGGAGGATCTCGGTCATCGCTCGTCTCCGTCCCGGCGGGCGACGAACCGGGCGATCGACACCGAGCCGAACACACCGACGGCCGCGACGATCAGCAGCACCGGGAGCGTCCGCGTGTGGTGGTTGATCGCCATCTCGGCCCCGAGCGCACAGATGAGGAGAGTCAGCAGCACGTCGGACGCGACGGCGCGGTCGAGGATCGACGGCCCGACGATGATCCGCCAGACCGTGAGCAGGGCGGCGACACCGAAGACGGCGCAGATGGCGACGACGAGGACGGCGGTCACGAGCGCTCCTCCTTCGCTCCGGTACGGACCTCTGCCGCGCCGGAACGGGACGACCGGACCGCCTCGAGTTGCGCCGGCGAGCCGACGGCGCGCACGATGCGCGCCTCCCAGCGCTGCACCATCCGACGCTGCTCGTCGACCTCGGCATCCGTCGACGCTCCGAGGACGTGCAGGTAGAGGATGCGGCGGTCACGATCGGTCTCGAGGACGAGGGATCCGGGGATGAGGGATGCCGTGACCCCGACGTGCGCCATGATCAGGTCGTCGTCGGTCACGAGCGGCACGGCGACGACCGAGATCCCGGGCTGGCGACCGGGCCGCACGACCTGCCACGCGACCACCAGCGACCCCTTCACGACGGCACCGATGAACTGGACGAAGAAGACGATCAACCACCACGGGTTGAGGCGGCCCGAGAGCTCGACGGGCGGCAGGCGGAAGACGCTCGTCACGAACACGGCCACGACCGTTCCGGTGAGGAAGGCGAGGACGGTGAACTGACCCCACAGCAGCATCCAGAGCGCGATGAGCCACAGGAAGAACGGCAGCTGCCGCCAGATCCCGGTCAGTGCGCTGCGCTTGACGTCAGTTCCCATCGTTCACCTCGTCCTGCAGCTGGGTGAGGGTCACGGGGTTCAGCAGCGACGACCCGATCCCCGCGCACAGGTGATAGAGGGGGCCGGCGAACACGGTCAGGGCGACGGTGACCGCCACCATGCCGGCGGTCGCGGCGGTCATGATGCGCGGGATGACCCGACGCTCGGTCTGCACCCCGGCCGCGGGCGCGTCTCCCAGGTAGGAGATACGGTCGACGACGCCCGACTCCTCCGCCTGGTCCTCCTCTTCGCGCCAGAACGCGAGGTTCCACGCGCGCATGAGTGCCAGCAGGGTGAGGAGCGAGGTCACGATGCCCGCGACGATGAGGGCGTACATGAGCGGCGTCCCGACTTCGGCGGCCGCGTTGAAGAGCGCGTACTTGCCGATGAAGCCCGAGAACGGTGGCAGACCGCCGAGGTTGATCGCGGGGATGAAGTAGAGCACGGCCAGGACCGGCGCCGCCTTCATGAGTCCCTTCACCTTGAGGATCGAGGTGGACCCCGCTCGTCGCTCGACGAGACCGACCGCGAGGAACAGGGTGGTCTGCACGACGATGTGGTGGACCATGTAGTAGATCGTGGCGCCGAGGGATGCGGGCGTCGCGATCGCGAGCCCGAAGACCATGTACCCGATGTGGCTGACGAGGGTGAACGACAGGATGCGCTTGAGCTCGGCCTGCGCGACCGCGCCCAGGATCCCGACCACCATCGTCGCGAGGGCGACGATCAGCAGGAGCTGGTTGACGTCGTTGTCGCGGAAGATCTGTGTCTCGGTGCGGATCATCGCGTAGACACCGACCTTCGTCAGCAGGCCCGCGAACACCGCGGTGACCGGCGCCGGGGCGGTCGGGTACGAGTCGGGCAGCCAGAAGGAGAGCGGGAAGACCGCCGCCTTGATGCTGAAGGCGAGCAGAAGCATGAGGTGGAGCACGAGCTGCACCTCGTCGGGGAGCTCGCCCATCCGGTCGGCCAGCTGCGCCATGTTGACGGTGCCGAGCGCGCCGTAGATCGCGGCGATCGCGGCGAGGAAGAGGATCGACGAGACGAGGGAGACGACGATGTAGACGACACCCGTGCGGATGCGGGACTCCGTGGAGCCGAGCGTGATGAGCACGTACGAGGCGACCAGCAGGATCTCGAACCCGACGTACAGGTTGAAGAGGTCGCCCGCGATGAACGCGTTGAAGATGCCCGCCGCGAGGATCAGGTACGAGGGGTGGAAGATCGAGACCGGCGTCTCCTCGTCACCGTCGGCGGCGCCCTGCCCGACCGAGAAGAGGAGGACCGCCAGCAGCACGATGCTCGAGACCAGGACGAGCAGAGCCGCGAGGCGGTCGACGTACAGCACGATGCCGAACGGGATCGGCCACCCGCCGACCGACACCGCCAGCGGCATCCCGCTCGCGTCGACGTACCAGAGGAGCACGGCCGCGATCGTCGCCGCCACCGTCAGGGTCACGATCGAGACGCCCACCTGCACGCGGCGACGTCGACCGAAGATCAGGGCGACACCCGCGCCCAGCAGCGGGAGGGTGACCAGGAGCGGGACGAGCGCGGTCATCGCGGGCCTCCGGGAGTGTCCGTCGGAGCGTCGTCACGCAGTTCGGCGATGTCCTGCGCGTGGAGGATCACGATGGGCGAGGTCTCCGTCCCGATGAAGTCTGTCGTGGCGTCGTCGTCCTCGTCGGTGATCTCGTCGTCCATCGCCTCCTCGTCGCGGGCACCGCGCTCGCGCACCTCGCGGTCGGCCTCGTCGTCGGTGACCGTGTCGGCCTGTCCGAGCTGCCAGGACCGGTAGATGAGGGCGAGGAGGAACGACGAGATCGCGAAAGTGATGACGATCGCCGTCAGCGAGAGCGCCTGCGGCAGCGGATCGCTGAACGACTCGCCCTCGCCGGCGCTGCCGTAGAAGGGGGCCACGCCCGGAGCGCCCATGACGATCAGGAGGAAGAGGTTCGCGGCGTTGCCGAGCAGGAGGAACCCGATGAGCACACGGGTGAGGCTACGCTCGAGCATCGCGTACACACCGGCGGCGAACAGCACGGCCATGATGATCACGAGGACGAGCGAGACGGTCATGCGCTCACCCGCTCCCGCTGCGCCTGCGTCTGGCGGTCGACCTCGGCTCCGAGCGAACGCAGCACGTCGAGCACGAGTCCGATGACCACGAGGTAGACCCCGACGTCGAAGATCGTCGAGGTGACGAACTCGACTTCGCCGAGGATCGGCAGGTCCCACTCCCAGTAGGTGCTCGTCAGGGGCGCCGCGCCGAAGAACAGGGGCACGATGGCGCAGGCGAGCGCGAGGGTCATGCCCGCACCCAGCAGTCGACCGGCATCCGTCGGCGCCGCCGCTCCGAGCTCCCACCGTCCGCCCGCGATGTACCGCATCACGAGCGCCATGCCCGCGACGAGCCCGCCCGCGAAGCCGCCGCCGGGCAGGTTGTGGCCCGCGAAGAGCAGATAGACCGACACGACGATGATCGAGTGGAAGAGGACGCGGACGATGACCTCGAGCAGGAGCGACCGGTTCTCGGGCTTCACCTTGAGACCGCCGACCAACCACGCCTGCCGGGTCGATCCCGGCGCGGTCGAGCGGGGACGCGGACCGTCGGCCGTCTCGACGAGCGGGCGCCGGCTGCGACCGGTGCCGGTCGGGAGCGACGGGAGGATGCGGCTGTCGGAGCGGTTCGTGACGAACACGAGCGAGGCGACACCGGTCGCCGCGAGGATCAGCACCGAGAGCTCGCCCATGGTGTCCCAGCCGCGCAGGTCGACGAGGGTCACGTTGACGACGTTCTTGCCGTGTCCGATCTCGTAGGCGAGGTCGGGGAACGGCCCGGAGACCGGATCGGCGACTCGCGCGCCGGTCGCGATGAGGGCGACCGCCGCCATCGTGACGCCGACGCCGATGCCGATGACGGCGCGGACGACGGGCAGGACCGAGGCGTTGTGGTCACCGAGGCGGGCCGGGATGCGGCGCAGCACGAGAGCGAAGGCGATGAGGGTGACGGTCTCGACGAGGATCTGCGTGAGCGCCAGGTCGGGTGCGCCGCTGGTCGCGAACAGCAGGACCATGCCGAGCCCGGTGACCGACACGAGCACGACGCCGGTGTAGCGCTTGCGCGCCCGGATCGCGACGAAGCCCGCGAGGATCATGACCGGAGCCGCCAGCAGCTGCGCGGGGCTCTGCCAGGCGTCGACGGCGATGCGCCATTCGCTGCTCGCCAGCAGCGCCGTCGCCTCTGCCGCGATGAAGACGACGAAGATCGTGCCGACGTAGAACGGCAGCGACCCGCGCTGAGTGAGCGAGGTCGTCCAGACCGAGAGACGGGCGATGCCGCGCAGCGTCAGGTTGTAGGCGTCGTTCGCGGTGAACGGCAGGATGCGGGCCTTCAGCGCGCGGCGCTGGGTGACCCAGAACAGCACGGCGCCGAGGGCGATCGAGCCGAGCGAGAGGAACAGCGCCGGCTCCCAGCCGTGCCAGAGCGCCAGGTGGTACGCCTTGCCGCCCTCGTCGAGCGGGATGCCGTCGGCGTACCCGGCGATCGCCGAATCGATCACGGGCGCGAAGAGGCCCGCGACGACGGTGAGACCGCTCAGCACGACGGGGGCGATGAGGAAGCCGATCGGCGGGTCGGGCCACTCGGTGCGCTCGCGCGGGGCGCCGGCGGCATCCTTCTTCGTCCAGAAGGCACCCCACACGAAACGGATGCCGTACGCCGCCGTCAGCGCCGACCCCAGCAGAATTCCGATCAGCGGGATGAGGGCCGCCGGCTCGTTGCCGCCTTCGAGGAACGAGGTGAGGGCGGCCTCCTTGGCGACGAAGCCCACCGTGGGGGCGACGCCGGCCATCGAGGCGATCGCGATGATCGAGAAGGTTGCGAGTGTCGGCGCCTGGCGGCCGACGCCGGAGAGCTCGGCGATGTCGCGCGTGTTCAGCTGACGGTCGATGACACCGACGACGAGGAACAGCGCCGACTTGAAGAGGGCATGGCCCACGAGCAGTGCGAGGCCGGCGAGCGCACTGTTGCGTTCGCCGTAGCCGAGCACGACGGTGAGCATGCCGAGCTGACTGACCGTGCCGAAGGCGAGGATGCGCTTGAGGTCGGACTCGCGCAGCGCCTGGAAGCCGCCGAGGAGCATCGTGAAGATGCCGAGCCCGATGACGATCGGACGCCACGGGTCGGTGTCGGCGAAGGCCGGGGCGAAGCGGGCGATGAGGTAGATGCCCGCCTTCACCATCGCGGCCGCGTGCAGATAGGCGCTCACGGGTGTCGGCGCCGCCATGGCGCCCGGCAGCCAGAAGTGGAACGGGAAGATGGCGGACTTGCTGAGCGCCCCCACGAGCAGCATCACGATCGCGGCGTCCAGGGCCACCGCCTGCCCGCCCTCGAAGACCGGGCCGGTCTCGAGCATCGCGGCGATGCTGGTCGTGCCGTAGAGCACGACCAGCATGACGACGCCGATGAGCATGACGAGCCCGCCGAGGGTCGTCACGAGAAGCGCCTGCAGTGCTGCGCGGCGGCTCGCGCCGCGGCGGTGGTAGAAGCCGATGAGCAGGTACGAGAGGACGCTCGTGACCTCCCACAGCATGATCAGCACGACGATGTCGTCGGTGAGGACGAGTCCGTACATCGCACCCGCGAAGGCGAGGAGCACGGCCGAGAAGGTCGCGAGGCCCTCGGTCTTGCCGGCGAAGTACCACCGGCAGTAGATCATCACCAGTGCGCCGACGCCGGTCACGATCAGCGCCATGACCCACGACAGGACGTCCATCCGCATCGACAGCTGGACTTCGAGGTCGGGGATCCAGCTGTATGTCTCGAACGGGATATCCCCCGCGATCACGGCGGGTGCCTGCAGCGCGGTGTGGACGAACGCGGCGATCGGGACGATGGCGGCGACGAGGAAGGTGCGTGACCCCAGGCGCGCGACGAGTGCCGGAAGGACGAGGGGCACGAGCGCGAACGCCGCGAGGAGGATCAGCACTTGGCCTCCTCTGCGTGATCGGGGGTCGAGGGTTCCAGTCTACCGGCTGACGGCCAGCGGTCGCCCGGCCGGTTCCCAGGTCAGCCCGGTACCGGACCGGTCGTGTTCCCTCGTCGGAATGTGCAGGTGAGGGTGAGGGATGCCGGCTCGCGCCCCTCGAGCATCGCGACGACGGCCTCGCCCGCCGCACGCCCCTTCGCGATGGCGTCCTGCACGAGCGTCGTGAGGACGTAGGGCGCCAGCCCGTCGACGGTGATGCCGTCGAAGCCGGTCACGCTGAGGTCCTCGGGTACGCGCAGGCCCGCCTCCCCGGCGGCACGGATGACTCCGGCCGCGAGCAGATCGCTCTGCGCGATGATCGCCGTCGGTCGTCGACCGGCGAGCAGCACGCGCCCCGCCGCGAGACCCTCGTCGATCGAGCTCGCACCGACCGCGTACGCGGGCGCGTCGGGGTAGATCTGTCGGGCGCCGCGCAGCCGGTCGCGGGTCACCTCGACGGCGATATGGGCGGGATCGTCGATGAAGCCGCGGGGGCGCGTGGCATCCTTGGTCAGGGTGACGAGCGCGACGTCCTCGTGACCGAGCGAGCGCAGGTGCTCTGCCGCGGTGCGCTGCGCCTCGACGTTGTCGAGCAGGATCTGCGGGACGTCGGGACCTGCGTCGCCTTCGATGACGACGACGGGGATGCCGCGCCGCCCCAGCACGTCGACCGAGGACTGCAGGATCTCGTTGCAGCCGAGCAGGATCGCTGCGTCGACGGGAGCCGACGTGAGCGTGGGCGCGGACTCGACCGGCCCCTCGTCGTGCAGGAGCAGGACGCCGGCGCCGATCGGCGCGAGGGCGTCGGTGAGGCCGTCCATCATGGCCGCCGTCGCGGGGTCGCGGAAGGCCGAGCCGAGGCGCTCTCGGAAGAGCACCGCCACGACACCGGCGCGTCCTGTCCGAAGCGACGCGGCTCGCGGATCCGGCCCGGTGTACCCGAGCTTCTCCGCCGCCTGCATCACCTTGGCGCGGGTGGTGTCCGACACGGACACCTTCCCGCTGAAGACGACGGATGCCGTCGACGCCGACACCCCGGCTTCACGCGCGACGTCGGAGATCGTCGCTCGGCGGGTGCTCATATCTCGATCGTAACCCGTACAGCGCCGTTCTCGAATCGATTCGGAGATCCCGCTAGAGTGACGTCCATGACCCTGCACCTCACCGCCGCTCGCCTGTGGACATGGCGTCTCGCCGTGTTCGCGATCTTCACGGCGAGCGGTCTGAGCATCGCGACCTGGGCGTCGCGGGTCCCCTCGATCAAAGCAGCGCTCGGCATCGAGAACTCCACGATCGGACTGCTGCTGCTCGGGATGGGTGTCGCCTCGATCCTCGGCCTGTCGGTCTCTTCGGTGATCGCCGCCCGCCTCGGCACCCGACGCGGCATGCTCACCGTGATGCTGGTGCTGGCGGTGGGTCTGTTCCTCATCGGCCTCGGCACCGACGTCACCCCCTCGCTCCTGCTCGTCCTCGTGGGACTCACCCTCTTCGGGTTCGGCAACGGCGCGCTCGACGTCCTCATGAACGTCGACGGGGCGGCGATCGAGGTCGAGGTGGGCAAGACGATCCTGCCCCTGTTCCACGCCTTCTTCAGCCTCGGCACCGTCATCGGCGCCGGCATCGGTGCGCTGGTGGCCGGAGCGCGCATCGGCGTCTTCCCGCACACGGCCGTCATCGCCGTCGCGATCGTGGTCATCGCAGTGGTCGCCTTCGCCTACGTGCCGCAGCGCGACTTCGGTGCCCCCGACGCGGCACCCTCCGGGTGGCGATCCCGTCTCGCGGCCGCGCTGTCGGCCTGGCGGGAGCCCCGGACGTACGTGCTCGGGGTCGTCATGCTCGGCATGGCGTTCGCCGAGGGCGGGGCGAACGACTGGATGGCCCTCGCGGTGAGCGAGGATCACCGCGGAGGTCTCGCGCTCGGTGCTGCGGCGCTCACCGTCTTCTCGGTCGCGATGACCGTCGTCCGGGTCTTCGGCGGCCCGCTCGTCGACCGGTTCGGCCGCGTCGCGACGCTTCGGGTGCTCGCCGTGACGGCCGTGGTCGGCATCCTGCTCTTCATCCTGGCGCCGAACCTGCCGCTCGTCTTCGTCGGTGCCGCGCTGTGGGGCGTCGGGGCGTCGCTGGGCTTCCCGCTCGGGATGTCGGCGGCGGCGGACGACCCCGAGCGCGCCGCCGCGCGGGTCAGCGCGGCCGCCACCATCGGCTACGTCGCCTTCCTCTGCGGGCCGCCGATCCTGGGTGTCATCAGCACGCACATCGGGCTGCTGAACACGCTGTTCATCATCGTCGCGCTGGTCGCCGCGTCCGGCTTCGCCTCCGGCGCCGCCAAGCCCCTTCCGGGCACCCGCGGCACGAGCCACTGAGGTGGGTCAGAACAGACGCGGCGCGCCCGACTCGACGCCCTTCATCTCGTCGTAGTCAAGGGTGACGCAGCGGATGCCGCGGTCCGCCGCCAGCACCTTGGCTTGAGGCTTGATCTCCTGAGCGGCGAAGACCCCGGTGACCGGCGCGAGGTGCGGGTCACGCCCGAGCAGCTCGAGGTAGCGCGTGAGCTGCTCGACGCCGTCGATGTCGCCGCGGCGCTTTACCTCGACCGCCACGGTGCCGCCCTCGGGGTTGCGCAGCAGCAGGTCGACCGGCCCGATGGCGGTCGGGAACTCCCGTCGTACGAGCGTCAGGTTCTCACCGATGACGCCGACCTGCTCGGCGAGCAGGCGCTGCAGGTCGGCCTCGACTCCGTCCTTCACGAGGCCCGGGTCGACACCGAGCTCGTGCGACGAGTCGTGCAGCACCTCGTAGATGCGGATCGTGAGTTCGTCGCCGGACTTCGCGTGAGTGACCCGCCACTTCTCGACGACGTCGACGTCGTCCTCGCCGGGTTCCACGACCGTCAGGGTGCACGGCGGGCTCATCCAGTTGAGCGGCTGGTGCTGGATGTCGCGGTGGAACGCGACGGTGCCGTCCGCCTTGACCATGATGAGCCGGGTGGCGGGAGGCAGATGGGTGTTGAGTCGACCGGTGTAATCGACGGAGCAGCGGGCGATGACGAGACGCACGGCGACGAGCCTACCCGTGGGTCTGTACGGGATCGTCCGGGAACGTGCCCGCGGCTCGGGGATCCCGGATCGCGGTCCGTAGCGTGGACGACGAGCAGGTTCCTGATGGCTGTCCGTCTCCGGGGGGAGCACGAGACACCCCTATCGTCAGGCGCCGTCGCGCGTATTCGGGCTCGCGCGCAGCTCATCGCGGTGGCGCCGCATCCGCGACCCGGGTCCGGCGCGGCGCCCCCGCGGCTCTACGATGACGGTGTGGGGGGCTCCAGCGACACGGGTGCCGCGCGCGTCGACGAGCTGATCTCGGAGCTCCGGATGCTGCGCGACGCACGCGGCGTCTCGTACCGAGAGCTCGCGGCGAGGGTCACCGAGCAGCGCATCGACGCGGGCGCCAATCCCGCCGCGGCGCGCGTTCCGCACACCACGATCTCGGATGCCTTCCGGCTCGGGCGGCGACGCCTTAACGCCGGGCTCGTCGCCGAGATCGTCGAGGCACTCGGCGAGGACCCCGCCGCCGTCGCCTTGTGGCGTGCCCGCGTCGCCGCGGCCGTCGCCGCCGGCTCGAGCGCGGCGCCGGAGCCTCGCCTCGAGACCCCGACTCCGGAACAGCCCGTCCCCGCGTCGGACGGGCTGTCGTGGGGACGCCTCGTCGCCCTGATCGTCGCGGGCGTGCTGCTGAACTCGACCGGCAAGTTCGTGAACCCCCTGCTCGGGGACGTGTTCTTCTTCGACATGGTCGGGACGGCGCTGGTCGCGATCCTCGGCGGCCCGTGGGCAGCTGCGGCGGTGGGGGTGGTCTTCATCGTCGTCGAGCTGCTCAAGGGCCAGGTCGTGGCCGCGGTGTTCTCCGTGACGATGGTGTCGGCCGGACTCGTCTGGGGCTTCGGGGCGACGCGGTTCCGTCTCGCCGCCACCCTTCCCCGCTTCCTCGCGCTGAGCGCCTTCGTGGCCGTGGTCACCTCGTCGATCGCGGTACCCATCACCGTGTTCTATCTGGGCGGTTCGACCGATCGCGGGCTCGACGGACTGCGCGATCTCGTGATCGGGATGACCGGGGTGCACACCGAGGTGGCGATCAGTATCGTGAACGCCACCATCTCACTCATCGACAAAGTGATCGTCGGCGCCATCGCCTACGGCGTCGCCGTCCTCGTCCGTCGGGCCCTGCGGCCCGCCCCTAGGCTGGGAGCATGACGACACGCTCCCCCTGGTCCTGCATCCTCTGGGACGTGGACGGCACGATCGTCGACGCATCAGACGGCATCCTCAGCCGTCTCGATCGCTGTCTCACCCATTTCGGGTACCCCGCGCCGACGCGCGCGGAACTGGTTCACTGGATCGGACCACCGATGTACGACTCGTTCCAGAAGAACGTCGGCATGACGCCGGAGCAGGCATCCGAGGCCGTCTCGTACTACCGGGGCCTCGGCAAGCAGGACGGTTACACGGCTCGGACGCGGCTCTACCCGGGCGTCGGGGAGCTCATCGCCGAGATCTCGGCGGCCGGCATCCCGCAGGCGACGGCCAGCTCGAAGCCGGAGGTCCAGGTCGTCGCGCTGATGGAGCACTACGGTCTCGCGGAGCACATGCAGGCGATGGCGGGCGCGACGCCGGACGAGAGGACGCTCGCCACGAAGGCGGACATCGTCGCGGAGTCTCTGCGTCGACTTCGCTCGATGGGCGTCGACACCAGTCGACCGATCCTGGTCGGAGACCGTCACCACGACATCGACGGAGGCGCCGCGAACGGCGTCCCCGTCATCTTCGTGCGGTGGGGCTTCAGCTGGCCGCACGAGTCAGAAGGAGCGCAGGCGGCGGTCGACACGATCGTCGAGCTCCGCCGCCTGCTCCTCACTGAAGAGGTGTGAAACCTCAGAGGGGACGGATGTTCTCCGCCTGAAGACCCTTGGGGCCCTGTGCGATGTCGAACTCAACTCGCTGGTTCTCTTCCAGCGAGCGGTAGCCCGAGGACTCGATGGCCGAGTAGTGGGCGAAGACGTCGGCGCCGCCTTCATCGGGAGCGATGAACCCGAAGCCCTTCTCCGAGTTGAACCACTTGACGGTACCGCTGACGCTCATGAACTGCCTTACTGATTGATGCCGGCGACACGTCCGCCGGTCCTTCCCCAACCTAGCCGCCACGGCCCCCGCTGTCTCCCCCTGCGTCCGAAGGTGACACAAACGTTGCCCGACGTACACGAGAATGTCGCCCCCACGAGGTGCTAAATACCCCCAGGGGTATGTTTGAACCCATGCGCACGATCATCATCGGTGGTGTCGCGGCCGGGATGTCGGCCGCGACACGTCTTCGCCGACTCGACGAACAGCGCGAGATCCTCGTCTTCGAACGCGGCTCGCACGTCTCCTTCGCGAACTGCGGCCTCCCCTATTACGTCGGCGGCGTGATCGAGGAGCGCTCGGCCCTGCTGCTGCAGACCCCGGAGTCCCTCGGCGCTCGCTTCGCACTGCGCGTACACGTCCGGCACGAAGTGACCGCGATCGACACGGCGGGCAAGACGGTCACCGTCCGCGACCTCGACAGCGACACCGAGTGGGACGAGCGCTTCGACGATCTGGTGCTGGCTCTCGGAGCGGCGGCGACCGGCGGCATCCCGGGGGAGGGCGTCCCCGTCACCACCCTGCGCACCGTCGACGACGTCGACGAGATCGTCGAGATCCTCACCGGGCTCTCGCAGCCGCGGGTGGTCGTCGCCGGTGGCGGGTTCATCGGTGTGGAGGCCGTCGAGAACCTCGTGGCGCGCGGCGCGCAGGTGACCCTCGTGCAGCGCGGGGCGCAGGTGCTGAGCCCGCTCGACCCCGAGATGGCGTCGCCGGTGCACCGTGCGCTGTCGGCCGCCGGGGTGGACCTCCGCACCGGGACCACGATCGACCGTCTCGAGGCGCGCGGTGTCATCCTGTCGGACGGCTCGCGTGTCGCCGCCGACCTCGTGGTCGACGCCCGCGGCGTCCACCCCGACGTGCGGATCGCGACCGATGCGGGTATCGCCCTCGGTCCGACCGGCGGCATCGCCGTCGACGACCATCACCGCACGAACGTCCCCGGAATCTGGGCGGTCGGCGACGCCGTCGAGAAGACCGACCACCTCGACGGCGCGGCGACCCTCGTCACGATGGCCGGTCTCGCCAACCGGCACGGCCGGGCGGCGGCCGACGCCATCGCCGGCATCGCGACGGATGCGGCGGCACCCGCGCTCGGGACGACCGTCGTCGGCATCCTCGGCCTGACCGTCGGACTCGTCGGGTGGAGTGAACGGCGGCTGCGGACCGCGGGGCGCGCGCACCGCATCGTGCACACGCACCCCTTCTCTCATGCGACCTATTACCCGGGCGCGGAGCAGATGGCGATGAAGCTGCTCATCGACCCCGCCACCGACCTGATCCTGGGCGCCCAGATCGTCGGACGGACAGGCGTCGACAAACGGCTCGACGTCCTCGCCGTCGCGATGACGGCCGGACTCACGGCATCCGCTCTGTCGCAGCTCGAGCTCGCCTACGCGCCGCAGTACGGGTCGGCGAAGGACGCGATCAACATGGCCGGCTACGTCGCCGAGAACCTCGCGACGGGAACGGACCGCACGATCCAGTGGCATGAAGTGGATGCCGCCCGCGCGGCCGGCGCCGTGGTCGTCGACGTCCGCACCGCCGAGGAGAACGAGGCGGGCGCGATCCCCGGGGCGGTCCTGCTCCCCCTCGACGAGCTCCGGAACCGACACACGGAGCTGCCGGACGCGCCGCTCATCGTGCACTGCCGGGTCGGGCAGCGCGGGCACACCGCGAGCAGGCTCCTGCAGCAGCTCGGGCACGACGTCCGCAACCTCGACGGCGGCTGGCTCACCTGGACCGACGGCCTCGAGGCCGCCGCGCGCGAAGGGGCCTGACGATGTCGGCCGCTCTGCGCGACGAGGATGCCGTCCGCCGGATCGCGAACCGGTTGAAGCGGGCCCAGGGTCAGCTGGCGGCCGTGATCGCGGCGGTCGAGGGGGGCGGCGACTGCCGAGAGGTGGTGACGCAGCTCTCGGCCGTGTCTGGCGCGATCGACCGGGCCGGCTTCGCGGTCATCGCGACGGCGATGCAGCAGTGCCTCGAGGACGACGACCCGGAGCTGCGCATGGCCGACCTCGAGAAGCTGTTCCTGTCGCTCAGCTGAGCGGCGGGCACCGGCATCCGCTCTGGTCAGGCCGGGACCGAGCGGTCTACGGTGAGCGGATGACCGGCCTCACCCCGTACCTGACGTTCCCCGGCACGGCACGCGACGCGCTCCTCTTCTATCAGGGGGTGTTCGGCGGCGACCTCGTGCTCCACACCTTCGCGGAGTTCGAGCGCGTCGACGGTCCGGGCGATTTCATCGCGCACGGGATGCTCACCGGAGCGGTGCCGCTGTTCGCGTCGGACGGCGGGCCGGGCGACGAGGCCCTCGCGCTGCGCGGCGTCATGTTCGCCCTGCTCGGCGCCGCCGAACCCGCCGTGCTCGAGACGTGGTTCGCGCGGCTGGCCGACGGGGGTCGCGTCGTCGACGACCTGCAGCTGCGCACCTGGGGCGACCACGACGGAACGGTCACCGATCGCTTCGGCGTGACCTGGTTGATCGGGTATCAGGGCTGACGCCGGATGCGGCGGCGGACGAGCGCCGACGCGAGAGCCACGACCGTCCCCACGACGATGCCGATGAGGGTCTCGGCCAGTCGGTCGGTCAACAGGACGGTCACTGTCGTGGGGGCCGCGAGCTGCACCATGAGCAGCGCGAGCGGCGTGATGAAGATCATCGCGATCGCGTAGTTGCGGCCCACGAACAGTTCGGCGCCCGCCTGCAGGGCGACGGCGGTGAGGATGACGGCAAGCGGCGGCAATCCCAGGGAGAGGATGCCGGCCGCCACGAGCACGCCGATCACGGTGCCGATGAGGCGCTGGAGACCTCGGATCACGCGGGCCTTCACGTGCGGCCCGCTGACCGCTGCGACCGCTCCGACCATCGCCCAGTACCAGTGCGAATCGAGCAGCAGGTATCCGGCCGCGCCTGCGAGGAGGGTCGCGACGGCGACGGTCACCGCCATCTCGGTGGCCACGGTGCCGACCGATAGACGGTTCTTCGTCCGCGGCAGCGAAGGAAGACCCCTCTGGCTGACCGTCTCGGAGGCGAGCGTCACGAGGACGGAGAAGACCACCGCGGCGAGGCCGACGATCAGCACGTCCCCGAAGCGGGAGGTGTCGGCCGGGATGGATGCCGTTGCTCCTGCGGAGAACACGACGAACAGAGCGCTCGGCGGATGCCACTGCGTCGCATAGGCGAGCAGGGTCGCCGCTGACGCGACGGCAGCCACGACGGCGATGGCACCCAGGGCGGGCAGACCGCTCGCCGAGACGGCGGTCCCGATGAGCATCGCGGTGACCATGACCGCGCCGGCGGCCACCTGCATCCGGACCCGGTCACCGATCGCGTCGGTGCGACCGTACAGCGCGGCGAACGCTCCGAAGCTCGCGTAGATGCTGAGGTCGAGCCGCCCGATGGACCACAGGACGAGGAGCGGCACGCCCACACTGATGGCGGCGCGGATGGCGACGGTGTGGTCGCGGTCGTACGGCGCGACGCGGACGACGCCGGTCCAGATCCGGCCGCGCGACGTGTTCACCGTACGAGCTTACGAGGCCCGGAAACGACGAAGCCGGTCGGGGTTTTCACCACCGACCGGCTTCGTGTCGCACTGTCTGTGCGCGAGGGGGGAGTTGAACCCCCACGCCCTTTCGGGCACTGGCACCTGAAGCCAGCGCGTCTGCCTATTCCGCCACTCGCGCGAGCCCGTGTCGCCACGGGATCAACTTTCCGAGGATATCATGGCGCGAGCCTGCCGGAGAAACGGCCGCAGCTGTGTTCCCCAGACCCTGCCAGGGTCGACAACTAGCATGTGAGCACCGGTCCAGACTGCCTGAGGAGCCCCGTGGGACTACTTGACAGCTTCGAGAAGGGAATCGAGCGCGCCGTCAACGGTGCGTTCGCGAAGACCTTCCGTAGCGGTGTGCAGCCTGTCGAGATCGCCTCCGCACTGCGTGCCGAGCTCGACGCGAAGGCCGCCGTCGTCTCGCGCGACCGCATCCTCGTGCCCAACACACTCGTCGTCCGACTCGCCCCCGCCGACCACGAGCGGATGGGCGCCCTCGGCCGCACGCTGCACGACGAGCTCGTCCAGCTCGTCGAGGGCCACGCGAAGGCGCAGAAGTACAGCTTCGCCGGCCCCGTCTCACTCGCCATCAACCCCGACGAGTCGCTCACGACCGGAACGGTGCGAGTGGACTCCAGGTCCGCGTCTGCCGAGGAGGTCTCCTGGCACGGCGTCGTCGAGATCGACGGCACGCAGCACCCGCTCACCGGCAGCCGCACCGTCATCGGTCGCGGGACGGATGCCGACATCACGATCCCCGACGCCGGCACGAGCCGCCGGCACGTCGAGATCCTCTGGGACGGACGTCGCGCGATGGTCCGCGACCTCGGCTCGACCAACGGCACCCAGCTGAACGGCCAGAAGGTCTCGGAGGCGGCCCTCGAACCCGACTCGGTCGTCACCATCGGCCGCACCCGCATCACGTTCCGCGTCGTCGCGCAGGCGTCCCGCATCCCCCCGCGGCCGCAGGACCCGGCGACCCGCTTGTTCGACCTCGGAGGCCAGGCATGAGCGAACTGACACTCCTGCTGCTGCAGATCGGGTTCCTGATCCTGCTGTGGTTCTTCGTCTTCGCGGTCGTCTATTCGCTGCGCGCCGACCTGTTCGGCGTGAAGGTCCGCAAGATGCCCGAGCCGGCGCCGGCGGCCCCCGGCCCCGTCGCCACCGCCCCGGCGAACGCGGAGACGTCCATCGTCTCTCCGGTCATGACCCGTTCGCCGGCACCGTCGGGCCCGCAGAATGCGACGGTGAACACGGTCTCCCGCATCGTCATCACGAGCGGCCCCAAGGCGGGGCTCGAGCTCCCCCTCGGGAACGAGCCCCTCACGATCGGGCGCTCGAGCGAGTCGGGCCTCGTCATCCGCGACGACTACACGTCGAGCCACCACGCCCGTCTCGTGCTGTGGGGCGAGCAGTGGATGGTGCAGGACCTCGACTCGACCAACGGCACCTGGCACGACGGCGAGCGCGTCGCTTCGCCCGTCCCGGTGATCGTCGGAGCTCCGATCAAGGTCGGCGCCACGACGTTCGAGCTGCGGAAGTAACGGCCCGCACCGATGGTCTTCGAGGGCTCGAGCGCCGCCATCTCGCATACCGGGAAGGTCCGCTCCAACAATCAGGACTCGGGCTTCTCGGGCTCGAACCTGTTCGTCGTCGCCGACGGCATGGGCGGTCACGCCGGCGGTGACATCGCCTCGAGCATCGCCGTCCACCACCTCGAAGGTCTCGACCACGCGTTCCCCACACCGGCCGAGGCCGAGCGTGAACTGCGCGAGTCGATCGTCGACGCCGCGCACGTCCTCGTCGACACGGTCGCCGAGCGTCCCGAGCTCGCCGGCATGGGCACGACGGTCAGTGCCGTGCTCATGGTCGACGACTACGCCGTCATCGCCCACATCGGGGACTCCCGCGTCTACCTGTTCCGCGACGGCGCACTCACGCAGATCACGACGGACCACACGTTCGTGCAGCGGCTCGTCGACTCGGGACGCATCACCCCCGAAGAGGCCCGTTACCACCCGCGGCGCTCGGTTCTCATGCGCGTGCTCGGTGACATGGGCACCGACCCCGAGGTCGACGCGTTCATCATGCAGACCCAGCCGGGTGACCGCTGGCTCATCTGCTCCGACGGCCTCTGCGGCGTCGTCGACGACGCTCAGACCGCGAAGGTCCTGCGCCAGGACCTCGCGCCGGGTCGTACCGCCGACATGCTCTTGAAGCTGGCGCTGGATGCCGGTGCCCCCGACAACGTCACGATCGTCCTCGTCGACGTGGGCGGACGGCACCCGATGTTCAGCGGCACCGCGACCGTCGTGGGTTCGGCCGCCACCCCAAAGGGGATCGAGGTCCCGGTCGCCCGGCCGGCGCGCACCGGGTGGTTCCAGACCGGTCGACAGGCGGCGAACGAACCCAGCCACTTCGAACCTGCAGCCGAGTACCTCGAGGAACTCATCGAAGAGGACCGCCGACGGGCGCGCCGCCGACGGGTGTGGTGGTTCGTCGGCTTCATCGCGATCGTCGCCGTGCTCGCCGCCGGCGTCTTCGCGGGGTACGCCTGGACGCAGACGCGCTACTTCGTCGGCCCCGACGACGACAGCGTGGTGATCTACCGCGGCATCCAGCAGGACATCGGTCCGATCTCGCTGTCGACGCCCTACGAGGACACGAACATCCTCCTCGCAGACCTGCCCGCCTACCAGCGACAGTCCGTCGAGCAGACCATCTCCGCCCGATCGCTCGCCGACGCGCAGGCGATCGTCGACAACCTCCGCCAGGGGACCCCATGACAGCCGCGGTAGAGACCGACACGACGGTCATCAAGGCGCTCCGGAAACTCCGGATGCCGGCGACTCAACGCAACCGCGAGCTGGGTCTGCTCCTGTTCGCGATCATCGTGACGACGGCGGCCGTGATCCTTGTGCAGCTCGGCGCCCGTGACGAGATCGATCCGACGTTCCTCTCCTACTGCGGATGGCTCGCCGGGCTCTCGCTCGCCCTCCACATCGTGACGCGCATCTGCGCCCGCGACGCCGACCCCTTCGTCCTTCCGATCGCCACGCTCCTCACCGGGATCGGCGTCGCGATGATCTACCGCCTCGACATCGCGGAGGATCGCCTCGGCTGGTCGTCGCTCGGTTTCCGCCAGCTGGTCTGGGCGGCGATCGCGATCGGCGGCGCCATCCTCATCGTGATCTTCCTCCGCAACTACCGGGTGCTGTTCCGGTACACGTACGTCTTCGGCCTGAGCGGCATCCTGCTGCTCCTGCTTCCCTTCGTTCCCGGCCTCGGCATCGAGGCCGGCGCCGACGTCTGGGTGTCGGTGGCCGGGGTCTTCTCGTTCCAGCCCGGTGAACTCGCGAAGATCTGCCTCGCGATCTTCTTCGCCGGCTACCTCGTCCGCACGCGCGAAGCCCTCACCTCGGTGGGCACGCGGTTCCTCGGGATCACGTGGCCGCACGCCCGCCAGCTCGGACCGCTGCTGATCGTCTGGGGCGTGTCGCTCGGCATCATCGTCCTGCAGCGCGACCTGGGTACCGGCATCCTCATCTTCGGCATGTTCATCGCGATGCTCTACGTCGCGACCGGCAAGGCGAGCTGGGCGATCCTCGGGGTGCTCCTCGCGGTGGCGGGAGCGCTCGCGGCCTCGCAGATCCTGCCCTACGTCGCGTCGCGGTTCTCGAACTGGCTCGACGCCTTCAACCCCGACTACATCAACGGCAGCAGCTTCCAGCTCGTCTCGGGCATCTTCGGCCTCGCCCACGGCGGCCTCATCGGCACCGGCTGGGGACTGGGGCGTCCCGATCTGACGCCGCTGGCCCACAACGACTACATCCTGCCGAGCCTCGGCGAGGAGCTCGGGCTCGTCGGCGTCTTCGCGATCCTCGCGCTCTACATGGTGTTCGTCAGCCGCGGCATCCGCATCGGCATCGCCGGGCAGGACGACTTCGGAAAGCTGCTCGCGACGGGACTCTCGTTCACGCTCGCGCTGCAGGTGTTCATCATGGTCGGCGGCGTCACCCGTCTCATCCCCCTGACGGGTCTGACGATGCCGTTCCTCGCGGCCGGCGGTTCCTCGCTCATTGCGAACTTCCTCATCATCGCGATCCTGCTGAGGATCTCGGATGCCGTCCGCTCCAGGCCCCGGGTGGTGATCGGATGACCAAGCAACTCCGCCGACTGAGCATCGTCGTGCTCCTGATGTTCCTCAGTCTCTTCGCCTCGACGAGTGTGATCCAGGTGGCCCTCGCGGGTCAGCTGAACGAGAACCCCGAGAACCGGCGCACGCTGTACGACTCGTACGCGGTGCAGCGCGGCACGATCTTCGCCGGCAGCACCGCGATCGCCTCGTCCAAGCCGAGCGACGACGTCTACAGCTGGATCCGCACGTATCCGGATGCCGAGATGTGGGCGCCCGTGACGGGGTTCATCAACCCCGTGCTCCGCTCGTCGACGGGCCTCGAGTACGCGATGAACGCGGCCCTCGCCGGTACCGGCAGCCAGCAGTTCCTCACCCGCCTCGACCAGATCGTGAGCGGTCAACCGCCGCGCGGCTCGAACGTGCTCCTCTCGCTCGACCCCGAGCTGCAGAAGGTGGCGTACGACGCCCTCGACGGTCTCGAGGGCGCGGTCGTCGCGATGGAGCCCGACACGGGCCGCATCCTCGCGATGGCCACCAGCCCCAGCTTCGACACCAACCTGCTCGCCTCGCACAACAGTTCGGCGGTGAACGCCGCCGACCAGGAGCTTCAGGCGGACCCGCTGCGCCCGCTCACCAACCGGGTGACCCGCGAGACGGAGCCCCCCGGGTCGACGTTCAAGCTCGTCGTCGCGTCGGCCGCGCTCGCGTCGGGCGACTACACCCCCGACTCGGAGTTCGACAACCCGGCGACCTTCACGCTGCCCGGGACGGACAACGTCCTCCACAACTTCGACCGGGGGACCTGCGGTCCCGGCGAGAAGACGACGCTCGAGACGGCACTGCGGCTCAGCTGCAACATCCCGATGGCCGAGCTCGCCCTCGAACTCGGCACCGACGCGATCCGCGAGCAGGCACAGAAGTTCGGCTTCAACTCCGGCTTCGAGATCCCCCTCGACGTGACCGCCTCGAGCTACCCCGAGGGCTTCGACGAGCCGCAGACCGCGCTGAGCGGCATCGGGCAGACGGATGTGCGCGCGACCCCGCTGCAGATGGCGATGGTGGCCGCCGGCATCGCCAACGGCGGTGTCGTCATGAATCCGCGGATGGTGGACCGCGTGGTCGCCGCCGACCTGACGGTGCAGGACGAGCCCGCCGACACCCAGTTCGGCGAGGCGCTGAGCCCCGAGGTCGCCGAGACGATGACGACCATGATGATCGGCAATGTCCAAAACGGCGCCGCGTCGGGTGCGAGAATAGACGGCGTCGACGTCGCCGGGAAGACCGGAACGGCGGAGCACAATCCGGGGGACCCGTACACGCTCTGGTTCACTGGTTTCGCGCCCGCAGAGGACCCGAAGGTGGTCGTCACGGTGATGGTGGAGAACGGTGGTGGGCTCGGCCAGAACGGCACGAGCAACGGGATCGCGGCCCCGATCGCGAAGAAAGTGATTGAGGCGGTGCTGAGCGAATGAGACCGACGCAGGGTGTGAGCTTCGGCGGACGGTACGAACTGGACTCGCGGATCGCGATCGGCGGCATGGGCGAGGTGTGGGAGGCCACCGACCACGTCATCGGCCGCACGGTCGCCATCAAGATCCTCAAAGACGAGTACATGGGCGACCCGGGCTTCCTCGAGCGCTTCCGCGCCGAGGCCCGTCACGCCGCGCTCGTGAACCACGAGGGCATCGCCAGCGTCTTCGACTACGGCGAGGAGAACGGTTCCGCCTTCCTCGTCATGGAGCTCGTCCCCGGTGAGGCCCTCTCGACGATCCTCGAGCGCGAGGGCGCCCTGTCGACCGACAAGACCCTCGACATCGTCGCGCAGACGGCCTCAGCACTGCAGGCGGCGCACGCGGCCGGCCTCGTCCACCGCGACATCAAGCCCGGCAACCTCCTCATCACGCCCGACGGTCGCGTGAAGATCACCGACTTCGGCATCGCCCGCATCGCCGACCAGGTGCCGCTCACCGCGACCGGCCAGGTCATGGGAACGGTGCAGTACCTCTCGCCCGAGCAGGCGTCGGGGCACGCGGCATCCCCCGCCACCGACATCTACTCGCTCGGCATCGTCGCCTACGAACTCCTCGCCGGCCGTCGTCCCTTCACGGGAGAGTCGCAGGTCGCCATCGCGATGGCGCAGATCAACGACACCCCGCCGCCGCTTCCCGACACCGTGTCGGAACCCGTGCAGCGCTTCGTGATGAGCATGATCGCGAAGAAGCCCGAGGATCGTCCGGCCTCGACCTCCGCCGTCGCGCGCGCCGCCGGTGCGCTGCGTCGAGGTGACGTCGCGGGCGCCGCGGCCATCGTCCCGGCGATCGCCGGGGCCGCCGACGCGGACGCGTTCACGCAGCTGCTGACCCCGACATCGGGGTCGGATGCCACGACCCGCCTCCTGCCCGCGGGCGGAGCCGCTGCGGCCGGCCTCGGCGCGGCCGCCGCCGTCGGCACCGGGACGGCCGCGCTGTCCACCGACCAGGCCTCGCCCGCCCCGGCTCCGCGCAAGAAGAAGCGGAGCCCGTGGACCTGGCCCCTCGTCGCGCTCATCGTGCTGCTGACCATCGTCCTCGTCGGCTTCCTGATCACGCTTTTCATGCCGCAGAACTCGGCGGGACCCGTGCAGAGCTCGTCGAGGCCTCCGGCGGTGTCGAGCCCCGCGGCGTCCTCGCCGACGCCCACCCCGACCGAGACCGAGGCCACGACGCCCGACCCCGCCACGCTGGACCTCGTCGGGAAGTCGTGCGAAGACGCAACTCAGATCCTCAAGGACAACGGCTACACCAACGTCTTGTGCCAGGACGGCGACGCTGCCGACACCGACGACCAGGTCGGCCAGGTCTACCGCGTGAACCCGACCGGAAACGTCGGCGCCGACGAACGCATCACCCTCACGCTCTACACCGAGGCCGCCGCGATGACCGACCCCGCCGCCCCGCGGATCGAGGGCGGCAACGGCGACGGCACCGTCACCGCGGGATCGACCGTCCAGGTCATGTGGGACAGCTACACCTGCCCCGCGGGCGCGCCGACGGCGTCGAGCTACACGATGACGCTCTCGGGCGGTGTCTTCGACACGAACGGGGAGTCGACGGCCAGCTTCGGCATCGATCAGCGCCCGGCGAAGATCGTCGTCGACGACAACGGCAGCCAGGCGCTCTCGGTGACCTACACCGTGACGTGCACGGGCGAGAGCACCGAGCGCGTTTCGGGCAGCTCGCCCGAAGCATCGGCGTCGATCGTGGCGGCACCGGAGGAGACGCCGCCGGCCGACGGTGGGGACAACGGCGCGGACGGCTGATCACGCCCGCTTTCAGCAGGCTTTCGAGCGCGGTCGGTTAGGCTGTCCGGGTTCCATTCCGGGGAGTGATGTGTCCGTTCCGCAACGTGTGCTGTCGGGCCGCTATCGAGTCGATGACCTCATCGGCCGAGGCGGCATGGCTTCGGTGTACCGCGGGCAGGACCTCACCCTCGGGCGCGACGTCGCGATCAAGATCCTCGAACCCGACCTCGCCGCCGACGGGGCGTTCCGCACCCGCTTCCGCCTCGAAGCGCAGTCCGCGTCGCGCATGTCGCATCCGGCGATCGTCCGCGTCTTCGACGCCGGTGAGGAGACGAGGACGGATGCCGCGGGGCAGCCGCATCCCGAGCCGTACATCGTCATGGAGCTGGTCTCCGGGCGCCTGCTGAAGGACATCATCAGCGAGGGACCCGTCCCGATCGAGGACGCCCTGCGCTACACCGACGGCATCCTCGAGGCCCTCGAGTACTCCCACCGCGCCGGGGTCGTCCACCGTGACATCAAGCCCGGCAACGTCATGGTGACGGATGCCGGTCAGGTGAAGGTCATGGACTTCGGCATCGCCCGTGCCGTCTCGGACTCGTCGTCGACCGTCGCCGAGACCACCGCGATCATCGGCACGGCCTCGTACTTCTCGCCCGAGATGGCCAAGGGCGACCCGGTCGACGCGCGCGCCGACATCTATTCCGCCGGCATCGTCCTGTACGAACTGCTCACGGGTCAGCCGCCGTTCCGCGGCGAGAACCCGATCGCGGTCGCCTACCAGCACGTGTCCGAGGCTCCCGTCCCGCCGTCCGAGGTGGTCGACACCGTTCCGCGTTCCCTCGACGCGCTGGTCCTCCGCGCGCTCGCGAAGGATCCCTTCCAGCGTCCGCAGACGGCGGTCGCGTTCCGCGACGCCCTCGCCGCGGCGACCGGTCGAAAGGCACCGAGCAAGCGACGCGTCGAGCACCTCAGCAACGAGCTGTACGGCCCCGACCCGAAGCAGGCGGCCGAGACGGCCCGGTCGCTCCGGCAGCTCACGAGCGACGACACGATGCGACGCACCCAGGCCGGCCCTCCGGTCGCGTGGGTGTGGGCGGGAATCGCGATGCTCGCCGTCCTGCTCGTGTCGGTGTTCATCTGGGTGGGCACCATCCGCCCCGAAGAAGGCACCGTCACCCCCAACGCGCTCACCGTGCCCGACGTCGTCACGATGACCTGGGACCGTGCGCAGCAGGTCCTCGACAAGGACCAGCTCGAGGCGCAGCAGGTGGGCGAGACGAGCGCCGAGATCCCCGAGGGCGCCGTCGTGCGCACCGACCCCGTCGCCGGCACCACTGTCGCACCGGGCGACCAGGTCACCGTCTACGTGTCGGAGGGCGTCGAGACCGCCGCGATCCCCACCCTCGTCAACCTCACCGTCACCGAGGTCACCTCCGCGCTCGAGCAGGAGGGCCTGAAGCTCGGGTCCATCACGCGACGCAACGATCCCGACCGTGCGGCCGACGCCGTCATCAGTGGATCCGTGAACGGCGCGGCGGCGAACCCCGGCGACGAGGTCCCGCTGGGCACCGCGGTCGACCTCGTGGTCGCCACCGGCACCGTGACCGTCGAGGACTTCGCACTGAACTACACGGTCGACAAGGCCGTCGAGATCCTGAGCTCCGACGAGTACGGCCTCGAGCCGGTCGTCCAGGAGGATGCGTCGTGCCCGGCCACCGACCCGCGGATGGTCAAGGTCCAGTCGGCGATCGGCGAGGTGCCCGTGGGCTCCGAGATCGTCCTCACGACCTGCAGCGGCTGATCCGGGCGGTCACACCACGGTGCGATGCGGTGAGAGCCGGGCGCCGCGTTCGGCGGCATTGGTCACTCCGATGCCCTCGAGCCACGTGCCCAGGAGCCGGTAGCCGCCTTCGGTGAGCACGCTCTCGGGATGGAACTGCACGCCCTCGATCGGCAGGGAGCGATGGGCGAGACCCATGACCGTTCCGGGTGCGGTCCACGCCGTCACCCGCAGCTCGGCCGGAACGGTGCTCCGTTCGACGGCGAGCGAGTGGTAGCGGGTGGCGGTAAAGGGATCCGGCAGCCCGGCGAACACTCCCGCGCCCTCGTGGTGCACGGCCGACGTCCGCCCGTGCATGAGGTCGGGCGCGTGCGAGACGACACCGCCGAACGCCGCCGCGATTGCCTGATGTCCGAGGCAGATCCCCAGCAGCGGCGTCCCCGTCGCCGCGCACCGGCGGACGACCTCGATCGACGCCCCCGCATCCTGGGGCGTCCCGGGGCCGGGAGAGATCACCACGCCATCGGCCCCGTCGACCCGGGAGAGGACGTCGGCGGCATCCGATTCGACCATGTCGACGCCCGCACCCAGTTCGACGAGGTAGCCGATCAGGGTGTGGACGAAACTGTCGTGGTTGTCGACGACGAGAACGCGGATGCCGCCGGTCACCCGCCGCCGCCGACGGTCGACTCCTCGCTCGGCCAGAGCGTGTGGAAGACCCAGGGGAACGCGTAGTAGAAGAGCAGATACAGGATGATCGCGGCGAGCACGAGCAGGATCAGCACCCGGACCCACCAGGGACCCGGCAGCACCCGCCACAGTGCGGCGTACATCAGGCACCCACCCCGCCGGTCAGCGACGCCGGCGGTCCGTCGGCGGTCGGGGTGAACTCGTCGAACACGGCGTAGGCGATGATGCGCTCCAGGGAGTTGAGCTTCGGCGCGCAGCTGGTCAGCGTGAGGTAGCGTCCGTTGGCGTCGACGTCGGGCTGGTTGGGCACGGGGAGGAGGACCTGCACCTGGGTCTCCTGCACATACTCGAGCGAGCGGAACCGGTAGGTGTACCACCCCGCCTTCGTCTGGATGACGATCGCGTCGCCGATCACGAGGCGGTCGATGGGGTCGAAAGGGGCGCCGGAGGTCCAGCGGTGTGCGGCGTACGCAGTGTTCCCCACTGCGCCGGGCATGGCGGTGTCGGGATAGTGCCCGATCTCACCCCGATCGAGGATGTCGGGACGGGTGATGCCCGACGCAATCTTGAACTGCCAGTTCGCCCCGAAACGCGGCACCTTCATGATCCCGAACACGTCGCCGTGCGACTGGTCGCCCAGGACGGGGATCGCCGCCGGAGCGCCGGGTTCCGCTGTCGCATCGGGTGCCGGGGTCTCGGACGGGGCCGGGTCTTCCAGGGCCTCGTTCGCCCACTCGTCCGCGAGAGCCTGGGCCGCCGCGTGCTGCTCGCTCTGCACGATGGCGTCGCCGATCCACGTGTGCCAGGACACGTAGAGCAGGGTCAGCACACCGAAGGTGAGGAGGATCTCGCCGAGGACGCTCGCGACGGTGGCGCGCCGACGGGGACGCGGACGACGCGAACGTCGGGTGGGGTGCTCCGTGGGCGAGGAGTCGGTCACGATCGGAGTTTAGCCAGCGAAGGCTGAATCCGGGCTGGCAGGTAGACTTCCCCCCATGGCACGTGGAGACAAGGACGACGACCGACTCGTCCAGACCGAGGGCGAAGCCGCCCCGAACCCCGTCTGGTTCAAGCCGATCATGCTCGGGCTGATGCTCATCGGTCTGATCTGGATCATCGTCTTCTACCTGAGCGGCCAGGCCTTCCCGATCCCCGACATCGGGCCGTGGAACCTCGCGATCGGCTTCGGCATCGCGTTCATCGGGTTCCTGATGACCACGCGCTGGCGCTGACCCCGAAATTACACCGGTGTGATTCATCCCCAACCTGGGGATGAATCTGTGGATAACTCAGAGGTAGAGCAGTCCCGGGACCGTGACGGCGAGCGCGACCAGGCCGAGCCCGATCACCACGAGCAGGAGTGCCTGCAGCTTCTGACGGTTCTGCGCGCGCGTCCTCGAGAACACGAAGCCGACCAGGAGACCGACGAGGCCTCCGCCGATGTGGGACTGCCACGACACTCCCGCGCCGACGAAGGAGAACACCAGGTTGATCCCGAGCAGGATCGCGATCGGCAGGATGTTCGCACCGACGTGGCGACCGATGATGAGCATTGCGGTCAGCAGTCCCCAGACCGCGCCGGACGCACCCACCACGGCGGAGCCCGGGGCGATGAGCGCGACGAGGACCGACCCGCCGATCGCGCTCAACACATACAGCCCGAGGAACCGGGCCTTGCCGAGAAGAGGCTCGAGACTGCGCCCGAGCGCCCACAGCGCCAGCATGTTGAGCGCGACATGGAATGGCAGCGGTGTCGAGTGCACGAGGGCGACCGTCACCATCCGCCACGGCTCGAAGGGCGCGCCGGTGCCCGGCACGACGTACGGCGGAGCGAAGGCGAGCGCACCCGTGACTGTGTCACCGATGACGGGGATCAGTTGCACCAGGTAGACCGCCACCGTGACGATCATGATGGCGTAGGTGATGACGGGGCGGTCGCTGCGCAGTTTTCGCGCGAACCGCCCCGGCATCCGCCGCACCTCGGCCGACCGCGCGCCCTTCTGCTGCTCCGCGTGGCACTCCGGGCAGATGACCCCCACGGGGAGGGGAGTCTGGCACTCGGGGCAGATGGTGCGGAGGCACCGCTGGCAGAGCACGAAGCTCTGCCGGTCGGGATGCCGGTAGCAGAAGTTGTCCGGATTGGTCCGGGGGTCGGCCGAGGTCACGAAGGGATCAGGCCTCGGAGATGTCGATCGACGAGATGACGACCGGCTCGAGCGGACGGTCCTGCGCACCGGTCGGGACGGCGCTGATGGCGTCGACCACGGCGCGGGACGCGTCATCGGCGACCTCGCCGAAGATGGTGTGCTTGCCGTTGAGCCACGGCGTCGGGTCGGTCGTGATGAAGAACTGCGACCCGTTGGTGCCCTCGGCCTTGCCCGTGATCGCGTTGCGACGCAGACCCGCGTTCGCCATGGCGAGCAGGTACGGCTTGCCGAAGTTCAGCTCCGGGCTGATCTCGTCGTCGAAGTTGTATCCCGGTCCGCCGACGCCCTGACCGAGCGGGTCGCCACCCTGGATCATGAAGCCGGGGATGATGCGGTGGAAGATGACGTCGGTGTACAGGGGGCCCTCGCCCGGCTTGCCGGTAGCGGGGTGCGTCCAGGCCTGGGATCCGTCGGCGAGGCCGATGAAGTTCTTGACGGTGCGCGGCGCCTGATCGCCGAACAGGTTGACGACGATGTCGCCGTGGGTGGTGTGCAGGGTTGCGACAGCGGAGTGAATCGGCATACCCATCATCCTCTCACTTGCAACCCCCCTCACAGCCTGAATGCGTCTGGCAGTATGGACCCACTACGTCCCCGGATGAACCCCGAAAAGGGAGGGCCCCGTGAGCCTCAACCGCAAGACCAAGAAGGAACTTCGCAAGCTGCAGAAGCAGGCTTCGAACCTCTGGGAGTCCCAGCAGGTGCTGGTGGGCCAGGCCGGTGAGGTCGCCCGCGAAGCGGGCCGCCAGCTCGGCAAGTACAACCACGACCACGTGGTGCCCGCTGCGAAGCACTCCTACGAGCGTTACGCCGCACCGTACGTCGACCGCGGTGTCGAGACCGGACGCAAGGTGCTCAACGGCGCCCTCGTCCCCGCTGCGGGAGCCGTGGTCGGCACCGCGCTGTCGGTGTGGGATGTCGCCAACGACCAGCGCCACCGCCTGTCGAAGGGCAAGGGATTCGGCGGTTTCGACGCCGACGACTTCCGCAAGAAGGCGAAGAAGGCGGGCAAGAAGGCGAGCAAGAAGCTCAGCGTCCCCGAGAAGAAGAGCGGCCCCAGCGCCGGCGGCGTCATCGCCCTCATCCTCGGGATCGCCGCGGCCGCCGGGGTGCTCTACGCCGCCTGGCAGACGCTGCGCGCGGACGACGAGCTGTGGGTGGCGGACGACCCGCTGCGCGCCCCGGATGCCTGAATCCACGCCCGTACCGTCGGAGCGCGTCGCTGAGGCGGCGCGCTCCCGGTCTTTGTCGGTCGAGTTCGTCGCCCGACCCGCGGCGGGGAGTCTCGAGGAGGCGGCCGGTCTGCTGGGCCTGGCGGCGTCCGACATCGTCAAGACCCTCGTCGTCAAGCGCAGCGACGACACCTATCTGTTCGCGCTCATTCCGGGGGACCGGGCCATCTCGTGGCCCAAGCTGCGCGCCGTCGTCGGCGTGAACAAGCTGCGCCTGCCCGAGCCGGAGCTCGCGCTGGCCGCCACAGGCTTCGAGCGCGGAACCATCACCCCGATCGGCAGCACCACGGAGTGGCCCGTCTACGCGGACGAGTCGATCGCCGGTCGCCGGATCGCGATGGGGGCCGGTGCCCACGGGTTCAGCCTCTTCGTCGATGCCGACGAGCTCATCCGTGCCTACGACGCGACCGTCGCCGACATCTCGCAACCGTTGGGCGGGCGTCAGGCCTGAGGCGGCAGCCCCGCCATCCGCAGGGCGGTGTCGACGAGGCCGACGCGGGTCAGACCCGGCACGTCGGCGAGCGGGAACCACGCCGCCTCATCGGTCGACCCGTCCTCCTCGTTGCGGAGGTCGCCGCCGACGATGTGGGCGCGGTAGAGGATGCGGAGCGCATGGATCGGTCCCTCGCCGTGCAGTCTGTCCTTGGCGGCGATCACTTGCGAGTCGGTGCCGAGGATGCCGTCGAGTTCCACGTGGAACCCCGTCTCCTCGAAGACCTCGCGCACGGCGGCATCCTTCGGATCCTCGCCGGGATCGATCCCACCGCCGGGCATCGTCCAGGCCGGGCGCGTGGGACTGTTCCAGTGGGCGAGCAGGATGCGATCCCCGTCGGTGACGACGGCGTACGCGGCGACGCGGATGTCCACCCGTTCACCCTACGCGTCACGTCGGCGGTGTGGGACTGCCTGGGGCGCGAGCTCCCCAGCCCGCACCCCAGGCGATGTCGCGGCAGAGCCCCCAGACACTCCGCGTCCCCCCGCGGAGTTGCTGCTCTTCGATGGATCCGACTTTCGGGGGGTCGTCTCCAACGGCGACACCATTCATGGTGTCCCGTCCGGCGCAAGCTCAGCGCAACGTCACCTCAAGAAACGCGCAAGATTCGTCATACGTCGGCGTGGCGCCGCTGCGGAGCGGCCTCATGCTCCTCGAGTTCCCGCACGAGCGGGATGACCTTCTCACCGAACTGCTCGAGCTCCTCCTGGAAGTGGAGGAAGCCGAGGAGGAGAAGGTCGACTCCCCGCCGCCGGTACTCGACGATGCGCCGGGCGACCTGCTCGGGCGTGCCGATGAGCTGGGTGCGGAAGCCGTCGTTGTACTGGACGAGGTCTTCGAAGCTCGAGTCGGCCCACATTCCCTTGCGGTCCGCGGTCGCGGCACCGGCCTGCTGCACGGACGCGCGGAAGCCCTCGACCGCCTCGGTGTCGGCCTTCGCAATGATCTCGCGCAACTGCTCGCGGGCCTCCGCTTCGGTGTCGCGGACGATCGCGAACCCGTTGAGGCCGAAGCGCACGCGGCGGCCGTGCTCGGCGGCGATCCGTGTCACCTCGTCGTACTGCTCGGTGAAGCCGTCGAAGTCCTTGCCGTTGGAGAAGTACCAGTCCGCGTAGGCGCCGCCATTGAAGCGCGCCGCCGTGGAGTTGCCGCCTTGGAAGATCTCGGGATGCGGCCGGCCGGGGACCTCGTAGGGTCCGGGCCGCAGGGTGAAGTCGTTCACGCGGTAGAAGTCCCCCGAGAATCGGACGTTCTCCTCGGTCAGGAGCTTGCGCAGGACCTGAAGGAACTCGCCCGAACGTCGGTAGCGCTCATCGTGATCGAGCCAGGGGAGTCCGAGCTTCGTGAACTCGTCCTTGAACCATCCGGACACGACGTTGACGGCGGCCCGACCCTTCGAGAAGTTATCGGCGGTGAGCAGGAACTTCGCGAGCACCGCCGGTTCCCAGAGACCCGGATGGACGGCGGCGATGACCTTCAGCTTCTCGGTGGCCAGCAGCAGAGCGAGGCTCGTCGAGGTGGACTCGTGCTGCTGGGCGGCACCGTAGCTGGACAGGTAGCGGACCTGGCTGAGCGCGTACTCGAAACCGACCCGCTCCGCCGTGCGAGCGAGCTCGATGTTGTAGTCCAGGTCGAACGAGGTGCGCTGCTCGATGGACGACACCACCAGCCCGCCCGACACATTGGGTACCCAGTACGCGAACTTCGTGGGCTCGACGGCCTCCGTCGTCTCGGTCATCATCCGCTCCCTTCGCCTCGTGGTGAGGACTCCGGAACGAATCTCGGCCCTGGAGGGCGGGGTGTCAAAGATGACGACGATCTGTGTCGCGGCGTGACGGGATGTGACGGCCGGCGCGACACGAAACGCCGGACCCGAACGGGTTCCGGCGTTTCTGAAACTGTGGAGCCTAGGAGATTCGAACTCCTGACATCCTGCTTGCAAAGCAGGCGCTCTACCAACTGAGCTAAGGCCCCCGGTGCGGTGACGGTGGGGCTACCAGGACTTGAACCTGGGACCTCTTCATTATCAGTGAAGCGCTCTAACCGCCTGAGCTATAGCCCCGTCGCTGCCGGCTCGCGTCGGCAACCTCCAAGACTTTACCCGAAGAGGGCGCCGTTTGACGAATCCGCAGCGCGGGCGGCCCGCGGCATCCGTCCGGTCTGGTTCACTGGCCTCATGAGCACGACCGCGCCCCGCGAACCCGCCCACCGCGAGCCGCAAGGGGCGGGCCTGGGGCAGCGACTGAACTGGCTGCGCGCCGGCGTGCTCGGCGCGAACGACGGCATCGTCAGTGTCGCCGCCGTCGCGGTCGGTGTCGCGGGGGCGACGAGCGACCTCGGCCCGATCCTCACGGCGACGTCCGCCGCGCTCGTGGGTGGCGCCATCTCCATGGCGCTGGGCGAGTACGTCTCGGTCAGCAGCCAGCGCGACACCGAGCGAGCGCTCATCGCGAAGGAGACCCGCGAACTGGCCGAGATGCCCGACGAGGAGCTCGCCGAGCTGGCCGAGCTGTACCGGGCGAAGGGCCTCTCGGAGGAGACCGCCCGCGCCGTCGCCGAAGAGTTGACCGCGCACGATGCGCTCCGCTCCCATCTCGACATCGAGCTCGGCATCGACCCCGATGAACTGACGAGCCCGTGGCAGGCGGCTGTGTCGTCCGCCATCGCGTTCACGCTCGGTGCACTGCTGCCGTTCCTTGCGATCCTGCTGCCGCCGGCCGAGTGGCGGGTCCCGACAACCTTCGTCGCCGTCCTCATCGCGCTCGGAATGACCGGCACCGTGTCGGCGACACTCGGCGGAGCCGGCAGGCGTCGCGCCGTCGTCCGTCTCGTCGTCGGCGGGGCGCTTGCCCTTGCCGTCACGTGGGCGCTGGGTCTGCTGTTGGGCACCTCCGTCGCGTGACGGGATGCCGCGGCATCCGACTCAGTTCGAGGTGAAGCCGACGAGCAGGCCGCCGGTGACCTTGACCATGAGGTTGTAGATCCCCGCGAGGACCGCGCCCAGCACCGTCACGACGATGAGGTTCAGGATCGCGACGACCGCAGCGAACGCCATCACCTGAGGCAGGTTCAGGATCGAGGCCAGAGTGAAGGTGTTCTCGCCGTTGACCGCGCCCAGCAGGGCGTCGACCTGTCCGACGAGACCCGTCGAGCTGATCACGAGGTAGACGAGCAGCGTCGAGACGACGGTGACGATCGCAAGGGCGACCGCCGCCAGGAACGACAGCTTCACCGCCGACCAGAAGTCGAGGTAGACGAGACGGAGGCGGACCTGCTTCGCGGTCGTCCGGCTCGAGGACTTCTTGGCCAGCTTGTCGGCTACGGAGCTCATGCGTCACTCTCTTCGGTGGTCTCGGGAGCCGCGGCGGCCTCGTCGGCCTCCGCACTCTCAGCCAGTCCCCGCTCACCGTTTCGGGCGATCGCGAGGATCCGGTCGTCGTCATCGGGGCGAGCGAAGACGACACCCATCGTGTCGCGACCCTTCGCCGGCACCTCAGCAACGGCCGAGCGTACCACCTTGCCGCTGGCAAGAACCACGAGGACCTCGTCGTCCGAGCTGACGATCAGACCACCGGCGAGCTCACCCCGGTCGTCGTGGAGTTTCGCGACCTTGATGCCGAGGCCGCCGCGGCCCTGCACCCGGTACTGGTCCACCGAGGTGCTCTTGGCGTAGCCGCCCTGGGTGACGACGAACACGTACCCCTCGTCGCGGACGACGGATGCCGAGAGCAGACTGTCGCCGTCGCGGAAGGACATGCCCTTCACGCCCTCGGTCGACCGGCCCATCGGGCGCAACGACTCGTCGTTGGCCGTGAAGCGCAACGACATGCCCAGGCGCGAGACGAGCAGCAGGTCGTCGGTCGAGTCGACGAGCATCGCGCTGACGAGCTCGTCGCCGTCCTCCTCGTCCTGACCGCGCAGGCGGATGGCGATGATGCCGCCCTGCCTGTTCGTGTCGTACTCCGAGAGCGCCGTCTTCTTGATCTTGCCGTCGCGGGTGGCGAGCACGAGGTACTCCGCCGCCGCGTAATCGCGGATGTCGAGGATCTGCGCCACGTCCTCGCCCGGCTGCAGGGCGAGGAGGTTCGCGACGTGCTGACCCTTGGCATCGCGCCCGCCCTCGGGGAGTTCGTAGCCCTTCGCGCGGTAGACGCGGCCCTTCGTCGTGAAGAACAGCAGCCAGTGGTGGGTCGTCGAGACGAAGAAGTGCTCGACGATGTCGTCGGCACGCAGCTGCGCGCCCTTCACACCCTTGCCGCCGCGGTGCTGCGAGCGGTAGTTGTCGCTGCGGGTCCGCTTGACGTAGCCGTTGCGCGTGACGGTGACGACGATCTCCTCTTCGGGGATCAGGTCCTCCATCGACATGTCGCCGTCGTAGCCGTGCAGGATGTGCGTGCGGCGCTCGTCGCCGAACTTCGCGACGATCTCGCTCAGCTCGGAGGCGATGATCGCGCTCTGCCGGTCGCGCGAGGCGAGGATGTCGTTGAGGTCCGCGATCTTGATCTCGAGCTCGGATGCCTCGTCGATGATCTTCTGGCGTTCGAGGGCGGCGAGTCGACGCAGCTGCATCGAGAGGATCGCATCGGCCTGCGCGTCGTCGATCTCGAGCAGCGACTTGAGGCCGTCGCGAGCCTCGTCGACGGTGGGGGAGCGGCGGATCAGGGCGATGACCTCGTCGAGCGCGTCGAGCGCCTTGAGGTACCCGCGCAGGATGTGCATGCGCTTCTCGGCCTCGCGCAGGCGGTAGCGCGTGCGGCGGACGATGACCTCGAACTGGTGCGTCAGCCAATAGCTGATGAAGCCGTCGAGGGGGAGCGTGCGGGGCACCCCGTCGACGATCGCGAGCATGTTCGCGCCGAAGTTCTCCTGCAGCTGCGTGTGCTTGTACAGGTTGTTGAGGACGACCTTCGCGACGGCGTCCCGCTTGAGGACGATCACGAGGCGCTGTCCGGTGCGGTCGCTCGTCTCGTCGCGGATGTCGGCGATGCCGCTGAGCTTGCCCTCGCGGGCGAGGGCCGTGATCTTGGCTGCGACGTTGTCGGGGTTCACCTGGTACGGCAGCTCGGTGATGACCAGGCACGTGCGGTTCTGGATCTCCTCGACGTTCACGACGGCGCGCATCGTGATCGAGCCGCGTCCGGTGCGGTAGGCCTCGCGGATGCCCTTGGTGCCGAGGATCTGTGCGCCGGTGGGGAAGTCGGGGCCGGGGATACGCTCGAGCAGCGCGTCGAGCAGCTCCTCACGCGTGGCATCCGGGTGTTCCAGCGCCCAGAGCACACCGTCCGCGACCTCGCGCAGGTTGTGCGGCGGGATGTTGGTCGCCATGCCGACGGCGATGCCGACCGATCCGTTGACCAGGAGGTTCGGGAACCGCGAGGGCAGCACGACCGGTTCGCGCGTGCGGCCGTCGTAGTTGTCCTCGAAGTCGACGGTGTCCTCGTCGATGTCGCGCACCATCTCGAGCGCGAGCTGGGCCATCTTCGTCTCGGTGTACCGCGGGGCCGCGGCGCCCATGTTGCCGGGGGAGCCGAAGTTGCCCTGACCGTCGGCCAGCGGGTAGCGCAGCGACCACGGCTGGACGAGGCGGACCAGGGCGTCGTAGATCGCGCTGTCACCGTGCGGGTGGTACTGACCCATGACCTCGCCGACGACGCGCGCGCACTTCGAGTAGCTCTTGTCGGGACGGTAGCCGCCGTCGTACATGCCGTAGATCACACGGCGGTGCACGGGCTTGAGGCCGTCCTCGACGCGGGGCAACGCGCGGCCCACGATGACGCTCATCGCGTAGTCGAGGTAGCTCCGCTGCATCTCGACCTGAAGGTCGACCTGGTCGATGTTGCCGTGGTTGTAACCGGCGGTCGGGTCGGGGCGCTCTTCGTCAGCCATGTTCTCTCAGTCTTCGTTCGTCGTCGGAGTGCCGGGGCGGGATGCGGGCGGACTCAGATGTCCAGGAACCGCACGTCCTTGGCGTTGCGCTGGATGAACCCGCGCCGCGCCTCGACGTCCTCGCCCATGAGCACCGAGAAGATCTCGTCGGCCGCGGCGGCGTCGTCGATGGTCACCTGACGCAGCGTGCGCGTCTCGGGGTCCATCGTCGTCTCCCACAGTTCCTTGGGGTTCATCTCACCGAGACCCTTGTAGCGCTGCACGCCGTTGTCCTTCGGGATGCGGCGGCCCGCCGCGGCGCCCTCGCGCAGCAGCGCGTCGCGCTCGGTATCGCTGTACACGTACTCGTGCGGCGCGTTAGACCACTTCAGCCGGTACAGCGGGGGCTGTGCGAGGTACACGTACCCGGCCTCGACGAGTCCGCGCATGTACCGGAACAGCAGGGTGAGCAGCAGCGTCGTGATGTGCTGGCCGTCGACATCGGCATCCGCCATCAGAACGATCTTGTGATAGCGCGCCTTCGCGACGTCGAAGTCCGGTCCGATACCGGCGCCGAACGCCTGGATCATGGCCTGGATCTCGGCGTTGCCGAGAGCACGGTCGAGCCGCGCCTTCTCGACGTTGAGGATCTTGCCGCGCAGCGAGAGGATCGCCTGCCGCTCGGGGTCGCGTCCGGAGACCGCCGAGCCGCCGGCCGAGTCGCCCTCGACGAGGAAGATCTCGCTGATCGACGGGTCCTTGCTCGTGCAGTCCTTGAGCTTCTCGGGCATGGATGCCGACTCGAAGACGCTCTTTCGACGTGCGGTCTCGCGGGCCTTGCGCGCCGCCATTCGCGCGGTCGCCGCCTCGACGGCCTTCGTGATGACGAGCTTGGCCTGCTGCGGGTTGCGGTCGAGCCAGTCGGTGAGCTGGTCGCCCACGACCTTCTGCACGAACGCCTTCGCCTCGGTGTTGCCGAGCTTCGTCTTGGTCTGGCCCTCGAACTGGGGCTCGGACAGCTTCACCGAGATGACCGCGGTGAGTCCCTCGCGGATGTCCTCGCCCGCGAGGTTGACGTCCTTCTCCTTCAGCATGCCCTTCTCGCGCGCATACCGGTTGATCTGGGTCGTCATCGCGGCCCGGAAACCCTCTTCGTGGGTTCCGCCCTCGTGCGTGTTGATCGTGTTGGCGAAGGTGAAGACGTTCTCGGTGTACGTGGTGGTCCACTGCATCGCCAGCTCGAGCGAGATGTGACGGACGGTGTCCTCGGCCTCGATCTCGATGATCTCGTCGTTGACGACGTCGGTCTTGCGGACCTTGTTCAGGTACTCGACGTAGTCGACGAGCCCGCGCTCGTACAGGAAGTCGTCGTGCCGTTGAACGGCATCCGATCCTCCCTCGGGGAGGTCGACGACGTCGACGGCGTCGGGACGCTCATCGGTGAGTGTGATGCGCAGACCCTTGTTGAGGAAGGCCGTCTGCTGGAAGCGGGTGCGCAGCGTGTTGTAGTCGAAGTGGGTCGTCTCGAAGATGGACCCGTCCGGCCAGAACGTGATGGTCGTCCCGGTCTTCTCGCTCGGCTCGCCCTGGACGAGAGGACCTTCAGGCTTGCCGCCGCCCGAGAACGTCTGACGCCACATGTGCCCCTGGCGCGCGATCTCGACCTCGAACCGGGTCGACAGCGCGTTCACGACGGATGATCCGACACCGTGCAGACCACCGGAGACGGCGTATCCGCCGCCGCCGAACTTGCCGCCCGCGTGCAGCACGGTCAGCACGACCTCGACGGTCGACTTGCTGGGGTCGGAGGAGTGCGGGTCGACCGGGATGCCGCGGCCGTTGTCGACGACGCGCAGACCACCGTCGGCCAGGATCGTGATGTGGATCGTGTCGCAGTAGCCGGCCAGGGCCTCATCGACGGAGTTGTCGACGATCTCGTAGACGAGGTGGTGCAGACCGCGCTCACCGGTCGAGCCGATGTACATGCCGGGGCGTTTGCGGACGGCCTCGAGGCCCTCGAGGACCTGGATCTCGTCAGCCCCGTACTCCGCGGGGATCCGGGGTGCGGCGGGCGGGTCGAGATCCTCGGGAATGTTGTCGGGGGTATCTGACGTCATCGGTTTCGCGCGCTCCACAATCCATCGTCTGGGCTTGATGACAGTCTAGTGCCCTCGACCGTTTCCGCGCCGCTGAACGCCGCTGTGGCGGCATGAAACCTTTCCGAAGGCTCCGGGACGTCGGTCAGCCGTAGGTATCGCGCGGACCCCGCCCTGGAACGGCTCTGGGGCCCCATTTCCAGGAGGGGACGTCCGGGCCTACGAATCGCACGGATTCGACACCGGCCTCGGGGAAGCGTCGGATGAGCTCGGTGACGATGGTCGCTCGCATGAGATGCAGGTTCTTCGCCCACGCCGTCGAATCGCACTGCACGGTCAGCACGCCGTCGCTCAGCGCGACCGGATCCGCGTGACGGGCGGTCTCCTCGCCGGCGACCTCGGCCCACTGCAGGACGAGGTCCTCCTTCGCCAGCTGGGCGTCCCACCCCGACTGGCGTGTCAGGTCGGCGAGCAGGTCGCCCACACCCTTGGGATCCCGACCCGGCGTGAAGGGCTGGTTCTCGTCGTCGTCGTTCCGCCGCGTGCGGCGGCGCTTCTTCGCGGCCGAGGGCTCGAGGCCGCGCAGTCGCAGGTAGGTCGCGACGGTCTCGGGGATGCCGGCGGGCTCAGACATCGGCATCCGTCACGATCGTGCCCGCCTCGACGCGGACGGTCCGGACCCGGAGCGACTCGGGGACGTCGCCCTCGACGGCCGCCGTCACGATCACCTGCTCGAAGTCGGCGACGACACCCGCCAATCGCGCACGGCGATCGGCGTCGAGCTCGGCGAACACGTCGTCGAGGATGACGATGGGATCGCCCAGGCGGAGCTGGTCGCGCAGGAGCTGTGCGGACGACAACCGCAACGACAGCGCGGTCGACCACGATTCGCCGTGCGACGCGTAGCCCTTCACCGGGAGTCCGCGCAGACGCAGCAGAAGATCGTCGCGATGCGGGCCGACGAGCGTCACCCCCCGCTCGAGCTCCTGCGCACGCTTGGCCGCGAGTCCGGCGCGGAAGGATGCCGCGACGGCTTCGGCCCCGATGGCCGAGCCGGTCTGCGCGACCGGGGCCGCGTCGTCCTCGGGGTCGGCGCCCTCCACCGTGAGGACCCATTCGAGCTGCGGATCGTGATCGGCTCCCGCGATCGCCTCGTACGCATCGCGCATCGGCTGGGCGAGGTCCTCGGCGAGACGCAGACGGGCCAGGATGATCTCGGTGCCGAGGGAGATGAGCTTGTCATCCCACACGTCGAGCGTCGTGAGCTGATCCGCCTTGAGTCCCCGGGCCCGCGCCGACTTCAGCAGCGCCGTGCGCTGTTTGAGGACGCGGTCGTAGTCGGCGAGGACGCCTGTCATCCGCGGCGCGCGCTGCACGAGGAGCTGGTCGGCGAAGCGGCGACGCGCCGACGGGTCGCCGCGCACGATCTGCAGGTCCTCAGGGGCGAAGAGGACGACCTGCGCGTACCTCGGGAGTTCGGCGGTGCGCACCGGCGAACCGTTGACCCGGGCCTTGTTCGATCCGGACCGGTTGAGCTGCGCTTCGAGCTGGATGCGGCGATCGCCGTAGGCCAGACGCGCGCGGACGAACGCGGCATCCGCGCCGTAACGCACCATCGGGGCGTCCTGCGAGACGCGGTGCGAGCCGAGGGTCGCGAAGTAGCCGATCGCCTCGGCGAGATTGGTCTTGCCCTGACCGTTCCGGCCGACGAACACGTTCGGTCCGGACGCCAGGCTCACGTCGGCCGCCGCATAATTGCGGAAATCGACGAGGTTCAGGTGCTCCACGATCACCGGATCACCCTCCTTCGAGGCACCGACACGCCTCGCGGTGGACGGACGGCGCGATCAGCGCAGCAGCAGGTTCGGCTGCAGCAGGTACTTGAAGCTCTCGGGGGTCCCCGAGGTCTGCGGCGTGATGAGGACCGGGCTGAGCTTGTTGGCGTTCTCGCTCGAGGTGAACGTGATCCGCGTGAACTCGCTCTTGACCGCGCCGAGCGCCTCGAGCAGGTACTGCGGGTTCAGGCCCAGGGTCACCTCGTCGCCGGCGAGCGTCGCGTCGACCGACTCGGTGGCACGCGCCTGCTCGGTGCCGGCGGCATCCATCGACACACCTTCGTCCGAGAACGTGAACCGCAGCGGGGCCGACCGGTCGAGCACGAGCGACACACGACGGACGGCCTCGGCGAGCTCGGCCGTGTTGACGACGGCGTAGTGCTCGGTCTGTGCCGGGAACAGTCGCCGGACGGGCGGGAAGTTGCCCTTGATCAGAAGCGAGGTGACGGTCTTGTTGCCCGCTGTGAAGGCGATGATCTCGCGGTCACCCGAGCCCGAGAACGAGACCTGGATGTCGCCGGAGTGGGCGAACGTCTTGCCGACCTCGGTGAGGGTGCGGGCGGGAACCAGGGCGGTCGTCGCCTCCTCACGGGCGACGGCGCCGCTGTCGAAGTTGATCTCGCGCAACGCGACCCGGTAGCGGTCGGTGGCGACGAGGCTGAGCTCGTTGCCCGTCACTTCGAGCTGGACACCGGTGAGCACCGGGGTGACGTCGTCACGGGATGCCGCGAACGCCACCTGCGCGATGGCGGTCGAGAAGTCGTCGCCCGGGACGAGGCCGGAGTCGCCCGAGACCTCGGGGATCGCGGGGTACTCGGCGACCGGCATGGCCGCCAGCGTGAACCGCGCGGAGCCGCAGGTGAGAAGGATCTCGCCGTCGGCATCCTGCGTGATCTGGATCGGTGCGTTCGGCAGCCGGCTCGCGATCTCGGACAGCAGACGCCCGTGGACGAGGATCGTGCCCGGCTCGTCGACCGTCGCCTCGATCCGGGTACGGGCGGATGCCTCGTAATCGAACGCGGCGAGCGAGAGTCCTTCGTCACTCGCCTCGATGAGGACGCCCGCGAGGATCGGCTGCGGGTTCCGCTGCGGGAGCAGTTTCACGACGAACGACACGGCTTCGCTGAATACATCGCGGTTGACGTGGAACTTCACTGATGCTCCCTTGACGGCGAGATGGGCCCTCTCATGCTAGTGCCCACGACAGGACCCTCCGGAAGCGGCCCTCGCAGGCTCCACGAGACCGCTCCGCACCCCGTGGGTGTGATCGAACCGGGCTTCCATTAGATAGATCTCTGTCTTCTTGTTAACAGCTGTGGAAACTGTGGATAAGTCGGTGGATCCCTGTCGTGGAGCCGGAACCACATCCGTGTAACTTGTGCACGGGCTGCGGAAAGACGCGTGAATGTCGGGCAGCCGCCAGGATCCGCTCCAGGAGTTCATCCACAGCTGGTCGCCGTTCGTTCACATTCGAGGGCCCGCGACGCACAGTTATCCACAGGCTTTCCACACTGTGGGAAACGGCATTTTGGTGGTCGCACGGCACACGTGTCAAGTGCGGCCGCACAGTCGGGCGTGTGGGCCCGTCAGCGAGCCGATCGACCCAGCTGCGAGGTGATCTCGGACACCTGGTTGTAGATCGAGCGACGCTCCTTCATGAGTTCGCTGATCTTCTTGTACGCGTACATCACCGTGGTGTGGTCGCGGTTACCGAAGAGCTGCCCGATCTTCGGGAGGGACAGGCTCGTGCGTTCGCGACACAGGTACATCGCGATCTGGCGGGCCGTGGCGACCGACTGCGAACGGCTGGACCCGTAGAGGTCGTCGACCGTGAGGCGGAAGTACTGGGCCGTCGCCGAGATGATGTCGGTCGGCGAGATGATGTTCGCGTCGTCCTGGTCGACGATGTCGCGCAGAACCGTCTGGGCGAGCGAGATGTCGAGGTTCGAGCGGTTGAGGCTCGCGAACGCCGAGACCCGGATGAGGGCGCCCTCGAGTTCGCGGATGTTGCTCGACACCTTCGTGGCGATGTATTCCAGCACGTCGTCGGGCACCTGCAGGCGCTCGGACTGCGCCTTCTTGCGCAGGATCGCGATACGCGTCTCGAGGTCGGGGGCCTGCACGTCGGTGATGAGGCCCCACTCGAAGCGGCTCCGCATCCGGTCCTCGAATCCGGTGAGGTGACGAGGCGGCACATCGCTGGTGATCACGACCTGCTTGTCGTGGTCGTGCAGCTGGTTGAAGGTGTGGAAGAACGCCTCCTGCGTCTCGGCACGCCCCTGCAGGAACTGGATGTCGTCGATGAGCAGGATGTCGACGTCCCGGTAGCGCGCCTGGAACGCTGAGGCACGGTTGTTGACGATCGAGTTGATGAAGTCGTTCGTGAACTCCTCACTCGACACGTATCGGACCTTGATGCCCGTGTAGAGGTTGATCGCGTAATCGCCGATCGCGTGCAGGAGGTGCGTCTTGCCCAGCCCGGAGTCGCCATAGATGAACAGCGGGTTGTAGGCCTTGGCCGGAGCCTCGGCGACGGCGACGGCAGCGGCGTGCGCGAAACGGTTGGACTGGCCGATGACGAAGTTGTCGAACGTGTACTTCGGGTTGAGCCGGGTGTCGTTGCGGGATGCCGGGGCCGCCTGCTCGCTGTACTCCTCGGCGATCGGGCGGGTCGGCGCCGACGCCGTGGGTGAGAGCGCGGACTGCACCGGGACCGGAGCGGTCAGGTGCGCGTCACCGAGCTCGGGGTTCACGACGACGCGGAACGTGCTCGCGGACGGTTCGGCGTCGACCTGTGCGAGGGCCTCCATGATCGGCCCCCGCAGGCGCTTGTTGAACTGTCCGGCCGTCAGGTCGTTGGGGACGTCGAGATAGAGCGTGCCGCTCATGACTCCCTGCGCGACGGCGAGGTTCACGAAGCCGTGCAATTGGGGTGTGACCCGGTCGTCGGTGGCCAGCACGTCGAGCACTGCGCTCCAGACGGGGACATCTGGAAGTTCGTGCTCGGACATGACCCTCCCGGGGTGTGGACAATGGTGTGTACGGTACTGTGCACAACCTGTGGATAAGTATCCGGATCACGCTAGTCATCGGCGCTCCGCAAGGCAAAACCCACTGTAGAACCGGCCCGCGTGTCGTCGCCAGCAGCCTCCCGGCGTCGGTGGATAATGGCCGGTCGGCGTCCCGGTTTGGGATCTCAGGAATCTCGACGTATCCTAGGTCGGTTGACTTGCGCCTTTCCGACGCGAGTCCCCCTGTACCTGTGTCCCCGGTCTCGAGCGTTCGGGTGACCCCGCCCATCCGGAGTGATCTTCATGAGCAAGCGCACGTTCCAGCCCAACAACCGCCGCCGCGCCAAGAAGCACGGCTTCCGCGCCCGTATGCGCACCCGCGCCGGCCGCGCCATCCTTTCGGCTCGTCGCGCCAAGGGGCGCACCGAGCTCTCGGCCTGACACCACGCGGTGCTGGCGCGCGGGAACCGCATCACCCGTGGGGCGGACTACCGTTCCGTCGTCCGCGGAGGTTCTCGCTGTCCGGCGGCACACACCGTGACCCACGTGGTCAGCACGTCTGAACAGCGCCCCCCACGCTTCGGCTTCATCGTGAGCAAGCAGGTGGGGGGCGCTGTCGTGCGCAACACGGTGCGTCGCCGGCTGAAGGCGATCTGCGCGGAGGCGTTGCCGGATGTCCGGCCCGGTGCCGATGTGGTGATCCGCGCGCTGCCGGCCGCGGCATCCGCCGACTTCGTGACCCTGCGCGCCGAGGTCATCCGCTGCATCGAGCGGAAGGCCGCCGCGTGAGCTCGGCGCCGCTGCCGTCGTACACCCGCGGGGACGCGGTGATGGATGCCGGGACTCTGCCGGCGGCGATCACCCTGCTCCCCCGCAACGCGGCCATCGCCCTGCTGCACGGATACCGGGCGACGGTCTCTCAGCTGTACGGCGACGTGTGCAAGTACTATCCCTCGTGTTCGGCCTATGCGCTGGGCGCCGTGCAGCAGCACGGGGTCCTCAAGGGCTCGGCTCTCGCGGCAGCCCGTCTCGCGAGATGTCACCCCTGGGCCGCGGGCGGCATCGACGACGTCCCCGCTCACTCGCACTTCCGGCACGACCTGACTTCGCACGGCTTCGTCGTGCCACGCAGAAAGGATTGATCCTTGGTGGATCTCTTCGCCGCCGCGGCGACCCTCCCGCCGCTTCCGAACCCGACGACACCTGAGCCGGGTGACCCGGATTTCTTCAGCATCATCCTGTGGCCGTTCAAGTTCGTCGTCGAGGCCATTCTCGTCTTCTGGCACTGGATCTTCACCTCCATCGGACTGGCGCCGGATGCCGGCCTGACCTGGGTTTTGTCCATCATCGGCCTCGTCATTGTGGTCCGTGCCGCGCTTATCCCGCTGTTCGTGCGCCAGATCAAGAGCCAGCGCAAGATGATGGAGCTCGCGCCCGAGATGCGCAAGATCCAGGAGCGCTACAAGGGCAAGCGCGACCAGCTGTCCCGCGAGGCGATGAGCCGCGAGACGATGGCGATGTACAAGAAGCACGGCACGACGCCGCTGTCGAGCTGCCTGCCTCTCCTCGTGCAGATGCCCATCCTCCTCGGCATGTTCTACACGCTCAGTGAGGTGAAGCGGCACGCCGAGTGGGGTGTGGGCGGCACCGGCCTGCTGAACGCGACCCTCACCCGCGAGTTCTACAACGCGGAGCTCTTCGGCGTCGCACCGCTGCACGTCAACATGATCGACGCGATCAACACCAATCAGACGGCGACCGTCGTCATCCTGGTGATCCTTGTGATCCTGATGATCCTGTCGCAGTTCTTCACGCAGCTGCAGATCATCTCGAAGAACCTCTCCCCCGAAGCCAAGACCGGCCAGGCCTACCAGATGCAGCGCATCATGCTGTACGTCCTGCCGCTCGCCTTCATCTTCTCGGGTGTCTTCTTCCCGCTCGGCGTCGTCATGTACTGGTTCACCTCGAACATCTGGACCATGGTCCAGCAGTTCGTCGTCATCCGGAACCTGCCCACCCCGGGCTCGGAGGCCGCCAAAGCCCGCGAGGAGCGCCTGGCGAAGAAGGGCAAGGCGCTCGACTCCAGCGGCAAGGTCATCCCTCTCGCGAAGTACGAGGCCGAGCAGCAGCGCCTGTTCGAAGAGGCGGAGCGCGCCAAGGCCGACGCACCGAAGCGCCAGCAGCCGGTGAGCAAGCAGCGCGCGAAGAAGCAGGCCCAGAAGGGCAAGCAGGACGGCACGTCCTGACGAGGACCGAAGGATCGATCGATGACGACCACTGACCAGACCCCCGCCGCCCGCGCGGTGCCGACCGTCGACGAACTCGAGCAGGAAGGCGACATCGCCGCCGACTTCGTCGAGGGAATCCTCGACATCGCGGACATCGACGGCGACCTGACACTCGATGTCCGTGCCGGCCGTGCCTACGTGTCGGTCGAGAACGACCAGCCCGACGCCCTCGCACTCCTGTCGGACCCCGACACGGTGCAGGCGCTGCAGGAGCTGACGCGTATCGCCGTGCAGACGAAGACCGGACGGTTCTCGCGACTCATCCTGGATGTCGGCGGATCCCGCGATGCGCGCCGCGTTCAGCTGCAGAAGCTCGTGGAGCGCGCGGTGGAGCGCCTTGACGACGGTGCGTCGCAGGCCTCCCTGCCCGCGATGTCGAGCTACGAGCGCAAGCTGGTGCACGACATCGCCGCGGAGCACGGACTGGTGTCGGAGTCGTACGGCGAGGGCGCAGACCGCCACACCGTTCTCCGCCGTGGCTGACGTTTCACGTGAAACATCCGAGAAGGAGCCGGATGCCGCGGCATCCGTCTTCCGTGATCGGATCGACCTCGGGCGTCGCTTCACACAGGCGCTGATCGCGCAGGGAGAAGAGCGCGGCCTCATCGGTCCGCTCGAACTCCCCCGCATCTGGACGCGTCACATCCTGAACAGCGCCGTTGCCGCACCTCTGTTCACCGCGGGATCCCGGGTGGGTGACATCGGTTCCGGCGCCGGCCTCCCGGGACTCGTTCTGGCGATCGCGCGCCCGGACGTGCGATGGGTGCTCATCGAGCCGATGGAGCGTCGGGTCGCGTGGTTGACCGAGCAGACGAACGAGCTCGGGCTCGACAACGTCGAGGTGATGCGGGCTCGTGGTGAGGACTGGTCGGAGGGACCGGTGCTCGACGCCGTGACTGCTCGTGCCGTGAGCGCCTTCCGCACGCTGATCCCGATCACGGCGCCCCTGGTCCGCGATGGCGGCGAGCTCATCCTGCTGAAGGGTGCCAACGCGGCGAATGAGATATCTGCCGCAGAGAAGGCGATACGGAAGTTCCGGTTGTCGGACGTCCGCGTCGAGCCGATCGGCGACGGGGTCGTTTCCGAGCCGACCCGAGTGATCCGCGCCACCGTGCGCTGATCAATCCGTGGGTGTTTCACGTGGAACATCGACGCGGAGGGTCGGTCAGCAGAACGTGTTTCACGTGAAACAACGCCCGCGGCCCGGGGGTCGTCCATGGCCTCGACTACAGTGGGTACGTCCTCGACACGACAGGAGTAACAGGTGCCGGATTCGGAGAACACCACCTCTCCCGCACCCTTCTCTTTCGACGACAGTCCGATCGCGCGCGAATTGGCCGATCTGACGTCCCGCAGGAAGGTCCTCGCCGAGGTGAAGGTCGACTTCGACGGCTCCACCCGCGTCTTCACGGTGTCGAATCAGAAGGGCGGCGTGGGCAAGACCACGACGACGGTCAATCTCGCGGCGGGTCTCGCGTCCATCGGCGCTCGGGTGCTGGTCATCGACCTCGATCCGCAAGGCAACTCGTCCACCGCCCTCGGTATCCCGCACAGCGCGGATGTCGCCAGCATCTACGACGTCCTCATCGACGAGGAGCCGCTCTCGGACGTGATCCAGACGAGCCCTGAGTCGGACAACCTGCTGTGCGCGCCCTCGACGATCCACCTGGCGGGCGCGGAGATCGAGCTGGTGTCGCAGGTCGCCCGCGAGCACCGGCTGCGGACCGCGCTCGAGTCGTATCTCGCCGACAACCATGTCGACTTCGTCTTCATCGACTGCCCGCCGTCGCTCGGACTCCTCACCATCAACGCCTTCACCGCGGCGACGGAGGTGCTGATCCCGATCCAGTGCGAGTACTACGCACTCGAAGGCCTCAGCCAGCTGCTCGGAAGCGTGTCGATGATCCAGAAGCACCTCAATCCGGCGTTGCATCTTTCGACAATCCTGCTCACGATGTACGACGGCAGGACGCGGTTGGCCCAGCAGGTCGCCGACGAGGTGCGCACACACTTCCCGGATCGCGTGCTGACGACCGTCATCCCGCGATCGGTCCGCGTCTCCGAGGCGCCCAGCTTCGGTCAGACCGTCATCGCCTACGACGGCCAGTCGGCCGGTGCCGTGGCCTACCGCGAGGCGGCCGTCGAGATCGCGCGCCGCGGACGCGCACAGAACTCAGAAGAAGGAGCCCACTGATGGCGAAGCGAACCGGATTGGGGCGGGGCATCGGAGCCCTCATCCCCACGCAGGACCCGTCGGAGGCCCGTCCTGTCGACGTGTTCTTCCCGGGTGCGTCCCTTTCGGCGGCCGAGACGGATGCCGCACCCGCGGATACTCCCGCATCGGAGGCTCTGGCGGGGGAGGATGACCTGGTCGCCGTCCCCGGCACGCGCCTCATCGAGGTCGACCCGAACGCGATCGTCCCCAACCCGCGCCAGCCGCGGACGAACTTCGACCCGGATGACCTGGCGGAGCTCGTGCACAGCGTCCGCGAGTTCGGCGTGCTGCAGCCCATCGTTGTCCGCCGCAACGACGACGGCGAGTACGAGCTCATCATGGGTGAGCGCCGCACCCGCGCCGCCCGGGAAGCGGGGCTCACGGCGATCCCCGCGGTCCTCCGCGAGACCGAGGACGAGAACCTCCTGCGCGACGCGCTCCTCGAGAACCTGCACCGGTCCCAGCTGAACCCGCTCGAGGAGGCGTCGGCGTACCAGCAGCTCCTCGAGGACTTCGGCATCACGCAGGAGGAGCTCGCCACCCGCATCGGTCGGTCCCGTCCGCAGATCAGCAACACCATCCGCCTGCTCAAGCTGCCGATGCCCGTGCAGCAGCGTGTGGCCGCCGGTGTGCTCAGTGCCGGCCATGCCCGCGCCATCCTCTCGGTCGACGACGCCGAGCACATGCAGCGCCTCGCCGACAAGATCGTGAACGAGGATCTGTCGGTCCGCGCGGCCGAGGCTGCGGCGAAGACGATCGGCAACCGGGTGCGTCCGCTGCCCAAGGCCGGCGCCCGTCGTGCGCATCTCGACGACGTCGCAGAGCGTCTGGGAGACCGGCTCAACACGAAGGTCAAGATCTCACTGTCGGCGCGTAAAGGCCAGATCAGCATCGATTTCGCGACCATCCAGGATCTGAACCGCATCCTCGGCGAGCTCGGTGAGACGGAGTTCGGCGCGTCGTGAGCGGGTCCCCTCCGCGCGGGTGCGCGCGTAGGCTGGTGGGGTGAACGATCGTCTGAACCTCCCTCGACGCGCCAGTCTCGAGGTACTGCGCGCAGAGGCCTCGGATGAGCTGTCGGTGTTGGTCGAAGAGCGCCTGAGAGAGGGCGAAGACCCCTGGGCGTTCATGGAGGACCTTCCCTCCGTCGATGAGCTCGTCGTCCTCACCTTGCGTGCCGAGAACATCGCCGCCGACGGGGGACAGCGTCCGACGCAGGCGCGCAATTACCGCGTGCTGCGGCAGATCGCCCTCGACTATCCGCCGCTCAGCGCTGCCGTGTGGCGTCTGCTGGGCAGCGAGCCCCACCGCACGTGGAATGTGTCGGTTCGCGCGTCCTGACCGTTCCACGTGAAACATCCGCATCTCGCTAGGGCTCGCGCGTGACACCCGATCTCCTCAGGGTCGCAATGCTGGACATCGCTCCGTCCGGCGGCGCCGACCTGAACCTCGAGAGGGTGTCGGCCGCGCTGAGGAAGCGCGGGGTCGCGGCGGTCGTCGGTGAGGAGGACGGTACGGTGACCGCCCGCGTCGCTCTCACGACGGGCGGCGACCTCGTCGTCGAGTCGGGGGACTCGCTGACCGCGACGGCGCCGCAGCCTGTGCTCGACGCTCTCGCACGGGACTGGTCGGCTGACGTCCTGCTCGAGGCGGGAGACCTCTTCCTGGTCGGTCGTGGCCGGGGTGCCGCAGACGAGGCACCGGTCACCGCCCCGGTGCAGGACCATCCGGTCCGCGTACACGTCGTGCGGGGCGACCACGCGGGGTCGCGGGCAGCGCTTCCGCAGCAGCTGGAGGCATCCGTCACCGTCGTCGAGGCGGAGGGCGCGCTGATCGTCATGCCCCACGGGCACAGCCGGGACGCATGGCCGCCTGCGCAGCGCCCCGTCGTCACCATCAGCCGCACCCGGACGAGTGTCGTCGTCGAGGTCTTCAGCGCGGCCGGATTGGCCGCCTTTCCCGACGCAGAGCGGATGCGGGGGCGCGGCATCCCGGATCTGACCCTGTCGTGGCCGGCCCGGTGGTTCCCGGTCCTCCCGGAGGTGGGCACCGCGGGGGAGGTGCAGCGCATGCTGTGTCAGGCGGCGCTGGAGCGGATCCCGGAGCTCCCCGATGAGGGTCCGGTGCTCGAGGAGCTGCGTCTCACGCGGCCCGAGCTCGACCGGCTGCGCTCGTTGCAGAACGACGGCGCCCTGGCCGGACACATCGTGCGCACGTTCCATCTCCCGGGCGTCGTCGACGACATCGTCCTGCGGCGGGTCGACGTCGACGCCCTCCCGGGCGCGCGTCGCATCGAGCGCACGGAATGGGGGCGTCGTGCGTGGGAGCTGACGGCGCGCCCGTCCCTGTGGTCTCGGCTGTTCCGACGCGGCGGAAACGACGAAGGACCCGGCGACCGGGGTCGCGCGGGTCCTTCGTGAAGCGGGCTGCTCAGCCGATGTAGTCGGCGAGGTCCTGCTCGAGGGCGAACTTCGGCTTCGCGCCGATGATCGTCTTCTCGACCTCACCCTTGTTGAAGACCTTCATCGCCGGGATCGACGTGATCTGGTACTCCATGGCGAGGTTCGGGTTCTCGTCGACGTTCAGCTTCAGAACCGTGATCTTCTCGGGGTTCTCGGTCTGGATCTCGTCGAGGATGGGGCCGACCATGCGACAGGGGCCGCACCACGCCGCCCAGAAGTCCACCAGAACGGGACCTTCGGCGTTGATGACGTCCTGCTGCCAGGTGCTCTCACTCGTGGCCTTGGCGGTCATATGTCTGTCTCCTTAAGAATCGACACGTCGGTGTCAGGGAAAAGAACGCAGCGGATGCCGCAATTGTTCCGCGCTCAGGCCGCGTCGGCCTCGGCGTCGGGACGATCGTCGATGACGGCGGCATCCTGAGCGGGCGCCCCGGCGTCGCCGCGCGCGGCGAGGTAGTGCTCGAGGTCGAGCGCGGCGACCGTTCCGCTGCCCGCCGCGGTGACCGCCTGGCGGTAGGTCGGGTCGATGACGTCACCCGCGGCGAAGACACCGGGGATCGAGGTCTTCGACGTGCGGCCGTCGACCCACACCGTGCCGTGCTCGGTGATGTCGAGGACGTTGTGCACGAGGTGGGTGCGCGGGTCGTACCCGATCGCGACGAACACACCGTCGAGAGCCAGGTCGCGCTCGGAGCCGTCGACGGTGTCGCGCAGGCGCAGGCCCGTCACGGCATCCTCGCCCAGGACGTCGATGACCTCGCTGTTCCAGACGAACTCGATCTTCTCGTTCGCCTTGGCGCGGTCCTGCATGATCTTCGAGGCGCGCAGCTCGTCACGACGGTGGATGACGTAGACCTTCGAGGCGAACTTGGTGAGGAACGTGGCCTCTTCCATCGCCGAATCGCCACCACCGACGACGGCGATGACCTTCTCGCGGAAGAAGAAGCCGTCGCACGTGGCGCAGTACGAGACACCGCGGCCGGAGAGGCGGGATTCGCCCTCGATGCCGATCTTGCGCGGGGCGGAACCGGTGGCGAAGACGATCGCCTCGGCCTCATGCGTCTCGCCGCGGCCGAGGGTGACCTTCTTGATGTCGCCGGACACGTCGAGCGAGACGACGTCATCGTAGACGACCTCGGCGCCGAACTTCTCGGCCTGCTCCTGCATCTTGGTCATGAGGTCGGGGCCCATGATGCCCTCGGGGAACCCGGGGAAGTTCTCGACCTCGGTCGTGTTCATCAGCTCTCCGCCGGCCTCGACCGAGCTCGCCACGACGAGGGGCGACAGGTTCGCGCGCGCCGCGTAGATCGCCGCGGTGTACCCCGCCGGACCCGAGCCGATGATGATGACCTTGCGCACGATGAATCCTCTCTTCGTCTGGGCGAAGTTCGCGCCCGGACAGTTCAACCCATGGTAGCCGCGTGGCATTCCACGAACCGGGGGCTCACCGGCCCGGAAGGAAGCGGCGGACGGCGCGGAACGCGACACCGAGCTCGGGGGTGCGGAACAGGGCCAGGATGCCGCCGTAGACGAGCAGCGTGACACCGCCGATGAGCGCGGCGCCGACGAAGCCGAGGAGACGCTCGGAGACGGCCCAGCCGTCGACCCCGCCGAAGAGGATGAACAGGCCCCAGCCGGCCGCAGCGGCGGGGATCGCGGCGAGGAGGAAGCGCAGGATCCCGCGGAACGCGTCGCCGAGTCCCAGGGGACCGATCCTGCGTCGCAGCAGGAGCAGAGCCAGGGCGAACTGCACGATGTTGGCCACCGACTGACCGAGCGCGATGGCGACGGCGAGCCAGGTGACGGGCAGGATTCCGGCACTCAGCAGGGCGGAGGCGGTCACGGCCGTCGCGATGACCAGCACGGCCTGCACGAGTGTGTAGAAGAACGGCGTGCGCGTGTCCTTCAATGCGTAGAACGTGCGCTGGAGGCCGAACTGGAAGGACAGCGGCAGGAGGGCGACGAGGTAGGCCGCGAGGACGAGGGCGAAGGCGACCGCCTTCTCGGGCGTGGGGGTGAACAGGCGCGAGAGCGGCACCGCGGCCACAGCCATCGCGGCGAGGATCCCGACCATGAAGATCCCGACGGTGCGGGTGAGGGAGGACAGGTCGGCGGTGACGGCATCCGTCCGTCCCTCGGCGACATGCTCGCTGAGCTTCGTGTAGTAGGGAGTGCCGAGCGACAGGACGATCACGGAGAACGGGAGCATGAACAGCAACCAGGCGTTCTGCAAGGTCGCCCCGGCCGCGGCGGGACCCGACGCGGCGCCCACGATGTTGACCTGGAACGCCCCGGCGACCTGGCCGACGACGACCATGAGGAACGTCCAGCCGGCCAGTCGTCCGATCTGTCGGAGACCGATGCCCCGCCACCGGAAGTCGGGCCGCACGTGCAGGCCCGCGCGCCGCCAGAAGAGGAAGAGGATGCCGGCCTGCACGACGATGCCGAGGGTCGCGGTGCCGCCCATCAACGCGATCATCCCCGTCGTCCAGCCCGTGGCGGCTTCGTAGGTGCCGAACAGGGCGATGAAGACACCGAAGCCGGCAATCGAGATCACGTTGTTCACGATGGGAGACCACGCGAACGGGCCGAAGACGCGGTTCGCATTGAGGATCTCGCCAACGAGCGCGTACAGGCCGTAGAAGAGCAGTTGCGGCAGACACCAGTACGCCAGGGCGAGGGTCAGGCTCTTCGCCTCGTCCGTGAACTCTCCTGCGTAGATCTCGACCAGGACGGGGGCGGCGACGACGGCGACCGCCGTGACGAACAGCAACGCGAGCACGCCCAGTGTCAGGAGCTTCGAGACGAAGGCGTCGCCCCGGTCGTCGTGGGTCTTCACCGCCTTGACGATCTGCGGGACGATCACCCCGGCCAGTAGCCCGGAAGAGATCAATGCGAACACGGAGTTCGGCAGCTGGTTCGCGATGGCGAAGGAGTCGGCAGCCTTCGCGCCGACGGTTCCGACCGCGACGGTCAGCACAATGTTGCGGATGAGCCCGGTGATCCGGGACGCCATGGTCCCGGCGGCGACGGTGGCGCTCGCGCGTCCGAGACCTGCCATCAGGGGGCCACCGGCATCCGCTTGCGACGTCGCACCGTGCGAACGACACCGAAGACGAGGAGGGCCGAGACGAGGACGGTGAGGATGACGAGGGCCACCGACTCCCATTCGGCGCGTACCGACACCTCGACGGTCTCGCTCGGACCGATCTCGACGCCCGCGGGAGTGCGCAACTGCAGGTCGACGGAGGACTCGCCGCTGCCGACGAGGGCGGAGACCGGGATCGCGACGCGGCTGGTCTGCTGTGCACCGATCTCGACCTCGGTCGACGCCTCGATCACGAGGCGCGCATCGCCGGGTGCGGCCAGCAGGTCGACACGCGCCGGCCAGGGGAGGTCGTTGCGGACGGTGAAGACGAGGGGCGCGGACGACCCCGCGAGGGTGATGGGACCGCCGAGGACCAGGGCGACCCCGTCGGTCCACGTGGCGATGCGCTCGCGCTGGGCCTGGATCGCGGCATCCCACCCTTCACGGTCATCGAGCCACGCGTTGCCGAGCAGCTGCAGCTCGGTCGCCCGTTCCGACGAGGTGAGCAGCGAGGAGTCCTCGAGCACACCGGCGATGCGCTGCAGCCCGCCCTGCGCGGCGCGGAACTCGTCGATCACCGCGGTGCGGTCGCCGTCCGCGGGCACGGAGTCGAGCTCGACCGCCGCCGGGGGCGCCGCGAGGAGGCCGTCGAGGTCGGTCGTGGTCCATCCGGGCAGGTCGGTGGCGGCGTCGATCGCGGCGTTGAGGGCCGCCGCCGACCGTCCGTTCGCACGGTCGACCGTGACGAGCAGGGGCGCGGCCGGGTCGCTCAGCGCTGCCCGTGCCGTGAACTCCGCGAGGACGGCGCCGCGCGCGGTCTCGGCATCTGTGGTCGAGGCGTCCTCGAGCAGGCGCGACAGGGTGTCGTCGTAGACGAGCAGGTCGGCGTCACCGGCGACCGCGTGCGCCCCGGGCCCCGATCGCACGACCGACGTCGGCAGCAGGGTGACGGGGGCGTCCTCGCCGCCGGTGACGGCTCCGAGAGCGGCGGCCGTCTCGGCGCCGGCCGTACCCGTGGCCGGCCAGAAGACGCTGTCGCGATCGGCTCCGACGTCGAACAACTCCTCGAGCGTGGGGAGAACGGGCTCGGCGGGCGTCGGAACCGGCGTGGGGGTCGCGGCCGCACCGTCGGCCGTCACCGCGAAGTCCGCCGGGTCGAGGTAGGCCGCGAACGAGACGGGACGGACGGGGGATGCCTCGCCCGCACCGATCTGCGCCGTGAGGTCGGCGTCGCCGTACTGCAGGGCGAAGCGGTCGTTCGGGAGCGCCATGAGCTCGTCCAGCCATGCGACCGCCTCGGTGGGAGCCGCGGAGCCGAGCGCGCGGATCGACGCCGTGATCGCGGGATCGACGGCGAGGATCGCGGCCGTTCCCGCCACGGCATCCAGCTGGTTGCGGAGCGCGCCCCCGTCGGCGGTGAGCTCGGCGAGCGACTCGGAGCTGAGGACACCGCTGGACTGCGGCCCGGCGGTGATCGGCACGATCACCCCCACCTGACGCTCGCTGGCGCCCGTCTCGGGCACCACGACGACGGTCCGGACGCGCACGGTGTCGTCGCCCGTGCCGTAGACGGCGCGGACCGGGTAGACGCCCGGGTCGAGGTCGTCGACGGCGGCGTCGCCGGTGTCGATCGCGAGAGAAGCGGATGCCGACTGTTCCGCTGCGATCTCGGGCATCGCGATCTCGCCGACCTCGTCGAACGAGGTTCCCGTGGAACCGCTGTCGAGCCAGGACGCGAGGGCGGCTGTCGACGCGAGCGGCTCGGCTCCGATTCCGACCGTCGCCGGGCCGGCGGGGAGCGGGTCGGGTCCCGGGTTGTCGGCGGTGAGCGTCAGGGTCAGCTCGCCGACGGAGGGAACCACGCCGCCGTCAGCGGGTGCCAACGAGGCGGTGACCGTGTCGTCGGCCGTGTCGTCGACGGCGGCCAACGCGGCCGGGGCGGGCACGGCGAGGGCGATCGCGGCCGTCGCGGCCGCCGCCGCGCGCAGCCACCGGGATCGGCGAGGCGGACGTCGGCCCGGAGCAGGCGAGATGAAGGTCATGAAGAGGTCGGTTCCCGTGCGATCGATGACCGCACCATCGGGAGTGATTCTAGGGTCCCGGTCCTGCGGAGCCCCTGATTGCCCCCACGGGCCGGTTGAATGGGACGGTGAGCGACACCCGGCATCCCGACCCGTCTCTGATCGCGGCCCTCCGCGCCGACCTCGCCGCTGCCGGGTACACCGCCGACGCGGTCCGCGCCGCGTGGGGTCCGCTGGCCGACGACGCGATCGGGCGGGGCCTGCTCGCCCCTGCCCGCCGGGCCCTCGCGGGACGCGGCGACGCGCTCGCGGTGCTGTGCCGGGCGCTCTTCCTCGGCGACGCCGCTCCGGTCGCGGACCTCGACCGTGCGCTGCCCACGGCGGGGGTGGCCGGTCTCGCGGGGTTGGGCCTCGTCCGGCTCGAGGGCGACGCGGCATCCCCGCTCGTGCTCCTGCGTCCGCAGGACTTCGCGGACGCCGCCGGTGCCGGAGGGTGGTGGATCGTGAGCGACCTCGACGAGGCGGCGTTGGGCGGGGCGCTCCCGACCGGGCATGTCCTCGGGGTCGGCGGCGCCTCGCTGACGCTCGCCGGCCTGCAGCTCGACACCCCTGCGCAGCGCGTGCTCGACATCGGGACGGGATGCGGCATCCAGTCCCTGCGGGCACGGCGCACTGCGTCGAGCGTCGTCGCGACCGATGTGTCGGAGCGGGCGCTGCAGTTCACGCTGCTGAACGCCGCGCTGAACGACGTCGACGGGATCGAGGTGCGCCACGGCAGCCTGTTCGAGCCGGTCGCGGGCGAGCAGTTCGACCGCGTCGTCTCGAACCCGCCGTTCGTCATCACGCCGCGGGTCGCCGGGGTGCCCGAGTACGAGTACCGCGACGCGGGCTTCGCGGGCGACGACCTCGTCGCGGCGTTCGTGTCGGGCGTCGGCGACGTGCTGATGCCGGGCGGGACGGCGCAGTTGCTCGGCAACTGGGAGTACCGCGACGGACAGGACGGTCTCGACCGGGTCCGCGCGTGGGTCGCGGCATCCGCCCACCCGCTCGACGCGTGGATCGTGGAACGCGAGCAGCTCGACCCGCTCGCGTACGCCGAACTGTGGGTGCGCGACGGCGGCACGACACCGGGGAGCCCCGACTACGCGCGGCTGATCGACGCCTGGCTCGCCGACTTCGCCGAGCGGGGCGTGACGGCGGTCGGTTTCGGGTACCTGCTGCTGCGACGGACGCCGATCGGGATGCCGCAGCTCGCCCGCTACGAGCGGATCACCCAGCCGGTCGCCAGCGCCCTCGGACCGCACCTGGGATCGGCGCTCGTGGCGTGGGACCGCCTGGGCCTGCTCGACGACGACGGCCTGGCCGAGGCGACCGCGCTCGTGGCGCCCGACGTCACCGAGGCGCGGCACCACCGCCCGGGCGTCGAGGAGCCCTCGGTGATCGAGCTGCGCCAGGGAGGCGGGTTCGGGCGGGTCATGAACGTGGACCCGTCCCTCGCCGCGCTCGTCGGCGCGTGCGACGGGGATCTGCCGCTCGGCGTGCTGATCGACGCGATCGCGGACCTGCTCGAGGTGGATGCCGCCGCGCTGCGCGCCGACCTTCTGCCGCGCGTGCGCGAGCTGGCGTTCACGGGGTTCCTGCGCGTGGTGTGAGCCCGTGAGCCGGCGGTGCACGCGCGCGGCCGGTGTGCGCGGGTGCGCGACGGGGCCGAGCGGCCCGTGTGCGCGGATGCAATGGATCTGAGGCGACGCGCCGGGTACGGATGCCGGGGCGCGGCGTGTCGCGCGGCATCCATTGCATCCGCGAACGCCGTGCGAGCGCCGCGGGGGCGGCCTGCGGGCGTCGGTAGGCTCGTAGGCATGCTGAACATGGCCGAGGGTCTCGCGCGCCTGGGCGCGCTCGCCGAGGCTCCCGTGTCGGCCGCACTCGCCCGCGCGTTCGCGGATGCCGGGTTCGAGCTCGCCATCGTCGGTGGACCCGTCCGCGACGCGCTGCTGGGCCGCACGGTCAACGACCTCGACTACACGACGAACGCCCGCCCCGACGACATCCTGCGCATCGTGAAACCGCTCGCGACGGCGACGTGGGACATCGGGCGCGCTTTCGGCACGATCGGCGCGAAGGTCCGCGGCGAGCAGGTCGAGATCACGACGTACCGCGCCGACAGCTACGACGGCACGACCCGCAAACCCACCGTCGAGTTCGGTGACACGCTCGAGCAGGACCTGGTCAGGCGGGATTTCACTGTCAACGCGATGGCGCTGCGGATCCCGGGTCCCGCGCTCGTCGACCCGACCGGGGGAGTCGAGGACCTCGTCGGCGGGTCGCTGCGCACGCCGACCGACCCGGACGTCAGCTTCGGCGACGACCCGCTGCGGATGCTGCGCGCCGCCCGCTTCGCGAGCCAACTCGGCATGGACGTGCACCCGGCCGCGCTCGAGGCGATGAGCCGGCTCGCGCCGAGCCTGTCGATCGTGAGCCCCGAGCGGATCCAGGGGGAGCTCGTGAAGCTCCTGTCGACGCAGACGCCGGACCGCGGCATCCGTCTGCTCGTCGACAGCGGGCTTATGGCGCTGTTCCTGCCCGAGGTGCCGGCACTGCGCCTCGAGGTCGACGAGCACCACCACCACAAGGACGTCTACGAGCACTCGCTGACGGTGCTCGCACAGGCGATCGACCTCGAGAAGCAGCGGCGTCCGGGGCAGGCGCCGGACGTCACCCTGCGCCTCGCCGCCCTCTTGCACGACATCGGCAAGCCGGCGACCCGCAAGCTCGAGCCCGGCGGCGCGGTCAGCTTTCACCACCACGACATCAAGGGTGCGCGCATGGCGCGCAAGCGCCTGCAGGCCCTCCGCTTCGACGGCGCGACGACGGATGCCGCGAGCCAGCTCATCGAGCAGCACCTGCGCTTCTTCGGGTACGCCGAAGGGGCGTGGACCGACTCGGCGGTGCGACGGTACGTCCGCGACGCGGGCGATCAGCTCGAGCGGCTGCACATCCTGACGCGGGCCGACGTGACCACCCGCAACAAGCGCAAGGCGACGCGGCTGCGCACGGCGTACGACGACATCGAGTCGCGCATCGCGGCCCTCGCCGAGCAGGAGGAGCTCGACGCGATGCGGCCCGAGCTCGACGGTAACCGGATCCAGGAGGTCCTCGGCATCCGTCCGGGCCGCGAGGTCGGCGAGGCGTACCGGTTCCTGCTCGACATCCGGTTGGACGAGGGTGTCATCGGCCAGGAGGCCGCCGAGCAGCGTCTGCGCGAATGGTGGGCGGCGCGAGGCTGAGGCCGGCGCAGAGCTGAACTCAGCGCAGCCGGCGGGCGGCCGTCAGGTCGATGACGAACAGCGCGAGGCCCTGGATCACGACGGCGAGGCCGTGGCCGCGGGCGTCCGCCGGGGTCAGGCGGCCACCGAACGACGGGGTGCGCGCGGCGAGGTGCGCGCCGGTCGCGACGTACCCCACGTCGAGGGCGGTGTTGACGAGGAGGATGCGGCGCAGCATCCGCTTATTCGGGACGCTGCGCTGACGACGGGTGAACTCCGCGAGGGCGACGTCGATCGCGCCCCACATCAGGTTCTGCAGACCGAAGGCGCGCGTGCGCGGCCTCAGGGCGAGCACCCCGCCGAGGACGACGGATGCCGTGCCCCACCGCGTCAGGCGGCGGACGACGGTGGCGGCGACGGTCTTCGCGGAGCTCATGTGTTCATCATGGCCCGGCCGCTGGCCCCGGCGGCCGTTCGCCTGTCACGATCTGCGGTGCGAGGCGGCGTGTCGTGACAGGCGAACGGCGGGTGTTCAGGCTGCGCGGGATGCCGCGAGCGTGCGCCCGGCGTCGACCGCAGCCTGCTCGGCACCGGCCTTCAGTTCGGCGGCGGCGTCGGTGAACGCGTCGAGGGCGGGGTTGACGCCCACAAGGGTGAAGGGCCGGTGGACGACGGTGAGGTCGAGGCCCCAGACGTCCTCGAAGACGCGGCGGAGCCAACCGGTCGAGTGGTCCCAGCCCTCCTTGGGGCTGCCGGGCTCGTAGTTGCCGCCGAGCACGGTGACGAGCGTGGCGGGCTTGCCGCGCAGCGCCGTGCCCTGCGGGTCGATGCGCGGGTCGGTGTAGGCGAGGTCGAACCAGGTCTTCACGTGCTGCGAGACGCCGTAGTTGTAGAGCGGGACGGTGAACAGGAGCGCGTCCGCGCCGATGAGTTCATCGGCCAGCTGCGTGCGCAGGGCGATCGCCGCGCGCTGACCGTCGGTGTGCTGGTCGGCGGGGGTGAAGCCCGAGGTCACCGAGTCGCGCCACGCGGTGGCGGGGACCGGGTCGGCGGCGACATCGCGGCGGACGACGTCGCTGGCCGGGTGGACAGCGAGCCACTCGGCCTCGACGAGGTCGCCGAGCTCGCGGCTGGCAGACGTGGCGGGCAGGATGCTGGCATCCAGACGGAACAGGGTCATGTGCTTCTCCGATCAGAGTCACTATGAAAAAGAAAGCGGCTCCGGGAACGCTAGCACACGTACGATGGAGGCATGGCCGAGGGACATGACGCGCGACAGTGCGACGCCGCGGTCTCGCATGCGTTCTCGGTGCTCGGCAAGCGCTGGAACGGCATGATCCTCGACGTCCTCGGACAGGGCGAGCTCTCGTTCTCGGGCGTGCGACGGGCCGTGGCGGGTATCAGCGACGCCGTCCTGTCGGACCGCCTGACCGAGCTGGCGGATGCCGGGCTCATCGCCCGTCACGTCGAAGCAGGACCGCCCGTCGCCGTCTCGTACGCGCTCACCGAGGCGGGCTGCCGGCTCATGCCGATCCTCAGCCAGCTCGGCGAGTGGGCCGACGGCAACCTCGTGCGCCGCTGACGGACCTGATGCCCCGAGACCTGTCGCCTCGGGACCTGTCGCGTCGGCCGAGACCGACTTAGACTGACCGGCACCGCTCCTTCGCCGATGATCGGAGCCCCATGAGCTCGCCGTGGTCCGCCCGGGTCGAGGTCGCGCCCGCCACCTCGCGCCTGCTGATCGAGCGTGCGCACGAGGAGCTCCTCGCCGGTAACGCCGGCGACCCGCGGCTCGAGGACGTGCGTCCGCTGGTGCGCGAGTCGTGGCGCCGATCGCTCGCCTCGGATGCCGCGGCCGAGGGCCTCCCACGCCTGGACATGACCGCCGACGAGCTCGAGGCCTATCGCCGTGCGCACCCGCTTGCGGGGGTCATGGAGATGGTCCGGTCGCTCCTGCTGCCGGGGTCGCCCGAGGAGTCGGGTGTCATCGTCGCGGTCGGGGATGCGTCAGGACGTCTGCTGTGGGTCGAGGGCGACCGCGGGGTGCGGACGCTGACCGGCGACATGGGATTCGTCGCGGGCGCGGACTGGGCCGAGGCATCCGTCGGCACTTCGGCGCCGGGCACGGCTCTCGCGCTCGACCGGGCGGTGCAGATCCGGCAGGCGGAGCACTTCAACCGCTTCGTGCAGCCCTGGTCGTGCACCGCCGCGCCCGTCCACGACCCCGAGACGCGGCGGCTGCTCGGGGTCATCGACGTGACCGGCGGCAGCGAGGCCGTCACCCCGCAGGCGCAGCTGCTCGTCGACGCGACGGCACGCGCGATCGAGGGCGAGCTGCTGGTCGGCCGGCTGCGCTCCCGCGCCGAGTCCCCCCGCCGCCGCCCGTCGCGCCCGACAGCTGTGCGGCACGCGACCCTGCGGGTGCTGGGGCGCGACCGGGCCCTGCTCGAGACGGAGGGGGATGCGGCGGCATCCGTCGTCGAGCTCAGCGCACGGCACGCCGAGATCCTGCTCATGCTCGCCCGCCACCGCGAGGGCCTGTCGGCCGAGGCGCTCGCCGACCTCGTCTACGGGGAGCCCGCCGTCGAGACGCTGCGCCCCGAGATGGTGCGGCTGCGGAAGGTGCTCGAGATGCACGCGCCGCACCTCGTGCCGTTGTCGCGGCCGTACCGGCTGCCGGCCGAGCTCGAAACCGACGTGCAGCACGTCGTCTCGCTGCTGGACCGCGGCGCGCACCGGGTCGCGCTCGCCGCCTACACCGGTCCCGTGCTGCCGGACTCGGTCGCTCCGGGCGTCGAGGAGCTCCGGGCCTCGGTGCGGGCGACCCTGCGCGAGACGATGGTCGGCGAAGCGGGGATCGAGGCGCTGCTGGCCTACGCCGACACCGCGGACGGCGGCGAGGATGCCGAGGTGCTGCGCTTGTGCCTGCGCATGCTGCCCGCGCGCTCACCGCGCCGCGCTGGGCTCGTCGCGCGCCTCGAGGCGCTCGGCGCCTGAGGCCCCGGCCCTGCCGGTGGCCGTGTTCGCCGCGGTCGCGCAGGGGTGGCCGTCGGCGGGCGTCCTCGCAACCGGATGCAACGTTGCGCGGCGTAGCGTGCCCGGCATCCGATCCGCGGCGACGTCGCCGCATCCATGTCCGTCGAAGGAGACAGCATGACCATCGTCGAAGAGGGCGTCTCGAGCGTCTACGCCGCACCCGGCCAGCGGGGAGCGGTCGCGGAGTACCGGGCACGCTACGGCCACTACATCGGCGGCGAGTTCGTCGACCCCGTCAAGGGCCAGTACTTCGAGAACATCACCCCCGTCACCGGCAAGCCCTTCTGCGAGGTGGGCCGCGGCACCGTCGAGGACATCGACCGTGCGGTCGACGTCGCGTGGAAGGCCTTCGCCTCGTGGAAGAAGACGACACCCGCCGAACGCGCCGTCATCCTCAACAAGATCGCCGACCGCATCGAGGAGAACCTCGAGAAGATCGCCGTCGCCGAGACGTGGGAGAACGGCAAGCCCGTCCGCGAGACCCTCGCCGCCGACATCCCGCTCGCCGTCGACCACTTCCGCTACTTCGCGGGCGTCCTCCGCGCCCAGGAGGGCACGCTCAGCCAGCTCGACGACGACACGGTCGCCTACCACTTCCACGAGCCGCTGGGCGTGGTCGGTCAGATCATCCCGTGGAACTTCCCGATCCTGATGGCGACCTGGAAGCTCGCCCCCGCCCTCGCCGCGGGCAACTGCGTCGTGCTCAAGCCCGCCGAGCAGACCCCGGCGTCCATCCTGTTCCTCTTCGAGATCATCGGCGATCTGCTGCCTGCCGGTGTCGTCAACATCGTCAACGGGTTCGGCATCGAGGCCGGGGCGCCGCTCGCCTCGCACAAGCGCATCCGCAAGATCGCGTTCACCGGCGAGACCACGACCGGGCGACTCATCATGCAGTACGCGTCGCAGAACCTCATACCGGTGACCCTGGAACTCGGCGGCAAGAGCCCGAACCTGTTCTTCGAGGATGTCGCCCGCTCGACCGACGACGCCTACTACGACAAGGCGCTCGAGGGGTTCACCCTCTTCGCCCTCAACCAGGGCGAGGTCTGCACCTGCCCGTCGCGCTCGCTGATCCAGCGCTCGATCTACGACTCGTTCCTCGCGGACGGGCTGGAGCGGGTGTCGAAGGTCGTGCAGGGCAATCCGCTCGACCCGGCCACGATGATCGGCGCGCAGGCCTCGAACGACCAGCTCGAGAAGATCCTCAGCTACATCGACATCGGAAAGCAGGGCGGTGCGAAGCTGCTCACCGGCGGTGAGCGGGTCGACCTGGGCGGCGACCTGAGCGGCGGCTACTACGTCGCTCCGACGGTGTTCGAGGGCACGAACGACATGCGCATCTTCCAGGAGGAGATCTTCGGTCCCGTGCTGTCGGTCACGAGCTTCGACGACTTCGACGACGCGATCTCGATCGCCAACGACACCCTCTACGGTCTCGGTGCCGGCGTCTGGAGCCGCTCGGGCGACATCGCCTACCGCGCCGGTCGGGCGATAGAGGCGGGCCGCGTGTGGACGAACACGTACCACCAATACCCCGCACACGCTGCGTTCGGCGGGTACAAGCAGTCCGGCATCGGACGCGAGAACCACCTCCGGATGCTGGACCACTACCAGCAGACGAAGAACCTCCTCGTGTCGTACGCCGAAGGCGCGATGGGCTTCTTCTGAGCCGCCACCCATGACCGACACCACCTACAGCAGGGTCGCCGTCTCCGACGAGGCGGCGGCCCTGCTGCGCACCCTCACCGCGCAACACGGTCCGCTGATGTTCCATCAGTCGGGCGGATGCTGCGACGGCAGCAGTCCCATGTGCTACCCGGTCGGCATGTTCCTCACCGGGTCCGGCGACGTGAGGCTCGGCGAGATCGACGCGGGTCTCGACGATCCGATCGAGGTCTACATGTCGGCATCCCAGTTCGAGTACTGGAAGTACACGCACCTCACGATCGACGTCGTCCCCGGACGCGGTGCGGGGTTCTCGGTCGAGGGGCCGACCGGGATGCGGTTCCTCATCCGGTCGCGGATGCTGACCGACGAGGAGGTCGCGGCCTTCGGGATCGCCTGAGTTCGATCTGTTCTCCCGCGCACTTGCGGGTGTCAGATCTCCTGGTCGCGCAGCGCGGCGATGAGTGCAAGCTTCCCGTCGAGCACGACCTGCAGCATCCGCTCGCTCGCCCCTTCGCTGTCCCCGCGGGTGATCGCCTCGAGGACGGCGAGGTGACGGGCGGCATCCTCCTCCAGTGAGAGGGCCGTCGCCTCCTGTTGGAGGTCGAAAGAGAGCTTCATGAAGTCGGCGACGAGCGTCCCGAACCGGGAGAGGAACGTATTGTGCGACGCGGCGTAGACCGCGAGGTGGAACTCCACATCGTGTTCCGTATAGGCCGCGTGGTCGTCAGCCGCCTCGGCGAGACCGACAGCGGCCCGTTCGATTCGTCCCAAGTCGTGCATCGTCGATCGACTCGCGGCGAGCCGAGCCGCGTTGGGCTCCACGATCTGTCGGAGTTCCACGAGATCCCTCATGAGCTCCGTCGCCATCCCCTCGGCGTGAGTCCACATGAGCAGGTCGGAATCGAAGCTGCTCCACAGCTCTCGCGGACGCACTCGGGTCCCCACTTTGGGGCGGATGTCGACGAGACCTTTCGCGGCGAGCACCTTCATCGCCTCGCGGACGGATGTGCGGCTGACTCCATACTCGTCCGTCAGTTCCGCTTCACGCGGGAGCAGTTCTCCGGGCGCGTAGGTTCCGCCGACGATCGCGCGTCCGAGGGCTTCGATGACGTGACCCTGACGTCCGCGGAGCGAATAGCCGGAGCCGCCCTCTGCAGTCGTCCCGCTCACATGCCTCCGACCGCTCGTCATGACGAGCCCGCGCTGCTGTCGGGCTGCGCGCTAGAGTACAGGCTTTCTCCGTCGACCGTGATGACCACCGAGCGCAGATACGGCGAAAGGGCTTCGAGGTCCACCGTGATTCCGAGACCCGGCGCGTCGGGCGGGTGGACGAGCCCGTCTGCATCGAGGTGCAAGTGGCTCGTCGTGAGATCGACGGCGAGCTGCTTCGGTTCGGCAGGGTATTCGCAGATCAGGTGATCCGGCATAGCGGCGTACGCCTGCAAGGAGGCGGACAGTGCGAGATGCGAGGTGAACGTGTGGTTCACGTAGGTGACACCGGCGTGCTGAGCGATCTCGGCGATGCGCGCGGATGGACCGATGCCGCCCACCCTTCCGGTATCGATCTGGATGTAGCCGATGTCTGCGTGCCGGAGGAGGTTGCGCGCCATCGCTTCCTCATGCGCCCCTTCCCCCCCGGCGAGTCGGACCGATCCGGAGCGCGCTGCCAAGGTCCGGTAGGCATCGAACTCAGACGCCCCGAACGGCTCTTCGAGCCAGAGGGCGCCGACGTCGTTGAGGGCGCCCATGCGTTCGCTGGCCGCGTCGACGTCGTTCTCCCACACCTGGCCGGCATCCACCATCAACGCGTGGTCGGAGCCGATGGCCTCGCGCGCCGCGTGGAGTTGATCGGCATCGGCGGCGGCCGTGCCGTGGCCGAACGGACCCCACCCGAACTTCACAGCCCGAAAGCCGCGCGCAACGACCTCACGTCCGCGAGCGATCGTCTCGTCGGGGGTGTCACCGAACAGGACCGAAGCGTAGGGCAGCTTGCCGTGAGCCGTCCGGCCACCCAGCATCCGCCACACCGGCTCGTCCCGCGCGCGTCCGAGAAGATCCCAGAGTGCGATCTCGATGCCCGAGAAGGTGTGGGGCGCCTGCAGCAGGTCCATGCTGTTGCGCGCGACCTGCCTCGCGATCCGCCGAATATCGTCTGGACCGTCGAGTCGTTCTCCTAGAACGGAGTCCGAGACCGGCCGGCACACGCCGTGCGATCGTGGGGCGACGAAGGCGGCTATCGACGTCAGCGGTGAAGACTCGCATTCCCCCCAGCCCTCTGCGTCACCGGCACGCACCCGAACCAGCAGCGCATCTTGGCTACCGTCTGCCTCGAGGGTCACCTCGGGCATGCTCGCGTAGAAGAAGTCGACACTATCGATGTGCACGACGGTCCTTTCTCATCACTTCCACCGCGTGACGAACGCGGAGAGTTCTGCCGGCCTCGAGGGTGATCCACGTGCGAGCGCCCGCGTCGGATAGCGGGTTGTCGGCGAGTGACGTCGCCAGCGGGAAGTCGAAGGCGGATGCCACGGGTTCGACACCCAGTCCGCGGTAGCGGTGGTTCCACGGCGGATTCGGGATGCCGCGGTCGGAGATCCAGAGGAGGAGTGACGAGAGGACGTCGTCGTCCCACTCGATGGCGACCACGGTGCCGTCGGCATGTCGGATGAGCGCGGGCGAGCGGGCGTCGACGAGCTGCACGACCTCCTCGGTCGGATGCGCCGGGGGCAGCAGGCTCAGATCGACTCGACCCCTCGGGGCGGGAACAGAGTCCAGGGCGGTGAACACGGCGTCGGGGAGCGGTCGCGCATCTGGATGCAGTCGCACCGGCCAGACACGACCCCAGGAGAAGCCAACCTCGATCCGGGCCATCCCGCGTCGGGGTAGGGCAAGGATGGGGTGCAGTCCGATGGAAGTCCGGTGCGTGCTCCGCGGCTCGATGTCGAGTTCGAACTCGATTCGGGCGCGCCCGGGGACGCCGGTGACACGTCGGCGTAATCGCTTCACGCCTCCCGCGGCGAGCTCAAGCTCCGCTTCGAGGCTCGCGGGTCCCAGAGAGCGCAGGCGCCAGTCTCGGTCTGCGGGCTCGCCGTGCGGTGGGCTCGGTGCGTCTGCGCCGGCTGCGCCTCGATCACGGGATCCGCGCCACGCGCAGGGTGCCTTCGGGGGGACGGGCGCCGACCCGAATGGGAGGGCGACAAAGTCGCCGCCGAGCACGCGGACATGACCGGGCTGCGTCCGAAGGTCGTCGTCATCGGGTTTCCAAGGGGCGCGCGCGAACGGAGCGATCCTGCGGGATCCGATCAGGAAGGAGGCGCGCGTGAGCATGGCCGCCGTGGACACCATAGAGGCAGCCCCGCGATCCCACGCGACATCGACCTGCTCCACGACTCGCCACCCTTCCGTTCGTGAACCCAAAGGTATTATCTGAAATCTGTTTGCGCTACGGAAAAATGCCACTAACTTGGGCCTGGCGGATACTCGACCGCTTTAGGTAGGATCAATACACCTCGACGCAAGGATGCCCGATGTCGCCCTCCCACCGCACCGTGCTGATCGCCGGCGCTGCCGGCGGTATCGGAGCGGCCACGGCGCGCGCACTCGCGGCGCGTGGTGACCATCTCTTCCTGGTCGACCGTCAGGAAGATGCCCTGAGCGCGCTGGAGGCGGAACTCCCGAATGCCACCGGGCTCGCGATGGACCTCGCCGATCCGGCGGTTCCGTCGTCCGTTCGCGAGCGGATCGAGCTCGAAACCGGTCGTCTGGATGCGTTGGTCACCGCGTCCGGCATCGCTCCCGGCGACAGCGGTGCGCAAGACGGTGACGACCTCGAGCGGATTCTCGACATCAATCTCCTTGCAGCGGTGAGGCTCACGCTCGAACTGGTCCCCCTGCTTCGGCACGCGGACCCGGGCCGCGTGGTGCACGTCGGCTCCGTGCAAGCCGAACGGGCGGCCCGCTCCTCCGTCGGATATGCGGCGAGCAAGGGAGGGCTGCACGCCGCGACGCGCGCGCTCGCCGTCGATCTCGCGGCACACGGCATCCTCGTGAACTCCGTATCCCCGGGGTTCGTCGACACCCCGATGGCGCGCCTCGCGGACGGACGAACGGAGTACGAGACCGAGTGGTTCCAATCCGTCTTCGTGCGGCACGCGGGAATTCCGTTGCGCCGACCCGGCACGGCGGCCGAGGTCGCCGCGGTCATCGCGCTGCTCCTCGCGCCGGAGAACACCTACATGACCGGCTCGGTGCTCACCGTGGACGGCGGACTATCGGCGGCACTCTGATGTGGTGCGTCGAAAAATTTGATCGATCAACTTCTCACCCTGCACGGCAATCACTCGGAAAGGAAACGACATGAAGCTCCAGCGAATCGGTGCGGTGGTCGCGGCGGGCACCCTCGCCTTGGGACTGGCCGCATGCGCGCCCGGCGGCGAAGGCGCCGACGACTCGACCACCCTCACCGTCTGGGATCCCGGCCTGTTGACGAAGAAGACCAACGACGGTGCGGTGGCCGACAATTCCTTCCTCGACATCGCCGTCGATCAATTCGAGAAGGACAATCCCGGCGTCACAGTGGACGTCGTGACGCTCTCGGGCGACATCTCGAAGGATGCCGCCCAGTTCCAGGCGGCATCGATCGCAGGCAACGGGCCCGACGTCCGCATCGGGTACACCGGCGGTAACACCGTCGACTACGCGGACTTCCTGCAGGATCTCGACGGTGTCTTCTCGGATGAGACGATGAGCGACCTGTCGGGATGGAACACCGTGCGAGCAGGGTACGCGGACGACGGCGCCCTTCTCGGACTGCCGTACGGCGGCGGATCGTACTTCTACGTCTTCTACAACAAGGCTCTTGCCGAGCAGGCGGGCATCGACATGTCGACGCCCCCGACGACGTGGGAGGACATGATCGCTCTCGGCGAGCAGGCGAAGGGCAAGATCGGCGATGCGGTGCCGTTCTGGACCCCGAACCAGGAGGGCTACGTCGGCGCGTGGGTCATGGCAGCCCTGGTGGGCGGCGAGCTGGGCTCGAGCGCGTTCACCGACATGTACAACGGCGACACACCGCTTACGGACCCCGCGATGGTGAAGGCCTACGAGGCGTACTCGAAGCTCTACTCCCTGGGCCTCACCAATCCGGACGCCGGTTCGATCGGTAACTCGGAGCAGCTCACTGGCTTCGTGCAGGGCAAGGGACTGTTCATGGTCTCGGGCGCTTGGGAGAACGGGGCCCTCGAGGAGGCGATGGGCGAGGACGCCGGTGTCTTCCCGATCCCGACTCTCGCCGGCTCGGCGTACCCGAGCGCTCTCGCGGGGGGGCCGAATGTGTCGGTGTCCATCACGAACTACTCCGAGCACAAGGACCTGGCCGAGCAGTTCCTGCAGTACCTCGCTGAACCCGCCACGATCGACATGTACGTGGAGCTCTTCCAGACCGAACCGTCCAACAGCGCCTCTGCGGACACGTCCGTCATCACCAACTACTACCTGAAGTCCGAGGCGGAGTATGTTTCGACATCCGACGCCGTCGTCTACCCGTTCGATAACGTGATGCCCCAGTCGGTCATCGACCTGTTCTACCGACTGAACGCGACCGTCTACACCGGCCAGACCACGCCCGAAGATGCTGTGTCGCAGCTTCAGGAGGCGTATGAAGCCGAGACCGCTGGCTGATGACGGTCTCGGTAGGGGTGTCCGCGCGCACCGTATCCCGCGCGGGCACCCCATCCCCCCGGGGGAAGAGCAGGTGGCGCCGCCGTGAGCGCTGGATCGCGCTCGCCGCGGTCGCCCCCGCACTGGTGCTGGCGCTCGGATTCATGGTGTACCCCGTCGGTTACGCCCTTTTCATCTCCGTTCACAAGACGAATGGACTGCGCTTCGAGTTCGTCGGCCTCGGCAACTACGCCAAGCTGCTGACCGATCCGCTCCTCTACAAGGTGTTCGGCACGAACCTCCTTTTCCTCGTGTCGGTGCCGATCGTGATCTTCGCCGCTCTCGTGTGCTCGGTGCTGCTCTACGAACGCGTCCGGGGATGGAAGTTCTACCGAGTGCTCTTTTTTGTGCCGAATGTCCTGTCGACGGCCGTCATCGGCCTGATGTTCAAGACCTTGTTCGCCTACAGCGGTCCGGTCAACGCGATCATCGAGGTGTTCGGCGGGGAGCCGGTCGACTTCTTCGCGGGCGCGGGCAGCGCGATCTTCGTGATCGTGCTCGCGCTGGTCTGGTCTGGTTTCGGGTATCAGTCGCTGATCCTGTTGAGCGGGCTGAGCTCGATCAACCCGGAGGTGTTCGAGGCGGCGGTGCTGGACGGCGCAGGGTGGTGGCGCCGGCTGTGGTCGATCACATTGCCGAACATCCGCCGGGTGGTGGTGCTCGTCTCGATCCTGAACGTGCTGTACACCTTCACGTCCCTGTTCGGCTTCATCTTCGTGATGACCGCGGGGGGCCCCGGCTACGACACGACGACCCTCGACTACCTGATCTACAGCCTGGCCTTCTCGTCCTCGAGGCTTGGGGAGGGGTCAGCGCTCGCCGTCCTGGTGTTCCTCTTCATCGGCACGCTGACCCTGCTGCAGCTGCGCTTCTTCCGATCGGTGGACGACTGATGACAACCAATCATGTGGGGGTTCCGCGACGAGCGCGACTGCCGATCGGCGTCGGGCTGGTCCTCATCGCCCTGACGATCGTCTACCCGGTCGTCTACCTGGCCACCGCAGCGTTCCGCACGAAGGCCGACTACCTCGCCAACCCCTTCGGCCTGCCTTCGGAGTGGACGTTCCAGAACTTCATCGTGCTGTGGAACAACTACGACCTCGGTATCGCCCTCCGCAACAGCGTCGTCGTCGTCATCATCGGTTTGACGCTCCAGCTCGGGATCGCCATGCTCGCCGGCTACGCGCTGGCGAGGCTGGACGTCCCGGGGGCCCGTGCGATCAACGCGACTTTCGTCTCCGTGATGCTCATTCCCAGCCAGGTGCTCATCATCCCGATCTACCTCTTGTTGTCTCGCATAGGAATGGTCGGGTCGCTCCAAGGGCTCATCCTGGTCTATGTGGCGACCGGTCTCCCTTTCGCCGTGTTCTTCATGACGGCCGCGTTCTCCGGTGTCGACCAGAACGTTCTCGAGGCCGCGACCGTCGACGGCGCCGGGTTCTGGCGCACGCTGCTGAGTGTGGCCTCGCCCATGGCCGCCCCGGGCATCGCCACTCTCGCCGTCTTGCAGTTCCTCGGTATGTGGAACGAGCTCCTCTTCGCATACATCCTCTTGCCCGACAACGACCTGCGCCTGCTGACACCCGCGCTCGCCCAGATCGGCGGACGCTTCACGAGCGATCAGCCGCTCGTCTCGGCCGGGCTCATCGTCACCGCGTTGTTCCCGATGCTCCTGCTCGCCTTTGCGTCGCGCTATGTCATGAGCGGGCTCGCTGCGAGTTTCGGCCGATGACGGCACGCGGGGTGGATCTCGCCGGCGTCCTGCTGGCCAGCGATGCCGCCATCGCCGGGCAGCCCGGGGTCTCGGATGAACGAGCGTGGGCTCGGACCGGTGATGCCTGGGAGATGACGTTGCGGCGGACCGGCCTGTCAGCTGAGACTGTCCGCGTTTCGCAGCTCGACGCCCTGGTGGTGCGACTCGAACCGCACGACTGGACAGCCCGTTCCTTCTCCGCGGCATGGGGCGCCGAGTTCGAACCGGTCTTCCACGAGCGGGTCGAAGGATTGCGCATCGCTGTGCGCGCGGGACGATCCTCGCATGGCTCGCACCCCCTGCTCATTCTCGAGTGCGCGGCAGGGGTCATGATCGTCACGGTCGCGTGGAGCGGAAACTGGCGCATCGCGATCGACGAGGAGGGGGTGCTGCGGGCAGGGGTCTCGCCCGATGACTTCTTCATCGACGTCGCCGTGGGCGAGACGGTGACGGCGCCCAACGTCTTGGTCTCGGTGGGGCCGACTCTGGCCGCGGCGGGGAGCGCACTCACTCGCGCTGTCGGCTCCCTCATCCCGCGCACGACCTGGAGCGACGCGATGCCCACCGAGTGGAATCACTGGTGGCCCTACGAGGATCGCGACATCGACGCCGATCACTTCCTCGCGGAGGCGACCCTCGCGGCCAGCTTGGGCGTCGAGGTCGCAACGCTCGACGCCGGTTGGTTCGGCAGCAGCAGCCCTGCGGCGGATTGGCAAGCCGAGCGTGGCGACTGGGATCTCGAGAACGCCGCGCGCTTCCCCGGTGGGATCGATCGACTGTCCGACGACGTTCGCCGGACGGGCGTCGAGTTCGGCATCTGGATAGAGGCGGAGGCATTGGGCGCCGAGGCCCGTGCGCGCCGGGAGCGTCCCGAGATCGCCGCGACCCGTTCGCGACCTGACGACGCTCCCCGGATCACCGTGTCGGTCGATCCACGCGACCCGGGATTCCTGGGGTACGTCTGTCTGGGAAGCCCGGACGGGCGCCGCTTCGCGGCGGACGCCCTGGACGACCTCGTCCAACGCACCGGTGCGCGCTGGGTGAAACTGGACTTCAACGTCGACCCCGGCAGCGGGTGCGACCGCGAGGACCACGGCCATGGAGCCGGAGATGGGCTGTTCCGCCACTATGAGGGCCTTTACGCCGTCCTCGACGACTTCCGGGAGCGGCACCCGGAGGTCATCCTCGAGTCCTGCTCGTCGGGAGGTCTTCGACTCGATGTCGGCATCGCGCGCCACGTGCACTGCCACTTCCTGTCCGACCCCGACTGGACCGAACATCACCTGCAGGTGCTGTGGGGCGCGTCACTCATGCTGCCGCCCGCGGCGCTCCTCCACTGGGCGTGGTCGCAATGGCGCGGCGATCACCCTGCGCAGCGGCGAGATCTCGACAGCATCGAACCGCGGGACTTCGACAGGTCTCTGCGCGCAGCGATGCTGCACCGAACGGGTTTGTCGATGCGCCTGACCACACTCTCGGAGCCGCTGAGGCGTCGGGTCGCCTGTCACATCGCCGCCTTCCGGTCACACATCGCCCCGCTGCTGGTGGACGGCGTGCTCCGATCGACGACGCCGCAGCCCCTCCGCGGCGGAGGCGGATGCCGCCAGCCGGCCTTCCAACTGGACTCCTCTCACGGCCATCTGCTCGCTGCTTTCGCGTTGGACGGCCTCGCAGAACCGGTGACGCTCCGACTCGACGGTCTGAACGAGAACACGGTCTACGAGGTCAGCCCGTTGGCGGACGACGAGGTTCCGTTCATCGCCACGGGGGGCGACCTCATGCGGGGCTTCGCGCGCCGGGGTGCGTCGTGGCTGTGGCTGGCCGTCGAGCGAAACGAGAGGGCAGAAGGCACGTGGGTCGATCAGTGAGAAGGGTCGTGGTGACGGGAGGATGCAGCGGCCTCGGGTATGCCGCCGCGGAGCGGCTGCGAGCTGAGGGGGCGGACGTCATCACGTTCGACCTGCAGTCTTCGGCCGACGTCGTCGTCGACGTCGCCGACGATGCCGCGGTCGCCGCAGCATCGACATCCGTCGGTGCCGTTGATGTGCTGGTGAACTCCGCAGGGATCGTCGGCGCGAATGTGCCGCTCCTCGAGACGACCGCTGCAGACTGGCAGCGCGTGCTGGGCGTGAATGTGCTCGGAACGGTCGCGACCATGCGGGCCTTCATCCCCGGCATGGTCGAGCGCGGGTGGGGGCGCGTCGTGAACATCGCGAGCATGGCGGGCAAGGACGGCAACCCTGGCCTATCGGCGTACTCGGCGAGCAAAGCCGCCGTGATCGCACTCACGAAGTCGGCGGGCAAGGAACTCGCACGCACCGGAGTCCTCGTCAACTCCATCGCGCCGGCCGTGATCGCGACGCCCATGAATGCGGAGACGTCTCCCGACGTGTTGGCCCACATCACGAGCCTCATCCCAATGGGGCGGGTCGGGCGGGCGGACGAGGTCGCCGAACTGATCGCGTGGCTCGCGTCGGATCGCGTCTCCTTCTCGACGGGGGCCGTCTATGACATCTCGGGCGGCCGCGCCACGTACTGAGCGTATGACGGTGGACGATGATGCGTCGGCCGCCTCTCCTTCAGGAAGGATCCCATGAAGCTTCTCCGCCTCGGCGAACCGGGTCTCGAACGACCGGCTGCGCTCCTCAGCGACGGTCGCGTGGTCGAACTCGGCGATCTCGCCGACGACATCGATGCCGTCTTCTTCCGGAACGGGGGCATCGCGCGCGTGCGGGAGTTCCTCACCGAAACGGGCTCGGCGCACGCGCGCCATGTCGAGCCGACCAAACGCATCGGAGCACCGATCGCGCGTCCGCATCAGATCATCTGCGTCGGCCTCAACTACTCGGATCACGCCCGCGAAACCGGGCAGGACGTGCCGACCGAGCCGATCCTCTTCACCAAGTCCCCCAATACGCTCGTCGGCCCGAACGACGACGTCCGCATGCCGCGGGGGGCTACGAAGCTCGATTGGGAGGTCGAACTCGGAATCGTCATCGGTGCGCGGGCCTATGAGCTTGACTCGGATCTCGAATCAGAGGCGGCTATCGCCGGGTACGTGCTCGTCAACGACGTCAGCGAGCGGGCCTTCCAACTCGAGCGTGGAGGTCAGTGGCTCAAAGGCAAGTCCGCCCCTACCTTCAATCCCACCGGGCCGTGGTTGGTGACGGCCGACGAGATCCCGGATGTCCTCGACCTCGGCATGCATCTGAACGTCAACGGTGTCAACCGGCAGGCGGGGTCGACCGCGACGATGATCTTCGACCCGGTGACCATCGTCCGATACATCAGCCAGTTCCTCGCGCTCGAACCGGGGGACCTGATCAACACGGGGACGCCGCCGGGCGTGGGGATGGGCATGACGCCGCCGGAGTATCTCCGCGAGGGAGATGTGATGGAGCTCGCGATCGACGGACTCGGCGTTCAGCGCCAGTTGGTCGTCGGGCGCGACTCACCCTGACGCTCGCCTGAGCGCGACAGCGACCGTTCACCCGGAGGCCACCTTCCGGTCACGCCCGCTTGTTTGGATCGCGGCGTGTCCTCCCCGATCGTGACCGTCATCCTGCCGGCGAAAGACGCCGGTCCGTACATCGGCACGACCGTCACGACCCTGGGCCGCCAGTTCGAGGACCCCAGCAGGCTCCGCCTCGTGGTCATCGACGACGGCTCGACCGACGACACCCGTGCGCAGGTGCAGCACTTCGCGCGCGAGATGCCGCACGTCGAGATCCTCTCGAACCCCCAGCCCGTCGGTCTCGCCGCGGCCCGCAACCAGGGGCTCGACCTCGTCGACACCGACTTCTTCTGCTTCGTCGACGGTGACGACTGGATGCACCCCGACCGTCTCGAGAGCCTCGTGGACTCGATGCGCAGACTGGAATGCGACTTCGTCCGCACCGACCACGTCACCGACACCGACGGCCGTCGCCGCCTGATGCGGGCCCCGCACGGCCCTCGCGGGCGGGTCGTGTCACCGCGCGACGCGATCCTGCCGGCCGATGAGACCACGATGGTCGACTACCCCTATGCCTGGGCAGGCATGTTCCACCGCCGGGTGCTCGACCGGGGACTCGCGCACTTCGAACCGGGCCTGTTCACGGCGGAGGACCGCCCGTGGATCTGGCGCCTGCACCTGCGGGCGGAGTCGTTCGCCGTCGTCGACGCCCCCGCGATCCTCTACCGCCGCGGCGTCACCACGTCGCTGACGCAGGTGCTCGATCGGCGCCAGCTCGACTTCCTCCCGGCCTTCGCCGAGGCGATCCGCGTCGTCGAGGACGACCACGAGGCCGACCGGTTCCTCCCCAAGATCGCGACCACGACCATGTCGGTCTGCGCGTACCACCTCTTCCGCGCCCGGGCGATGTCCACGGCCGACCGCACGGCGCTGCGCACCGGTATCCGCGACCTGCTGCGCGCGATCCCGGCCGAGCAGATAGACCCGGCGCTGTCGCGGCTGTCGGATCGCCGTCGCCGCATCCTTGCGCGCCTGGTGCGCGAGGTGCGCAGCGCATGACGCAGATCTTCGTCCTCAACTCCGCATACGGCCTCATGACGGCGGTCGCCGCGATGGATGCCGGTGCGATTCCGGCATCCCCGTCGGGACGCATCCTGATCGCCGTGAACGCGGCCATCATCCCCGAGGCCGCACCCGGCATCGTGGACGCTCCCGAGCTCGCCACGCTACGCGCAAGGTTCGATCGGGTCGTGGATCTGAACGAGCTGCTCGCGCCGGAGCGACCGCCGCACTGGCGGGTGACCGCAAACGAGGGCCCCGTGCTGGAGCGTCTGCTGCGCCAGGCGTGGGGCATCGGCGACGCGGACGTGGAGCTGTTCCTGCAGAGCCCGCAGGTCGCGCCGTCACGGGTGTTCATGGACGTGTTCGCAGGCGCCGACGTCGTGATCGTCGGCGACGGCCTCATGACCTACTCACCCATCCGCAACCGCTGGCCGCACACCGTCGCCGGTCGTGTCACCGCGGTCGTGTACGCCGACACGGTGCCGGGGGTCGAGCCGCTCCTGTTCCCCGACGCCGCCCGGACGTCGGTGACGCCCGCAGCCCTGCGCGCCGTCGTGGCGGAGGTCGCCGCGGCGACCGACGACCCGGCGATTGCTGCGCTCGAGGGGCTCGACCGCCCGGCGCTGATCCTCGGCCAGTACCTCTCGGCACTGAAACTCATCTCCCCCGACGAAGAACTGCGGATGCAGGGCGAGATGATCGACCGCGCGCTCGAGTGGCGCCCCGGGGCGATCGTCTTCAAGCCGCATCCGTCGTCCGCACCCGCCCTCATCGACGACCTCGCCGCGCACGCCGCCTCGCGTGGCGTCGCGTTCACCGTCTTCCGCGGTGGCACGCCCGCCGAGGTCCTCGCCCTTCGCGCTCCGTTCGTCGGCGCGGTCGCGGGCTTCTCGACCGCGTTGCCGACCCTGCAGGCGCTCACCGGCCTGCCGATCGCCGCCGTCGGCACCGAACTGCTGCTGCAGCGGCTCACCCCGTTCGAGAACGGCAACCGCATCCCGGTGACGATCATCGACGCACTCACCCGCACCGACAGTCCGTACCGGGACGAGCGGATGCAGCTGCTCGTCGACGCCGTCGGCTACGCCATGCAGCCGGTGATCACCGCGCACCTGCGCCCGCGCGCCGAGGAGTTCCTCGGCGCCGCGACGGCCGCCGAACGCCACCGCTACTTCGCCCGCACCCGGCTCACGTCGCTCGGGCTCCCCGGCGGGAGCACGCCGGGACGGCTCACGCGCGTCCTCGGCCCGCGGGACGGCGCGAGCCGGATCACCGAGGTGCAGCTCGCGCTCCGCGGCGCGCAGCGACGCAGCAAGCGCGCGTGGAAGGCCCTGCGAGGAGGATGACCGTGACACGGAGCACCATCGAGACGGCCGCGATCATCCCCGCCCGCGGCGGGTCCAAGGGCGTGCCGGGCAAAAACGTGGCCCGCGTCGGCGGCATCCCGCTCGTTGCGCGTGCGGTGCGGGCCGCGCTCGCCTCCGGTGCGATCGACCTCGTCGTCGTGTCGACCGACGACGGCGCCATCGCCGACGCCGCACGGGCCGCCGGGGCGCGCGTCGTCGACCGGCCGGCCGAGATCTCCGGCGATCAGGCCAGTTCCGAGAGTGCGCTCCTCCACGCGCTCGACGCGCTCGCCGCCGCCGGCGTCACGCCGCGCGTCACCGCCTTCCTGCAGGCGACGAGCCCCTTCATCCCCGCCGACGCCCTCGCGGACGCGGTGACACTCGTGCGCGACGGCCGCGCCGACAGCGCCTTCTCGGCGCGCGAGACTTACGAGTTCGTCTGGCGCAGGGATGCCGACGGCGCGGCATCCGCTCTCGGTCACGATGCGGCGCACCGGCCGCGCCGACAGGACCGGGATCCGCACTACGTCGAGACCGGTGCCTTCTACGTCTTCACGACCGACGGATTCCGCGCCGCCCGGCACCGCTTCTTCGGACGCACCGAGATCGTGGAGGTCCCCGAAGAGACCGCGATCGAGATCGACGACCCGGCACAACTGCGCACCGCCCAGGCCCTCGCGCACCTGCTCGAGCCGTCCGCGCCCCTCGCAGCCCGGGTCGTCGTGACGGATTTCGACGGTGTCCACACCGACGACACCGCATGGGTGGATGCCGCCGGCACCGAGCACGTGCGGGTGAGTCGCTCCGACGGCATGGGGGTCGCCCTCCTGCGGCGCGCGGGCGTCCCTGTGCTCATCCTGTCCACCGAGCAGAACGCCGTCGTCCGGGCCCGCGCCGAGAAGCTGCGGGTCGAGGTCATCCACGGCGTCGACGACAAGGCGAGCGTGCTGCGGCAGTGGGCCGCCGAGCGCGGCGTCGACCTCGCCGAGACCGCCTACCTCGGCAACGACGTGAACGACCTGCCCGCGATGGCGCTCGTCGGCTGGCCGGTCGCCGTCGCCGACGCCCATCCCGAGGTGCTCGCCGCCGCACGCCTCGTGCTGATGCGGACCGGCGGGGCCGGCGCCGTCCGCGAACTGGCCGATCGCGTGCTCGCCGCACGCTGACGCACGCACCCGACAGCCAGTCGTCCGGTCCTCGCCACCCGGGGTTCATCCGTCATTCACGGTCGGAACCCACGCTGAGGACAGCAACGACGAAAGGACTCGCCATGACGGTGACCATCGGAAACCACGTGCTCGGCGGCGGACACCCCGTGTACGTCATCGCCGAGATCGGCCTCAACCACAACGGCGACGTCGAGCTCGCCAAGCGACTGATCGACGTCGCCGCCGACGCCGGCGCGAACGCGGTCAAGTTCCAGAAGCGCACCCCCGAGATCGCGACGCCCGCGCACATGCGCGACACCCTCCGCGAGACCCCGTGGGGCACGATGACCTACCTCGAGTACCGCTACCGCGTCGAGTTCGACCGCGACCAGTACATCGAGATCGGCGACCACGCCACGATGCGCGGCCTCGACTGGTTCGCCTCGCCGTGGGACGTCCCCAGCGTCGACTTCCTCGAAGACCTCGGCGTCGTCGCCCACAAGGTCGCCTCGGCGAGCCTCACCGACCTCGAGCTGCTCGAGGCGCTGCGGGCCACGGGCAAGCCCATCATCCTCTCGACCGGCATGTCGACGATCGAGCAGATCGACCGCGCGCTCGAGGTCCTCGGCACCGACCGCACGGTTCTCATGCACGCGACGTCGACGTACCCGATGGAGCCCGAGGAGGCGAACATCAAGATGATCGCCTCGCTCCGCGACCGCTACGCCGGCATCCCCGTCGGGTACTCCGGCCACGAGCGCGGCCTGCAGATCTCCCTCGCCGCCGTCGCCCTGGGCGCCGTCGCCGTCGAGCGTCACATCACGCTCGACCGCACCATGTGGGGCTCCGACCACGCCGCCTCGCTCGAGCCGACCGGTCTCGAGCACCTCGTCCGCGACATCCGTGTCATCGAGACCGCTCTCGGCGACGGTGTGAAGCGCATCTACGACGGTGAGCTGGCCCCCATGGCGAAGCTGCGCCGCGTCCCGGCATGACCATGCGCGGTGACCGTCCGGGACGCCTGCGCGTCGTCGCGATCGCCGACGCCGACTCCTTCGTGAAGTGGTCGGCGGCGCTCATCGACTCCGCGCCGTCGGTGGACCCCCATCTGCTGCTCGTGCGCACCCCGCTCACGGTGAGTGTGGCGCAGGAGCACGCGGCGCTGGCGGGCACCGGCATCCGTCCCGAGGCGGTCACCCGCGTGGACTGCGACGACATCGCGGCCTGGCTCGCGAAGGACCGCCCTGACGTCGTGGTCATCGGTGGGCGCGGGCCGTTCGTGCGGCTGGTGATGCGCCAGATCGACCGGGTCGCGCCGCGGCCGGTCGTCGTCTCGGGCCTGCCGGGCATCTCGATCCCCGCCCAGCGGGGCGCGGCGATGTACCGCAAGCACTGCGACCTGATGGTCGTGCACTCCCAGCGCGAGCGGCGGGCGTTCCGCCATCTCGCCCAGCGGCTCGGCATCGAACTTCGCCTGGGCCTGGCGACTCTGCCCTTCGCGCGACCCGCCCGCCGGTCGCAGGGCGGCACCGACCTCGTCTTCGCCGCGCAGGCGATCGTCCCGCGCGAACCCGCCGACCGGGCCGCGATCGCGGACATCCTGCGCAGGGCGGCACTCGCCGATCCTTCTCGCCGAGTCGTCGTCAAGCTGCGCTCGCGCCCCGAGCTCGGCGAGACAGAGACCCACTACGAGCGCACCGAGCTCACCGAGCTGCTGCGGGACCGTCCCGACAACCTCGTCTTCTCGCACGAGCCGATGGCGCAGGCCCTCGCGCACGCCGAGGGCCTGGTCACCGTCAGTTCGACCGCGGCGATCGAGGCCATGGCCATGGGGGTCCCGGTGATCGCCCTCGACACCTTCGGGGTCACCAAGACGCACCTCAACACGGTGTTCAACGGCAGTGGCGTCCAGGGCACCGCGGAGGACGTCATCGCCCGCCGGTTCCGCCACCCGCACGCGCAGTGGCTCGCCGACAACTACTTCCACGACCCGGAACAGTCGACCTGGTGGGACGACGTCGAGCAGCTCGTCGCGCTGCGCCGCCGCGGTCTCCTGCCGCCGCGGTTCGTGCCGACCGCACGCGGCGGCGCGCTGCACGAGGCGTGGCAGCGCAAGGCGGTGCTCGGCCGCGAGGACCGCTCGCTCACGGGCGCCGTCGCGCTCGCCGTCGGGGCGCCGCTCGTGTGGGGCATCCTCACGGCCCGCACGGTGCTCGGCCGCCGCGGGAGCGGCACCTGGTTCGACGACCAGACCGACATCACCGTCACGCCGGCGCGCTATCAGGACCCCATCGTCCGGCCGCGCCGCGCCGCGCTCGTCGCGATCGACTGACGCGCGCGGATCAGCCCGCGCGGCCGGCGAGCATGTCGGCGGCCGCGGCGGTCTCCTCGCGCAGCGCCTCGGCGAGGGCGGCGACCGCGGGGATCCGCAGCGACTCGGGCCGCACGATCATCCAGTACGGCAGCCGCTCGTCGAACCGGTCGGGCAGCAGGCGCACGAGGTCGTCGTGCCGGTCCGCCACGAAGCTCGGCAGCAGCCCGATGCCCGCGCCCGCCCGCGTCGCCTCGACGTGCACGAACACGTTCGTCGAGCTCAGTCCGTCCCGCATCTCGGGCACGAGCCGCCGCGGCAGGTCGAGAGCGTCGACCTGCAGGATCGCGTCGACGAAGTAGACGAGCGGATGCCGCATGAGCTCGGCGGCGTCGCGCGGCATCCCCTCCCGATCCAGGTAGTCGCGCGAGGCGTACATCCCGAGCGTGTACGCGCCGAGCTCGACCCCCTGCGCGCGCCGGGACTGCGGGGCGCCGACGACGACCTCGATGTCGAGGCCGGGTCGATGCGCGGCGGCACGACGGGTGGCCGTCACGATCTCGATGCTGAGGCGAGGATGCCGGCGGCGCAGCCGCGCGACGGCCGGGGCGGCGATGAAGGCGCTGAAGCCGTCGGTCGCCGACATCCGCACGACGCCGGCGATCGGGTCGTGATCCTCGCCGGCGCCGGCGAGCTGCGTCAAGGCGGACTCGATGCGCCCGGCCGTGTCGACCGCCTGCCGCCCCAGCGCCGTGAGCTCCCAACCGCCGCCGCTCTGCGCGACGAGGCGCCCGCCCACGGCGTCCTCGAGGGCGGCGATGCGTCGCGCGACGGTGGTGTGGTCGACGCCGAGGGCGCTCGCCGCGGTCGTGTACCGCCCCGACCGCGCGACGGCGAGCAAGACGAGCAGGTCGTCGGCGCGGAGGCGGCCACGGGCATCCATGTGTGCAATTCTGCACATCGCGGGTGCAGGACTGGGCATTGATCGTCATCGCGTCCTGTCCGCAGACTGTGGGGCGGACGCCACCGCGTCCCGAGTCAGAGCAGACCACCCCGGATGTCATCGACGACATCGATCGGAGAGACCATGTCAGCCCCCACCCGCGCCGCCGACCCCGCGGCATCCGCCACCCCGTCCGGCCTGCGCCGCGTCGTCGCCGCCTCGATGGCCGGCACCGTCGTCGAGTGGTACGAATTCTTCCTCTACGCCACCGCCGCCAGCCTCGTCTTCGGCACCTACTTCTTCCCGCAGACCGGCTCGTCGCTCGACGGGATCATCGCCGCATTCGTCACCTACGCCGTCGGCTTCATCGCGCGGCCCCTCGGCGGCATCGTCTTCGGTCAGATCGGCGACCGCTTCGGCCGCAAGCCCACGCTGCAGGCGACGATCATCATCGTCGGTGTCGCGACCTTCCTGATGGGGTGCCTCCCCGGCTTCGTCGAAATCGGCTACTGGGCGCCCGCGCTGCTGGTGGCGCTGCGCTTCCTGCAGGGCTTCGCCGTCGGCGGCGAGTGGGGCGGCGCGGTGCTCCTCGTCGCCGAGCAGAGCCCGAACCGCTCACGGGCGTTCTGGTCGAGCTGGCCGCAGGCCGCAGTGCCCGTCGGCAACCTGCTCGCGACGCTCGTCCTGCTCATCACGTCGTGGGTGCTGAGCTCCGAGGACTTCCTCGGCTGGGGCTGGCGCATCGCGTTCTGGCTGTCCGCTGTCATCGTCCTCGTCGGCTTCTACATCCGTCGCCACGTGGAGGAGGCCCCGATCTTCCTCGAGGCCAAGGCGCAGGTCGAGGCCGAGAAGGCCGTCTCGTACGGCGTCGTCGAGGTGCTCCGCCGTTACCCGGTCGGCGTGCTGCAGGCCATGGGCGTCCGCTTCGCGGAGAACATCGTCTACTACATCGTCGTGAGCTTCTCGATCGTCTACCTGAAGACCGTGCACGAGTACGACACGAGCCAGCTGCTGCTCGCGCTTCTCATCGCGCACGTCGTGCACTTCCTCGTCATCCCGCAGGTGGGCCGTCTCGCCGACCGTTTCGGGCGGCGGCCCGTGGCCCTGACCGGCGCGATCCTCAGCGCGACGTGGGCGTTCTTCGCCTTCCCGCTGTTCGACACGCTCAACCCCGTCCTCATCGTGCTCGCGGTGACCGTCGGACTCACGTTCCACGCGTTCCTCTACGCGCCGCAGCCGGCGATCATGGCCGAGCTGTTCCCGACCCGCATGCGCTACTCCGGCGTCTCGCTCGGCGCGCAGGTCACGGCGATCGCCGCCGGCTCGCTCGCCCCGATCCTGGCGACCCAGTGGCTGCGGGACTTCGGCTCGTGGACCCCGGTCTCGATCTACATCGCGATCGCCTGCGTCATCACCGGCACCACCATCGTCCTGATGCGCGAGACGAAGGGCGCCTCGCTGCAGGCGATCGACGACGCGGATGCCGCTCGCACGGCCGAACTGCTCCGCGAGAAGGAGCGCGCATGACCGACCTCACCGGCCGGACCGCACTCGTCACGGGTGGCGCGAGCGGCATCGGGGCGGCGTGCGCCTCGGCGCTCGCCGCCGCGGGTGCCCGGGTGACGGTCGCTGACGTCGACGCCGACGGCGCGCAGCGGGTCGCTGGCGCCGTCGGCGGCGAGGCGTGGGCCGTGGACCTGAGCGACACGGCCGCCCTCGCCGACCTGCGGCTGGACGTCGACATCCTCGTCAACAACGCCGGCATCCAGCACGTCCGCCCGATCGAGGAGTTCGAGCCCGAGCGCTTCTCGTTCATGATGCGGCTCATGCTCGAGGCGCCGTTCCTGCTCATCCGCGCGGCGCTTCCCGCCATGTACGAGCGCGGGTTCGGCCGCATCCTGAACATGTCGAGCGTGCACGGACTCGTGGCATCCCCGTACAAGTCCGCTTACGTCGCGGCCAAGCACGGCCTCGAGGGACTGTCGAAGGCGACGGCGCTCGAGGGCGGCGCGCACGGTGTGACGAGCAACTGCATCAACCCCGGCTACGTGCGCTCGCCGCTGGTCGAGAAGCAGATCGCCGACCAGGCGAAGCTGCACGGCATCGGCGAGGACGAGGTGCTGTCGCAGGTGCTGCTGGCCGAGGCCGCGGTCAAGCGTCTCGTCGAGCCGGAGGAGGTCGCCGCCCTCGCGGTGTGGCTCGCGGGGCCGGATGCCGGCATGGTCAGCGGCGCGAGCTACACGATGGACGGCGGCTGGTCGGCGCGCTGACCCGTGCGCGGAGAGGATCCGCGCTCCCGCTCAGCGGAAGATCGCGTCGAGCAGCCCGCTCTGCATCGCGAACACGCCGAGCACGAAGAGACCGCCGATGATGATCGCGGGCCACGAGACACCCCCCTTGAGACGGCGTCCCTGCGGTGCGACACCGGGCGGCGGGCGGAGTGTCCCGAGCGGCGGCGTGAACGGCAGCGAGTCCGCCGTCGCTCCGGGCACCAGGGCGGGCTGCGTCAGCCGGTCGTCGCGCCACCGCTCCCACTGCGCGAGCTTGTCGAGCAGGGCGCCGACGACCGAGAACAGCCACGCCCACGTGTTCGGGTCGAGGGTCGACAGGTCGCGCTTGGCGTAGAGGAACAGCCAGTCGTCGACGATCTCGACGTCGAGCTGTGCGGCGTGGTCGATGAACCGGGCCATGATGTCGGGCGTGAAGAGGTAGAGCGCGTCCTGCTCGTACCCCTGCGGGCAGTAGAGGGCGAAGTGCTCGTCGAAGTCGCCCTCGAGGCTGAGCCGCTGGTCCTTGTCGAATGCCTGCGGCAGGTTCGAGCCGAACAGGGCGTTGTTGCCGGTCGCGTCGAGGACGATGTGCGGCAGCGGTGTCGCGAGGCGGATCGCGACGTATCCCCACCGGTGCGTGGTCTGGTTCTTGCCCGACCCCGTCGTGTAGCGATAGTTCGCGAACTCGACGAACCGGGGGCGTTCGCCGCGCAGGATGTCGCTCGATCGGCGCGAGTGGCCGTGCGAGAAGATCATGCCCGGCAGCGGCGGGGCGGATGCCTGGGCGAACCAGGTCAGTCCGTTCGCCCGCGCAAACCGCTCGAGGCGGTAGATCCGCTCGTGCGATCCCTTCAGCCCGCGGCCGATGAGCGCCACGATCCCGATCGCGAAGATCGCCACCACGACGACGAAGCCGACCGCGAGGGGGTTGCGGTTCGATCCGCCGACGAACGAACCGAGCACCGTGGCGAACACGGTCACGACGAAGAAGCCGACGAACAGGAACACCACGACGGCGATGACGATGCCCACGACGTTGCCGCCGGAGGGCAGCCGACCGGCGGCCCGCAGCTCGGTGCGGTGCGCGGCGACGGCGGCGCGGTCCACCGGCTCGGTGAGCGGGGTCGGGTCGAACGTCGACGTGCTCATCGGTTCACCTCGTCGGAGTGCATGCGGCCACGGTACCGGCCGACCAGGCTCACGCGGTGCGGACGTCGACGACCCAGGTCACGCCGAACCGGTCGGTGAGCATGCCGAACCCTGCGCTCCAGGCGGACGCGGCGAGGGGTTCGACGACGGTCGCGCCCTCGGCGAGGGCGGTCCACCGAGCGGTGACCTCGTCGAGGGTGTCGCCCTGCAGCGAGACGAAGAAGGCGCGGTCGGTGATGGTGACGCCGTTCTCGCGGTGCGTCGTCCCCGCGACCGCCTCGGCACCGGCGTCCTGCCCGGGGACGTCGTACGCCATGAGGCGGAATCCGTCCGCCGCGACGACGATGCCGAAGACGACCTTGTCGGCGCCGGGTGCGTCGGCGGGCATTCCGAGGTCGGCGTAGGTGGTCGTCATCGCCTGACCGTCGAAGACGCGGGCGTAGAACTCGAGGGCCTCCCTCGCCGTGCCGTGGAAGTTCAGGTGGGTGGTCGTGGTGAGGGTCATGAGGTGTCCTTCGTTCAGGGGTGGGTGTCGGTGTGGAGACCAATCTCCGCCGGATAGAGGTCGGATCCTGTCCGCTTCTATCGCAGGATGGAGACATGCCCTCTCCGTCGCATCGGATGCTGAACCTGCTGTCGGTCCTGCAATCGCGACGCGACTGGGGCGGCCAGGAACTCGCCGACCGGCTCGGCGTCACCGTCCGCACCATTCGCCGCGACGTCGACCGGCTGCGCGAGCTCGGCTACGCGATCACGGCGGTCAAGGGTCCCTACGGCGGCTACCGCCTCGCGCCGGGCGAGGAGCTGCCGCCGCTCCTGTTCGACGACGAGCAGGCCGTCGCGATCGCGGTCGCCCTGCAATCGGCATCCGGTGTCGACATCGCGGATGCCGCGGCACGCGCCCTCGCGACGATGCGGCAGGTCATGCCCTCGCACCTGCGCCACCGGATCGACACCATCCGGTTCGAGGTCGACGCCACGGGTGAGCAGGCAGCGCCGGAGGTCGTCGAAGCGGTGAGCGGCGCGACCCGCGATCGCCGGACCCTCCGCATCGAGTACGGCGGCGATGACCGTTCCCGACGGATCGAGCCTTACGCCGTCGTCGCCCGCGACGGCCGCTGGTACGTCGTCGCCTGGGAGCTGGATGCCGCGGACTGGCGCATCCTGCGGCTCGACCGACTGCGCCTCCGACAGGGCGGCGGGGTCCCGTTCGAGCCGCGCGAGATCCCCACCGGGAATGCGCGCACCTTTCTGGCCGCGCGGTTCAAGGGCGCGTCGGACGAGGATCGCTGGCCGGTCACGGCCGAGTTCATCCTCTCGGTGCCCGTGGGGCGGGTGATCCCGTTCGCCGCAGGCGCGGCGCTCGACGACCTGGGCGGCGGACGGACGCGCGTGCAGGTCGGCTCCTGGTCGTGGGCGGGAGCACTCGCCTGGGCACTGCGGTTCGATGCACCGTTCGAGATCGTCGGGCCGCCGGAGCTGGCGGATGCGGCGGCCGCGCTCGCGGGGCGATTGACCGATTCCGCGGTGGGGCCGGGCATCCGCTAGACTGCTGTGGTTGTCCGTCTGCGTTCATGCGCGGAATCCCCGGACACGTGCATCAACCCTCCTGATGCCGGGAACCGCCCGGCATCCGTTCTAGTCCGAAGGAGGTGGGTTAGTGACGCACATCCACCAGTACGAACTCATGGTGATTCTCGACCCCGAGGTCGACGAGCGCCAGGTTGCTCCCAAGCTCGACGGGTTCCTGAAGGTCATCACCGCTGATGGTGGCTCGATCGACAACGTCGACGTGTGGGGCAAGCGCCGTCTCGCCTACGAGATCCAGAAGAAGAACGAGGGCATCTACGCCGTCGTCAACTTCACCGCCACGAGCGAGGCCACGCAGGAGCTCGACCGTCAGCTCAAGCTGAACGAGCAGATCATGCGTACCAAGGTCCTCCGCGCCGAGGAGGCGATCGCTCAGGTCGCCGCCGAGAAGGAGCGCGCCGACGCCAAGGCCGCCCGCAAGGCTGCGAAGGCCTGACGCTCATGGCCGGCGAGACCATCATCACGGTCGTGGGCAACCTCACGGCGGACCCCGAGCTGCGCTACACGCAGAACGGCCTCCCCGTCGCGAACTTCACGATCGCATCGACGCCGCGCAGCTTCGACCGGCAGGCCAACGAGTGGAAGGACGGCGAAGCGCTGTTCATGCGCGCGTCGGTCTGGCGCGAGTTCGCTGAGCACGTCGCAGGCTCGCTCACCAAGGGCATGCGGGTCGTTGCGACCGGCCGCCTGAAGCAGCGCTCCTACCAGGACCGCGAAGGCAACAACCGCACGGCGATCGAGCTGGAGGTCGACGAGATCGGCCCCTCGCTGCGCTACGCCACGGCGCAGGTCACCCGCGCCGCCTCTTCGGGCGGCAACGGCGGCGGCAGCTTCGGCGGCGGTCAGCAGTCGCGTCCGCAGGTGCAGCAGGACGAGCCCTGGGCCACGCCCGGGTCCTCGGCTCCTGACGCCTGGAGCGCGCCCGGGACGAGCTACGGCGACGACACCCCGTTCTGATTCGAATTTCGGACGCCGCGGGCTGCGGCATCCACCTCTCTTAAGGAAGACACATGGCTGGAAAGGCAACCGGCGATCGCCGCAAGCCGCGGAAGGGCGCGAAGAACGCCGCTCCCGCGAAGGCGATCCGCGTCGGCGTCATCGACTACAAGGACGTCGCGACGCTTCGCAAGTTCATCTCGGAGCGTGGGAAGATCCGCGCCCGTCGTATCACCGGAGTCTCGGTGCAGGAGCAGCGTCTGATCGCCAAGGCGATCAAGAACGCCCGTGAAATGGCGCTCCTGCCCTACGCCGGCGCTGGCCGGTAAGGAGTACCGACATGGCAAAGCTGATTCTCACGAACGAGGTCGCCGGGCTCGGTAGCGCCGGTGACGTCATCGAGGTCAAGAACGGGTACGCCCGCAACTACCTCATCCCCCAGGGCTTCGCTGTGGCCTGGACCCGCGGTGGCGAGAAGCAGGTGGCGTCGATCCGCGCCGCTCGCGAGTCCCGCGCGATCCACGACCACGAAGAGGCTGTGGCGCTCAAGAACACGCTCGAGTCGAACACGGTCAAGCTGACCGTCAAGGCCGGCGCCGAAGGCCGTCTGTTCGGTTCGGTCAAGACCGCCGACGTGGCCGACGCCGTCAAGGCCGCCGGTTTCGGTGACCTCGACAAGCGCAAGATTCACATCACCTCGCCGATCAAGGCCGTGGGCGAGCACGAGGCGACCGTTCGCCTCGGCGACGAGCTCACCGCCGTGATCACCCTGCAGGTGGTCGCCGCCAAGTAATCCCGGCGCGCGGTTCGGATGCCGCGGTCCCCTCCCTCACGGGTCGGGACCGCGGCATCCGTCGTTTCCGGGGGTGTGGTGTTCGCCGATGCAATGGATCGCGGGCGACACGCCGTGACATGGGGCGTGGATGCCGCGTGTCGCCCCGCATCCATTGCGTCGACGCACGCTGAGGGCGGATGCCGCAGGTGGGGGCCTGCGGCATCCGCCATTTTGGGGGGAGCTGTCCGCGGATGCAATGGATCTCGGCCGGCGCGCCGGCGATGGGGAAGGGGACCCGGCGTGTCGTGCCGGATCCAGTGCATCCGCGAGGGGTGGACGGATGCCGCGGGTGGGGGCCCGTGGCATCCGCCCTTCGGGGGGAGCTGATCAGACGGTGCGGCGACGCAGCGTGAGCACTGCTCCAGCGGCGATCAGGGCGATCGCAGCCAGGGGAAGCCACGGGGTCGCGACGCCTCCGGTCTGCGCCAGTGCCGACGGGGTGTCGCCACCGGTGGCCTGAGGGACCATCGGAGCGGGGCTGCCGCCGGGGATCTGACCGTCCGCGCCGTCACCGGGGACCGTGGGGTCGACCGGGGTGGTCGGGTCCGTCGGGTCCGTGGGGTTCACCGGGGTGGTCGGGTCCGTCGGGTCGACCGGGGTGGTCGGGTCCGTCGGGTCCGTAGGGTCGACCGGCGTGGTCGGGTCCGTCGGGTCCGTAGGGTCGACCGGCGTGGTCGGGTCCGTCGGGTCCGTGGGATCCGTCGGGTCGACCGGGTCGGTCGGGTCCGTGGGGTCCGTGGGGTCGGTCGGGTCCGTCGGGTCCGTGGGGTCGGTCGGGTCCGTCGGGTCCGTCGGGGTGCCCGGGTCGGTCACCTCGCTGTCGCCGATGATCGAGACGGCGGTGTCACCGACGGTGATCGGGATGCCGATGGGCAACACGATCTGCGTACCGCTACCGATGCCGCCTTCACCCGAGGTGACGGGTCCCGTCGACGTGCCGGTGCCCGGCGTGCCGGCGGAGCCGCCGCCGATGACCGAGCTGTCGCCGATCACCGAGACCGCGGTGTCATCGACCGTGACCGGGAGGCCGATCGGGGCGACGACCTGGGTGCCCGAGCCGATGCCGTCGGTGCCGTCGGTGGACGGGCCACCGGTGGTGCCGGTTGCGGGAGCGGCCGGCACCGCGGCATCCGTGCTCTCGGTCGAGCTGTCGCCGATGACCGAGACCGCGGTGTCACCGACGGTCACGGGGACCGTGATGGGAGCGATGACCTGGGTGCCCGAGCCGATGCCGTCCGAGCCGCCCGTCGTGGGCGCCGGGGAGGTGCCGCCCGAGACCGGCGCAGCCGGTGCCGACGTGCTCTCGCTCGTGCTGTCGCCGATGACCGAGATCGCCGAGTCATCCACGGTCACAGGGGCCGTGATGGGGGCGACGACCTGGGTGCCGGAGCCGATGCCGTCGGTGCCGTCGGTGGACGGCGCCGTGGCGGGTGCGGCCGGCGTGGCGGGTGCCGGTGCGGCGGGTGCCGCGGCATCGGTCGACTCGGTGGTGCTGTCGCCGATGACGGAGATCGCCGTGTCCTCGACCGTCACGGGGACGGTGATGGGGGCGACGACCTGGGTGCCGGAACCGGTGCCGTCAGTGCCGTCGGTGGACGGCGCCTGAGCGGGCTTGGCCGGTGCCGGCTTGGCGGGTGCCGCGGCATCCTTCGACTCGGTCGTGCTGTCGCCGACGACCGAGATCGCGGTGTCCTTCACCGTGATCGGGACGTTGACGTCGACCAGAGCCTGCGACCCGGATGCGGCGCCGTCGGCGCCACTCGTTGACGCCGACGAGGTCTTCCGCGGCTTCGCCGGCTCGGCCTTGTCGTCGGACGAGCTGGACGAGTCGCCGATGACCGAGACAGCGGTGTCGCCGACGGTGATCGGGATGTCGACGTTCAGGATGGCCTGGGTGCCCGAGAGCAGCCCATCCTCCCCGGACGTCGTCGGTTCTGCGGCCTGCGCGGCCGCTGCGCCGAAGAGCGTGATGCCCCCGGCCACGAGCGTGCCCAACAGGACACGCGACAACGTGGAATTCATTTCATCTCTCCTCAGAAAATCAACAGGGATTGGCGCCATGGCGCCGGCACGCACAGCGTGCGGATGCATGCCGCGAAGAAGCGCGGCGCGATCCCCGTCAGTCGGGAGAGACGTCGGTGTCGAAGAAGGGCGCAGGGAGCCCCTGCTCGTCGGTCGGACGGCCCCGTCGTGCCCAGGCACGGTGCGCGACGGGAAGCCCGAACGGGAGCAGGGCAAACAGCCCGGCAGCTCCTCCGGTGGACGTGGAAGTCAGTGAACCGGACTCCGACGCGGGTGCGCTGGGCGCAGGCACGGCGGGGTCGGTGAGAACGAGTGGATGCTGCGCGACCGCAGCGGCATCGTCGGCAGGAGTCTGCGCGACGGCAGCCGAGAAGAGCGCCACGACGCTCGCAGGTGTGATGCCCCCGACCTCGTCCAGGACGGTCGACGTCCGCGTCGGGACGGCGCCGGTCTCGACGTCGATGGCAGGCTCCGAGGGCGCGAGCTCATCGGAACCTCCCACCTCGGACGGGATCGGTGCGACCGGGAGCGTGGGCGAACCCGGAACCTGCACGGGCAGGTTCGGGAGCTCTGGAGTGACGGCGTCCACGACCGGGTCGGTGACGCCGGCGACCGGCGGAATCACAGGTGAGACGGCGTCGACCACAGGGTCCGTGACGGGGCGGACGGCGTCGACGACCGGCGGGAGGACCGCTTCCGCGACGGGAGTCACGACGGCGTCCGTGACAGGCGCCACCGCCTCGACGACCGGCTCCACGAGCGCGTCGGTGACGGGGGTGACGGCGTCGGTGACGGGCCTCACGACCGCGTCCGTCACAGGCTCCACGACCTTATCCGTGACCGGCGCGACGATCGGGGCGACAGTCTCGGCGATCGGGGTGATGACCTTGTCGGTGACCGGCTTGACGACCGTGTCGGCGACCGGCTTCGTCACCTTCTCCGTGACCGGCTTGGTGACCTTCTCCACCACCTCGGCGGTCGGCGGGACGACCTTGTCGGTGACGGGCTCGGTCACCTTGTCCGCAACGGGCTTGGTCACCTTCTTCACGATCTCGGCGGCGGGCTTCGTCACCTTCTCCGTGACGGGCCTCGTGATCTTCTCGACCGTCGGTGCGACGACCTTCTCGACGGTCGGCTTCACCGCGTCATCGACGACCGGTTCTCCGATCTTTTCGATCGTCTTCGTCACCCCGCTCAGCAGCCCGTCGTCGGTGCGGTCGGATGCGCGTGCATCCGATGCGAAGAGAACGACGGTGACAAGGGCCCAGAGCACCGCCATCCCGAGGCCGATCGCGGCGAGAAGACCGAAGCGCGCGAACGCGCGGAGCGTTGTGTGCACAGGTCGCCTCCACGATGGAAACATCGGGACGCATGCCGAGAGGGCCGCGTCTGCGGGGTGCCTGGACTAGAGACGGTACGCCGTGCCTATGAATTACGCAAGAGTTTTCCCTGTTCGAGAGGGCAGGTCGCTCCGCGACTTTCTCATTTGACAAACGGCCGATTCTGCACATGGGGGTGGGGATAACGCAGAACCTTCAACCGACACTTGAGGTCGGTTGTCCATCCACAGGCTGTGGGAAAGCAAAAACCCGATCAAGTCCAGTTTCCTGTTGGAGTATCGGTTGCGATCCCGCCTTTCTCCACAGGCTCTCTGCACAGGGTGCGCGGCGTTTCCCGCACCCTTTCCACATAGTTATCCACAGGCTGGCTTGCGTGTGTCGGAAGCCCTCCCTAGCGTGTGCGAGGGCCTTCCAGCGGGCCCGGAAGAGGGGCGTGCATGTCGATCGCGGATCTGTCGGACGACCGAATCGGCGGCTCCCGCGGCCCCGAACGGACTCCGCCGCACGACATGCTCGCTGAGCAGAGCACTCTCGGTGGCATGCTCCTGTCCGGCGACGCGGTCGCTGACGTCATCGAGGCGCTGCGCGGGACCGACTTCTACGTGCCGAAGCACGAGCTGATCTTCGAGGCCGTCCTGTCCCTGTACTCGCACGGCGAGCCGACCGACGTGGTCGCCGTCACCGATGAGCTCATCAAGACCGGCGACCTGCAGCGTGCCGGCGGGGCGGACTATCTGCACTCGCTGACGTCGATCGTCCCGACCGCGGCCAATGCCGCGTACTACGCGTCGATCGTGCGGGAGCGGGCTCTGCTGCGTCGCCTCGTCGAGGCCGGCACCCGCATCGTCCAGATGGGCTACAACGGCCAGGGCGAAGCACTCGACCTCGTCAACAACGCCCAGGCCGAGATCTACTCGGTGACCGGGGCGGAGCAGTCCGAGGACTACGTCCCGCTCCAGGTCGCCGTCGATGCCGCCGTCGAGGAGATCGAGGCGGCCCGCGGTCGAGACGGTCAGATGACCGGCATCCCGACCGGGTTCGCGGGTCTCGATCAACTCACCAACGGCCTGCACGGTGGTCAGATGATCGTCGTCGCTGCGCGTCCCGCGATGGGTAAGTCGACCCTCGCGCTCGACTTCGCCCGCGCCGCCGCCATCAAGCACAACCGTCCGACGGTCTTCTTCTCGCTCGAAATGGGGCGCAGCGAGATCGCCATGCGCCTCATGAGCGCCGAGGGTTCGGTCCCCCTGCAGAGCATGCGCAAGGGCATGCTCGACAGCCGGGACTGGACCACGATCGCCTCGACGCGCGGTCGCATCAACGATGCTCCTCTCTATATAGACGACAGCCCGAACATGACGCTCGTCGAGATCCGCGCGAAGTGCCGCAAGCTCAAGCAGCGCGTCGGCCTCGAGATGGTCGTCATCGACTACCTGCAGCTCATGACGAGCGGTAAGCGCGTCGAGTCGCGTCAGCAGGAGGTGTCGGAGTTCTCGCGTGCGCTGAAGCTCCTCGCGAAGGAGCTGCAGGTGCCGGTCATCGCGCTGTCGCAGCTGAACCGTGGCCCCGAGCAGCGCGCCGACAAGAAACCCGCCATCAGCGACCTGCGCGAGTCGGGCTCGATCGAGCAGGATGCCGACATGGTGATCCTGCTGCACCGTGAAGCCGCCTACGAGAAGGACAGCCCTCGCGCCGGCGAAGCCGACCTGATCGTCGCCAAGCACCGAAACGGTCCGACCGACACGGTCGTCGTCGCGTTCCAGGGACACTTCTCCCGCTTCACCGACATGGCCGTGGGGATGGACTGAGCGTCCATCCCGGCTGACAGCGGAGGATCCGCGAGGATTCGGCGCGCTCCGTCGCGGCGGTCGGGCTCTTACGACCGTCTGGCGCATGTCTGAGGAGCCGTTAAGGATTCTTCGGCTCACTGAGGGAACAACGTCGTGGAGCGGCCCCCACGGGCACGTGCTCACGACGACCGTCCGCAGGCTGCGTCATCACGGCGCGTCGCATGTCGCGAAAGGAACGCGATGACTCCCTCCGCCCCCTCCCCCCGCCCTCGTCCGTCGAAGTGGCGCGGGTGGCTCGTGACGATGCCGCTCGCCGCCGCGCTGACGCTGGCGGGATGTTCGTCGGTCGCCGCCGTCTCGGCATCCGATGACACCTCCACGGCGCAGTCGACCGAGACCACCGAGACCGAAACGGCCAGCCAACTCACCGGCGCCACAGATGCGACGGCCACGGCCGCCGACGTCCGCGCGGGCAACCAGGAGAGCCACGATGCCGATGACGACGCGGAGTGGTCCGAATCGGATGCCGTGACGATCTCGCTCGACGGAGACACGGCGACGGCGTCGGACACGTCGTCGGTCAGTGTCGAGGACGCGCTCGTGACGATCAGCGCGGCGGGCACCTACGTCCTCGCCGGCGACTACACCGGACAGGTCGTGGTGAACAGCTCCGGTGAGGGCAAGGTCGTGCTCGTGCTCGACGGCGCGACGATCACGACCGATGTCGGCGCCGCGATCGACGTGCAGGCCGCCGACGAAGCGGTCGTCATCCTGGCGGACGGCTCGACGAACAGCCTCAGCGACGCGTCGAGCTACGCCGAGGATGCCGAGGCGAACGCCGCTCTCTACAGCGCGGCCGACCTGACGCTCACCGGCACCGGTGCCTTGCAGGTGTCGGGCAACGGCAACGACGGGATCGCCTCGGCGGATGGTCTCGTGATCCAGTCCGGATCGATCACGGTCACGGCCGCGGACGACGGTATCCGCGGGAAGGACTACGTCGTCATCCGCGACGGTGACATCACCGTCGACGCGGGCGGCGACGGGATCAAGAGCGACAACGAAGAAGACGCCGAGCGCGGGTACGTCGACATCTCGGGCGGCACGATCGACATCGTCTCGGGCGACGAGGGGATCGACGCGTTCACCGACGTGATCACGACCGGCGGCGACGTCACGATCGTCGCCGGCGGTGGGTCGGATGCCGGGAGCGACACCGCTTCGGCGAAGGGCGCCGCAGCCGGGGTGATCGCGGTGCTCGAGGGCGGCACGATCAGCATCGACGCCGCAGACGACGCGGTGCACTCCGATTCGTACGTGCACCTCGCCGGGGCGGCGCTGAGCCTCGCGGCCGGCGACGACGGTGTGCATGCCGAGGCGGAGCTTGTGCTGTCGGCCGGCGATGTGACCATCACCGACTCGTACGAGGGTCTGGAGTCGGTCTCGATCACGGTGACGGGCGGGTCGGCCGACGTGACCGCGAGCGACGATGCGGTGAACGGTTCAGCGCCCGGCGGCGGCGCATCCGAACCCGGGACGGGCAGCGCGACGGCAGAGTTCACCATGAGCGGAGGAGAGCTCGTGCTGCTCGGCGGAGGCGACGGCATCGACATCAACGGGTCGTGGGCGCAGACGGGCGGCACGATCGTGGCATCCGGTCCGAATGCGGGCGGCGACGGCGCGATCGACGCGGACGGCGGCATCGACATCTCGGGCGGCGTGCTGGTCGCCGCGGGCGGCACCCCGGAGGTCCCCGAGGAGAGCTCGGAGCTCGACTCGGTACAGTTCACTTTCGATGCGGTGTCGGCGGGCACGGTACTCACCGTCGTCGACTCCGACGGCAACGCCCTCGCATCGTTCACGACGGTGCAGTCCACGTCGGGGTTCCTCTTCACCTCGGCCGATGTCGTCGACGGCGAGTCGTATTCGCTCCTGAGCGGCGGCTCTGCGGGCGAGGGGATCGCGGGCACGTACGCGGCGGGCGGGTCCGGCGGCAGCGCCGTGGCGACGGCGACGGCCGGTGAGCTCACCTCGACCATGGGCGGCGGCATGGGTGGCGGCGGAGGCGGCATGGGCGGACCCGGCGGCGCTCGCTGACCGCAACGGCCGGATCGACGGCGAGATCGCCGGCGAGGGATCTCAGGGTTCGGGGAATGCGCCGCACGCTCGCGCGCTTATAGTTGACCAAACGCAACTTTCTCCGCCGGTCACTCCCGGCATCCCCGTCGCGCATGACCCGACGCGCGGCATCCCATCGGCCTCTCCTGCCCTCCGAGGAATCGTGACCACTGCCACCGCGTCGAGCCCGACCACCCGAAGCACCCCGGTGATGACCCACCGTCAGATCCTGTTCGTCATCTTCGGGCTCATGGCGGGCATGTTCCTGTCCGCGCTCGATCAGACCGTCGTCGGCACCGCGATCCGCACGATCGGCGACGACCTCAACGGACTCAGCCAGCAGGCCTGGGTGACGACGGCGTACCTGATCGTGTCGACGATCTCGACACCCATCTACGGCAAGCTCTCCGACATCTTCGGCCGCCGACCCCTCTTCCTCATCGCCATCGCGATCTTCATCATCGGCTCGGTCGCGGCGAGCTTCTCGACCTCGATGGCCGAGCTCTCCGCCTTCCGTGCGATCCAGGGCCTCGGGGCCGGCGGCCTCATGTCGATGCCGCTCGCGATCATGGGCGACATCCTCGCCCCGCGCGAACGCGCCAAGTATCAGGGCTACTTCCTCGCGGTCTTCGGCGTCTCCTCGGTCATCGGGCCACTCGTCGGCGGTCTGTTCGCCGGGGCGGGCGAGATCCTCTTCATCGCCGGGTGGCGTTGGGTCTTCCTGATCAACGTGCCGATCGGCCTCATCGCGCTGGCCGTCGTGCTCCGCTTCCTGCACATTCCACGCCACCCGCACGGCGCGGTGCGGATCGACTGGTTCGGCGCGGCGGCCGTCATCGTCGCGCTCGTGCCGCTGCTGCTCATCGCAGAACAGGGCCGGGAGTGGGGCTGGACCTCACCCATCGCCATCGCCTGCTACCTCATCGGTGCGATCGGCATCATCGCCTTCATCCTCATCGAACGCGGGATGAAGGACGACGCCCTCATCCCGCTGAAACTCTTCCGGTCGTCGACGTTCTCGATGGCGACGATCATCGGCGTCTTCGTCGGCTTCGCGATGTTCGGTGCGATGCTGACGCTGCCGCTCTACCTGCAGCTGGTGCTCGGCTCGACGCCGACCGAGAGCGGCATCCAGCTGCTGCCGATGATCCTGGGGCTCATGATCTCGTCCATCGTCAGCGGACAGATCATCGCCCGCACCGGCCACTACCGGATCTTCCCGACCATCGGCACGGCTCTCATGGCGCTCGGGTTCCTGACACTGACCTTCGTCCGGTACGACACGTCGTACTGGCAGATCGCCGGGTCGATGCTGCTCATCGGGCTCGGTCTCGGTCAGCTCATGCAGACGCTCACGATCGCCTCGCAGAACTCCGTCGGCCCGCGGGACATCGGCGTCGCCACCTCCGGCTCGACGTTCTTCCGGCAGATCGGCGGCACGCTCGGTACAGCCGTGCTCCTGTCGCTGCTGTTCGCACTCGTCCCGCTCAACCTTCAGACCACCTTCAAGGACCAGCAGTCGCTCGCGGACGCCCTCGACGCGGCCCTCGACCCGACGGTCGCGACCGCCCCGGCCAACGCCGGCATCATGTCGAAGGTCTACGAACCGTTCGTGGAGCAGCTCTCCGACGGAGCGCTCGACGGTGCGCAGAAGGGTGTCGACGAGGCGAAGGCCGCCGCCGCCGCCGCGGTCGCCCAGCAGGTCGCAGCCGGTACGATCCCCGCCGCCGCTCAGCAGCAGGCAACGGCCGAAGCCGAAGCGCAGGCGATCCAGCAGGCTGCGGCGAAGATCACCGAGCAGGTACCGGTCGCCAAGGTCGCCGCAGACGGGACGGTCACGCTCGACTTCTCGGATGCCACGGCTCGCCGCGCATTCGTCGACCAGGCGGTACCGCAGATCATCGACGGCATGTCGGGCTCGTCCGGCGCATCCTTCGACGACAGCACGATGGACGACACGTCGTTCCTCAACGGAGCCGACCCGCGTCTCACGAAGCCGCTGCTGGTGTCGTTCAACCAGTCGACGGTGAGCGTGTACTGGGTGGCCATGGGTGTCGCTCTGATCGCCTTCGTGCTGACGCTGTTCTTCCGCACCCCGCCGCTGCGCCAGAAGTCGGCGCTGCAGGAGTCGGCCGACGCGGAACGCCAGCCCGAGCCGATCGCGCTCGGCTGAGCTCAGGTGCTGCGGGCGGCCACGTCGCACGCGTGACCCCCGGCCACACGCGCGGCACTCGCACGCATAGGTCATCGGCCAATCGGGTCGGCTCGTCGTGAGGATTCCGCGTTTCCGTCCTTCTCCTCGCGCGCCGCGATTCTGGTGAAGAGGGCTCGCGCCCGGCGCCCGGCTGAGCCGGCTACGGACGGAGGAGGATGCCGGGCACGGGCATCAGCTCGTTCGCACGCACCGCGATGACGTCGAATCGCGACGCATCCGCGTTGCCCGCGATTGCGATCGCGACCGAGTCTTGAGTCGCGACGTGACCTGCGATCACGACCTCGAACGTCGGGTCCGGACCCGACGCCATGAGGTTGACGGCGTAGCAGGGCGCGGTGAGCTCGACGAGGTGGGTGCGGGCGTCGCCCGGGAACCGGACGGCTTCGCCCGCCCCTACGTGACGGAACTCGTCGTCGACCGAGAGGACGATGTCGCCCTCCCACGGGATGAGCGTGCGCACCTGGCCGGGGAAGGCGGAGAACGGGCCCGGAGCAGTGAGGTGCGCGATGCTCAGCCGCCACCGCAGTCCCGGCGTCAGGGTCGTCGATCGGTCCTCGTCGATGAGCTCCACCGTCGTCCCGCCGCCGTTCCGCCACGGAACCGGAGTGATCTCGGCAAAGCGGCGCAGGACATCGGGCATGAGAGCACGATAGGGCAGATGCGGCATCCTCCATCATTGCCATCTGGTGGCATGGCAGTTTTACTCAACGGAAACATTGGAAGGCGAGTCGCGTAACAGCGGCGCCATACCGTCATCCCAACGAAGGGAGCACGCATGGCCGAAACATCCACCCGCACCGTCGACCGCGCCCTGTCGCTGCTGGGCACCGTCTGCGACTCCGGGCCGATCACGCTCGCCGATGCCGCCCGCGCGGCCGAGCTGTCGGCGAGCACCGCCCTCCGGCTGCTCCGCACGATGGAGGCGCAGGAGTTCGTCCGCCGCGTGCCCGACGGTCGCTACACCGCCGGCGCCCGCATCGTGCAGCTCGGTGCCCTCGCGCTGTCCAACGACTCCCTCGTCTCTCTCGCCGAACCCGCTCTCGCCCGCGTCGTCGCCGCAACGGGCGAGTCGTGCTATCTCGCCGTCCGCGGCGCCGGTGACACGGCCCTCTACATTGCGATCGTCGAAGGCACCCACTCGATCCGCCACGCGAGCTGGGTGGGGCGCAGCATCCCGCTCGACGCCTCGGCAGCCGGTGCCGTGCTGCAGGGGGCGACCGGCGAGGCCGGCTACGTCGTGGTCGTGCAGGGTGTCGAGGACGACGTCACCGCCATCGCGACCCCGATCACCGTCGGCGACCGGATCGTGGCATCCCTCTCGGTCGTTGTGCCGAGCTACCGCACGACCGACGTCAAGAACGCTGCCATCGGACGCATGCTCGTCGCCGAGAGCCGCTCGATTCTGGCCCACCCGGAACTTCCCGCCGCCACCGAGGAGCGCGCCCGATGATTACCTTCCAGAACGTCACCAAGCGGTACGGCGACGCAACTGCCGTCGACGACCTGCAGTTGGTTGCGCCGACCGGCAAGCTCACGATTCTGGTCGGGCCCTCCGGATGCGGCAAGACCACCTCGCTCCGCATGGTGAACCGGCTCATCCGCCCCACCTCGGGCGACATCCTGCTCGACGGCGAGTCGACGGCGCGGATGGATGTCGCGGCCCTCCGCCGTCGCATCGGGTACGTCATCCAGCACGCCGGCCTCTTCCCCCACCGAACGATCGTCGACAACATCGCCACCACGCCGCGCCTGGCCGGTGCCTCGGCGAAGGTCGCTCGCGGCCGCGCGCTCGACCTGATGGAGCGCGTCGGACTTCCGACCAGTTTCGCGTCGCGCTACCCGTGGCAGCTCTCGGGCGGGCAACAGCAGCGCGTCGGGGTCGCCCGTGCGCTCGCCGCCGACCCCGAGTTCATGCTGATGGACGAACCGTTCAGCGCCGTCGACCCCGTCGTTCGGGCGCAGCTGCAGGACGAGTTCCTGCGCATCCAGCGTGATGAGGGCAAGACCATCGTCATGGTCACCCACGACATCGACGAGGCCCTCAAGCTCGGCGACTACGTCGCGGTCATGCGCACCGGCGGCCATCTCGCCCAGCTCGCGACCCCCGAGGAGCTGCTCACGAGCCCAGCCGACGCCTTCGTCGCCGACTTCGTGGGGCGCGACCGCGGCTACCGCTCCCTGGGCTTCCGCACCACAGCGGACCTGCCCCTCACGGCCGAGCCGACGGTGACCCTCGGCGCGTCCGTCGACGAGGCCCGCGCCGCCACCGACGATGAGTGGCTGCTGGTGGTGAATGCCGACCGCCGGCCCCTCGGCTGGGTCGAGCCGCGTCGCCTGCGCGGTCCGATCGCGGCATCCGATCTGAACCTCGCCGGAACCGTCGCGCCGCGCGGCGGTTCGCTGCGGCAGGTTCTCGACGCGGCCCTCAGCGCCCCCAGCCGCCGCGGCGTGATTGTCGACGACGCCGGGGCAGTCGCCGGGTCGGTCACCGCGGGCGCCGTCATCGCGGCGATCCCCGAACTCGATGCGGGAGCCGCGGCATGAACTTCGACTGGCTTGCCCGCGAGGCCGACGCGATCGCCGTCCTGCTCGGCTGGCACGTCGCGTTGTCGGTCATCCCCGTCGTGATCGGCCTCGCTCTGTCGCTGCCGCTCGGCTGGGCGGCACATCGCAGCGGCATGTTCAAGTCTGGCCTGCTGAGCGTCACGGGGCTGCTCTACACGATCCCCTCGCTCGCCCTGTTCGTGCTGCTGCCACCGATCCTCGGAACCCGCATCCTCGATCCGCTCAACGTGGTCGTGGCGCTCACGGTCTATACGCTCGCGCTCCTCGTGCGGACGGTCTCGGACGGCCTCGACTCGGTCGCCCCCGAGACCCTGCAGGCGGCGGATGCCATGGGCTACCGACCGCTCCACCGCCTGTTCGCCGTCGAACTGCCCGTCGCGGTGCCGGTCATCGCCGCGGGTCTGCGCGTGGCCGTCGTCTCGAACGTGAGCGTCGTCTCGATCGCGGCGCTCATCGGCACCCCGCAGCTCGGGCTGCTGTTCACCCAGGGAGCTCAACTGCGCTTCCTGACACCGATCATCGCCGGGATCGTGCTCTGCCTGCTGCTCGCCCTCGTGCTCGACGGACTCGTGCTGTTGACTGCGCGACTGCTCACCCCGTGGACCCCGAGGGGAGCGAACGCGTGATCGACTACCTGACGGACCCGGGGAACTGGGCCGGGTCCGGCGGCATCCCCGCCCTCGTCGGGCAGCACCTCGTCTACACGGCCGTCGCGTTGCTCATCGCCGGAGCGATCGGCGTCCCGGCCGGCCTGTACGTCGGCCACACCGGTCGTGGTGTCGTGCTCATCGCCGGCCTCGCCAACGCCCTCCGGGCGCTTCCGACCCTCGGCCTGATCGTGCTGCTCGTCATGATCGTCGCGCCGCTCATCGCGTCGGACCTCGCCTTCGTCATCCCCAGCATCATCGTGCTCGTGCTGCTCGCCATCCCACCGATCATGACCAACACGTACGCCGGGATCCGGGCGGTGGATGCCGCGGCCGTCGACGCCGCGGTCGGGATGGGGTACCGGCCGATGCGGGTCCTCTTCTCGGTTCAGGTGCCGTGCGCGCTGCCGCTCATCATCTCGGGCTTCCGCGGCGCCACCTTGCAGGTCATCTCCACCGCGACCATCGCCGCGTACGTCTCGCTCGGCGGGGTGGGACGCCTGATCATCGACGGCCGCGCGCAGAACGACTACGACAAGATGCTCGTCGGCGCGGTCCTCGTGGCCGTGCTCGCTCTCGTCGTCGACCTGCTGCTCGGCCTCGCCTCGCGCGTCCTCGTCTCGCCCGGCATCGACCGGCGCACCTCCCGCATCCCCCTCCGCGTGCGGCGTGCCCGCCTCGCAACCCCCTGACCCTGCTCCTCTCCGAAAGCTCCACCCGACCCGCACCACTTCTCACCTCACCCTCCGTGTCCGCACGGGAAAGGAAACCCTCATGATCCGCACCCGCCTCGCCGCGGTGGCCGCGCTCGCGTCCGCCTCCGCCCTCGCCTTCACCGCCTGCTCCTCGGGCGGCGACCCGCTCGCCGCGGAGGTGGAATCCGCCCCCGCCGGCAGCATCGTCATCGGCTCGGCGGACTTCCCCGAGAGTCAGCTGCTGGCCACCATCTACGCGCAAGCCCTCACCTCCGCCGGCGTCGAGGCTACGACCCGCCTCAACATCGGCAGCCGCGAGGTGTACATGCCCGCTCTGCTCGACGGCTCGATCGACATGCTCCCCGAGTACACGGGTGCGACCCTCAGCTACCTCACCGAGGGCGAGGCGGGTGTCTCCAGTCCCGAGGACGTCTCGGCCGCACTCAAGGAGGCGCTGCCCGACGGCATCTCGATGCTGACGCCCTCGGACGCCCAGGACTCGGACGTACTCGCCGTCACGAAGGAGACGGCAGAGCAGTACGATCTCACGACGATCGAGGACCTGCAGCCGCACGCGGCCGAGATGGTCCTCGGCGGCCCGCCGGAGTGGCCGACGCGTCACGAGGGCGTGCAGGGTCTCGAAGAGGTCTACGGCCTGACCTTCAAGGAGTTCAAGTCACTCGACGTGGGCGGCCCGCTGACGATTGCGGCGCTCGAGAACGGACAGATCCAGGCGGCCGATATGTACTCCACGTCGCCGGCGATGTCAGACTTCGTCGCCCTGGAGGACAACCTGAACCTGTTCCCGGCGCAGAACATCGTGCCGATCCTCGCCACCGACAAGGTGAGCGACGAGGTGACCGAGGTGCTCGACGAGGTCTCGGCCGCCCTCACCACCCAGGACCTCATCGACATGAACGCGAAGCTCGACGACCAGCAGAGCCTCGATGACGTCGCGGCCGAATGGCTCGCCGCGCACGATCTCGCCGACTGATCACCGCTCCACCAGAAAGAGAGTTACCGAGATGACCGGAAGCCGCGCGGTGCGCGCGCCGCGGGGGACGACGCTGACAGCCAAGAGCTGGCAGACCGAGGCCCCGCTGCGGATGCTCATGAACAACCTCGATCCCGAGGTCGCGGAACGACCCGAAGACCTCATCGTCTACGGCGGCACGGGAAAGGCCGCCCGCAACTGGGCGAGCTACGACGCGATCGTCGCCACCCTCGCCGACCTCGAGGACGATGAGACCCTGCTTGTGCAGTCGGGTAAGCCCGTGGGGGTGTTCCGCACGAATGTGTGGGCACCGCGCGTGCTTCTGGCCAACTCCAACCTCGTCGGCGACTGGGCCACCTGGCCCGAGTTCCGCCGCCTCGAGGCCGAGGGCCTCATGATGTACGGCCAGATGACGGCCGGCTCATGGATCTACATCGGCACCCAGGGCATCCTGCAGGGCACCTACGAGACGTTCGGCGCCGTAGCGCGCAAGCGTTTCGGCGGCACCCTCGCGGGCACGCTCACGGTGACCGGCGGGTGCGGTGGCATGGGTGGCGCGCAGCCGCTCTCCGTCACGCTCAACGGCGGCGTCGTGCTCATCGTCGACGTCGATGAGACCCGCCTGCGACGCCGTCAGGGTAAGCGCTACCTCGACGAGGTCACCACCGACCTGGACGACGCCCTCGCCCGTGTCCTCGCCGCCAAGGCCGAGGGGCGCGCGCTCTCGGTGGGTCTCGTCGGCAACAGCGCCGAGGTCCTGCCCGAGCTGCTTCGTCGCGAGGTGCCCGTCGACATCGTCACCGACCAGACGTCCGCGCATGATCCCCTCGCCTACCTGCCCGCCGGCATCCCGTTCGAGGACTGGCGCACCGAGTCGGCGCGCGATCCGGAGGCCTTCACCGAGCGCTCCCGCGAGTCGATGGCACGCCACGTCGAAGCGATGGTGGGCTTCCAGCAGCGCGGCGCGGAGGTGTTCGACTACGGCAACTCGATCCGCGACGAGGCTCGTCAGGGCGGCTACGCGGACGCGTTCGCCTTCCCGGGGTTCGTGCCGGCCTACATCCGGCCGCTGTTCTGCGAGGGCCTCGGCCCCTTCCGCTGGGTGGCGCTGTCGGGGGACCCCGCCGATATCGCCGTGACCGACCAGGCGATCCTCGAGCTCTTCCCCGAGAATGAGGGCCTGAAGCGCTGGATCACCGCCGCCCAGGAGCACGTCGAGTTCGAAGGACTTCCCGCCCGCATCTGCTGGCTCGGCTACGGCGAGCGGGCGAAGGCCGCGGTGCGTTTCAACGAGCTCGTCGCCGAGGGCAAGATCTCCGCCCCGATCGTGATCGGCCGCGACCACCTCGACTCGGGGTCGGTGGCCTCGCCGTATCGCGAGACCGAGGCCATGGCCGACGGCTCGGACGCCATCGCCGACTGGCCGATCCTGAACGCGCTCATCAACACGGCGTCCGGGGCGACCTGGGTGTCGCTGCACCATGGCGGCGGTGTCGGCATCGGCCGTTCGATCCACGCGGGTCAGGTCTCCGTCGCCGACGGCACGCCGCTGGCCGCCGAGAAGCTGCAGCGCCTGCTGACGAACGACCCCGGGATGGGCGTCATCCGCCACGTGGATGCCGGGTACGACCGTGCGATCGAGGTCGCCCGCCAACGCGGGGTGCGCGTTCCGATGCTCGAGGCCGAGAAGGTCGAGGTCTGAGATGGACCGGGAGGAGGTGGTCTTCGGGCTCGGGTCGACCTCGATCGATGAGCTCGTCGCGGTCGCTCACGGTGCACCCGTGCGGGTGTCGGATGAGGCGCTCGCCGCCGTCGAGCGGACGAACCGCCTCCTCCAGGCCCTCGCCACGTCGGGTCAGCAGATCTACGGACTGACGACCGGCGTCGGTGACCTCTACAAGGTCGGGGCCGTCCAGCAGACCGTCGCCGATGTCCAGCTCGGGATGCTGCGCAGCCACGCCAGTGGTGTGGGCACCCCTCACGACGAGCCGGCGACGCGGGCCATCACCGCCGCGATCGTCCGTGCCCTGTCCCGGGGACACAGCGGCATCCGTCCCGTGCTCGTGACGACCCTCGTCGCGATGCTCAATCGCGGCGTGACCCCGGTCGCACCCTCGCAGGGTTCCGTCGGATACCTCACCGCCACCGCCCACATCGGCCTGGTCGCCTTCGGCGAGGGTGAAGCCTGGTTCGCCGGCGAACGTGTGCCCGCCGCGGTCGCCTTGGAGCGAGCCGGGATCCGCCCCCTCGTGCCCGAGGCCCGCGAGGGGCACGCGATCATCAGTGGAACTTACGAGATCACCGGGATCGGTGCGCTCGCCGTCGCCGGCGCTCGCGCCCTCGTCGACGTCGCCGATCTCGCCGGCGCGATGTCGCTCGAGGCGCTGCGGGGCAACACCCGCGGGTACGACCCCCGCCTGCAGGCGCTGCGGCCGCATCCCGGTCAGGTCGAGACTGCCAGGCGGCTGAACGCCCTCCTCGCCGACAGCGAAATCCTTGCGGCGCACCGCGACCACCGGCTGCAGGACGCCCTGAGCCTGCGCTGCATCCCGCAGGTGCACGGCGCGGTGCGCGACGCGCTCGCCTACGTCGAGGCCGCGGTGCAGACCGAGATCGACGCCGTCACCGACAATCCGGTGTTCGTCGTGGAGGACGACGAACTCGTCGCCCTGCCCGGCGGCAACGGACACGGCGCCCCCGTCGCCCTCGCCCTCGACGCCCTCGCCATCGCGGTGGCCGAGGTGAGCACGATGTCGCAGGCCCGCGCCGACCGGCTCACGCACGCGGCCCTCAGCGGTCTGCCGGCCTTTTTGGCAGCCGGCACTCCGGGGATGTCGGGGTTCATGATCCCGCCCTACGTCTCGGCCGCTCTCGCCGGCGAGAACCGCGCGCTCGCCGCCCCCGCGTCGGTGCACACCGTGCCGACGTGCGCCGGTCAGGAGGACCACGTCAGCATGGGGACCACGGCGGCCATGCAGGCGCGCCAGGCGGTCGCCAACGCCGAGCGCATCATCGCGATCGAACTGCTCTGCGCCGCTGAGGCGCTGGAGTTCCATGCGCCGCTCACGGCAGGGGCGGGCACCGCCCGGGCGCACGCGGCGATCCGCGAGCGGGTCGCTCCCCGCGACACCGATCGGTTCATGGCTCCCGATATCGACGCCGTCACCTCGCTCGTGACCGGGGGCATCCTCGCCCTCGTCGTCCACGAAACCACGTCCACATCCGAAGGAGACTCCCGTGTCGACTGAGACCCCCCGCCCGCTCGACGGCGTCCGCGTGCTCGACCTCTCCCGTGTCCTCGCCGGGCCGCTGTGCGCCACGATGCTCGCCGACCTCGGCGCGACGGTGACGAAGGTCGAGCTGCCCGGCCGCGGCGACGACTCCCGTCACTTCACCCCGCACATCGGAGGCGAGAGCAGCTACTTCATGCTCGTGAACCGGGGCAAGCGGTCGATCGCGCTCGATCTGAAGTCCGAGGAGGGCCGCGCCCTGCTCGAGCGGCTCATCGCCGACGCCGATGTGCTCGTCGAGAACTTCCGACCCGGGGTGACGGCGCGTCTCGGCCTCGACTGGGAGAGCGTGCGCGCGATCAACCCGCGCCTCGTCTACGTCAGCATCTCGGGCTTCGGCCAGACGGGTCCCCTCTCTCACCGGCCCGCCTACGACCACATCGTGCAGGCGATGGGCGGCATCATGTCGGCGACCGGATGGGCCGACGGCCCGCCGACCCGGGTGGGCGACGCGATCGGCGACGTCGTCGCGGGCATGTACGGCGCATGGGGCGCGCTCGCCGCGCTGCTCCAGCGGGCGCAGACCGGCGTCGGTCAGCACGTCGACGTCGCGATGCTCGACGCGATCTTCTCGCTGCAGATGGTCGCCCTCTCGCAGGTCCTCGCGGGGGCGGCCGCGCCCGCCCGCCTGGGCAACGCTCACCCCATCAGCGCTCCGATGGACGCGTACGCCTGCGCCGACGGCCACATCGTCATCGCCGTCGCGAACGACGCCCTCTTCGTCCGGCTCGCGACCGCGCTCGGCCGGCAGGAATGGCTCGACGATCCGAGGTTCTCGACCGATCCCGCCCGCCTCGCACACCAGGAGGACCTGCGCAGCGAGATCGAGCGGTGGACGGGTGCGCGCGCGGTCGACGAGGCCGTCACGGCCCTCGAATCAGCCGGCGTGCCCGCCGCACCCATCTGGGACGTGGCGCAGCTCGCCGACAGCGACCATGCCCGCGCCCGCGGACTCGTGCGCACGGTCGAGCACCCCGTCGCCGGTGCGGTGCCGCTCGTGCCCCAGCCGGTGCGTTTCAGTGGGACGGATGCCGCGGCCCAGGCGCCCGCGCCCACGCTCGGCCAGCACACCGACGCCGTCCTCGCCGACGATCTGGGCCTCGACGCCGCCGAGATCGCGCGGCTGCGCGCCGCGGGAGTGGTCGCGTGAGCGCCGCGTCCGCACCCGTCGCCGTCCTCGGCGCCGGCACGATGGGGGCAGGCGTCGCCGCCGTCCTCGCGGCGCACGGCCACGACGTGCGGCTCTACTCGCGAAGCACCGCGACCCTCGAGGCCGCCCTCGCGATCGTCGCCGCCCACGATGCTGCCGCCGTCGGCCGGGTGGCCACGACGACCGACCTCGATGACGCGGCGCGCGGCGCCCGTCTCGTGATCGAGAGCGTCGCCGAGGACCTCGCGCTCAAGCGCGACATCCTCTCGCGCATCGAACCGATCGTCGCGGCGGGTGCCCTCCTGACGACGAACACCTCGAGCGTCCGCATCACCGACATCGCGACGGCGCTCGCGGACCCGACGCGTTTGGTCGGCCTGCACTGGTTCAATCCGCCGACGGTCATGCCGCTCGTCGAAGTCGTCCGCGGCGAACTGACCTCCGACGACACCGTCGCCGAGGCTCGAGACCTGGCCGCCGACCTCGGCCGCGACAGCATCGTCGTCGACCGCGACGTGCCCGGCTTCGTCGTCAACCGGCTGCAGTACGCGATCCTGCGCGAAGCCATCGCCCTGGTCGAGCAGGGGATCGCGACGCCCGCCGACGTCGACCGCTCAGTGCAGACGACCCTCGCCCCGCGCTGGTCGGCCTTCGGGCCGCTCGCGCTCATGGACCTCGCGGGACTCGACGTCGTCGAGAAGGTGTCGGGCATGCTGATGGCCGACCTGGCTGCCTCGGGTGGTGTCCCGCGCACCGTCGCCGCGCTCGTGGCCGAGGGCGCCCTCGGCGCCAAGAGCGGCCGGGGCTTCTACCCGTGGTCGCCGGCCGACGCCGACCGCGCGCGTGCGGAACGCGACGCCGTCGTCCGACTCCTCACCGCCCGGCGTACGGGGGCGGACGCATGAGTGTGCGAGAAGAGACGCGCGGTCACGTCGCGACCGTTACGATCGCGCGCCCCGAGAAGCGCAACGCGCTCGACGCCGACACCCTGGGCGCCCTCGTCGCCGCCCTCGATCGATTCGACGCCGACCCGGCTGTCCGCGCGATCGTTGTCGCGGGTGACGAGCGGGCGTTCGCCGCGGGCGCTGACCTCGGCGACCTCGGTTCAGCGGGCGCCGTCGACCTGTACCGCAGTGGCTTCAGCGAGCACTGGGATGCGGTCGCCGCGATCCGCACGCCCCTCGTCGCCGCCGTCCGCGGGTACGCCCTCGGAGGGGGGCTCGAGCTCGCCCTCGCGTGCGACGTCGTCGTGATCGCCGATGACGCGGTGCTCGGGTTCCCGGAGGTGCGCCTCGGCATCCTCCCCGGTGCCGGCGGCACGCAGCGACTGCTGCGCGCCGTCGGCAAAGCGGTCGCCCTCGACCTGCTGCTCACCGCCCGTCGCATCAGCGGTGCCGATGCGGCACGCCTGGGCATCGCCAGCCGGGTCGTGCCGTCGGACGAGGTGGATGTCGCCGCCCAGACCACCGCCGACGAGATCGCCGAGGGGGCACCCGTCGCCGCGGGGATGATCAAGGCCGCAGTGCTCGCCGGCTTCGAGATGCCCCTCGGCGCGGCGATCGCCCACGAGCGTGCCCTCTCGGCCCTGATCGCCGCGAGTGCCGATCGGACGGAGGGCATGCGCGCCTTCCGCGCCCGCGAGACCCCCACGTTCGAAGGACGTTGACGATGACCTCCGTGACCAGCCTTCTCGGCGCGATCTCCGGGATCGGCCGCGATCCCCGCAGCGGCGGGTACGCCCGCCCGGTGTTCTCGACCGCGGAGCGCGATCTGCGTGCGTGGTTCGTCGGTGAGGCCGAGGCGCGGGGGCTCGACGTCGAGGTCGACCGCAACGGCATCATCTGGGCCTGGTGGGGCACTCCGGGCCCGGGCGCCGTCGTCACGGGCAGCCACCTCGACTCGGTCCCGGGCGGCGGCGCGTTCGACGGTCCGCTGGGGATCGCGGCGGCGCTCGCCGCCGTGGACGTGTTGCGTGCGCGGGGGACGATACCCGCGAAACCCCTCGCGATCGCGGTGTTCCCCGAGGAGGAGGGCTCGCGCTTCGGCGTCGCCTGTCTGGGCTCCCGGCTGCTGAGCGGAGCGCTCTCGCCCGACGCGGCGCGCCGGCTCACCGACCGCGAGGGCGACACCCTCGCCGATGTCTTCGCGGCGAGCGGTGTCGACCCTGCCGGGATCGGCCCCGACCCCGAGACGCTCGCGCGTATCGGGGTCTTCGTCGAGCTGCACGTCGAGCAGGGTCGCGGTCTCATCGACCTCGACCGGTCGTTCGCCGTCGCCGAATCGATCCTCGGCCACGGTCGGTTCAAGGTGTCGGTGCGCGGCGAGGGCAACCACGCCGGCACCACGCTGATGGCGGACCGGCGCGACCCGGTCGTCGCCGCCGCGGCCATGGTCGGGCGGATCGCCGAGCTCGCCGGCGCCGTGGACGACGCGCGCGCCACCGTCGGCCGGTTCGAGCCTGTGCCCGGCGGCACGAACGTCATCGCGTCGTCGGTGGACTTCTGGATCGACGCCCGGCATCCCGATGACGACGTCACGCGACGCCTCATCGCCGACATCGACCTCATGTGCGGATCGGTCGCCGCTGCCCAGGGATGCGAGGCCGTGCTCGTCGAGGAGTCATGGAGCCCCACCGTCGGGTTCGACCCCGCGCTCGCCCGCCGCCTCGGCTCGGTGCTGCCGGACTCTCCGTTCTTGCGCACCGGCGCCGGTCACGACGCCGGCATCCTCGCGAGCGTCGTCCCCACCGGCATGCTGTTCGTCCGCAACCCCTCGGGCATCTCCCACTCGCCCGAGGAGCACGTGGTCGATGCCGACGCCGACGCGTCGGCCGCGGCCCTCGCCGACGTGTTGCAGGAGCTGCTGTCGTGACTACGTTCTGGGCGCCGCGCGCGTGGGTCGGCGACGGCGTGGCGACCGGCGTGCGCCTCACGGCCTCAGCCGACGGCACCCTCGCCGCGGTCGAGACCGACGCGACGCCGGATGCCGCGGACGACCGCCTCGACGGACTCGTGCTGCCCGGGACGGTCAACGCCCACTCGCACGCGTTCCACCGTCTGCTGCGCGGGCGCACCCACGCCGACGGCGGCAGCTTCTGGACCTGGCGCGAGCTGATGTACCGCGAGGCCGGACGCCTCGACCCGGACTCGTACGAGCGCGTCGCGACGGCCGTCTACGCCGAAATGGTGGCAGCCGGGTGGACATCGGTCGCCGAGTTCCACTACGTGCACCACACGCCCGACGCCCGGCCCTACGAGCCTGCACATGCGATGGAGCGCGCGCTCGCGCGCGCGGCGAGGGCCACCGGCATCCGTCTGACCCTGCTCGACACGTGCTACCTCTCGAGCGGTTTCGGCTCGCCCCTCGAACCGGCTCAGCGACGCTTCGGCGACGCGGATGCCGGGGCGTGGCTCGCGCGGCTGTCGTCGCTGCGGTCCCGGCTCGCCGACGACCACCCCGAGGTCGTCGTCGGTGCCGCGATCCACTCGGTGCGAGCTGTGCCCGTCGACGCGCTCGAGCGGATCGGCGCGGAACTCGACTCCTCGATCCCGCTGCACGTCCACCTGTCGGAGCAGCCCGCCGAGAACGCGGCGTGCCTCGCGGCGACCGGTCTGACGCCGACGGCGCTGCTCGCCCGCAGCGGCCTGCTGTCGCCGCGGCTGTCGGCCGTGCACGCGACCCATCTCACCGCCGACGACATCGGGGCGCTCGGGTCGGCCGGCGCGACGATCGTGATGTGCCCGACCACCGAGGCCGACTTGGGCGACGGGGTGGGTCCTGCTCGTCGCCTCGCCGATGCCGGTGCCCGCATCGCCCTCGGCACCGATCAGCACGCCGTCGTCGACCCGCTGCTCGAAGCCCGCGCGCTCGAGCACGGCGAGCGGCTCGCGTCGGGCGAGCGCGGGCGGTTCTCGCCTGTCGAGCTCGTCGCCGCGCTCACCCGCGGCGGTGCGGACGCGGTCGGGCGTCGGATCGGCAACCTGGAGGTCGGCCAGCCGTGCGACCTCCTCGTCGTCGACGAGGGGAGCGCACGCACCGCCGGCAGCGACCCCGGCCAGCTGGTGCTGACGGCCACTGCGCACGACGTCACCCGTGTCGTCATCGGCGGGCGCGACCGCGCGACCCGGGGCACCCACACCGACCTCGGACCGGTCGGCGATCTGCTGCGAAAGGCGGTGCTCGCGTGAGCACGACCCTGATCACCCGCATCGGCGAGTTGATGACGGTCGACGACGAACAGCGCGTCCTGCGCGATGCCGCCGTCGTCGTCGATGGCGATCGCATCGCCTGGGTCGGTTCCGCCGCAGACGCTCCCGCTGCCGACGAGCTGGTGGATGCCGACGGTCGCGCGCTCCTGCCCGGCTGGGTCGACTCGCACACCCACCTCGTCTTCGATGGTGACCGTACGGCCGAGTTCGAGGCCCGCATGGCGGGTCAGAGCTACGCCGCCGGTGGGATCGCGGTGACGCGGGATGCCACGCGCTCCGCCACCGACGAGCGGCTCGCCCAGCTGGTGGCCGCCCGGGTGCGCGAGGCGCGTGCGCAGGGGACCACCTGGATCGAGACGAAGACCGGTTACGGCCTCGACGTCTCCAGCGAGGAGCGCAGCGCGCGGATCGCCGCCACCGGTGCCGACGATGCGACGTTCCTCGGCGCCCACCTCGTGCCCGCCGGCATCGACCCCGACGATTACGTGCGACTGGTGTGCGGGCCCATGCTCGACGCGGTCCGCCCGCACGTGTCGTGGGCCGACGTGTTCTGCGAGCGGGGGGCGTTCAGCCCTGAGCAGTCCCGCGAGGTGCTCACGGCCGCCCGCGACGCTGGCCTCGGCCTGCGGGTGCACGGCAACCAGCTCGGCCACGGCGAGGGCATCCGCCTCGCGGTGGAGCTGGGGGCGGCGAGCGTCGACCACTGCAACTTCGTCTCGGACGCCGACCTCGACGCGCTCGCCGCCGGCGACACCGTCGCCACCGTGCTGCCGGCGTGCGACCTCTCGACCCGCGCGCCGCTCGCGCCGGCCCGGCGTCTGCTCGACGCCGGCGTGGAGGTCGCGATCGCCTCGAACTGCAACCCCGGCACGTCGTACACGAGCTCGATCCCGTTCTGCGTCGCCACCGCGGTGCTGCAGATGGGCCTCAGCGTGCACGAGGCCGTCCGCGCCGCGACCCGGGGCGGCGCGATCGCCCTGGGCCGCGACCGCGGCGAGGGCGCGATCGGTTCGATCGCCGTCGGCCATCGTGCCGACCTGCACCTGCTCCACGCTCCGTCCGCGACGCACATCGCCTACCGTCCCGGGATGCCGCTGACCGCCGCGGTCTGGCGGGGCGGCGCCCGCGTGGTGTGACGGGCGGCGATCGGGATGAGTCCGCTCATCCGACGCTCGGTGCGAGCCTGCCCGTGTGGACGATCCGTACCAGCCGTGTCGCACGGGCCTCCATACCCCGAAAGAGCGCGCCTCAGACCGGATGCCGCCGCAACTTCCTCAACGGAGCCGACGCGCGTCTGACGAAGCCGCTGCTGGTGTCGTTCAACCAGTCGACGGTGAGCGTGTACTGGGTGGCCATGGGTGTCGCTCTGATCGCCTTCGTGCTGACGCTGTTCTTCCGCACCCCGCCGCTGCGCCAGAAGTCGGCGCTGCAGGAGTCGGCCGACGCGGAACGCCAGCCCGAGCCGATCGCGCTCGGCTGACGGGGCGGCGCGGGTCGCCGCCGAGTGTTCCGGGGACGCGTCGCGACGCCGGAGCCGACGGATCGCGCCCCCGGAACCTGGCGATCGTCCGATTGGACCCGTCACGTACACTGCCCGGAACGCGGTCCGCTGAGCGGCATCCCATCCGACAGAGCCCGAGGAGGCAGCACATGGCGTTCCCCGCCGACATGGTCGTGTCCGCGGGACGTCACGGCGCGGACTTCCTCCTCCGGCCGATCGGCGAGGACGATGTCGAGCGTGACTTCGCTGCGGTGGTCGCGAGCCGCGTTGACCTCCGGCTGTGGGAACAGTCGGGTTGGCCATCCGATGACTTCACCGTCGACGACAATCGGGCGGACGTCGCCGGCATGATCGAGCGACACGAGGCGGGACGGGCATTCACCTACACGGTGGCGGATCCCGACGACCGAGTCTGCCTCGGGTGCGTCTACGTCTTCCCCACGGAAGCCACCTTTCTCACCCGCGCCGACGTCAGGCAGACCGGCAGCCTCGCCTGGGCCGACGTCGACGCGGTCGTCTACTTCTGGGTGCTCACCTCGTGGCGCGAACAGGGCGGTGACGTGACCGTCGTCGACGAACTGCGACGCTGGTTCCGCGAGGAGTGGCGACTGTCGGCGACGGTGTACGTCGCGCACGAGAGCTTCGTCGCGCAGATCGCGTTGCTCGAGGACGCGGGTCTGCGCCCGGCCTTCGAGATCCGCGAGCACGACAAACCAGGCGCCTTCATCGCGCACGTGTGACCGGGTTGCCTCGGCGTCGGGCCGGCGTCACTGTGACCACGGGCGGGCGTGCGGAGAGTACGGCTAACGCTCGCCCCCGCGCGTGGTGGCGGCCAGGGTCGAGCACGGCAGCCAACGTCATGGGAATCCTGAGGAGCGGAGCCTGCTGCGATCGTTCCTCGCCTCGAAACAGGTCCGACGACTACAGCGCTGCCACGGCGCGGGCGCATTCCTCGCTGCGCAGCATGGTGAGTGCACCGAGAAGCATCCCGGCGCCGTACTTCTCATAGTCGAAGTCGACGTCGCGCACGACGGAGTTGTAGAGCGCCCAGTGGCCCCATTTGACCAGCGTGCCCAGTCCTGAGAGGTAGAGCCGCGCGAGCTGGCCAGCCGAGGGCGGGGTCCCGGCGTACTGCTCGAACAGGGAACTCTTGAGGTCCCCAGGTATGCCCATGATCGTCAGATAGGCGCCGAGCTCGTAGTAGCGGTCGGTGTTCGCCGCGTAGTCGAAATCGATGAGCATCATCGGTGCACCCTGCTTCACCATGAAGTTGGGTGGGTTCGGATCGTTGTGACCGGGCACGATCTCCAGACCCGCGGCGAGATACCGATCACGGATCGGCTGCCACCGCTCCTGCACCTCCAATTGATACGGCTGGAGGGTACGGCCGACAGCGGCGATCTGCGCCTGGTGCTCGTCGATCATGTCGAACAGAGTTTTGGTGACCGACAACTGCCCGCCTGCATGTAGCTGACGGTAGAGGCGCATCACCTCCGACATGCCCTGAGGCGAGAGCAGGTCGCCGGCTGTCGATGAACGGTACCCCGTCAGGAAAGCGCTGACCTCAATGCCCGATGGAGGGTCCACATAGAGCATCTCCGGGCCGACCCCGGTGGATGCGGCGACGACGGCAGCCTCGTGCGCGACCTCGTGGTTCACGAACGCCTCGGCGCCGAGCCCCGGGACTTTGAGGAAGTAGACGCCGCCCGGCGTGATCATCCGCCAGTTGACGTTGGTCGTGCCCGACGAGATCCGCTCCATGCGCAGCTCAGTCCCGAAGGGCCAGCCGGTCAAGGTGGGCAGGGCCGACCTCAATGCAGCGGCCCCGCACTCGTGCCACGCGATCGCGTTCACTTCCAGCCCATCCCTGCCTGAGCGACGAGTGTGTCGATCTCGCCCGTGAGGACCAGGTGCTCCGCGTGCCACGTGCGGAACATCAGATAGCCCACGTATCCGACGTCGGATTCGGGTTCCATAGCGTGGGCCTGCATCGCCCGCAGGAGCACCCAGAGGTCAGCGATCACTCCCCATAGCCTGGCCCGGGCGAACGCCCCAGGGTGCGCATCACCCCACAGCACGGGAAACGCCTCCTCGGCGGGAAGCACGGTCGGCGAAAGCTCGGTGAGCAGAGCGCCGATATCCGCAAGCGGATCGGCCAGACCGGCTGTCGTGCCGCCCGTGAGGAGCACCTCGCCATCCGGGCCGAGCTGGATGTCGGAAATCTCCGACGACAGCCACGCGGGGAGTGGATCCGGACCATTCGCGACGGCCTCCCGCAGTCGCGGCAGGACGGCAGCGACTGGCGCCACGACCAGGGGGAGCGACGCGCCGGCGGCGGAGAACGCGTCCAGCATGGCCTGAGCCTCCGCGCCGAGGTCACGCGCAGGAAGCGTCGCCTCCGATTCGCGGAACACCCGACGCGCGGCGGCGACCGCGTGAACCGCCCCCGGGGTCCGCTGCAAGCGCAGGCCGGTCGCGACGCGCCACCCATCACCGAGGGCTGCTTCGACGGTCATCCCCAAGGCAATATCGTGCGCCAGGACAACAGGTCCGACACCCGCAGCCGACGCCGCCGAGCGCGCGAGTGCCGCCGCGCTCCCGACCGCGTGCGGCCGAGGGATCTTGGCGATGACACGCTCGCCGCCGTCCGTCATCGCCTGCCAGCTTTCATGGGAGGCACCCTGCCAGCTGAGCAGGCCGGACCCGATGCCCGTCGGCTTCCAATCGAGCGCGGCCCATGGGTCGGGCAGGCCGCTCAGCCGGTCGATCACGCTCCTGGCGTCTCCGGGAATGGGAACGCCGGATCGAAGCCGCGTTCGCGCTCAAGAAGTGCCAGAATGCCGAGCACGCCCGCGTCGTCGAACCGACGCCCGCCGATCTGCACGCCGATCGGCAGCCCCGACGCCGACATCGCGACCGGGACGGTGCCGGCCGGCATGCTCGTCAGGTTGTACGGCGACGTGAAGACCATGTGGTCGAGGGAGTAATCGTTGCGGACCGGGGTCACGTTCTCCGCCGGGAAGGAGACGACCGGGGTGACCGGTGAGAGGACGTAGTCGTAGGCGGTGAGGGTGCTGGAGATCTTCGCCCGTACGCCTTCGAGCCTCTTCTCGTTGGTCACGTGCTGTACCGCAGTGAGGTCGGTGCGACTCAGTAGCTGAGAAAGCAACTGGGGCGGCAGGAGCGGCCACATCTCCTCCGGCACCGCGAGCAGCTCCGGCAGCCCCCGTGTCGAAAGGACCGTCATGAAGCTCTCGCGCTCGGCGGCCGTCCAGAGCGGACCACCGATGTCGATGACCGTTGCGCCGTGGGCCGACAGGATCGCGGCCTGGGCGCGCACCGCATCGACCACCTCCTCGTCGACGCCGCCCGGAACATCCGTCTCAAGGAGGACACCGACCGTGGCACCTGCGAGGGAGGATGCCGGGAGGCCATCCATCTCGAAGGAGCCCGGCAAGCTGAGGTGATCGGTCGGATCGGGCTTGCCGACGACATGCAGGAGAGTGGCGATGTCGGCCACTGTCCGTCCCATAGGGCCCGCGCTGCCGATGAGCTTCGGCGGGTCGTACGCGATGCGACCCTGCGTGGGCTTGAGCCCGGCAAGACCGCACAAGGCGGCGGGAAGCCGAACGGAGCCGCCCATGTCAGTACCGATCGATAGGGGGCCTGCGCCGAGTGCGACGAGGGCTCCCGAGCCGCTGGAGGAGCCACCCGGATTCAGTGCCGGGTTCCAGGGGTTGCGGATGATTCCGAACTGAGAGCTCACGCCGGCGCCGATCAGCCCGAAGTCAGGCATAGAGGTCTTGGCGAAGAGGGTTGCCCCGGCCTCGCGAAGCCGTCGAACCGGTGCGCCGTCGTGCGCGGATGCCGGCGCAGTGTCGTTGAGCTTGCTGCCGTGCCAGCGAGGTAGACCCGTCATCGGGAAGCTGTCCTTGACCGACACCGGGACACCGTCGAGCTCGCTGAGGGGAGTTCCCGCGGCCCAGCGCGCGGCGCTCTCCGCCGCCACTTCGAGTGACTGCTCGATATTCATCACGGCTACCGCGTTGAGTTCCATGCCGGCAGTGGTGGCGACGTCGATCGCCGCCTGGGTCGCGTCGACGGGAGAGATGGTCCCGTTGCGGTAGCCGGCGACGAGGTCAGCGGCGGTGGCGCTGCGGAGCGCGCCAGTCGAGATGGATGCGGTCATCGTTCCTCCGGGTATGAGGTAGTAGGTATGAGATCGGTGGCCTCTGGCCAGCTCATCGAGGCGCGACCTCATCGAGGACGCCCCCGAGGGTGGCGAGCAGAAGGTCGGCTTCAGGCTCCGCGAACACCAGCGGCGGTCGGATCTTCAGCACGTTGTTCCCCGGGCCGGCAACGCTGATGAGCACATTCCGCTGACGGAGCGCGTTCACGAGCCCAAGCGCCGCAACGGAGTCGGGGGTCTTCGTCTCGGGGTCCGTCACGATGTCGACGCCGATGTACAGGCCGGAACCACGCACGTCGCCGATGAGGGGGCGCCCCACCGCGAGCGAGCGGATGCCATCACGGATGAGGGCGCCGGTGCGGTCGACCGATCGGATGAGATCCGTCGACTGGATCACGTCGAGGACGGCTTGAGCGGCGGCGATGGAGACGGAGTTGCCGCCGAAAGTGTTGAAGTAGGGCACTTCTTGGCCGAACCGCGCGAGGATGTCGGCGCTGCCGGCGAGCGCGGCCACCGGGATGCCGTTGCCCATCGGCTTGCCCATCGACACGAGGTCGGCCTCGACGCCGTGACGTTCGAAGCCCCAGAACGTCTGTCCGGTGCGAACGAAGCCGGGCTGCACTTCATCGGCAATGAAGAGCGCGCCGTACTCATGGACCACATCGATGGCGGGGGCGAGGAATCCTCGTGGGTCCGGGAAGATGCCGTCCGAAGAGAAGATCGAGTCGGCGAGCAGCGCGGCGGGGCGGATGCCGTGGTTCAGCAGGTCGTCGAACGCTTGTCGCACGCGATCGGCGAACCATGCCCCGATGTCGTCGGTCTCGACCCGGTAGGAGTCCGGGGCGGGGATGATGCGCACTGCGGCGTCATCAGGGAAGCCGCCGGAGATCGCCGGCGACATCCGGCTCAGGAGTTCGGTCGTCCCGTGGTAGGCCTCCGCGGTGACGACTATGCCCTGCCCGCCGGTCCACAGGCGAGCGATGCGGATGGCGAGATCGTTCGACTCCGACCCCGAGTTGGTGAACATGATGGACCCGATGTGGTCGGGAAGCGTTGCCAGCAACTGCTCGGAATAGGAGACGATCCCGTCCTGGAGGTACCGCGTGTGGGTGTTCAGCGTGCGCATCTGGCTGGCGACGGCATCCGCCACCGCGGGATGGGCATGACCCACGCTGGGAACGTTGTTGTAGGCGTCGAGGATGCGGGTGCCGTCAGCGTCGTAGATGTAGGCACCCGACCCGGACACAGCGTGGACGGGTTGCCGGTAGAACAGCCGGTAGCTCGGTCCGAGGCTCGCCTGCCGTCGGAGGACGAGCTGTCGGGAGGTCGGCGGAAGTCCGTCGAGGTCGGCGATGCGAAAGCTGTTGCCGTCCATGATCGAAGAGAGCGAGACGGGCGCGTCAGTGGTCATGGCGTGGGTCCTTGTGATTTGCGGGGAGTGGCGGCAGCGAGGGATCAGCTGCGGACGGGTTCGGCGGTCTCTGTGGGGGCTTCCTCTGTGAGCGTGGTTCGCTCCGCGGTTCGCTCTTTGGCCAAGCGGTTCCATGCCGACTTCAGGACGCGCTGCAGGGTCTCGTCCAGGGAGATCGCGACGACGAGGGTGAGACCGACGATCATGGTCTGAAGGAACTGGCTGACCCCGAGGATGACGAGGCCGTTTCGCAGCACACCGACGAACAGCAGTCCGGCTATGACGCCACTGATGCGGCCGGCGCCCCCGGCGACGGCGACGCCGCCGAGTAGGACCACCGTCAGCGCGCTGAACTCGAGCCCTTGCCCGGTCGTAGGGGAGCCCGCCTGCAGCTTCAGAGTCATCAGTGCGCCGGCGAACGCGGCAGCGACACCCGTCAGCACGAACAGGCGGAGTCGGACCGACCGTACATTGATCCCCATGAGAAAGGCAGCGCGCTGATTGCCGCCCGCCGCGAGCAGCTGTCGACCGAACGGACGGTGATTGAGAACCCACCACGCGGCGACGGTGACGACCAAGAGCAGGAGCATCGGCAGGGGCACGACCCCGAACAGGGCGAAGCCGGCGACGGACCGCGACTCGGTCGGAAGACCTGTGATCGTCCGACCGTTCGTGAGGAACAGGGCGAGGCCGGCCCACACGTTGAGCAGACCCAGGGTCACGACGAGCGGGTTCAGTCGCAGGTATTCGACCAGGACCCCGGTGACGATGCCCGTGACGATTCCCGCAGCGGTACCCGCGATGATGCCGAGCCAGATGCTCCCGCTCGCCGTGGCCACCAACCCGCACGCCACGGAGCCGAGACTCGCAACCGATCCGACGGAGAGGTCGATGGAGCCGCTCATGACGAGGTAGGCGAGCGGGATGGCGATGATGCCGACCTCCGCCATCGACAGCACGATCGTGATCAGGTTGCCCGGCTGGACGAACCGCGGGTTGAGCATCGTGAAGACGAGCACCAACAGGATCAGCGCGACGATTGCGCCGTTCTTGGCGAGCAGGATCTTCAGCTGTGTGATGTTCATGCGAACGCGCCCTTCGTGGGGATGAGGTCGAGGAGGGTCTGAAGGAGTGCGGAGTCGAATTCAGGCGTTCGTGGGAGCTCAGCCATGCTTCCGCCGGAGAGCACGTAGCTGCGATCGCACAGCCCGGCGATCTCATCGCTTTCGGCGCTGGCGACCAGCACGGTCGCTCCGCCGGCCGCTGCTTGTCGCACAGCGCGACGGATGTCGGCTTTCGCCCCCACGTCGACACCCTGGGTCGGCTGCGCCAGCAGCAGCACCTTGGGGGTCGCCGGGTACAGCCACGCCGCCAGCAGATGCTTCTGGCGGTTGCCACCCGAGAACGCGGCGATCGGCGAGTCGGCACCGGGACCGACGATGCCCAGCTGTTGCCGGGCATCGGCATAGCCGGCGCTGCGCGCGCGATGCGTTGGCGCAACCTTCCGACCGTTCGCGCGCCTTCCCTGCCAGGGGAGGTAGACGTTGTCGCGGGCGGAGAGGCCGGCGATGAGGCCGTCGCGGTCGCGGTCCGCCACGACGAGATGCACACCCTGACGAATCGCCTCGAGAGGCGTGCGGGCGCGGTAGTCGGAACCGTCCAGGACCGCGGTGACGCCGCCCGCCCCATGAAGGGCGTTGAGCAACTCGAACTGCTCTCCGGCCGCGACCCCGAAAAGCCCGACGACCTCGCCCGCGTGGAAGGTCATGTGGTGGGGGCTGGTGATTTCCAGAACGCGCTCACCGACCACGGCCGGGACATGGTCGGCGGTCTGGAGATCGGGGACGAGCGCGGTTGCGAGTGCGTCGGCGGTGAGCCCGGTGATGGGGTGTTCACCGGCGACCTTTCCCTCGCGGAGGATCGCAACGCGGTCGCAGACCTCGATGATGTCGGGGAGGCGGTGCGAGACGTAGATGACGGTAGTCCCTGATGCCGCGAGTCGACGGATAAGCCCGTGGAGGGCGTCTGTTTCCGCCTGGCCGAGAGCGGCCGTGGGCTCATCGAGAAGGAGCACCTTCATCGCCCCGTGGAGAAGTCCGCGGGCCAGATCGACGACCTGGCGCTGGCCGAGCTCGAGTGTCGAGACCATCGTGTCGAGTGTGAGGTCATCGCCGCCCACCTCCGCCAGTGCTGCGCGTGCCGCATCGCGGTCGGCTTTGGATCGTCCTGTGCGCCCTCGTCCGAGGTAGAGGTTGTCGAGGACGGTCAGGTTGCCCACGAGTGCCGGGGTCTGGTGGATGACGGTGATCCCGAGCTCCGCCGCCTGCCGAGGGGTGTCGGCGGTGACGTGCTCACCGTCGATCAGCATTCGACCGCCCGTGGCTCGAACGGCGCCGGTCGCGACGTTCACGAGCGTCGATTTTCCGGCGCCGTTATGTCCGAGCAGGCCGACGATTTCGCCCGGGGCAAAGGCCAGGTGGACGCTGTCGAGCGCGCGGGTGACGCCGAAATCGACGGTGACGTCGTCGAAGGCGAGGCGAGGCGTGGTCATGCGGGGCTCCTCATCTGGGAAAGGACGGGGCGGGGGCGACGTGCGACGCCGCCCCCGGGCTCGAGGTCAGCCGACGTAGTAGTCGTCCGCGTCCTCGGCAGTCACGAGGACGCCGGGCACGACGATGTCGCTGGTGTCCTTGCCCTCAGCGCCGTCGATGAGCAGCTGTGCGTTCGCCTCCGCGAGGTCCTGCGCCGGGACGACGAGCGAGGTCCGGTAGATGGATCCGTCGATCTTGATGAGGTCGAGCGTCTCGTTGGTGGCGTCTCGGCTCGCGAGGTAGAAGTCCGGGTCGTCGGGCGCGACCCCGTCCTCGATGAGAGCCTGATAGACACCGAGGATCGTGTCGTTCGACGCGCCCAGCCAGACGTGGCTCTCGGGGTCGGCGGTCATCTGCGCCTTCGTGATGTTGTACCCCTCCTCACGCGTGATCGCGGTCTGTTCGACGATCGACGCGTCGGGAAGGACCGAGGTGAACCCTTCGGCGAGTCCGTCCATCGCCTCTGCCGAGAAGTCGCTGTCGCGGCTGCCGACCAGGACGACGGTGAGATCGTCCTCCGCGCCCACACCCTTCAGCTCGGTCGCGGCGTTCGCGGCCAGCTGGTAGCCCCCGTCGTAGGAATCGACGACAGTAGTGCCCGCAGTGCCTTCCCATCCGACGAGGTAGCCGAACACCGGGATGCCGGCTGCGGCGGCCTGCTGAGTGACCGGCACCATGGCGTCCGGCGTGACGGGATAGCCCGCGATCGCCTTCACGTCGCCGCGGTTGATCCATGCCTGCCAGCTCGAGACCTGTCGGTTCACGTCCCACTGGGGGTCGTCCGTGAGGAATTCGTATCCGGCCTCCTCCACGATCGGGCGCATGATCTCGAGCTGGTCATTCCAGATCGTGATGTCCGCTCCGGCAAACCCCATCGCGACGGCGCCCTTCGATTCGGCTGCGCCGCTGCCGGTGTCGGCGTCGGCGGTGGTGCTGCAGGCGGTCAGACCCAGCGCGGCGATGACGACGCCGGCAGCCAGGATCCGCTTGGTGGCAGTGCTGTTCACACGAAACTCCTCGGGAGGGATGGGGCTGCTCGGGTATGCAGCCGGGAGTGCTCTTCGAGGTCAACATTCGACGAGGACCATTTCTGGTCCGGCGGGCGGCTGTGAACGCTGTGTTAAGGATGCGGCGGCGCGGGCGGCGACCATTGCTGGTCCGCGCGCAGCGAAGTCAGTCCTCGTCAGCCGACGACCGTTCGTACGATGAGCCGGGTGAGTTCTGGCCGGAAGAGGTCGATGGATGCCTCCACCGGGGAGCCGTCCGCGCGTCGGCTGACGCGGCGCAGTGCGAGAACGGGCGCCCACGGCTTTACATCGAGGAGGTCGGCGACCTGCCGTGACGCCTGAACGACCTCGACGTGTTCCTCGGCTGTTGTCACCGTCACGCCATAGTGCGTGGCGAGAAGGGCGTACAGTGACCCGATCGGACTGTACGTCAGCAGATCAGGGAATACGTCCGCGTCCAGAAACATCCGCTCCAACGACAGCGGCCGTCCGTCGGCGAGGCGCAGCCGGAGGAGGGATATCACCGGAGCGCCTGCGGTGAGGCCCAAGGCCCTGGCGATACCGGGGGATGCATCCTCCACCGACTCGGAGAGCACGCGCGTGCTTGCTTCGAACCCCTGCTCGGCCAGCATCTGCGGGATCCCCTTGATCGCGTTCAGGTCGCGTTCGAGCTTTCGCTCGTGCGCGTCGAACAGCGTGGACGACACGGGTGCGGACTCTGTCACCGCGGTGATGAAAGCCCCGCCACTGCGCCCTTGCGAACGAACGACTGCGCCCTCGTTCTCGAGGATCTCGAGCGCGCGCCGCACCATATTGCGCGAAACCCCAAGCTGGTCAGCCAGTTCCCGCTCGGCGGGTAGCTTCTCGAGACCCTGGGTGACGGCATTGTCTATGAGGGCCTGCAGTGCCTGGGCGGCTCGGACCAGCTCGGGAGTCTGCATCTCGTGGACTCACCCCCGGCCGGCCTCTTATCTTCTCCTCTCGAAGCTAAGCCGTCTGCGTTTCACCCGTGTTTCTCCACGCTCCGGACCCGATCAGACCGGATGTCGCCGCAACAGCTTCGCGGCGACGATCATCGCTCCGCCGAGCACAGCGGGTATCCCCCCGCCGGGGTGCACGGATGCGCCCACGCGCCAGAGCCACGGAGTGCGGGGATCGTGGTGCGCGGGCTGATGGAACGGCCCGCTCATCCACAGGGGACGCCCCGCGCCGTACAGTGCGCCGTAACGCTCGCCGAAAGTGCCGAAGTAGCGCGGGTCGAGCACGGCGGCATCCGTCATCGTGTCGGTGAGCACCTCGTCGAGGCCCATCGTCCGCGAGATCCGCTCGACCTCGCGCCGCACGAACGGATGCTCGAGGCCGTACCCCGACGCGTCGGCGGGAGCGGTGAGCAGGACGGCGAGCGTGCTGCGCCCGTTCGGGTAGATCTCGCCCGCGCGGTACAGGTTCACGAACGCCATCGTGTCGGCCGGCTCGTCGCCCGCGGCGAGGCTGCGGAACAGCGCGTCGGGCTTCGTCGGCAGGATGACGCTGTGCGCGGCGATCCGCTCGGGAAGCGGCTCCCGCAGCGCACCGTAGATCGCGACCGCCGAGCACGACAGCGCCCGCGCACGCCGTGGCCGCCGGCCGAGCAGCGCGTCGACACGGTCGGCGTCCAGCGCGCTCACGACGATGTCGGCGGCGAACGACCCGCCGGCGGTGGTCACCCGGCCGCGCTCGATGCGCATCACGGTTTCGCCGGTGCGGATGTCGACGCCTGCGGCATCCGCCATGTGCGCCAGCGCGAGCGGGATCTCGTAGACGCCGCCCCGCGGAACCCACACGCCGGATGCCGCCATGATCGCCGGCATGCTCGCGTACAGCGCGGGCGTCTGCGACGGCGCCACCCCGGCGTTGAGCGTGTGGATCGCGATGATCTCGCGCAGGCCGTCGGGCATCCACGTGAGGCTGTCGAGGTAGGCGCGTGTGCTCAGCCTCGGACCGTACACGGCGAGCAACCGGCGGAGGGCGGGCAGCGACCGCCGATCGAGCGGATCGGCGACGAGCAGCGCGGTCACGTCGTCGGCGAGCGGAGCGTGCAGGTCGCTGAAACGCTTCCATGCCGGGTACCACCGGTGTTCCGGCGGCACCGGCAGCGCGACCTCCTCGCCGTCGTAGTAGTACCGGCCGACCTCGGGCAGGCGCTCGAGGTCGAGCGCGCCCGGATCCGTGCCGAGACGCGCGCACAGCTCGTCCCACACCCCGGGAAAGGTCACGAGCGACGGCCCCGAGTCGATACGCTCGCCATCGACCTCGAGGCGTCGACTCTTGCCGCCGATCCGGTCCGCGGCTTCGAGCAGGGTCACGTCGTGCCCGGCATGGGCGAGCAGAGCGGATGCCGCCAGCCCCCCGAGCCCGGCACCGACCACCACGACGCGGCTCATCCGTACGCCTCGAAGAACATCTTGGTCAGCTGCAGACCGCTCGCCACCGATCCGGCCACGTAGGGGAACGCGATCGAGACCGGATACATCCGGCGACCGGCCGCGGGTGTCGGGCGCACCAGCAGCCACACGACGAGGACACCGGAGATCGCGAGGTTGAGGGCCGCGACCGGGATGCTGACGAACGCGAACAGCACCGTGGACGCCAGCCACCAGCATCCGCTCCACACCGCGGTCCCGCGCGGACCGAGCAGCACGGCGGTGGTCCGGATGCCGGCCTCGCGATCCTCGTCGATGTCCTGCACGGCGTCGTAGGCGTGCTTCGCGACGCTCCACACGAGCAGCCCGACGACCGCCGGCCACAGTGGGGGTGCCTCGAGGGCCACCGGCACGATCAGCAGCGGCAGGCCGTAGGCGGCGTTGCTCAGTGAGTCGAGGAACGGGCGCTGTTTGAAGCGCAGTGGCGGCGCCGAGTAGAAGACGAACACCGCGGTGTACAGGAGGATCAACCCGACCGCCGCCGGCGGATAGGCGACGAGGAACCACAGCAGGAACGGGACGTTCGTGATCGCGACGGCCCACACGATGAGTCGCACCTCGCGCGGGTCGATCCGGGCGCCCTCGATCGTTCCCTTGCGGGGGTTCAGCGCGTCGGTCTCCTGGTCGAAGATGTCGTTCACGCCGTAGATCAGCAGATTGAACGGCAGCGTGAGCCAGAGCAGCAGCGGGATCGCCGCGACATCCAGCAACTGCCCCGTGAGCCACATCCCGAGCACGCCCGTGCCGATCGTGTTGATCCAGAGCACCGGGCGTGAGATGTGGACCAGGCGGCCGAGCGTCGCCGACGCAGAGGCGAGGGATACCGGCGCGCGGTGGTCGTCGATGGCGGGTCTCCTCGGGTGGGCAACGGCGCGGACGTCCGTGTTCCGCGATTGTATGCGGCCAAACGTGAGGCGCGGGCGTCCTTGCGCTCAGCGGGGTCGGGCACTCAGGCGGGGTGAGCTCCCGGGCTCGCGAGCCAGGGCTGCAGGATGTCGCGGACGGACGTCCAGGCGTGAGGGCCGTAGCGGTCGTTGTCGACGTGGAGCAGTTGGGCCTCGCCGCTGAACATGCTCACGAAGTACTGCATGCCCTGCCATGCGGGGAACGTGTCGTCGGGATCGCGCGACAGTCGACGTCCGACCGAGGCCATGGCGGACAGCGTGCCGGTCGTGCCCGCCCACTGCAGGCGGAACCTCTCACCCGAGAGCTCGGAGGCGAGGTTCGCCACGTCTCGGGCGGTCAGGCGGTCACCGGCGACCTCGACGACGCGCGGAGCATCGGGGTCGAGGGCGACCAGCGCGACGACCCGGGCGACATCGTCCTTCGTCGTGAGGTCGAGCGTCTGGTCGGCGGAAGACCAGAAGAGGACGAGTTTCCGGTCGCGGAGGATCATCGGGGCCGCGCCGGCGAGCAGTTCGGTGAACATCCCGTTGAGAACCGAGGTCGTCCGGATCGGAGCGGCGTCGGCATCCGCCGCGAACTCCCGCCGCAACTCGAGATTGCGGTTCGTCCCCGGCGTGAGGCGACGGTAGTCGGCGGAGTAGTCCGAGGGGAGGAACCGGGGCACACCGGCAGCGACGGCAGCGGCGAGCAGCGCGCGCTGCGCATCGACGATCACCGGCCGCGTGCCGCTGATCGCAGAGACGACCACGTCGCAGCCGCTGGCGGCCCGCACGAGAGCTCGGTGATCCGAGTACTCCGCCGACACGATCTCGAGGCGCGGGTCGTCACCGAAGCGGTCGGCTGCCGCGGAGTTGCCGGGGCGGGTGAGGACGCGCAGGCGGACGTCGTGCAGGAGCAGCTCGCGAGAGATGCGCCCGCCGAGGTCACCGGTGGCGCCGGCGACAAGAACGGTGGAGGTCACGACACCATCCTGCGCCTGCACCGGCGTTCCACGGAGGGGGTTGTGTCCACCCCGACGACGCCCCCGGCCCGCTCAGGTGTCCAGCGCGATGCGCGCGCGACGCGCGACGTCGAGGATCCGACCGACGTTCTCGACGGCGACGCCCGGCTCATCCTGTTCGAGATGCTCGAGGATCGCGAGCTGCGAGGCGAGGAGCGCCGGCGGCATGAAGTGCTGGCGCGATCGCATCCGACGATCGAGCTCCTCAGACGACACCAGCAGCTCGACGAAGCGCACGTCGGGCGCGGCGGCCCGGATGCGGTCGCGATAGCGAAGCGCCAGCGCGGAGCATGCGACGACGAGGCCGGGTGCCTCGGCGAGGGTCCGTCCGACGATGTCGAGCCAGGGTGCGCGGTCGTCGTCGTCGAGGGGGTGGCCGGCCTCCATCTTCTCGACGTTCGCGGCGGGATGCAGGTCGTCGGCGTCGACGAAGTCCACGCCCAGATCGACCGCGAGGGCGGCACCGACCGCGGTCTTGCCCGACCCGCTGGGTCCCATGACGACGACGCGCGGTGTGCTGCTCACGATTCCACTCTCGCAGAACTCATCGCGACGACGACCTTGCTGCTGTCGGCGGGGCGCCGGGCCGTCTCAAACGCCTCGATCGCGTCAGCCGGAGCGAACTCCTGGGTGATGACGCACTCGATCTCGGGGCGGCGGCTCAGGACCTCGATCGCTCGGTCGATCTCGTCGAGGAATCGGAAGGCGCCGGTGAGCGTGGCCTCTTTGGAGATGAGCGGCGCGATGTTCACGCCGACCGGCTGGTTCGGCAGCATCCCGATCTGCACGACGGTGCCGCGGCGGCGGACGGTGGCGATCGCCGACGAAACGGCGGACGCGGCGCCCGAGCACTCGAGGACGACATCGTAGGCGTCGGCCGGGATCTCGTCCTCGCCCACGCGCCAGACGCCGTCGGCACCCAGCGCCCGGGCGCGCTCGAGCGGTTCGGGCAGCAGGTCGGTGATCTCGACGCTCGCAGCTCCCGCCTCCTGTGCGGCCACGACGGCGAGCAGCCCGATGGGACCGGCGCCGCAGACGAGCACGCGTGCGTCGGCGAGGGAGCCCGCCCGACCCGCGCCGTGCAGGGCGACGGCCAAGGGCTCGGCCAGGACGGCGCGCCGCACGGGCAGATCCTCGGGCAGGGTCCGGATCATGCCGGCATCCACCACCAGATACTCGCTCATCGCGCCCTGCGTGTGCGGGGTTGTCGCGGCGCTCCCGAGGTAGCTGCCGCCGAGGCGCAGATGCGGCTCGACGGGAGTGGGCCCTTCGGGCCCGAACCGCGCCGGATGGACCGTCACGGGTGTTTCCGGGGAGAGCAGGCCGGACGGGTCGAGGTCGACCCACCCCGACAGCTCGTGCCCGGGAACGAGGGGCTCGGTGACGACGAACGCGCCGTTCGCCCCCTCGCCGTAATAGTGCAGGTCGGACCCGCAGATCCCCACGTACCCGACGCGGATCCGCACCTCGCCCGCGCCGGGGATCGGCACCGGCTGCGCGGTCACAGTGAGGTCGAGCTTTCCGTTGATGACGACGGCGTCCATGTGTGTCACTCCTCGGGTGTTCGCGTCAGACGACCGCGGTCATGCCGCCGTCGACGAACAGGTTCTGGCCGTTCACGAAGTCGCTCGCCGCCGAGGCGAGGAACACGAGCGGTCCGCGCAGCTCCGCGACATCACCCCAGCGGCCGGCCGGAGTGCGCTGGGCGATCCAGTCCGAGAAGTCCGCGTCGGCGACGAGCGCCGCGTTCATCTCGGTGGCGAAGTAGCCCGGCGACAGCGTGTTGACCTGGATGCCGTGGCGCGCCAGATCGGCGGCCATCCCCCGGCTGAGCTGGGCGATGCCGCCCTTGCTCGCCGCATACGGCGCGATGGTCTGGCGGCCGAGCAGGGACTGGACCGAGGCGATGTTGATGATCTTGCCGGAGCCGCGCGCGATCATGCCGGGCGCGACGAAGCGCGACACGTAGAACGCGCTCGACAGGTTGCTCGAGATCACCGCATCCCAGTCCGCGACAGGGAACTCCGCAAAGGGTGCCCGCCGCTGGATGCCCGCGTTGTTGACGAGGATGTCGGGGGTCCCGACCCGCTCGACGAGTTCGCCGATCGCGGCTTCGACGGCCGCGGCATCCGTCACGTCGAACATCACCGTCGCGGGACGGATGCCGGTGCGCTCGCCGATCGCCTCGGCGCTGCGCTCCACCGCATCGGCGTCGCGACCGTGCACGATGACGCGGGCGCCGGCCTCTGCGAGGCCCACGGCGAGGCTCTGCCCGAGCCCCCGCGACGATCCCGTCACGAGGGCAAGGCGGCCGGTCAGGTCGAAGACGTCAGACAAGGGACACCAGGCCGAAGATGCCGAGCACGATGAGGAAGCCGACGACCGACTCGATGGCCTGCTGCACGGTCCAGGTCTTGAGTGTCGTCTTGACGTCCATGCCCATGAGGCGGCCGACGAGCCAGAAGCCCGAGTCGTTCACGTGACCCGCGAAGACGGAGCCCGCCGCGGTGGCGAGGACGATACAGGCGACCTGCAGCGGGTTGAAGCCGCCCGACACGACGGCGGGTGCGACGAGCCCCGCGGCGGTGACGAGGGCGACGGTCGCCGACCCCTGCGCCACGCGAAGCAGGACCGCGATGATGTAGGCGGCGAAGATGACCGGGACGCCGATCGAGGCGAGCGAGTCCGAGAGCGCGTCGCCGATGCCCGAGGCGCGCAGGACGCCACCGAACATGCCGCCCGCTCCGGTGATGAGCACGACCGAGCAGATCGGTCCGAGCGACGACTCGACGATCTTGTCGAGCGCGCTGCCGCCGACGCCGCGGCGGGTGCCGAGAACGAACAGGGCGACGAGGACGGCGATCAGCAGGGCGACCTGGCTCGTGCCGATGAGGCCGAGCACCTGCACCCAGACGGCAGCGCCGTCGACGGCTCCCGAAGAGACGAGCGCGGCGGAACCGGTGTTCAGGAGGATCAGGACCAGCGGGATGGCGATGACGCCGATGACGGTGCCGGCCTTGGGCGGGTTCGTGGGTTCGACGTCCTCGCCGAACAGGCGCGGTATGGCGAGCGGGATGCGGCGATCGATGAAGCGCGCCCAGAGGTAACCGCTGACGTACCACGTGGGGATCGCGACGACGAGACCGATGAGCAGCACGAGCCCGAGGTTCGCGCCGTAGGTCTCGCTGGCCGTGATGGGGCCGGGGTGCGGCGGGACGAAGACGTGCATGACCGAGAATGCGGCGGCGGCCGAGATGCCGTAAAGCAGCATGTGCTTGCCGCCGATGCGGCGGGCCACCGCGAAGATGATCGGCAGCATGACGACGAGGCCGGCGTCGAAGAACATCGGGAAGCCCATGAGGAGCGAGGCGACGCTCAGGGCGATGGCGGCACGCTTCTCCCCGAAGACCGAGACCATCTTCTCGGCGAGCACGCGGGCGCCGCCGGAGCTCTCGATGAGGGCGCCGAGCATCGCTCCGAAGCCGACGAGGAGCGCTACCGTGCCGACGGTCGAGCTGAAGCTGTCGATCAGCACCTTGCCGATGCTGCCGACCGGGATGCCGGTGACCAGTGCGGTCAGCAGCGAGACCAGCACGAGCACGATGAACGCGTGCATGCGGACCTTGATGATGAGCAGCAGGATCAGGGCGACCGCTCCGGCCGCGATCAGAAGCAGGGGCACTGCTCCGAGTGTTTGCGTCCACTCGTCCATGGGTGTGTTCTCCAGTGAATCGTCCCGATGCCGGGGTCTTTCCCGGCAGCGAGCCCACGGTGCCACATAAGTACTACTTATCGCAAGCGATTAGTAGTACTTTTCGGATGCCGCGACTGTTCCCCCGGCATCCGCGGGGTAACGTGAGGGTCGCAACGAAGGACACCGATGCCCACGCCCGTCACCACCGCGTCCCACGCCCACATCGTCGAGACCCTCGGTCGCCGCATCGTCGGCGGCGAGCTCGCACCTGGGACGGGTCTGACCCTCGCCGGGCTCGAGGAGTCGTTCGCGGCGTCGCGGACCGTCGTGCGTGAAGCGGTACGCGTGCTCGAAGCCCACGGGCTGTTGACGTCGCGTCGCCGGGTCGGGCTCGTCGTCCGCCCTCGGGGGGAGTGGGACGCCCTGAACGCCGACATCATCGAATGGTCCCTCGACGGCCCGAACCGGCGCGACGTGATCATCGAGCTCACCGAACTCCGCGTCGCCGTCGAGCCCGTCGCGGCGCGGCTCGCGGCGGAGCGCGCGTCCGCGACCGAGCGCGACGAGCTGCTGCGGTGGGCGACGAAGCTGAGCGACCTCGGCAGTCAGGGGCTCGGCGACTCGGACGAGTACCTCGAGGCCGACATCGCGTATCACCGACTGCTCCTGCGCACGTCGGGCAACCCGCTCTTCCTGCAGCTGAGCGACCCGATCGCCGAGATCCTGCGGGGTCGTGCGGTGCGAGGTCTCACGCCCGGGATGCCGCGCGTCGGCACCCTCGAAGCCCACCTCGCGACGGCCCAGGCGATCCATGACGGCCGCGGCGTCGATGCCGAGGCGTCGGCGCGGGAGCACCTGACCCTGGTGTCCGACGAGGTCGAGGAGGCCTGAGCCCCGATCCTTGACCCTCATACCCTAGGGGGGTATGGTATCGGCCATGAACGGGTACGACGCGAACAAGGACGACCTGCAGAAGCGGCTGCGCCGCGTCGAAGGCCAGGTGCGCGGGATCGCGCGCATGGTCGACGAAGACAAGTACTGCATCGACATCCTCACGCAGGTCTCCGCCGCGACGAAGGCGCTCGAGACCGTCGCGCTCTCGCTGCTGTCCGACCACCTCAGCCACTGCGTCGCCGAGGCGAGCGCCGAAGGCGGCCAGGTGGCCGCCGACAAGATCCGCGAGGCGAACGACGCGATCGCGCGTCTCGTCCGCTCCTGACACCCCCGGAGGACACCGCCATGACCGAACGCATCCAGCTCGGACTCACCGACGTCCCGACCCCCGCCGCTTCCGCGGCACCGGCATCCGCCATCAACGAGGAGATCCTCGTCGCAGGCATGACCTGCGGGCACTGCGTCGCGAGCGTCCGCGAGGAGCTGTCCGAGATCGAAGGTGTCGAGGCCGTCTCGGTCGAGCTCGTCGCGGGTGGCTCGTCGCGCGTCACGGTGCACAGCGCGCAGCCCGTCGACGACGACGCCCTCACCGCCGCTGTCGAGGAGGCCGGCTACACCCGGGTCTCGGCATGAGCCTCACCGACGTCGAGCTCGACATCTCGGGGATGACGTGCGCGTCGTGCGCCACCCGGATCGAGCGCAAGCTCAACAAGATGCCCGGCGTCGAGGCATCCGTCAATTACGCGACCGAGAAGGCGCGCGTACGGGCCGACGGTGTCGACACCGCCCAGCTCATCGCGACCGTCGAGGCCGCCGGGTACGCGGCGACGGTTCCGGCGCCCGAACCCGAGGTCGGCGAGCCGGAAGACGAGACGCGCCCGCTCCGCCGGCGCCTGCTGATCAGCGCGGCGCTGTCGCTGCCGGTCGCGGTGCTATCGATGGTCCCGGCGCTGCAGTTCGAGTACTGGCAGTGGCTCGCCCTCACGCTCGCGGCTCCCGTCGCGGTGTGGGGCGCGTGGCCGTTCCACGGGGCCGCCGCCGTCAACCTGCGCCACGGCGCCGCGACGATGGACACCCTCATCAGCCTCGGCGTCATCGCCTCGTTCGGCTGGTCGCTGTACGCCCTGTTCTTCGGTGGCGCGGGCATGCCCGGCATGACGATGTCGTTCACGCTGGTCGGCGCTCCGCAGGCGGGCGGGCACGAGATCTACCTCGAGGTCGCCGCGCTCGTGACGGTCTTCATCCTCGCGGGTCGCTACATCGAGGCGCGCGCGAAGCGGGCGTCGTCCGAGGCGCTGCGCGCGCTGCTCGAACTCGGCGCGACGGATGCCGCGAAGCTGCACAACGGTGTCGAGACGCGCGTTCCGGTCTCTCAGCTCGTCGTCGGCGACACGGTCGTCGTCCGCCCCGGCGAGAAGATCCCGTCGGATGGACTCGTCACCGCGGGGATGAGCAGCGTCGACGCGAGCATGCTGACCGGCGAGTCGATGCCCGTCGAGGTCGCCGAGGGCTCGCGCGTCGTGGGCGCGACGATCAACGTCGGCGGGCGCCTCGAGGTGCAGATCACCCGCGTCGGCGCCGACACCGAGCTCGCCCGCATGCGACGGCTCATGGAGGAGGCGCAGACCGGTAAGGCTCGGGTGCAGCGCCTCGCCGACCGCGTCTCGGCGATCTTCGTCCCGGTCGTGATCGTGCTCGCGCTCGCCGCCCTCGTCGGTTGGCTGATCGCGGGGGCGCCCTGGGAGCTCGCATTCACCGCGGCCGTCGCGACGCTCATCATCGCCTGCCCGTGTGCACTCGGCCTGGCGACTCCGACCGCGCTGCTGGTGGGCACCGGGCGCGGGTCGCAGCTCGGCATCCTCATCCGCGGGCCGCAAGTGCTCGAGCAGACGCGTACGGTCGACACCATCGTCCTCGACAAGACCGGGACGGTGACGACCGGGCGCATGCGTGTCACGGAGGTGCTGCCCGCGGGGGTTGCTCGGGAGGAGCTGCTGGCGGTCGCGGGGGCAGTGGAGTCAGGGTCGGAACACCCGGTCGCCCGCGCGATCGTCGACGCGACGTCGGCTCCGCGTGGTGTCGAGTCGTTCCAGTCGCACGCCGGATTCGGCGTGCAGGGGATCGTCGACAGCGCGGCGGTCGTCGCGGGCCGTCCGTCGTGGCTCGCCGAGCAGTGGGCCGTTGCTGTGTCCGCCGGCCTGCCCGAGGGGACGGTCGTTGCCGTCGCTCGTGACGGCGTGTACCTCGGCGCGATCGTCGTCGCCGACACCGTGAAGTCGTCGAGTGCCGCGGCGATCGCCCGGTTCCGCGAGCTCGGACTCGAACCGATCCTGCTGACCGGCGACACCGCGTCTTCTGCGGCGCGCGTCGCGGCCGAGGTCGGGATCTCCCGCGTCGAGGCCGGGGTGACGCCGGCCGGCAAGCTCGACACGATCCGCCGTCTGCAGGGCGAGGGTCGAGTCGTGGCGATGGTGGGCGACGGCGTCAACGACGCCGCGGCGCTCGCGGCCGCCGACCTCGGCATCGCGATGGGCGGCGGAACGGATGCGGCGATCGCGGCATCCGACATCACCGTCGTCTCGGGCGACCCGATCGTCGTCGCCGACGCGGTGCGGCTCGCGCGGCGCACGCTCGGGATCATCAAGGGCAACCTGTTCTGGGCGTTCGCGTACAACGTGGCGGCGATCCCGCTGGCGATGGCCGCGCTGCTCAACCCGCTGGTGGCGGCGGCGGCCATGGCCCTGTCGTCGGTGTTCGTGGTGACGAACAGCCTGCGCCTGCGCGGGTTCCAAGGGGTTGTGCGGGGCTGAGGGCTGGGCCGCGGCCGGGTGTTCGCGGGGGTGTTCGCGGATGCAATGGATGCCGCGCGACACGCCGCGCCCCGGCATCCAGAGCCGGCGTGTCGCCGCGGACCCCTTGCATCCGGTGACACCGAGACTCCGGAGTCAGAAGGATGCCGGTGTGATCGACCACCTCGTGCGCGCCTCATCTGCCCCTCGAGGGTGGAGCCATCGCAGGTCGTATCGACCGGAGCGGCTGTCGTCCTCGCTGTCCACCGTGAGATGTCCGCCCTTCATCTCCTCAACGGCGATGAAGGGCGGGTAGTCCTCGGTCGACCTCTCGCGCTCACCGTCGTTCCACACGACGATGTACCAGATCCACCACTGTCGTCGGAGTGGCCAGGAGAGACTCCAGAACCATTGCTTCGCTGTGAACACGAATCCCACGTCGCGGCCTTCCAGCGCCAGAACGCCCGCGCCGTCGTCGAACCGATCCAGCGACGGATCGGCATGCGGTGGCTTGATGAGCGGCATCGTTCGAAGAGTAGCCCCCACCCTCCGCACCGCACCTAGGGTGAGGAGATGTTCACCGTCGCTGAGTCCGTCACGATCGACCGCCCGGTAGCCGAGGTGTTCGACTTCTTCACCGAGGGCCGCGCCCGGTGGGACGAGTCCGTCATCAGCGAGGAGGTCACCTCGCCTCCGCCGGTCGGTGTCGGGTCGACCCTGCACACCCGGATGCGAGCGGTGGGACGTGAGTTCTCGTTCGACTGGCGCGTCACGGCGTATGAGCCCGGCGAGCGGATGGCCATCACCAGCACGAGTGGGATCATGCCGACCTCGTCCGAGCTCCGGTTCGCCGACGCGAACGGTGCGACGCTTGTGACCGTGCGGATCGAGGGGGAACCCACCGGCGTCATGCGGCTCGCACAGGGGATGGTCGCCGGCGAAGTGCGGTCGACGCTCACCTCCTCGCTCCAGAAGGCGAAGCGCATCCTCGAGGCGGGCTGACAGCGTCATCCTTCTGACGGACACGGATGCGTCGCGGGGCCGATGAGGTCGGCGCGGCATCCCCGTAGACAGGAGGCATGAACCGCTCACTCGCCGCTCTGTCCCTCGCCCTCCTCGCCGTCGGTGTGACGACCGCCTGCGCGCCCTCGTCGGGCGACGTCGAGGAAAACGTGCTCAGTGCGGCCTCCGAGGGATCGACCCTGCCGATCCGCGACCTGCTCTTCGACGACGGCGCGGAGCGATTCACCATCGCCTGCCCGTATGAGGCTGCGGAGGATGTGGCCGCCCGTCTCGACGTCGACGCGAAGGCCGTCCCCGACCTCTCGGACCGCGACGACGCCCAGGCGCTCGTGGTCGTGACGGCGGACGGGATCGACGCGGGCGAGTTCCCGCGCGACCGAGTCGACCTGTGCTCCACCGGCGACGCGTGGCCCGTCTACCAGGGGGGTGACGAGACCACTCTCACCGTCACGCAGGGCGACGACGACGTCTACGTCGTGACCCGCTGACCTACTTCACGAGCGGCCGGATGGTGGTGAATCCGCCGTCGACGGGGATCGCCTGACCGGTGATGCGGGCAGCATCAGCCGACAGCAGCCAGTCCATGACTGCGGCGACCTCGTCCGCGCTCTGCACCCCGCCGAGCGGGTACTGCTTCTCGGCCCCTTCGCGCTGCATCGGCACGCTCAGCATCCCTGCCGTCATCGGGGTGTCGGTCATTCCGGGCGCGACCGCGTTCACGCGGATGCCGCGGCTCGCATATGTCGCGGCGGCGCTCCGCACGAGCGCCTCGACGCCGCCCTTCGCGGCGGCGATCGCTTCGTGGTTCGCGACGCCGATGCGCGCGACGACCGAACTCGCGAACACGGCAGCGCCGGGCTCTTTGCCGGTGGCCTCGAGCCACGCCTGGAGGATCCAGATGCTGCTCTCGAGGTTGACCCGAAGGATCTCCCGCGCGGCGTCGGCCTTCGTGCGGTGCAGTGGGGTGATGAGCGTGCTACCCACGGCGTGCGCCAGCCATGCCGGCGCGTCGCCCAACTCGGCCCGGCATCCGTCGAGCGCCGCCGCGGAACCCTCGGGCGTCGTCACGTCGGCCTCGATGTGCGCGTCCGCCTCGACGGAGGCGAGGGATGCGGCATCCCGGCCCACGGCCACGACGCGCAGCCCGCGCGCCCGCATTCGGGCGACCAGAGCGCTGCCGACGCCGCCACGGGCGCCGGTCACGAGGGCGATGTCGGTCGAGGTCATGGCTATCTCCTTGCTCAGGCGTGCGGGACGGCGATGTCGCCGCGACGGATCGCGTCGGCGCGCTCACGGATGCCGCTGATCTCGTCGTCGTCCAGGCGCGATACGTTCTTCACCTGCAGCGACATGCGATGGTTGGCGGCGAGGGGCTCCTCGTGCCGAATGAGGTAGTCCCAATACAGCGTTGTGAACGGACAGGCATCCTCACCGATGCGCTTCGCCGGGTCGAACGGGCACGTCTTGCAGTACGGACTCATGCGATCGATGTATCTGCCGGTCGCGGCATACGGCTTGCTGCCCATCAGCCCGCCGTCGGCATACTGGCTCATCCCGAGGGTGTTGGGCAGCTCCGCCCACTCGACGGCGTCCACATAGACGGCGAGGTACCAGGCGTGCACCTCCTTCGGGTCGACGCCGATGAGCATCGCGTACAGGCCCGTGACCATGAGTCGCTGAATGTGGTGCGCGTACCCGTTCTCGAGCGTCGTGCCGATGGCGTCCTGCAGGCAGGCCATCGCCGTCTCGCCGGTCCAGTAGAAGTCGGGGAGCGGCTCGAAAGCCTCGAACGCATTCCGCTCCAGGTATCCCGGCATCTGCGTCCAGTAGATCCCTCGGACGTACTCCCGCCAGCCCAGGATCTGGCGGATGAACCCTTCGACCGACGCGAGCGGCGCCTTCTTGTCGCGGTAGGCCGCTTCGGCCGCGACGACGACCTCGCGGGGGGTGAGCATCTTGAGGTTCATCGACGACGACAGGTGCGCGTGCCACAGCCACGGCTCGCCCGGCCACATCGCGTCCTGCGTCTCGCCGAAGCCCGGCAGTCGCTCCTCGACGAACAGATCGAGCGCCTCGAGCGCCTGCGCCCGGGTGACCGGCCACGCGAAGGAGTCGAGCGACCCCGGGTGGTCGCTGAACTTCTTCTCGACGAGGGCGAGCACCTCGCGGGTGATCTCGTCGGGCTCGAACCGGGCGCGCGGCGGGACGAGCCCTGGCCCCTGCTTCGGGAACGACTTGCGATTGTCGGCGTCGTAGTTCCACTGCCCGCCGTGCGGCTGCCCTCGCGTCGTCATCAGTACGTCGTGCGTCTTGCGCATCTCGCGGTAGAAGTACTCCATCCGCAGCGACGCGCGCCCCTCGGCGTGCTCGGCGAACTCCGCGACGGTGCAGAAGAAGTGCCGGTCCTCGCGGATCTCCGACGGGATGCCGGTGGTCTCCGCCACTCCGCGGAGCGCCTCCCGCACACGCCACTCCCCGGGCTCGGTCATGACGAGACCTTCGGGCTTCAGCTTCGCCAGGTCGGCGGTGAGCTGATCGGCGAGAGACCTCTTGGTCCCGCGGGCATCGAGCTTCGCGTAGTGGACGGCGCGCCCGACATCCGTCAGTTCGGCGGCGAAGTGCCGCATGGCGGCGAGGAAGACAGCGGTGCGCTGCTTCGTGCTCCAGACGTGCTCGGACTCCTCGGCGACCTCGGCCATCCAGACCGCATCCCGCTCGGGGTCGAAGTCGTCGAACGCGCTCGACTCGTGATCGAGCTGATCTCCCAGCACGATGACGAGGTGGCGCAGCATGGCGTCAGCGTAGGAACGGCCCGGCGCGATCCCCAGCGCTTGTGCGGGCTAGGCGGGTGCGCTAGCAACCCGTGCGACCGGGCACTCTGTGCGACCTGGCATCCTGTGCGACCTGGCATCCTGGGGGCATGCCCGCGACCGAGGACGCCCCCGACGTCGACGTCGAGCACGTCGGACACGGCGACCGCCGCACGCGCGTCACCCGCGTCGAGACGACGGCCGGAGACGGCGGCCGGCCGTTCGTGCTGGTGGCGGGGGTCGGTGTCGCGGCGACCTACTTCGAGTTCCTCGCGCCCTCGCTCGCCGAGCACGGCGACGTGTTCGCCCTCGACCTGCCGGGATTCGCCGGGATGCCGCGACCCGGTGACCAGCCGACAGCCGAGTTCTTCGCCGACCGGGTCGAAGAGGTCCTCGACCACTACGGCCTCGAGGATCCCGTGGTCATCGGCCACTCGATGGGCACGCAGGTCGTGACCGAGGTGCTCATCCGCCGACCGCAGCTGCGGCACGCCGTGCTCGTCAGCCCCGTGGTCAACGACCAGGAGTCGTCGCTGCCGATCGTCGCGCTGCGGTTCGCGCAGTCCGCGACCCGCGAGACGTTCCACCTCGCCATGACGGCGCTGTCGGCGTACGTCCTTTGCGGCTTCGTGTACTTCGTGCAGGTCCTGCCGCACCTGCTGCGATACCGGCTGATCGAGCGGATGCCGCGGGTCAAGGCATCCGTCCTGTTGATCCGCGGCGAGTACGACGCGACGTCCCCGCGGCGGTTCCACTCGCGGCTGGTCGACGCCGCCCGTCGCGCGCGGCGGTGGGAGATCCGGGGAGCGGCGCACTCGATCATCAACGCGCACGCGGTCGGTGCGGCCGACCTCATCGTGAAGCACGCGAACGATTCCCTCGCGCCGAAGGGGCGGATGCCGGCGGAGAAGGCGATCGTGCCGCCGCCGCCGCACGCGGGGCTCGACGTCGTGCTCAGCGCCCTGCGGGAGCGCGCCGCGGAGTGGTACTGCGCCGCCCGTGGCGACGAAGAGGGCGTCGAGCGCGCGAAGGAGCGCCACGCCCGCATCCTGTGGCGCGCCTACACGCGCTCCGGTCAGGACCCGCGCCGCGGCGCGAGCTGACTCAGCCGGCTGCGCCCCAGACGTCGAGCACCCGTTCGCGCGCCGACGCCACGGCGGCGGCGACCGCTCCGACGACGACCACCTCGCCGCCCAGGGTCGAGGCGACGAGCTCGGGGGCGGGCAGGTCGAGGTCGGTCGGCAGCGACCGCCGCGCGGCGGCGACCACCTCGGCGACGCCATCGGCGATCGCGCCCGAGACGACGACCCGCTCGGGGTCGAACATGCTGCCCAGGACGCTGACGATGCGCGCGAGAATGAGGCCCACGCGCTCGACGATGCGACGCGCGTCGGCGTCTCCCTGCGCGGCCATCTCGAGGACGCGACGCGCGTCCAGAGACTCCGGCGCGAGCTCGCGGATGCCCGCGGTCGCCTCGCCCGAGCGCACCATCTCACGCGCCAGGTCCGCGGCGCGCGATCCCAGGCCCTCGGCGCCGTGCACACCGTCGACGTGGTCGAAGGCGACCATCTCGCCGACCCCGCCGTGACTCCCGCGCAGCAGGCGGCCGTCGACGACCACCCCGGCGCCCAAGCGCGACCCCGCCAGCAGGGCGATGTAGTCCTGGCATCCGACGGCCGCGCCGATCGACCCCTCCGCGACGGCAGCGAGCGATGCGTCGTTCTCGATCCGCACGAGCGGCGCCCATGACAGGACGTCGACGAGGTCGGGGTTCATCCGTTCCCAGAAGCGCGTCGGATGCCGCGGTGACCGCCCCGTACGGTCGACCGGCGCCGGGACCCCGGCGCACACGGCGAGGACGTCGGCGCGCGAGACGCCGGCGGCGGCCAGGGCTCGGTCGATCGCGTCGGCGACCACGGCGGCACGGGCGGCCGCGTCGTCACGGTCGAGGACGAGGCGGGCGTCGGCATCCGCGATCCGCCGTCCACGCAGATCGGCGACGGCGACCGAGACGTGCTCGTGGCCCGCGTCGACGCCGACGACGACGGCCGCGTCCTCGCGCAGGGCGAAGCGCCGGGCGGGGCGACCCTTGCGGTAATCCCCCGCGAGGCGGGCGTTCGGCAGCTCGCGCAGGAGGCCGCGGGCGACCAGCGCGTCGGTCGCTTCGATCGTCGTCGAGCGCGTCAACCCCGTGGACTGCAACGCGTCGGTCGCGGTGAACTCGGACGAGTCCCACGCGAAAGCGAGCACGGCGTCCTGGCTGGCCGGCCGTGCCGGGGAGGAGGCGAGTGTCGACATCGGGGTCTTGACCTTTCGGAATCCGCCCTGCAATACTGCCTGCATCGCATTGATTTGGCGACTAAATATACTCGCCGGATCCCCACTCGAGTGAGAACTTCGTCCGCAACGACGCGATCGGATACACATGTCATCGATCACTTCCCGCAGGCGGCGTGCTGCCGCCGCCCTCGCCGTCGCCGCCCTGGGCGCCGCGACCCTGGCCGGCTGCTCCGCCGACGGCCGCGAGACCATCCGCTTCACCTTCAGCAAACGTGAGGCACTGACCTTCATGCAGGACGTCGTCAAGGACTACAACGCCTCGCAGGACGCCGTGACCGTCGAGATGGACACCTCGGGTGTCGATGTCGTCTCAGCGAGCTTCGTGCGCGGCAACCCGCCCGACATCATGCTGGCGAACTACAACTACGAGGTCGCCCGCTTCGTCCAGCGGTGCGCGCTGAGCGACCTCGGCGACACGGATGCCGCGGCCACCGTCCGCGAGGACCTGCAGCCGCTCATGGAGCAGTACGGCACCTGCGAGGGGCGCACGACCGCCCTGCCGTACTCCGTGATGGCCTCGTCGGTGATCTACAACACGCAGATCTTCGAAGAGAACGGGCTCGAGGTCCCCACGACCTGGGACGAGCTGATCGCAGTGTGCGACGCGCTCGAGGCGGCCGGCGTCACGCCGTTCTACGGCACGTTCAAGGACGACTGGACCGTCGCGCAGGGCTGGTACGACTACGCCATCGGCGGCTCGATCGACGTCATCGACTTCTTCGACGGGCTCGCCGCCGAAGGCGCGGAGGTGGACGGCTCCTCGGAGGTCTCCTTCGAGAACGACTTCACGGAGCCTGTCGAGAAGATGCTGCAACTCGCCACCGAGTACACGAACGAGGATGCCGACAGCCGCGCGTACGGCGACGGCAACCTCGCGTTCGGCGAGGGTGAGGCGGCGATGTACCTGCAGGGCCCGTGGGCCTTCAGCGAGATCGCGAAGACCGCACCCGACGCTCCGCTCGGCACCTTCCCGCTCCCGATGACCGACGACCCGGACGACCGCGCGATCCGCGTCAACATGGACCTCGCGGCGATGATCCCCGACGCCTCGACGAAGAAGGACGCGGCGCGGGACTTCCTCGAGTACCTGTACCAGCCCGAGATCATCGAGGCCTACAACGAGTCCCAGCTCGGGTTCTCGCCGACGACGGATGCCGCGGCTCCCGACGACCCGCGGGTCCAGGGGATGCAGGAGTTCTACGATGCGGGGGCGATCTACCAGGGTCCGTCCGTGCTCGTCCCGAAGACGATCCCCGTCTTCGCCTACGCCCAGGCGCTGATGTTCGGGCAGGACCCGGCACAGACGTTCGCCACCATGGACAGTGACTGGTCGCGCCTCGCGTTCCGCCAGCCCATCCTCACCGACGAGGCTGAGGAGGCCGCGCGATGACCACCACGACGGGGTCGACGACGACCCTCCTGACGCAGGGAGACCGCACGGCCAGGCGCAGCACGAAACGCGTCGAGCCGATCTACTACCTGTTCCTGTTGCCGACCGTGCTGCTGTTCACCCTGGCGATCACCGTCCCGGGCATCATCGGCATCTTCTTCAGCCTGACCGATTCGATCGGACTGGGGGAGTGGAACTTCATCGGGTTCACGAACTACATCGCGCTGTTCAGCGACCCGGCGATCCTGCAGAGCTACCTGTTCACCGCCGGCTTCGCGGTGGCGACCGTGATCGTCGTGAACATCGCGGCGTTCCTCCTGGCGGTCGGGTTGACCTCCCGCATCCGCTTCACGACGGGACTGCGGACGATCTTCGTGATCCCCATGGTCATCTCGGGCATCATCATCGCCTACGTCTTCAACTTCCTGTTCTCGAACTCGCTGCCCTCGGCGGGCTCGACCCTGGGCGTGCCGTGGCTGCAGGAGAGCCTGCTCGCGAACCCCGACCTCGCGTGGATCGCGATCGTCATCGTCACCGCGTGGCAGGCGATCCCGGGCACGCTCCTCATCTACATCGCAGGCCTGCTCTCGGTGCCGGGCGACGTCTACGAGGCGGCCGACCTCGACGGCGCCAACAAACGCCAGCAGCTGCTGCGGATCACGGTGCCGCTCGTCGCCGGCTACGTCGTCATCAACGTGATCCTCGGCTTCAAGGGCTTCTTGAACGCGTACGACATCATCGTCGGCCTCACCGGCGGCGGGCCGGGCACGGCCACCCGCAGCGTCGCGATGACGATCATCGCGGGCTTCAACGGAGGCGACTACGCCTACCAGATGGCCAACGCGACGATCTTCTTCATCGTCGCGGTCCTCATCTCTCTCCTGCAGCTCTCGCTCACGCGGGGAAGGAACAAGGTCTGATGTCCACCACACAGCCCGCGCTGGCTTTCGAACAAGCCGACGCCGTCACCGCCCCCGACCGCCCCGCCGAGCCGCCGCGCCGCCGCCGGAGGACGGACGCCGAACGCCGCCGCTGGTCGGGGACCGTCATCCTCTTCCTCTGCTCGATCACCGTGCTCCTGCCGCTCTACGTCACCATCTCGATGGCGCTGAAGACGACCGGGCAGGCCGTCGACGGCAACGCCTTCTCGCTCCCTGCGCCGTTCAGCTTCGACGGGTTCGTGCAGGCGTGGAACCTCACGCAGTTCCCCGTCGGCGCCGCGATCTCGTTCTTCGTGACGGCGGGGACGGTCGTCGCGACGATCATCCTGGCGGCGTTCGCGTCGTACGCGATCGTCCGCAATTGGGATCGCAAGCTCTTCCGGTACTCGTTCTTCTACCTGCTCGCGGCGATGTTCATCCCGTTCCCCGTCGTCGCGCTGCCGCAGATCCAGCTGACCGGACGGCTCGGGCTCGACAACCCGGTGGGGGTCATCCTGCTGGCGACGATGTTCCAGCTGAGCTTCAGCGTGCTGCTGTTCACGGCGTTCCTCCGTTCGATCCCGATCGAGCTCGAAGAGAGCGCGCGCATCGACGGCGCGACGACGTGGCAGACGTTCTGGAAGCTGATCTTCCCGCTGCTGGCTCCTATGAGCGCGACGGTCGGCATCTTCGCCTTCCTCTATGCGTGGAACGACTTCATGCTGCCGTCGCTGATCATCTCCGACCCGGCGATGCAGACCCTGCCCGTGCGGCAGAACCTGTTCCAGACGCAGTTCAGCAACAACTACAACGTCGCCTTCGCGTCGTACCTCATGGCCATGGCCCCCGCGATCCTCGCCTACCTCTTCACCCAGCGCTGGGTGATGGAGGGCGTGACGCAGGGCGCCGTCAAGGGCTGACCGACCACCGATCCCGAAAGGACCCCCGTGACCTCCGACGTGCAGACCGCACCCGACACCGCCGACCTCGCCGACGCCGAGCTGCCCGAATGGTGGCGGCAGGCGGTCGTCTACCAGGTGTATCCCCGCAGCTTCGCGGATGCCGACGGTGACGGCATCGGCGACCTGCGCGGCATCCGCTCTCGTGTCCCGTATCTGAAGGAACTCGGCGTCGACGCGATCTGGATGAGCCCGTTCTACCCGTCGGAGCTCGCCGACGGCGGGTACGACGTGGCGGACTACCGTGACGTCGACCCGCGGCTGGGCAGCCTCGACGACGCCGACGCCTTGATCGCCGCGCTCCACGAGGCGGGGATCAAGGTGGTCATCGACATCGTTCCGAACCACACGTCCGACCAGCACGCCTGGTTCCGGGAGGCGCTGGCCGCCGGGCGCGGATCGGCGGCGCGGGCGCGCTACATCTTCCGCGATGGGAAGGGCGAGAACGGTGAGGAGCCGCCGGCGGACTGGCAGTCGGTGTTCGGCGGGCCGGCGTGGGAGCCCGTCGGCGACGGACAGTGGTACTTCCACAACTTCGCCGTCGAGCAGCCCGACCTCGACTGGTCGAACCCCGAGGTGAGGGCCGATTTCGTGCGGACGCTGCGCTTCTGGTCCGACCGGGGCGTCGACGGGTTCCGCATCGACGTCGCCCACATGCTGACGAAGGACCTGCCGGAGGACCTGCCCACCCAGGCGGAGCTCGACGCGATGCCGCGCGACGGGCAACATCCGATGATCGACCGCGACGACGTGCATGAGGTGTACGCCGAATGGCGGCAGGTGTTCAACTCCTACGACCCGCCGCGGACGGCCGTCGCCGAGGCGTGGGTCGACCCGTCGCGGATCCCGCTGTACGCGAGCGCCGAGAGCCTCGGCCAGGCGTTCAACTTCGACCTGCTCGAAGCCGACTTCGACGCGGGTCAGTTCCGGCGGATCGTCGCCGACAACCTCGCGCTCGCCGCCTCGTCGGGATCGTCGACGACGTGGGTGCTGTCGAACCACGATGTCGTGCGCCATGCGACGCGGTACGGGCTGCCGCATCCGGAGCGGGATGCCACGGGCCGCCCCTCGCGCAAGCACGGCAACGAGTGGCTGCTCTCGGGCGGTACCGAGCCTGCGCTCGACGCCGAGGCGGGGCTCCGTCGTGCGCGCGCCGCGAGCATGTTCGTGCTCGGGCTGCCGGGCTCGGCCTACGTCTACCAGGGCGAGGAGCTCGGGCTGCAGGAGGTCGCGGACATCCCCGAGGCCGAGCGGCAGGACCCGACCTTCTTCCGCAGCCCCGGCGAGGACATCGGTCGCGACGGATGCCGGGTGCCGATCCCCTGGACCGAGTCCGGCTCGTCGTTCGGCTTCGGCGAGGGCGGATCGCACCTGCCGCAGCCGGAGTGGTTCGGCGCGATGTCGGTCGAGGCGCAGGAGGACGACCCCGCGTCGACCCTGAACCTGTATCGGCGCGCCCTTCATCTGCGCGACGAGCTGCAGACTGCCGAAGAGCTGGCCTGGATCGACACCGGCCGCGACGACGTCCTGGCGTTCGCTCGTCCGAACGGCTGGACCGTCGTCACGAACTTCGGCGACGAGCCGGCCGAGCTGCCGACGGGCGAGATCCTGCTGGCGAGCGCCGAGCTCGCGGGCGACCGCCTGCCCGGCGCGACGACGGTCTGGCTGCGCGCGGCGCGCTGACCCGTCTCCGCGGGGTCCGCAAGCCGTCGACGGGCGGCTGCGGACCCCGCTACGGTCATCCGACGGAGGTGAGCGGATGCCGGAGGGCGACAGCGTGTTCCGGTTGCGGCAGCGGCTGGCCGCGGCATCCGTCGGGCACACGATCGCCTCGGGTGAGCTGCGTTCGGGTGGCGCGGCGGGCACGCCGCTCGCCGGCGCCCGGATCGTCGCGTACGACACCCACGGCAAGCACCTGCTGACCCGGTTCGACACGGGGCACACGCTGCACACGCACCTGCGGATGCAGGGGAGCTGGACAGTCACGCGGCCGGGTCGCCGCATCCCGTCCCGCGAGGAGCACCGGGTGCGCGTGCGGATGCGCCTCGACGACGAGTCGACGCTGTGGGGGATCGACCTTCCCGTCGTCGAACTCGTCGCCACGGCGGGCGAGGACGCGGTGCTCGGGTACCTCGGTCCTGATCCGCTGCGCGAGGACTGGGATGCCGCCGAGGCCGTGCGCCGGCTCGCATCGCGGCCCGATCGAACGGTCGTCGCGGCGCTCCTCGACCAGCGCAACCTGGCGGGTCTCGGCAACCTGTGGGTCAACGAGACCGCGTTCCTCTCCGGCGCGCATCCCTTCGCACCGATCGGGTCGGTCGATCTAGTGCCCCTCGTCGAGAGGGCGGCACGGATGCTGCGGGTCTCGGCGACCGCGCCCGGGATGTACCAGGTGACCACCGGTTCGACCCGCAAGGGGGAGTCGCACTGGGTCGTCGGGCGCGCGGGACGCCCGTGCCTGCGGTGCGGCACCCGCATCCTCGTCCGCAACGAGGTCGCGAACGACCCCGAGCGTCGCCGCACCTGGTGGTGCCCGCGCTGCCAGCCCGAGGTGTGACGCCGTCATGTGAAGGCGCGCCGCCCGCCGAGACGGGTAGGGTCCCGGCATGGAACTCGAGGAGATCTGGCCGCTGTTCGAACTCTCGATCGGCACGCCGAATCTGACCCTGCGCCCCGTCCGTGACGTCGACCTGCCGGGATTGGTTCAGGCGGCGGCGGACGGGGTGCACGACCCGGAGCGGATGCCGTTCGGCGTCCCCTGGACCGATGCGGATCCCGCTGATCTTCCCCGGAACCTGGCCGAGTACCAATGGAGTCTTCGCACCAGAGTGAACCCTGCACACTGGACAGTCGCGTTCGCCGTCCACGCGAACGGCCGTGTTGTGGGTTCGCAAGACCTGTCTGCGTATACCTTCGCCGACCGGCGAACCGTCAACACGGGCTCCTGGCTCACCAGGTCTGCTCAGGGCCGGGGCTGGGGAACCGAGATGCGGGCGGCGCTGCTGATGTTCGCGTTCGACGTTCTCGGGGCGGAATGGGCGGAATCCAGCGCAGCGTCCTGGAACGAGGCGTCCCTCGCCGTGTCCCGCAAGCTCGGGTACGAACTCAACGGCGTGACGCGCGTCGTCCCTCGGCAGGGTGAGCCCGTAGATGAACAGCGGGTTCGGTTGCATCGGGACGCCTTCATCCGACCTGACTGGTCCATCGCCGTCTCCGGTGCGGAGCCAGCCCTCGCACAGCTCGGCGTGCCCACCTGACTGAGGACCGGGACGGATGCGGTGAATGCGCAACCCCTTCGCCCGTGTCGGCTCTCCGACGTACCGTCGCGGCATGGCTTCCACCCCGGCACCCAAGTCCTGCGCCTCGTGCGGGCGCGAGATCCAGTGGCGCAAGAAGTGGGAGAAGAACTGGGACGAGGTGAAATACTGCTCCGACGCGTGCCGCAAGCGCGGTATCCGTCCCGTCGATGAGAAGCTCACGCGCACGATCGTCGAACTGCTGGATGCGCGGGCGGCGTCGGCGACCATCTGCCCGTCCGAGGCGGCGAAAGCGGTCGGCGGCGACGAGTGGCGCGACCTCATGGAACCCGCCCGTCGGGCGGCGAGGCGTCTGGTCGCGTCTGGTGAAGTCGAGATCACCCAGCGCGGGCAGGTCGCCGATCCGTCGACCGCGAAGGGGCCCATCCGCATCCGGAAGGTGCGCTGACGTGCAGACCTTCGTCCCCTACGCCGACCTCGCCCGCGGCATGGCCGCGCTCGACACGAAGCGCCTCGGCAAGCAGCGCGTCGAGACCCTGCAGGTGATGCGGGCGCTGACCATCCCTGACTACGGCTGGCGCCACCACCCTGCGGTCGCCATGTGGCGCGGCCACCGCGCGGCACTCATGGTCTACCAGGACCTCACGGTCGACGAGTGGGTGCGCCGCGGCTTCGCCGACACGACCCGGCAGTCCACCCTCGCGACCCTCGACGAGATCCCCGAGGACGGGGTGGAGTACCGGTCCGGGACGGTGCGGATGCCGGGCTGGTTCGGCCGGGAGGACGTCCACCGCTCGCACCGCTCGAATCTGCTCCGCAAGGACCTCGAGTACTACCGGGCGCAGGGCTTCGACGATCCCGACGACCTGCCGTACGTGTGGCCGAAGGCGGAGGCGGAGTGAGTCAGGCGGATGCCGCCCACGCCCGCACCCGAGCGATGAGATCGGCCTTGCGCGCGGCATCCGCGAACGACGCCTCGATCGAGTTCTCGGCGAGCTGCGCCAGTTCGGCCGTGTCGAAGCCGAGCGAGGCGACGGCGGCGTAGTTGTCGCCGATGTAGCCGCCGAAGTAGGACGGGTCGTCGGAGTTGATCGTGACGACGACGCCCGCGTCGACGAGCTCGCGCAGCGGATGCGCGGCCAGCTCGGGGACGGCACGCAGTCGTACGTTCGACAGCGGGCACACGGTGAGCGGCACCCGGTGCTCGACGAGATGCGCGAGCAGGTCGGGGTCCTCCACCGATCGGATGCCGTGGTCCACCCGCTCGACCTCGAGCACGCGCAGCGCCTCCCAGACGTAGGCGGCGGGTCCCTCCTCGCCGGCGTGGGCGACGCGGTGCAGCCCGAGCTCGGCGGCGCGGCGGAACACTCCCTCGAAGAGCGACGGCGGGTAGCCGACCTCTGCCGAGTCCAGGCCGATGCCGAGCAGCTCGTGCGCACGCGGGGCGATCTCGTCGAGCAGTGCCTCCGCCGACGCGACCGGCTGGTCGCGCACGACACAGACGATGAGGCCACCGGTGATGCCGAAGCGTTCGGCCGCGACCGCGAAACCGGCACGGAGCCCGTCGATCACGACGTCGACGGGCACCCCGTTCGCGGCATGGATCTGCGGGTCGAAGAACATCTCCACATGGTGGACGCCGTCGGCCGCCGCCCTCTCGAAGTAGGCGACCGCGAGGTCGGTGAAGTCCTGTTCGGTGCGGAGCGCCATCATGCACGCGTAGTACAGGTCGAGGAACGACTGCAGGTCGGTGAAGTCGTACCGCGCGCGGAGATCGTCGATGTCGGCGAACGGCAGTGCGACGCCGTTGCGCGCGGCGAGGGCGAACGCGAGCTCGGGCTCGAGCGTCCCCTCGATGTGGAGGTGGAGCTCGGCCTTCGGGAGGGTGCGCAGATCGGGGCTCTTCACGGGGAGCCATCGTACGCACCCTCCCGGGTGGGCCGGGTGGGAGAGGTGCCGGTCAGCTGATCCGCGAACGGACCTCGTGGGCGGCATCCCGGATCTTGTCGGCCAGGTCCTCCGCCGTGCCCTTCGCGGCCTTGGCGATCTTCTTGGCCTTGCGCTCCCGGTCCTTCTTCGTCTTGCGCTCCTCCCGCAGTCGCACGAGCTGGTGCGGGACCGACTCGGACTTCTTCACGGTGACGGAGCGGCTGCCGATCACGTACGCCGCGAAGGCGATCGCGCCGATGATCAGGATCTTGTTGCGCATGTTCCGGATCTCTCCTCAGGTGTGACGGATGCCGCGCCGCCTCAAGCGACGCGCGGTTCGGCCTGCTCGTCGGACTCGTCCTCGATGTGGACGTCGTGGATCTCGACGTTCACCTCGACGACATCGAGTCCGGTGAGACGGTGCACGGCGCCGGCGACGGAGCTGCGCACCTCGTCGGCGACACGGCCGATCGGGGCGGGGTACTCGACGACGACCTTCAGGTCGACCGCGGCCTGGGTCTCGCCGACCTCGACCTTGACGCCCTGCGTCAGATCGGTCGCGTTGATCGCGTCGCGGATCGCGCCGATGGCGCGGGCTCCGCCGCCGCCCAGGGCGTAGACGCCCGACACTTCACGCGCGGCGATGCCGGCGACCTTCGACACGACGCCGTCGGCGATCGTGATGGTGCCGGCGACCGAGGAGTTCTCAGCCTTGCGCGAGACCGGGGCGCGGTCGACGCGAGCGGCGGGGGCCGCGGCGGACGGGGTGGGGGTGTTCTGGTTCTCAGCCATGTCACTGTCCTTCTCTGTGTCTGTGGGTGGCGGAGTGCTCCGCCTCTACACATGAGAGGGATGTCGGCCCGGGTTCGTCACAAAATAGTCGCGGTGTCCGTCAGGATGTACCCACGCAACCGAACGCGCCCGGAGGAACCGATGTCGTACGCACCGCCCCCACCGCCCCCGTACGGTCGTCCGATGCCGCCGGCCGCCGGGCCAGGACAACCGCCGCTGGAATGGCCGCACTACGGAGCGTCCTTCACGCAGGCGTTCGTGCGGTACTGGAAGAAGTACGCCACCTTCACCGGGCGCGCGAGCCTCAGCGAGTTCTGGTGGATGCGGCTCGCGTACTTCCTGATCGTGATGGTGCTCGTCGTGATCATGATCGGCGGAGCGCTCGTCGCTGTCTCCTACGATCCGATGACCGGCGAGAGTCAGCCGGGGCCGCTGATCGCGGTCGGCGGCATCCTGCTGTTCCTCTTCTTTATCGCGACGATCATCCCGGATGCCGCGCTCACGTGGCGTCGACTGCATGACGCGAACCTGCCCGGACCGCTGTTCTTCCTCTCCCTCGTCCCAGGCGGCGGCATCGTCCTCCTCGTGCTGACGCTGCTGCCGACGAACCCCGCCGGTCGCCGCTTCGGGTGACCGGCCGGCGCCGGGGGGCGCCTCGGTACGATGAGATGTCGCCGATTGTCGACATTCGAGGGCTGACGCGCGCTGCCCGCCAGAGCGCTCCGTCCGACCGCCGATCCCCGACGCGGAAAGCGATCCGTCATGTCCTCCTCCCCGTCCTCCCGCATCGCTCCGCATGAGATCTGGCGCGGCATCCGCCAGACCGTCCAGACCGACACCTTCGGCGGCATCCTGCTGCTGGCCGCGACCGTCGCGGCGCTCGTGCTCGCCAACTCCCCCGCCGCGCCCTGGTACGTCGGCCTGCGCGAGACCTCCTTCGGGCCCGAAGCCCTGCACCTGCACCTGACCGTCGCCCACTGGGCGGCGGACGGCCTGCTCGCGATCTTCTTCTTCGTCGTCGGACTCGAACTGAAGGAGGAGATCGTCGCCGGGCGCTTGCGCTCGCCACGGATCGCGGCGGTGCCCGTCATCGGCGCACTCGGCGGGGTCATCGTCCCTGCGCTCATCTTCACGGCGTTCACCCTGTCGGTGCCGGGCGACGCGGTGCGCGGGTGGGCGATCCCGACGGCGACCGACATCGCCTTCGCCGTCGCGGTCTTCGCCGTCGTGGCCAAGGGGCTGCCGCCGGCGCTCCGCGTCTTCCTGCTGACGCTCGCCGTCGTCGACGACCTCTTCGCGATCACGATCATCGCCACCGTCTACACCGACGACCTGCAGCCCGTGTGGCTCGCGGCGGCGATCATCCCGCTCGTCGTGTTCGGGCTCGCGGTGCGGCGCGGCATCCGTCACTGGTGGGTGTTGATGCCGCTCGCGGTCGTCACCTGGGCGCTCGTCCACGCGTCGGGCGTGCACGCGACGATCGCCGGCGTGCTGCTGGCCTTCACGGTGCCGGCGATCGTCACGCCGCGCGCCCGGGTGCGGGTGGGGACGGATGCCGACGGTGCACCCATCCACGATGCGCTCACCGCGCACTTCGCCGACCGGTTCGGTCCGATCTCGACGCTCGTGGCGATCCCGATCTTCGCGTTCTTCTCCGCGGGAGTCGCGGTCGGCGGTTGGGACGGACTGGTCTCGGCGTTCGCCGATCCGGTGACCCTCGGCATCCTCTTCGGACTCGTGATCGGCAAGCCGATCGGGATCCTGCTCGCCGTGTTCCTGCTCACGCGCGTGCCGGCCGTGCGGCGGACCTTCGAACTGCAGTGGGGTGACATGCTGGGCGTCGGCCTGCTCGCCGGCATCGGGTTCACCGTCGCTCTGCTCGTGGGCGAGCTGTCGTACGGGGTCGGATCGCTGGCGGACGACCACGCGAAGATCGGCATCCTCAGTGGCTCGGTGGTCGCGGCGATCGTCGGCGGGGCGGTGCTCGCCGGGCGCGCGCGACGCGTGCGGCAGACTGAGAAGACGTCCCCCTCCCGAGGAGCCCCGTGAGCCGCACGCAGCCGACACCCGCGATGTATCAGCGCAACGCCCTGGCGCCGAGCCTGCTCGCGGCGGTGGTCCTGTTCGTCGCGCCGGCGCTGCTCGCGACCGACTGGTTCCTCACCGTCCGATTCGTCGCCACGATCTTCGCGCTCATCATCGGGTGGTTCGCGGTGCAGGCGAAGCAGTGGTGGTGGGTGCCGCCCATGCTCGCGATCGCGGTGATCTGGAACCCGATCTTCCCGTTCCCGTTCCTCGGGACGATATGGGGCGCGGCTCAGGTCGCCGCTGCGTTCGTCTTCCTGGCGGCGGGCGCGACGATCAAGACCCGCCGAGAGGGCTGAGCCCGCGGCTCACGGCACCTTGTGGCCGGCCGCCGAGATCAGCCCGTACCACTCGGCGCGGGTCAGCGGGATCTCGGAGCCGGCTGCGGCATCCGTCACCCGCTGCGGGTTGGTCGTACCGAGCACGACCTGCATGTGCGCGGGATGCCGCGTGATCCAGGCGGTCGCGATCGCCGTGGGCGTCACGTCGTACTTCGCGGCGAGACGGTCCAGCAGTGCGTTGAGCTCGGGCAGCTCGGGGGCGTCGAACATGACCCCGTCGAAGAACCCCTTCTGGAACGGCGACCACGCCTGCAGGGTGATGCCGTTGATGCGCGCGTAGTCGACCAGTCCGCCGCCGTCGCGGGTGATCGCGTCGTCCTCACCCGCCATGTTCGACGCGAGACCCTGGGCGACGATCGTCGAGTGCGTGATCGACAGCTGCACCTGATTGGCGACGATCGGTTGCGTCACCGCGGTCTTCAGCAGGTCGATCTGGCGCGGCGTGTGGTTCGAGACGCCGAAGGCGCGGACCTTGCCCGACGACTCCAGGTGCTCGAAGGCGCGCGCGACCTCTTCGGGTTCGACGAGCGCGTCGGGACGGTGCAGCAGGAGGACGTCGATTCGGTCGGTGCCGAGCGCCTGCAACGACTCCTCGGCCGAGGCGACGATGTGCTCGTAGGAGTGGTCGAAGTGCCACTCGTCGGGGACGATGCCCGTCTTGGTCTGCAGGGTGATCTCGTCGCGCTCGGCGGAGCTCAGGTTCAGCGCCTCCGCGAATCGGCGTTCGCAGCCGTGGCGCGAGCTGCCGTACAGGTCGGCATGGTCGAAGAAGTCGACGCCCGCGGCGCGACACGCGTCGTACAGCTCGCGGATGGCGGCATCCGACATCTCCTCGATGCGCATCATCCCGGCGACGACGTTGGGGACCGTGCGGTCGGTGGGCCCGAGGGGGACGAGGCGCATCATCGTGCTCCGTTTCTGCGTCGTGGCGACGCGGTCGACTCTTCAGCATGGCCGACGTCGGACCGCGCGTCGAGCAGCGTGCGCGCGAGCACGGTCGATCCCGCGACCGCGGCGGGCATCGCGAGCACGGCGCCGAGCGGCACCAGGAAGCAGAGCTGGGTCGCGACACCGAACCCCAGCACCCGCGCGCGGTGCCCGCGGCGCAGGTCGCGGCGGGCCGCGGCATCCAGTCCTCGGGCCGCGAGCGCGCGGGAGGTGAGTTCGTCGGCCAGGAGCCAGCCGGTGAGGAAGGCGGCGACGACCGCGCCCAGGACGGTGCCGACGAGGGGGATCAGTCCCACCAGTCCGGCGACGACGGCGGCGAGGAGACCGCGCAGGATGAGTCCGATGCTGTCGCCGACCGACCGCCAGAAGCCGTAGTCCGATTCCGGGGGAGCGTCGCCCACATACTCTTCGACCCGTCGCCAGATGCGCTCGTAGAACGGGTCGCCCACCAGCAGCGTGAGCGCGGTGAACGACACGACGGCGAGCACGATCGCGCCGCCGAGGAGCGCCGCGCCGACGCCGAAGCGCACGAGGTCGGCGCCGAGCTGCGCCCACCCGTCGGCGAAGCCGGTGAGCGCGTCGACCACGTCGCGCAGGAAGACGATCAGCGTGATGATGCCCGCCAGCAGTACGACGCCGACGATCGCGGCCGGTATCAGTCCGAGGGCCATCGCGCCGGGCAGCCGTCCCCAGAACGAGAAACCGCGGCCGAGGTCGCCGACGCCGCGGAAGAACGACGCCAGCGGGCGACGCGCGGGCGGGGGAGTCGTCATGCCCCCATCCTGCCGTGCCCAGCGAGAAGCGAGACGCTGGCGTCGGCACCGTTTATCGATATATGGTCATCGACAATCGATAGATGGGACGCGCATGATCGCTCTCGGCAAGGCGGGCGCCGGTTTCCTCTTCACGGTGATCGTGATCCTGCAGATCTGGGTCGTCCCCGACCTCATCGACGGGGCGGCGCAGGTGATCCCCGAGGTCGCCGGGCTGAGGGATGCGGGGGTGGTGCTCCTCGGCGTCCTGCTGTTCTGCGGGCAGCTCGCGCTCGTCTGCGTGTGGCGGCTGCTGACCCGCGCAGCTCACGGGCGGATCTTCGAGGACGGAGCGATCCGCTGGGTCGACGCGATGATCGGATGCGTCGGCGCCGCGATGACCGTCGTGGTCGTGGGATGCGCGGTCCTCGTCGGCGCGGGAGCCGGGAGCCGGTTCGTGGTGTGGATGACGTTCCTCGCCCTCGTCGTCGGCGTCGGCGTCGCGCTCCTCGTCGGGGCGCTGCGAGACGTGCTCCGGAGCGCGGTGAACCTGCAGGACCAGGTCGACGCGCGCGGGTGACCCGCGGCATCCGGGTCCTCAGCACGCGAGCGACCATCGCGCCAGGGGTTGCATCAGACGCGCGAGTTCGTTGAAGTGGTGCGATGACAAACGACACGACGGCTCCACCTGCCCAGGAAAAGCCCGGTCTGAAGCGCGCGGTCGGCACATGGCTGCTCTTCGCCTTCATCGTCGGCGACACACTCGGCGCGGGCATCTACACGCTCGTCGGCACGATGGCGACCGATGTGGGCGGCGTCATCTGGCTGCCGCTGCTCATCGCCCTCGTCGTCGCGCTGCTCACGGCCGGCACCTACGCGGAACTCATCACGAAGTACCCGCACGCCGGCGGTGCGGCACGCTACGTCGACAAGGCCTTCGGCATCCCGTTCCTGTCGTTCCTCGTCGGGTTCCTCATGATGGCCTCGGGGATCACCACCGCCGCGGCGCTCGCCAACGCGTTCGCCGGTGACTACTTCAGCGCCCTGATCGACATCCCGCCGATCCCCGTCGCGATCGGGTTCATCCTCGTCCTGACGCTCATCAACCTCCGCGGCGTCAAAGAATCGCTCGCGACCAATATGGTCGCCTCGATGATCGAGGTCACCGGACTCGTCCTCGTGATCGTCATCGCGGCGATCGTCTTCGGCAGCGGCGGTGGCGAACCGTCGCGGATCTTCGAGTTCGCGCCCGACGTCCCGCCGCTCGAGGGTGCCTTCGCGGCGTCCATCATCGCCTTTTTCTCGTTCCTCGGATTCGAGGCCGCCGCGAACATGGCCGAGGAGGTCAAGAACCCGTCGCGTGCCTACCCCCGCGCACTCTTCGGGGCGATCTTCACGGCGGCGGTCATCTACCTCTGCATCGCCGTCGGCGCGGTCATCGTGGTCGAGCCGACCGTGCTGGCGAAATCGACGGGCCCGCTGCTCGAGGTCGTGAACGCCAGCGGTCTCGCCGTGCCGGGATGGCTGTTCAGCCTCATCGCCCTCGTCGCGATCGCCAACGGTGCCCTGCTGTTCATGGTGATGGCGAGCCGCGTCGGCTACGGCCTCGCCGAATCGGGCCTGCTGCCCCACGCGTTCGGGAAGGTCCTGCCGAAGCGTCGTACGCCGTGGGTGTCGATCGTCGTCGTGGCGGGCGTCACGATGCTGCTGACCGTCGTCGGCGACATCTCCACCCTCGCCAACACCACGGTGCTGCTCCTGCTGCTGGTCTTCATCACGGCCAACGTGAGCGTGCTCGTGCTCAAGAAGGACAAGGTCGAGCACTCGCACTTCTCCGTGCCGCGGATCGTCCCGATCCTCGCCATCATCGCGAGCGTCGTGCTGCTCACGCAGCAGGATGCGGTGGTCTGGCTCGCCACCGCCGGCTACGTCGTCGTCGGAGCGCTCCTCTTCTTCATCGCCCGCTTCACCCGGCGCCGCGGGGACCGCAAGATCGCGGAGCGGACGGGCGCGATCGACACCGTCCGATGACCTGACGGAATGGTCAGCATCTGCTGTATAGTCATCGGGTGCTGACCATTCCCGATCGCGTCGACGTCATGAACCGGCTGGGGCGTGCCATGGCCGATCCGTCGCGGTCCCGCGTCCTGCTCGCCCTGCTCGAGGGGCCGGGCTACCCCGCCGATCTGGCTCGTGACCTCGACCTCACCCGCTCGAACGTCTCCAACCACCTCGCGTGCCTCCGCGGCTGCGGGCTCGTGGTCGCCGAGCCGGAAGGGCGGCGCACGCGCTACGAGATCGCCGATCCGCACCTGGCCGACGGCATGCGACGCCTGCTCGACGCCGTCCTCGCCGTCGACGCCGGAGAGGGCTGCACGATCGACGGATGCCGGTGCTGCGGATGACCGCGACCGTCGACCTCGCGCGCACCGAGGTTCTTCGCCGCCGCATCCGAGGGATCGTCGTCGCCACCATCGCGTACAACCTCGTCGAAGCGATCGTCGCGCTCGCCGCGGGAACGGTCGCGTCGTCTGCCGCTCTCGTCGGGTTCGGCCTCGACTCCACGATCGAGGTCCTGTCGGCGGGGGCGGTGGCGTGGCAGTTCACCCGCCGTGATCCCGAACGCTGGGAGCGGGGGACGTTGCGGGTGATCGCCGTCGCGTTCTTCGCCCTCGCTGCCTACGTCGTCGTGTCGTCGACGGCGTCGCTGTTGCTGCGAACGGAGCCCGACTCGTCGCCGGTCGGTATCGGCCTGGCGGCGGCGAGTGTGGTCGCGATGCCGGTCCTGTCGCTGGTGGAACGTCGGGCCGGGCGCGAACTCGGTTCGGCCACGGCCGTCGCCGACTCGCGGCAGACGCTCATCTGCGCGTACCTCTCGGGCGCGGTGCTCGTCGGTCTCGTCCTGAACAGTGTCTTCGGGTGGTGGTGGGCCGACCCGGCGGCGGCGCTGGTGATCGCGATCTTCGCGGTGCGCGAAGGTGTCGAGGCGTGGCGGGGAGACGCCTGCGCGACCTCGGTGGGCATGCTCCTCGAGGACGAGCAGGACGAGCACCTCGGGCGCTGACGCGCCCGACGGATCAGGCGACGTGCGCGGTCGACGCGCGGGGGATGAGCGTCGGCATCGCCAGCCGCATCGATGATCCCGGCTCCGGCGTGAGCAGCAGCTCGATCGCCGTGGTCGCGATCTGATCGAAGGGCGTCCGCACCGAGGTGAGGGGGACCGGCAGCTGCGCGACGAGCGGGATGTCGTTGTAGCCGACGAGGGACAGGTCGCGGCCCGGTACGAGCCCGCGGTTCTGGGCGACGGTCAGGATGCCGAGGGCCAGGTTGTCGTTCGCCGCGAAGATCGCGGTCGGCCTGTCGGCGCCGCCCAACAGGCGATGCCCGGCGTCGATGCCGTGATCCAGCCCGTAACCGACGGCGAGGATGCGCTCCTCCGAGAGGGTGATCCCCGCTTCCGCCGCGGCGCGTTCGGCTCCCGCGCGCCGGTCGCGTCCGCTCGAGGTGAACCACGGCCCGGTGACGACGCCGATGTCGCGGTGCCCGAGGTCGATGAGGTGGCGCACCGCGAGGTAGCCGCCCGTCTCGTCGTCGCCGAGGGACGACGGGCTCACGCGGTCGGTGCGGAGCGCGAGGACGTGCGGGACGTTCCGGTCGCGTAGTGACGCCGGCAGCCCGTCATCGATGCGGGCGGTCGCCAGCACCACCCCGTCGACACCCCGGTCGAGGAGGGTCTCGGTCGCCCGACGTTCCTCGTCGGCGTCGTCGCCGCACGTGGCGACGACGGCGAAGTGACCGCGCTGACGCGCCGCGCGCTCTATCGCTTCGAACATGAGCGCCATGACGGCATCCGTCAATCTAGGGACGAGGACGCCGATGGTCCCGGTGGCGCCGCGCCGCAGATTCGAGGCGAAGACGTTGCGCCGGTAGCCGAGCTCGTCCGCGACGGCACGGACGCGCTGGGCGGTCTCGGACCTCGAGGGCGGGGTGCGTTCGTCGAGAATGCGGCTGACCGTCGAGATGCTGACGCCGGATGCCTCGGCGACATCGCGCAACGTCACCGGGCCGCCGTTCCCGCCCGGCTTCGAGGTGATCGCCATTGCTCCCCCTTGACATGATCTGTGATCGTCAGCATACTTGCAATCGTTACTGCAAACGTTCCCGCCAACGTTTTCACCCGGCGGGTCTCAACGAAGAGAAGGAGCAAGCCATGGTCCTCGACCTCCGTGGTCTCAACCCCGCACCCGTCACCCCCTTCACCGAGGACGGTGCCGTCGACTACGCCGCGATCCAGCGTCTGGGCTCCTGGCTCGGCTCGATCGAGGGCGTCAAGAGCCTCGTCGTCCTCGGCCACGCCGGTGAGGGCACGTTCCTCACCGAGGCCGAGCAGCTCGACGTCATCCGCGCCTTCCGCGACTCGGTCGACGACGCGCTGCCGATCATCGCCGGCATCACCAAGGAGGGCAACCTCACCGCCGCCCTCGAGGCCAAGGCCGCCGCGGATGCCGGGGCCACCGGCGCCCTCGTCTACCCCTCCCACGGATGGCTGCGCTTCGGCTTCCAGCCCGGCGCCCCGCAGACCCGTTACCGCGCGATCTGGGAGGAGTCGGGGCTCGAGGAGATCCTGTTCCAGTACCCCGACAACACCAAGGCCAGCTACGACCTCGACACCCAGCTCGAGATCGCGGGCCAAGAGGGCGTGAACCACACGAAGAACGGCGTCCGCAATATGCGCCGCTGGTACACCGAGATCCCGGCGCTGCGCGCGGCGTACCCCGAGCTCCAGGTGCTGTCGTGCCACGACGAGTACCTGCTGCCGACGATGTTCGACGTCGACGGTCTGCTCGTGGGGTACGGCAACATCGCGCCCGAACTGCTCGTCGAGCTCATCGCGGCCGGCAAGGCGAAGGACTACGCCGCCGCGCACGCCATCCACGAGCGCCTCCTGCCCGTGACGAAGGCCGTCTACCACCGCGGCTCGCACATGGAGGGCACGGTCGCCCTCAAGTGGGGCCTCGTGAACCGCGGCATCCTCGACCACGCCACCGTTCGCGAGCCGCTGCTGCCGCTCGAGCCCGGAGCGGATGCCGAGATCGCCGCCGCGTTCGCCTCCGCCGACCTCGGCAAGGTCAGCGTCTCCGTGTGACCCGACTCCGGGGACCGGTCGCCCGCCGGTCCCCGGAGACATGGACGGCACCGCACCCGTCGATCTACCCTTCAGTGCGGCTCTTCAGTCAACGACGACTGGGCGGCAGGACCGCCCTCGAGAAGGAGCTCTCATGAGCATCGACCGCTCGCGCACCACCCGACCCCCGGCGACACCCGGGACCGGGCACGGCCGCATCTCCACCGAGACGGTGAGGACCATCGTGGAGTCCAGTCACACCCGTCGCACGTTCTGGCGGCAGCTCGCCCTCATCGGGCCGGCGTTCGTCGCGGGCGCGTGGCAGTTCGGTCCCGGCAACCTCACGACCGCCATGAATGCGGGCGCGGCATACGGCTACACCCTCATCTGGGTGATCATCGTCTCGACGATCCTCATGATCTTCCTCACCGACATGAGCGTGCGCCTGGGCATCCGGACGCCGGTCTCGCTCATCGCGTCGGTCAAGGAGCGGCTCGGCGGCTGGGTCGGCGTCCTCGCCGGGTTCGGGGTCTTCCTCATCACGCTGTGCTTCTCCGTCGGCAACGCGGTCGGGTCCGGCGTGGGCCTGTCGATGCTCATCCCCGGCACATCGCCCATTATGTGGACGATCATCTGCACCGTCGCGGTCGCGTCGATCCTGTTCCTCAAGGGGATCTATCGGGTCGTCGAGAAGATCCTCATCGGGATCGTCGCCCTGATGGCTGTCTGCTTCATCGTGTCGGCGTTCGCTGCCAACCCCGACTGGGCGGCGGCCGGCACGGGTCTCATCCCCATCGTCCCCGACAACGCATGGCTGCTCATCATCGGGCTCGTCGGCACCAACTTCTCGATCAACGCGGCGTTCTACACGTCGTACGGCACGAAGGCCCGTGGGCGAAAGAAGGAGGACTACCGCGAGATCACCATCGTGGACACGATCCCCGGCATCGTGGCTCCGGGCATCATGACGGCCCTCGTGATCGTGGTCGCCGCGGCGGTCCTGAACGCGACCGGCACCGATGCGCCAGGAGCGTTCGGTGGGCTCGCGCGGATCTTCGAGCCCATCGCCGGACCCGTCGGGGCGTGGATCTTCGCGCTCGGCTTCTTCGGTGCCGCGTTCTCATCGATGATCCCGAACTGCGTGGCGGGCGGAACGATGCTCTCCGACGCGCTCGGCAAGGGAGCGTCCGCCGAGACGAAGACCGCTCGGCTCGGCAGCGCCTTCATCCTGGCCTTCGGCGTCGCGGTCACGCTCATCTTCTCGGGGTCGTCCCCCGTGGAGCTCATCATCCTGGCGCAGGCCTTGACCGTGCTGTTCGCGCCGATCCTCGCCCTGCTCATCATCGTGATGGCCAACGACAGGCGCCTCATGGGACCGTTGCGCAACACGTGGTGGCAGAACGTGTTCGGTGTCATCGGACTGGTCTCGGTGCTCGCCCTCTCGATCCGCCTGATCATCAGCCTCATCGGGTCCTGACGTCCACTGAGAGTCGCGACCGTTCCACCGGTCGCGGCCCTCAGTGCGCGGATGGCAGCCGCACCGTCGCGCGGAGGCCGCCCGACGATCGCGCCGCGAGGATGAGCGTTCCGCCGTGCGCCTCGGCGATCGCGGCGACGATCGCGAGACCGAGTCCGTTGCGCTCGTGATCGGACCGGCGGATGCGGGTGGTGCCGCGCTGGAACGGCTCGGCGAGCGTCGCGACGGCCGCGGCATCCATCCGTTCTCCAGCGTTCTCCACGATGAGGACGGCCGCGTCGTGGTCGCGATGCGTCGTGACCGTTACCGGCTCGGCCGCATCCCCGTGGATCACGGCGTTCTGCAGCAGGTTCAGGGCGACCTGCCCGAGCAGGCTCGCCGACCCCACGGTGGTCACCGGTTCGCCGTGGACGAGAAGATCGACGCCGCGCGCCTCGGCGAGCGGCAGCAGCGTCTCGACGGCCTCCTCGGCGAGGAGCGAGAGATCGACGGGGTCGCGGGGGAACCCGCCGCGCTCGACACGGCTGAGCAGGAGGAGAGCCTCGACGAGGTCGATGCCGCGGTCGTTCACGGCCGCCAGGCGTTCCAGCAGCTCGTCCACGTCGCGGTCCGGATCCGAGCGGGCGACATCGAGCAGCGTGCGAGCGATCGCCAACGGGGTGCGCAGCTCGTGCGATGCGTTGGCGGCGAAACGCCGCTGCTCGGCGACCTGCGACTCGACGCGCTGCAGCATCCCGTCGAACGAGTCCGCCAGTTCGCGGAACTCGTCGTTGCGCCCCGTCATCCGCACCCTCGTCGCGAGGTCTCCGGCATCTGCTCGGCGCGTAGCGGCAGTCAGCTGCGCGAGCGGAGCGAGCATGCGGCCGGCGAGCACCCACCCGCCGACGGCTCCGACGGCCAGCAGGCCGAGCATGACCGCCGCCGCCGGGGGGACGAAGGCGCGCACGAGGTCGCCCTGGCTCGGGGCGAATCCGGTGTCGGAGAAGAGCGGCTCGTCGGGGATGTACCGCAGGAGGAAGAGCCACACGATCGTGAGGATCAGGGCACCGGCGACCAGCACGAGGGTCACGTAGCTCAGCGTGAGCTTCACGCGCGCGCTGAGACCGGGCGGTCGACTCACGCCGCAGCCTCGATGCGGTATCCGACGCCGGGCTCGGTCACGATCAGCCACGGCTCGCCCAGGCGCTTCCGGAGCGCCGACACCGTGATCCGCACCGCATTGGTGAAGGGGTCGGCATTCGCGTCCCACGCCTGCTCGAGCAGAGACTCGGCGCTGACGACACCACCCTCCGCGGCCACGAGCACCTCGAGCACGGCGAACTGCTTGCGGGTCAGTGCGACGTACCGGCCGTCGCGATACACCTCGCGGCGGAACGGGTCGACCCGTAGGCCCGCATACTCGCGGACCGGCGGGCGGTGCGCGGCGCGGCGCCTGTCGAGGGCGCGGAGGCGGAGGACCAGTTCCCGCAGCTCGAAGGGCTTCGTGAGGTAGTCGTCCGCGCCGAGCTCGAAGCCCGACTCTTTGTCGTCGAGGCGATCGGCGGCGGTCAGCATGAGGATCGGCGTTCCACTGCCCGAGCGGACGATCGTGCGGGCGATGTCGTCACCGGACGGACCCGGGACGTCGCGATCGAGGATCGCGATGTCGTACGCGTTCACGGCGAGCATCTCGAGCGCCGTGTCGCCGTCGCCCGCGACATCGGCCGCGATCGCCTCGAGACGCAGACCGTCACGGATCGCCCCCGCCATGAGGGGTTCGTCCTCGACGATCAGTACACGCACGACTCGATCGTACGAACCGGGCCGTATCGTCCGCGTATCCGATTCCGCGTACACCCCCACAACATCGGTTCCGTTGGGCTGTGCTCATGAGACGTATCGCTTCACTGCTCGCCCTGCTAACCGTTTCCCTCGTGGTGGCGGGGTGCGCCGTCGCGGGGAGCGTCGACGGCCCCGGCATCCGCACCGTGTCGGCGCGTGATCAGGGGGAGGTTCCCGAGAACACGACCGCCTTCGACGACGACGTCCCCGCCATCGCTCGCCTCGACCCCGCGCTGCGGCGGGCGCTGCAGGACGCGAGCAGCCGTGCTGCCGCCGACGGCCTGACGGTGAGGATCAACAGCGGATGGCGGTCGCCCGAGATGCAGGAGCGGCTGCTGCGCGACGCGATCGACACCTACGGTTCGCGCGAGGAGGCGTCGCGGTGGGTCGCCACGCCCGAGACCTCTGCGCACGTGTCGGGTGACGCGGTCGATGTGGGGCCGTGGGATGCCGCCGACTGGCTCGACCGGCACGGCGCGGCGTTCGGTCTGTGCCGCATCTACGTCAATGAGCCGTGGCACTTCGAGCTGCGGCCGGACGCCGCCACCGACGGATGTCCACGGCAGTACCTGGATCCGACGGAGGATCCGCGGGTGGCCGGCTGACCACCCCCGCACCGCGCCTAGGCTGGCACGCATGAGCGACGACGCCGGCCTGAACTGGTCCCGCAACATCCGCTATTCGGCAGAGCGCATCGTCGCCCCGTCGACGGTCGACGAGCTGCGCGAGGTGGTCGCGGCATCCGCGTCCGTGAAGGCACTCGGCTCGCGGCACTCGTTCACCCGCATCGCCGACACGACCGGCACGCTCGTCTCGACCGCCGAGCTCGACCTGCCGATCCAGGTGGATGCCGCGCAGCGCCGTGTGCGCGTCGGCGGCGGCGTCCGGTACGGCGAACTCGCGCAGGAGCTCGACCGGCACGGCTCGGCGCTCGCGAACCTCGCGTCGCTGCCGCACATCTCCGTCGCGGGCGCGGTGAGCACGGGCACGCACGGGTCCGGCGTGGCGAACCGCTCGCTCGCGGCGGCGGTCACGGGGCTGGAACTCGTCACCTCGACCGGTGACCTCGTCCGGTTGAGCGAGACCGACGAGACGTTCTACGGCGCGGTCGTGGGACTCGGTGCCCTCGGCATCGTGACGACGGTCGAGCTCGCGATCGAGCCGACCTTCGAGGTCGCTCAGACGGTCTACGAGAACGTGCCGGTCGAGGCGGTCCGCGAGGCGTTCGATGTCATTGCCGCCTCGGCCTACAGCGTGTCGTTCTTCACCACCTTCCGCGAGGACATGTACGTCGATCAGGTGTGGCGCAAGGAACGAACGGATGCCGCGGCGACGCCGATCCCCGCCGCGCTGCGCGATCGCGAGGCGGCCGGCGCCCGGCATCCATTGCCCGGGGTGTCCGCCGCGTCGTGCACGGTGCAGGGCGGCAAGGCGGGACGGTGGCTCGACCGGCTGCCGCACTTCCGCCTGGAGTTCACCCCGTCGAACGGCGAGGAGCTGCAGTCCGAGTTCCTGCTGCCGATCGCCGACGCCGTCGCCGCGTTCGATGCGGTGCGTGAGCTCGCCGAGCGGTTGAAGCCGGTGCTGCAGGTGTGCGAGGTGCGCACGATCACGGGCGACGAGCTGTGGCTGTCGCCGAGCGCAGGGCGCGATTCGGTCGCGTTCCACTTCACGTGGACCGCCGACGAGGCGGGAGTGGCCGCCGTGCTGCCCGAGCTCGAGTCGGCGCTCGCGCCCTTCGACGCCCGCCCGCACTGGGGCAAGGTCTTCACGCCGCGCGACCCGGCCGAGCTCTACCCGCGGTGGGCGGACTTCGTCGCCCTGCAGCGCGAGCTCGACCCGCGCGGCGCGTTCGTGAACGACTACCTGCGCGCGCTCGGGCTGTAGGCGGGTCGAGCGGCGCTGCCGGCGACGTGAGTTACGCCGGATCGGTCTCGATCTCGCCGTTCGCGATCGCGTCGGCGTAGGTGCGGATGTCGGGGCCCGGCTCCCAGTCGATGAACTTGTCCTTCAGCGCGCCGGTGAGTGCGGCGTAGGCATCGTCCGAGGACATCTCGTCACCGGAGCGGGCGAGGTCGACCACGGCCTCCCGCAGCACCCGGTCGGCATCGTCGAGGATCTTGCCGCGGGCTTCGTCGTTCCAGCGGATCTCTGAGCTCTTCATGCCGCGACGCTAGCCCGGGGGGCGGATGCCGCGTCCCGGCTTGCGTTCCGGGCCTCGATGCGCTTGCCCCGTACCCCATCCCCACTGCGCTGGCAACGGGATCCCCCACCTCGGAGGAAGACCGAAGGATGGATGCAGCGGTCGACGCTCGACTCCATCGGGTTCCCCACCCGGTCGGGCCCCCGCGGAGGAGTCACCCGTGAGCAGCACCACATCCCGAGGCGTCGCCGTCGTCACCGGCGGGAGCGCCGGACTCGGCCGCGCGATCGTCCGCGAGCTCGCGACGCGCGGCTGGGACGTCGCCGTCCTCGCCCGCGGGTTCGAAGGGGTGGATGCCGCTGCCACCGAGGTGCGCGCGAAGGGCCGCCGCGCACACGGTGTCACCGTCGACGTCGCCGACCACGCCGCCCTCGAACTCGCCGCGGCGGAGGTCGAGGCCGAGCTCGGCGAGATCGACCTGTGGGTGAACAACGTCATGGCGGGCTCGATCGCGCCGTTCCTCGACACCACTCCCGAGGACTACGAGCGCGCGACCCAGGTCACGTACCTCGGCACCGTGAACGGCACACGCGCCGCGCTACGACGGATGCGGGAGCGCGACCGCGGCCACATCATCCAGATCGGCTCGGCGCTCGCGCACCGCGGCATCCCGCTGCAGGCCGCGTACTGCGGATCGAAGCACGCGATCCACGGCTTCACCGACTCGGTCGTGTCCGAGCTCACGCACGAAGGCAGCGCCGTCGCCGTCTCGATCGTCGACATGCCGGCGCTCAACACGACGCAGTTCGGGTGGGTGAAGTCGCCGTTCCCGCAGCATCCTCAGCCCGTCCCGCCGATCTACCAGCCCGAGGTCGGCGCCCGCGCGGTCGCCGACGTCGCCGACAAGCCGCGCCGGCGCACGTGGGTCGGGGAGTCGACCGTCGGGCTCGTCCTCGGAACCCGCGTCGCGGGTCGCTTCATGGACTGGTACCTCGCGAAGAACGCGTGGGAGGGTCAGTTCGCCGATGACAAGGACGCATCGACCACGCCGCCGAACCTCTACGAGCCCGCGGGCGGCGACCACGGAGCGCACGGCGCCTTCGACGACCGCGCGCGCGGCGAGAGCCTGCAGACCCGCGCGCTGCGGCACCGGCTCGGGCTCTACTCCGCGGCATCCGTCGCGGGGGTGGCGGCGCTCGCGGGGGTCGCGAAGCTCCTGCGACGCTGACCCCTGACCCGAGGGCCCGGTCCGCGGGTAGCATCCCTTCTCGTGCCCGCCTACTTCGACCGCATCGCTTCTGAACGGACGGACGCGACCCGGTTCCGCCCCACCGCCTTCACCGGCGGGGCGTGGAACCCCGCCGAGCAGCACGTGGCTCCGCCGATCGGCCTGCTCGCCCATGCGATCGAGGTCGACCACGCGGCGCGCAGCCCGCAGCCGATGCAGCTGTCGCGCCTCTCGGTCGACATCCTCGGTGTGATCCCCATCGACGAGGTCGAGGTGACGTGTCGAGTACTGCGTCCCGGCCGCAGCATCGAGCTCGTCGAGGCGACGCTCGCGCAGGGTGGCCGACCGGCGCTCAGCGCGCGCGCATGGCTCATGCACACGCGGGACACCGAGGGGCTCGCCGGCTCGGCGTACCCGTCGATGCCGCCGCGGGACGCGGTCGAGCGCGTCGACCCGTCGTCGGCCTGGCCCGGTCAGTTCATCGCGACCGTCGGCGAGGTGCGCCGGCGTCAGCAGGGACCCGGGCGCGCGCAGACCTGGATCCTGCCCGCCGTCCCGCTGCTCGAGGGCGAGCCGGTCTCGACCACGGACCGCCTGGTGTCGCTCATCGACATCGCCAACGGCGTGACCCCGCGCGCCGACCCGCGCGAGGTCGCCTTCCCCAACCTCGACCTGACGCTCCACCTCGTCCGCGCGCCCGAGGACGGCTGGATCGGGTTCGACACGACCGTCACCTTCGGTGCGACGGGGCTCGGGATGACGCAGACGATCCTCCACGACGACCGAGGTGTCCTCGGCTCGGTCGTGCAGTCCCTCACCGTGAGGCCGCACCGATGACCGCGCCGCTGACCGGCACGACCGCCCTCATCACCGGTGTCTCACGCCGGCGCGGGATCGGGTACGCCGTCGCGGTGCGCCTGGCGGAGCTCGGAGCGAGCGTGTTCATTCAGCACTGGCGTCCGCACGACCTCGACCAGCCGTGGGGCGGCGACGACCTCGACGCGGTGCGTACGGGCATCCGCTCGGCCCTCGTCGGCGACGCGCGCTTCGGCGATGCCGAGGTCGATCTGACGGATGCCGAGACCGTCCCGGGCCTCATCGATGCCGCCGCTGCGCTCACCGGACGCCTCGACATCCTCGTCTGCAACCACGCGAAGAGCGGCGACGACGGCGGCATCCTCGACATGACCGCCGACCGGCTCGACGCGTTCTGGGACACCAATACGCGCTCGACGCTCCTGCTGACGGCCGAGTTCGCCCGCCGCCTCGCACCGCCGCAGTCCGGGCAGCGCCGGCCGGGTGACCCGGTCGAGGGTGCGAAGCCGTACGCGGAGCCCACCGGGCGTGTCTTCTGGATGACGTCCGGGCAGGGGCACGGCGCGATGCGCGGCGAGGTCGCCTACGCGACGAGCAAGGCCGCGCTGGCCGGCGTCACCCGCACGGTCGCGGCCGACCTTCTCGACCTCGGCATCATCCTCAACACGATCAACCCGGGGCCGGTCAACACGGGGTACATGGATCCCGACACCGCCGACCGCGACACCTCGGCGCTCGACGAGTGGCTGCGCACGACCGCGTTCGGCCGCGTCGGAGTGCCGACCGACCCCGCCGCCCTCATCGGCTGGCTCGCCACCGCCGAGGGCGCCTGGATCGTCGGCCAGGTCCTCACGAGCGACGGCGGTTTCAGCCTATAGCGGTGACGAATGCACGACCGGTGGTGCAGGAGTCGCCTCGCCGCCGCGCGCACGCAACACCCGCCCCACCGGTCGTGCATTCGTCACCTGGACCGGGCGGCGACCAGCGCCGAGCACGCCGCATCCGCCTAGAGTCTCTTCAGCACCCGTCGCCGCCGACGGGCACGTCGAAGGAGACGCACGCATGACAACGGATGCCGCAGACGCGATCGTCGTCGGAGCGGGACTGGCCGGACTGGTCGCCGCCGCCGAGCTCCTCGACGCCGGCAAGCGCGTGCTGATCGTCGAGCAGGAGCCCGAGGCGAGCCTCGGCGGGCAGGCGTGGTGGTCGTTCGGGGGACCGTTCCTCGTCGACTCGCCCGAGCAGCGCCGGCTCGGCGTGAAGGATTCGCTCGACCTCGCGCGGCAGGACTGGTTCGGCTCCGCCGGCTTCGACCGCCCCGAGGACCGCTGGCCGCGGGCGTGGGCCGAGGCGTACCTCGAGTTCGCGGCCGGCGAGAAGCGTGCGTGGCTGCGGGATTGCGGCATCCGCTTCTTCCCCGTCGTGGGCTGGGCCGAGCGCGGCGGCGACCGCGCGACGGCGCACGGCAACTCGGTGCCGCGGTTCCACATCACGTGGGGCACCGGTCCCGGTGTGCTCGATCCGTTCGTCCGACGCGTGCTCGAGGGGGTCGCATCGGGCCGCGCCCGCATCGCGTTCCGGCACCGCGTCGACCGCCTCGAGGTCGACGGGGGCGCCGTCGTCGGCGTCAGCGGCGCGGTGCTCGCCCCCGACGCCGCCGAGCGCGGTGCGCCGAGCAACCGCGACGAGACGGGTGGGTTCTCGTTCCGCGCCGGGGCCGTGCTCGTCTCGAGCGGCGGCATCGGCGGCAACCACGATCTCGTCCGCGCGCAGTGGCCCGCCCGCATGGGGCGCGCGCCGGAGACGATGCTGTCGGGTGTCCCCGCCCACGTCGACGGACGGATGCTGGGGGTCGCCGAGTCCGCCGGCGCGCACCTCATCAACGGCGACCGCATGTGGCACTACGTCGAGGGCATCCAGAACCACAGCCCGGTGTGGCCGCGCCACGGCATCCGGATCCTTCCGGGGCCCTCGTCGCTGTGGCTGGATGCCACCGGTCACCGCCTGCCGACCCCGCTGTTCCCGGGGTTCGACACGATCGGCACCCTCGAGCACATCGTCGCGACGGGTCACGATCACAGCTGGTTCGTGCTCAACCAGGCGATCCTCAAGAAGGAGTTCGCCCTCTCGGGCAGCGAGCAGAACCCCGATCTCACCGGCAAGGACCTGAAGCTCCTCGCGGGGCGGCTGAAGGCCGGCCGGGCCACCCCGCCGGTCGAGACGTTCAAGGAGCGCGGGGCGGACTTCATCGTCGCCGACACGGTGCCGCAGCTGTTCGAGCGGATGCGGGCGGCATCCGATCTGCTCGACATCGATCGCGTGCGCCTCGAACTCGAGGCCCGCGACCGCGAGATGACGAATCCGTTCACGAAGGACGCGCAGGTCACCGCCGTGCGGCAGGCGCGGCGGTACCGGGGCGACAAGCTGCTGCGCGTCGCGACGCCGGGCCCGATCGTCGACCCGAAGAACGGTCCGCTGATCGCGGTGAAGCTGCACATCATCACGCGCAAGAGTCTCGGCGGCATCGAGACCGACCTGTCCGGCCGTGCGCTCGCCGCGGGAGGCGACCCGATCCCGGGGCTGTACGCCGCGGGTGAGGCGAGCGGGTTCGGGGGCGGCGGCGTGCACGGTTACCGCGCGCTCGAGGGCACATTCCTAGGCGGCTGCATCTTCTCGGGCCGCGCGGCGGGTCGGGCGATGGCCGCCGCCGTCTGAGGCCGGCGCTACGCGACGACGCCGGTCGGGCGCGGAATCGTGATCGGTGAGGTCACGACGCGTGCCGCGGCGTGCAGCTGGTCGAGGGCGCCGCGGGTGAGGGAGCGGACCGCGCTGAGGGTCTCCCCGGTGAGCGCGGCGATCTCGGTCTGGGTGTAGCCCCCGAAGTAGGCGAGCGCGATGACCCGATGCTGCTCGATGCTCATGTCGCCGAGCCGCTGTCGCGAGACGGCCTCGGCCCGCGCGTCCGTGCGGCGTCGGAGCGCGATCGCGTGGCGGTGGGTGAGCAGGAGGACCCAGGCCCGCGGATGCCGCGCCTCGGCTTCGGCGGCGTGTTCCCATACATGGACGTAGACCTGCTGCAGCACGCGCTGTGCCGGCTGCTCGTTGCTTAGGATGTGCGTCGCGAGCGTGTAGGCGGCCGAGCACGTCGCGTCGTACAGCTGCGCGAAAGCTTCCGCATCGCCGAGCGCTGTCCGGGCCAGAAGGCCCGACAGATCGGCGTCCGTGAGCGGAGGGGTCATGGGATCATGGTGCGCCGCCGGCGACCGCTCGTTCGAGCCGTTGCCGATGGCGGGGGATGGTGCTAGCGCTCTTGCACTCTTCGGTATTCAGTGACACTATGTACCGGTACCCAGTGTCACAGAGTACCGGAGGATCCGATGGGCAAGCAGACGACCGAGATGCTCAAGGGCGTCCTCGAGGGGATCGTGCTCGCGATCCTCGCGATGCGACCCGCCTACGGGTACGAGATCACCGCGTCGCTTCGCGACCGCGGCTTTCCCGACATCGCCGAAGGCACCGTCTACGCCCTGCTCACGCGCATCGAGCAGAAGGGCCTCGTCGACGTCGAGAAGGTCCCCTCCGAGAAGGGTCCGCCGCGCAAGGTGTACACCCTCAACCGCAGCGGGCACGACCAGCTCGCGGAGTTCTGGGAGGCGTGGGATTCCCTCGCCGACCGGCTCACCCACCTGCAGGCAGACACGACCGAGAACGAAGGACGCTGACATGGCGTCGAAGTGGATCGAGTTCGTCACCGGACCGCTCGAACAGAAGAAGCAGTACCGCGAGGCACGCAGCCGCATCCGCGCGCTCCCCGAGCCCTACCGTGAGGCGGCCGAAGCGTTCGGCCGCTACCTCACCTACTACGGCGGCGTCATCGACGGCGACGCGATCGTCCAGATGTACGTCGATGGCGCCGACCTCTGGGAGCGCGCCGCCGTCGACGGCACGCCCGTGCGCGAGATCGTCGGGTCCGACCCGGTCGACTTCGCCGAGACCTTCGCGCAGGCCTACAGCGCGAAGCAATGGATCGACAAGGAACGCGCGCGCTTCGTCCAGGCGATCGCCGACGCGCAGTCCCGGCAGGAGGGCAGGCCATGACCGTTCTCACCGCGACCCGCCCCGCCATCGAGATCCGGGGGCTGCACAAGTCGTTCGGTGACCTCGATGTGCTGCGCGGCGTCGACCTCGACGTCGCGCCGGGCAGCGTCTTCGCCCTGCTGGGTTCCAACGGCGCCGGCAAGACGACCCTCGTGCGCATCCTCTCGACGCTCCTGCGCGCCGACGCCGGCACCGCCCGGGTGGCGGGCATCGACGTCGCCGCCGAGCCGGCATCCGTCCGTGAGGCCATCAGTCTCACCGGACAGTTCGCCGCCGTCGACGAGGTGCTCACGGGACGCGAGAACCTCGTCCTCATCGCGCGGCTGCGCCATCAGCCGGACCCCGGACGGATCGCGGACGACCTGCTCGCGACGTTCTCGCTGACGGATGCCGGTCCCCGCCGCGCCGGCACGTATTCGGGCGGCATGCGCCGCCGCCTCGACATCGCGATGAGCCTCATCGGCGACCCGGGAATCGTGTTCCTCGACGAACCGACGACGGGCCTCGACCCGCAGGCGCGCATCGAGGTGTGGGATGCCGTCCGTCGCCTCGCGGCAGCCGGCACGACCGTGCTGCTCACCACGCAGTACCTCGACGAAGCCGAGCAGCTCGCGGATCGCATCGCGATCATGCACGAGGGCCGCATCCACGCCTCCGGCACGCTCGTCGACCTCAAGAAGCTGCTCCCCGCCCCGACCGTCGAGTACGTCGAGAAGCAGCCCACCCTCGAGGAGGTCTTCCTCGCCGTGATCGGCCGCAGCGCCGACTCCGCTCGGAAGGATCCGTCATGACCCACGTCGTCGGCGACACCGCCACCCTGCTCGGCCGGTCGCTGCGCCACGTCCTCCGCAGCCCCGACACGATCGTCACGACAGCGGTCACGCCCGTCGCGCTGATGCTGCTCTTCGTCTTCGTCTTCGGTGGTGCCATCGACACCGGCCCCGACGCGTCGATCGACTACATGCTCCCCGGCATCCTCCTCATCACCATCGCCTCGGGAGTCGCCTACACCGCGTACCGCCTCTTCCTCGATCTGAAGGGCGGCATCGTCGAGCGGTTCCAGTCGATGCCCATCGCCCGGTCGTCGATTCTGTGGGCGCACGTGCTCACCTCGCTCGTGGCGAACCTGGTCTCGCTCGCCCTGGTCGTCGGTGTCGCGTTCGTCGCAGGGTTTCGGCCCACCGCGGGGCTCGTCGGCTGGCTCGCCGTGGTCGGCATCCTGATCGTCTACATCCTGGCGCTCACCTGGATCGCGGTCATCGCGGGACTGTCGGCGAAGACGGTGGACGGGGCGAGCGCGTTCTCGTATCCGCTGATCTTCCTGCCCTTCATCAGCTCGGCGTTCGTGCCGACCGCATCGATGCCGGGGCCGGTCCGCTGGTTCGCCGAGAACCAGCCGACCACCTCCATCGTCGATGCGCTGCGCGACCTGCTCACCTCCCGTCCGGTGGGCGCCGACATCTGGATCGCCCTGGCCTGGTGCGTGGGCATCCTCGTCCTCGCCTACCTCGGCGCCGTCCTCACCTATCGGCGTCGAGTGCGCTGAGCGGATGCCGCATCCGACACGATTCGTCAAGGCATAGGGATCGCCCATCGAGCGGTGGAAAGCTGAATCCCATGACCGTTCCCACTCTCACACTCAACGACGGACACACCATCCCCCAGCTGGGCTTCGGCGTCTTCCAGGTCGACCCTGCCGAGGCCGAGCGCATCGTCAGCGTCGCCCTCGAGGCCGGCTACCGCCACATCGACACGGCGGCGGCGTACCAGAACGAAGAAGGCGTCGGCCGCGCGATCGCCGCCTCCGGCATCCCCCGCGACGAGCTGTTCATCACCACGAAGCTGTGGAACTCCGAGCAGGGGCGCGAGAAGGCGCGTCCCGCGATCGAGGCGAGCCTCGAGAAGCTCGGCCTCGACCACGTCGATCTGTACCTGATCCACTGGCCGCGCCCCGACAAGGACCTCTACGTCGAGACCTGGCAGGAGTTCGAGAAGTTCCGTGCCGAAGGGCTCACCCGCTCGATCGGTGTGTCGAACTTCCACCAGCAGCACCTGCAGCGACTGTTCGACGAGACCGACACGGTCCCGGTCGTGAACCAGATCGAGCTGCACCCCGCCTTCGCCCAGCGTGAGCTGCGCGCCTTCCAGGAGCCGAAGGGCATCCTGACGGAGTCCTGGGGACCGCTGGGTCAGGGCAAGTACGACCTGTTCGGCGAGAAGGCCGTGGCGGATGCCGCCGAGGCCCACGGTGTGAGCCCCGCGCAGGTCGTCATCCGCTGGCACCTGCAGGAGGGCCTCATCGTCTTCCCGAAGTCGGCGACGCCCGAGCGCATCCGCTCGAACATCGACGTGTTCGGCTTCGAGCTCACGTCCGACGAGGTCGCCGCAATCGGTGCGCTCGACCGCGGCCTGCGCGTCGGCTCGAACCCCGAGACCGCCACGTTCTGACCCCTCTCCGAGAAAGGGCGCCGAGAAATCGGCGCCCTTTTTCTCGTGGACCCCCCTTACGTCTCCCAGGGAGCCCTCGGTACAATCGATCGACCTCGAATCGATTCGAACCCCCGAAAGCCCCCCCATGGCCACCTCCCTCACCACGGGCCGCCCTTGGCGTGTCATCCTGCTGTTCACCCTGCCGCTCATGATCGGCAATGTGGTGCAGCAGCTGTACCACTTCGCTGACACGATCGTCGTGGGACGGTTGCTCGGCGTCGACGCGCTCGCCGCCGTGGGTGCCACCGGCAGCCTCCTGTTCCTGCTCCTCGGATTCGCCTGGGGACTGACCTCCGGGTTCGCCATCCCGACCGCGCAGGCCTACGGGGCGATGGATTCCGCCGGCGTGCGCCGCTCGGTCGCGACCGGCGCCCTGCTCAGCGGAATCACGACGGTGATCCTCACCGTCGGCGCACCGCTCATCGCCGAGCCCGCGCTCGTCGCTCTGCAGACCCCGCCCGAGCTGCTCGCGGATGCGACCGTCTTCACCCAGGTGAGCTTCCTGGGTGCCGGCGCACTCATGTTCTTCAACTTCCTCTCCGCCGTCATCCGCGCCATCGGCGACTCGCGGACCCCGCTCATCTTCCTCATCGTCGCGTGCGCCCTGAACGTCGTACTCGTGATCGCGGCGATCGCCTGGCTCGGCCTCGGTGTCGCCGGCGCGGCTCTGGCGACCGTCGTCGCGCAGGCGGTCTCGGTGCTCCTGTGCCTCGAGTTCGTGCGCCGCCGCATCCCCGAGCTGCACCTCAAGCGGGAGGACTGGCGCATCACCCGCGCCGACATCGTCGCCCACCTGCGACTCGGTCTGCCGATGGGATTCCAGGCGTCGATCATCGCGATCGGTGCGCTGACCGTGCAGGTGGCGCTGAACACGCTCGGCGGCGAGGCGATCGCCGCCTACACCGCGGCATCCCGTGTCGACGGTCTCGCCGTCGCCCTGCTGCAGTCGATGTCGCTGGCGGTCTCGATGTACGTCGCCCAGAACTACGGTGCGGGTCGCCCGGACCGCATCCGGCGCGGGGTCGTGCAGGCCACGTGGATCGCCGTCGGCGCGGCTGTGGCGCTCGGCATCCTGCTCATCTCGCTCGGCGGCCCGATCGTCCGCATCTTCGTGGGCGACGGCGCCGACGAGGTCGTGCACCTCGCGGTCGCGATGCTCGTCATCAACGGGTTCAGCTACACCGCGCTCGGCGTCCTGTTCGTCACCCGCGGTGCGCTGCAGGGACTCGGCAACGCCGTGATCCCGACGGTGACCGGTGTCGTGGAGCTCATCGCCCGCGCAGCGGCGGCGATCCTTCTGGGTGCGCTGTTCGGGTTCATCGGCGTCGCGTGGTCGAATCCGCTGGCGTGGATATCGGCCGCCGTCATCCTCATCCCCGCGTACATCCGCGCGCACCGGATGCTGGCGACGATGCCGATGGCGCCGATGACCATCACGCCGACGACGCCGATCGCCGTCATCGGACCGGTCGACGGCTCGATGACCGTAGAAACCGTGGTGACGCAGCCGGTGCCGCTGCCGCAACCGACCTCACGGATGCGACGGGCTCTGCGTCGTCGCCCGGACACGCGTCGCCGGCTGGCGCGCAAGCGCTGACGCGCCTCACACCGTTGCGCCGTCGTCGAGGCGTGCGCGCGCCCGGTCGTGGCGGCGGCCGATCTCGACCAGTCCCGTCGCCGCACCGAGGCCCATCGCGGGGGTGCTCACGTAGATCGACTCCGCCGCGGCGACGCGGTACGTCTCGTGCCACACCCCGATCGCGCCGGGGTGCGAGCGGGCGAGCCGGTTGAAGCGGGTCCACGCCGGGCGGTGGGCCTGCTCCGGGGCCGACGCGTAGGCGTAGAGCTTGTCGACCGACGACCAGTACTGGACGAGGTACGGTCCCCGTCTGCCGAGGAGCATGGTCGAGCCGAGCAGACCCGACTCGGGGTCGCCGAGGAGCTCGGCCATCATCCGGGGCATGGCGGCGGACACCGGCATCCAGAGATCGGGTCGCCACCACTTCCGGATCGTCATGCCGAGATGGAAGACGACGAGTTCTCCGTCGTGGGTGTGCGTCATGCGGGTCATGTCGAGCCTTTCGATAGTGTCACTATCCAGAATGGATAGCACTACTATCGAAGTCAAGGGGGAATCGATGCGAATCTCGGAACTCGCCACCGTGACGGGTGTCCCGGTTGCGACGATCAAGTACTACCTGCGCGAGAAGCTGCTGCCGGAGGGCGAGCGGACGTCCGCGACGCAGGCCGTCTACGGACAGGCCCACGTCGAACGGCTCCGGCTGATCCGCGCCCTCGTCGACTCCGGGGTCGGCATCGCCTCGGCGCGCCAGGTTGTCGCGGCGCTCGACGATCCGCCCGACAACCCGAACCACCTGCTCGGCATGGCACACGCGGCCATCTCGCCGCCGGTCGACGAGGACCTCGATCCGACCGCCGCGCAGGAACTCATTCGGCGGTGGGGTTGGGCGCCGGAGACGTGCACGCCGCAGCAGGTCGCCGGCGTCGCGCGGGCCCTCGACAGCATCGAGCGGGGCGGGTTCGCGATCCCCGAGACCACGATGGATGCCTACCTCGTCGGCATCCGTCAGATGGTCGAGGCCGAGATCGACGCCATCCCGACCACCTCGGCCGAAGACGCGGTGCGGTACGTCGTGCTCGGGACCGTGCTCGTGGAGCCACTCCTGCTCGCGCTCCGGCGCGTCGCCGAGGAGCACGTCTCGGGGGAACGCTTCGGCGGGGCCGATACCTGAGTGAAACCTGTGGGGTGCACAATCGTGGGGTGACCACCGTCTTCCCCGCTCTGACCGAGACACCCGACCCGCAGTTCGTCATGGTGGGCGACGGCTACCGCATCGCCACCTACGAGTGGGGACCGGCGGATGCCCCGACCGTCATCCTCGTGCACGGGTTCGCCTCGAGCGCGCGAGACAACTGGGTGAACACGGGGTGGGTCCGCGACCTGCTGCGCGGCGGGTACCGGGTGCTCGCAGTCGATCAGCGCGGACACGGCGCGAGCGACAAGCCGCACGACTCCCACGCCTACGCCCTGCGCACGATGGTGACCGACCTCGAGGCCGTCCTCGACACCTACCTCGTCGACGAGGCGCTGTACGTCGGGTACTCCCTCGGCGCCCGAGTCGGGTGGGAGGTCGCTCGCGACCTGGAACCCCGCATCCCTCGCGTCGTCCTCGGCGGCGTCCCCGACGGGGTGCCGCTCGGACGCCTGAACCTCGATCAGGTGCAGGCGTACGTCGACGAGGGCGTGCCGGTGACGGATGCCGTGACCCACAACTACATCACCCTCACCGAGCGTGTGCCCGGCAACGACCTGCGGGCGCTCCTCGCGATCGCGCGCGGGATGCGCGCCACGGGCACCGTCGACCCCGACCCCGGGAAGGCTCCCGGCCAGCCGGTACTCTTCGCGACCGGCACGAAGGACGGCATCATCGAGGGGTCGAAGTCCCTCGCCGCCGCGACGCCCCAGGGACGGTTCATCGAGATCCCGGACCGGCACCACTTCAACGCCCCCGGCTCCCGCGTCTTCCGCGAAGCCGCCCTCGCCTTCCTGGCCGAGTAGCCGCGCAGCGCGGCCGACTACGCTCGCGCCATGACCGACCTATCCTCGTGGGGCGTCGCGGCGGACTCGCCGACGGCCGAGCACTACCGGACCTTCGGCGCGCGCGAAGCCGCCGGGTCGTCGGCCGTGTACGAGGACTGGGCGCTCGGCGTCGCCGACGACGCCGAGATGCTCGCCCTGATCGACGAGCTGCCGCGGGCGAAGCGGCAGGCCAACCTCGTCTTCGCGGCGATGCGCGTCGCCGGTGTGCCGATCGCCCCGTGGCCGCACGCCCGCCGCACGGGGATCGACAACTGGCCGCAGATCCGCGAGGTCGCCCTCACCCACGCGACGCAGACGAACGAGGCCGCTCGCTGCGCCGTCCTGCTGCCGCAGCTCGCGCGTATCCCGGGTCCGCTCGCCTTGCTCGAAGTCGGGGCGTCGGCGGGGCTGTGCCTGCACCCCGACCGCTATGCGTATCGCTACACCGCCGACGACGGAAGCGTCACCGGGCTCGACCCGCCGACCCCGACCGAGGTGGTCCTCGACTGCCGCATCGAGAACGCGGCGCCCCCGACGCAGATCCCCGAGGTGGTGTGGCGCGCAGGCATCGACCTGAATCCCCTCGACCCGGCCGACCCCGACACCCTCGCCTGGCTCGATGCCCTCGTCTGGCCCGAGCACGACGACCGCCGTGCCCGCCTCGCCGCCGCAGCGCGGATCGCGGCATCCGATCCCGCGCCGATCCGCGCCGGCGATCTGAACGACCTGATCACGGGTGCCGCGGCATCCGCCCCTAGCGATGCGACGCTCGTCGTCTTCCACACCGCGGTCCTCGCGTACCTGACGCCCGAGGACCGCGAGCGGTTCCGGCGGACGATGGCGCAGACGGATGCCGTCTGGCTGTCGAATGAGGGGCTCGGTGTCTTCCCGGAGTTCGAGCGGCTCGTCCCGCCGGGGGAGCGGCACCGGTTCGTCCTGGCCGTGGGCGGCGAGCCCGTCGCGCTCACGCATCCGCACGGGCGCAGCTACCGCGCCCTCTGATCCCGCTCCGGGGACGCGACCGGCCGCCTTGCGGCATGCCGGGCGACAGGACGCGTCCCCGGAGCCGGCCCTCGCCCCGCGCGCCCGGGAGTGGCAACATCGGCAGGGGACGCGGAAAGGAACGACCATGGCAGGAAAGACCAGCGGAGGAGCCGGCTTCAGCGACGCCGAGAAGGCCGCGATGAAGCAGCGCGCCGAAGAGCTCAAGGCCATGAAGGGCCTCAAGGGCCTCGCCAAGATCGAGAAGGAGAACCAGGCCTGTCTCGACGCGATCGAGGCGCTCGAGGGAACCGATCGCATCGTCGCCGAACGGCTGCACGTGATCGTCCTCGAGGAGGCGCCGCACCTCAACCCGAAGACGTTCTACGGCTTCCCGGCCTATGCGAAGGACGGCAAGGTCGTCGTCTTCTGGCAGCCGGCATCCAAGTTCACGACCCGCTACGGCACCGTCAGCTTCGACGAGACCGCGCAGCTCGACGACGGCGTCATGTGGCCGGTCTCGTACGCGGTGATCGAGATGACGGATGCCGTGGAGCAGCGCATCCGCGAACTGGTCAGGACTGCGGCACCGCGAGACTGACGATGCGGTCGTCGCCCTCTGCGGGCGACCCGCGCCCGTCGGTGTTGTTCGTGAGGACGAACAGGGTGCCGTCGGGGCCGACGGTGACGTCACGGAGCCGCCCGTAGTCGTCGCTCAGCTCGGTCGACGTCGACGGGTCCGAGACGGGGACCGCCCGCAGCACGCGTCCGCGCAGGTTCGCGATGACGATCGTGTCGTTCACGATGGCGATGCCGCTGGGGCTGGCGGCATCCGTCGGCCACGTCTGCACCGGGTCGATGAACCCGTCGGCCTCGCCGCCGGTGCCCTCGACGTACGGCCAGCCGTAGTTGCCGCCCGGTTCGATGACGTTCAGCTCGTCGCGGTAGTTGCGGCCGAACTCGCTCGCGAACATCGTGCCGTCCTCGGCCCACGCGAAACCCTGGACGTTGCGATGGCCGAGGCTGTAGACGGCGGAGTCCGGGTCGGGGTTGTCGGCGGGGATCGTGCCGTCCGGGGCGATCCTCAGGATCTTGCCCGCGAGCGAGTCCGGGTCCTGCGAGGCGGGCTCGTCGCTCGTGTCGCCATTGGCGATGTAGAGCATGCCGTCGGGGCCGAACGCGATGCGCCCGCCGTTGTGGTGGGTGCCCGCCGGCATCCCGTCGATCACGGCGTCCGGCTCACCGAGACGGAACGACCCGGGCGCGCCCGAGATCGGGTAGCGCTGCACCCGGTTGCCGTCTCGAGCGGTCGAGTAGACGTACAGGTCGTCGCCGTCGATCGCGAGTCCGAGCAAGCCGCCCTCATCGCTGTGCACGACGCCTTCGACCGTGTCGACCACGCGTGTGTCGCCATCCGGGCCGACTTCGAGGATGCGGGCGGTGTCGCGCTCGCTGACGAAGACGGTCTCGTCCCGAAGCGCCATCGACCAGGGCGCGTCGAGACCCGACGCCACCGTGCGCGGGGTCACCGGCGGCGGTGTCGGAGTGGGGGTCGGGGTCGGACTCGGCGTGGGGGTGGCCGACTCCAAGGGGGTGCGGGACGGCGACGGCGACTGCTCCGTCGGCTGTTCGGGCGCGGCGCAGCCCGCGAGCGTGAGGGCCGCGGCGAGACCGAGCCCGGCGGTCGAGGCGGCGGAGCGTCGGCGCGGGGACATGCGTTCAGTCAACCGCATCCGGCCGCTCCGGAGGCCGGAAGCGGGCGGACGACCTAAACTGGGGACATCCCGTCCCCTTCGTGAGAGACCGCCTGTGCCTGACGCTTCTGCCCGTGCCTTCGAGGTGCGCCACCTGCAGATGGGGCGCGCCCTCTTCGCGGCGATCGCGGCGGTCATGATCACGTTCTCGGGCGACCACTCCGCGCAGGTCGGCGGCGCGGTCTTCGGCGGGTTCGCCGTCGCGACCGGACTGATCCTGCTGCTGTCCGCCTGGCTCGTGTTCCGGACGGGCGAGCGGTCGCCGGCGGTGCTTCTCGGCATCCTCACCCTCGTCGCCGGCATGATCGCGACCCTTCCCGCGGCCCGCACCGTCAACGGATACTTCACCGTCGTTCTGGTCTGGGCGCTCGTCGCGGGTGCGGCCGAGCTCGTGATCGGTGTCATGGGCCGGCGCCGCGGCAGCGCTGCGGCGGCCGAGTCGGTGTTCGTGGGAGCGCTGACGATCGTCCTGGGCCTCGCGCTGCTGTTCATCCCGCGCGGCTACACGCTCGACTACTACATCGATCAGGCTCAGCAGTCCTTCACGCTGACCGGGATCACGATCGGTGTCGGCGTGTTCGGCGGGTACGCCGCGATCGTCGCGGTGTACCTCGGGATCGCCGCGTTCTCTCCTCGTCCTGTCGCGGTGCCCGCGGCGGAGACGGCCGACACGGATGCCGCTGGAGGCCGCGCATGACCGACAAGAATCTCACCCGCCGCGACCTCATGCGTCCGGTTCAGCTGCTCGGCTTCGCGCTGCTGGCGGCGGTGTTCGCCGGCATCGTGACGCTCGTCTCGATGGGCGTGCTGCAGGATCAGCGCCCGACCAGCGAGGTCGACCAGCACCTGCGTGCCTGGGGTGTCGCCGCGATCGTCGCCGGCGTGACCTTCATCGCGACGCTCGTGATCATGGCGCTGTCGCTGCTCGTGGTCGACCCCGCGCAGGTCGGCAAGAAGGTCGACCGCGGCCTGCTCCTCGACCCCGAGGACGGCGGCGAGCCGGGTTCCGCGGAGTCCGAGACCGGCCGCGGCCGCACCCCGCCTTCCCCGCACTGACCTGCACTGACCCGTGGCGGCTCAGCGCAGCAGGTCGACCAGGCGGTCGGCGAGGCCCGCGTAGCCGGCGGGCGTGAGCCCGAGCAGACGCTGCTTCGCGGCATCCCCGATGTCGAGTCCGTTCACGAACTCGGCGAGCTCGGGTGCGCCGACGCGGCGACCGCGCGTGAGGTCCTTGAGCAGGGCGTACGGGTCGGTGATCTGCGAGCGGCCCGCGACGATCTCGGCGCGCACGACGGTCTGGATCGCCTCGGCGAGGACCTCCCAGTTCGCGTCGAGGTCGGCCAGCAGCACGTCGCGCGAGAGCGAGATCTCGGTGAGCCCGCGCTGCAGGTTGTCGAGCGCGAGCAGCGAATGCCCGAAGGCGACGCCGATGTTGCGCTGCGTGGTCGAGTCGGTGAGGTCGCGCTGCATCCGCGACGTGACGAGGGTCTGCGCGAGGGTGCCGAACAGCCCGCCCGAGATCTCGAGGTTGGCCTCGGCGTTCTCGAACCGGATCGGGTTGATCTTGTGCGGCATCGTCGACGACCCGGTCGCGCCGGCGACGGGGATCTGGGCGAAGAAGCCCATCGAGATGTAGGTCCAGACGTCCGTGGCGAGGTTGTGCAGGATGCCGCCGGCGTGACGCACCCGGTCGTACAGCTCGACCTGCCAGTCGTGCGATTCGATCTGCGTCGTCAGCTCGTTGAAGCCGATCCCGAGCCCCTCGATGAAGCCGCGCGAGAGCGCCGGCCAGTCGGTGTCGGGCTCGGCGGCCAGGTGCGCCGACCACGTGCCGGTGGCGCCCGAGAACTTCGCGAGGTACTCGCCGCCGGCGATCTGGTCGGCGACCCGCTGCAGGCGCCAGGCGAAGACGGCGAGCTCCTTGCCCATGGTCGACGGCGTCGCGGGCTGGCCGTGCGTGCGGGAGAGCATGACGGCATCCCGATGCTCTTCTGCGAGAGCCGCCAGCGAGGCGATGACCGCGCGCAGCTTCGGGAGCCAGACCCGCTCGACGGCGCGCTGCACGGTGAGGGCGTACGAGGCGGAGTTGATGTCCTCGCTCGTGCAGGCGAAGTGGGTCAGCTCGGCGATCGCGTCGAGCCCCAGCGACGACAGCCGGTCGCGGACGAGGTACTCGATCGCCTTGACGTCGTGACGGGTGACCGCTTCCTTCTCGGCGAGCCAGGCGATGTCCTCGTCGCCGAAGTCCCGGTAGAGGCCGCGGAGCGCGTCCTTCTGCGCGTCGGTGAGCGCCGACGACCCGAACAGGCCGCGATCGGTCAGCGTGATGATCCACTCGACCTCGACCTCGACGCGCGCCCGGTTGAGACCCGCCTCCGAGAGGTACTCGGCGAGAGGGGCGACCGCTGCGGAATAACGGCCGTCGAGCGGGCTGAGGGACATCGAGGGCAGGGAGGACACGCGACTCCGTTCGGTGGGGGGTGCGCTCACCGGCGAAGCGCGGGTTCGAGCTGCCGGAACAGCGCCCGGCTGGCGCTCTCGATCATACCGAGCACCTCGTCGAACATCGCGGGGCCGCCGTAGTAGGGGTCGGGGACGTCGAGTGCCCCGTCGCGCCGGGCGTCGAAGCTGAGCAGGAGGGCGAGCTTGTCGACGTCGGCGGGGCTGCGCGCCCACTCCGACAGGATCCGCTCGTGCGACCGGTCGAGCGCGATCACGAGGTCATTGCGGTCGAAGTCCTCGCGCGAGAACTGCCGCGCGCGGTGCCGCGTGCCGTCATAGCCGCGGCGCTCGAGGGCCTCGATCGTGCGACTGTCGGCCCGCTCGCCGACGTGCCATTCACCGGTGCCGGCGCTCGTCGACACGACGCGCTCGCCGAGGCCCGCCTGATCCGCGAACCAGCGGAACACGACCTCCGCCATGGGGGACCGGCAGATGTTGCCCGTGCAAACGAACAGCACACGGAAAGCGTCGTCGGGCTCGGGCATCCCTCCATTGTGCTGATCGAGAGGGCTCCTGCACAGAGCGCGTCCACAGCCCGGCATCCCCCGTTCGCCGTCGACATCCGTGAATGAGCGGATGCCGCGGCCACAGTCGACGCATGTCCGATGTGCTCGCACCCTCCCCGTACCTGTGGGGTGCTCCGCTGCCGGAGCGTCTCGCCGCCCTCGACGAGGCCATCGCCCTGCTCCGGCAGGCGGACGGTCAGGTGGTCCGACTGCTCGACGATGTCCGCCGGATCGCCCACTTGGTCGACTGGCGCGCGGAGGCGGCCGATGCGTTCCGAGAGGCGGTCGCCGCGTGGGAGGGCGAGGTGGCCCGCCTGTCGACGTCGATCGAGTCGGCGATCGACCAGGCGTACGGTGACCGGCGCTGGGTGGAGGCGACGGGCTGATGGGCGAGCTCGAGATCCGCGGGGGGCGCGTCGTCGCCGTCGACACCGAGACCCTGCGCCACGCGGCCGCGCAGGCGGAACTCGCCGCGGCCGACGCGGACGGCCTGCGCGCGATGTTGGCGCATGCGGACCAGCTCGCAGCCGCGGTGACGATCGGTGGGGGCGCCGCCCATCTCGTCGCGGCCGGTGGCGAGGTCGTCGAGCGGGGTTCGCGATTGGTCCGGGCGCTCCGTGACACCGCCGCCGCGTACGAGCTCGTCGAGCTCCACGCGCGTGCTGCGATCGCCCGCGACGGCGACGAACACGACCGCCGGGATGCCGTGCTCATCTCCCGGCGGGCCGCGGAACTCGAGGCATCCTCACCCGCCGCGGCGGAGGCGGCACGCCGCGCCGTCGCCGCCGCACCCGACCCATTCGCGACGGTGGGCGACCAGCTGCGGTGGGGCACCCTGGCGGCCGGGATCGCGCCGACCGTGATGGGCGCCCTGCGTGCAGGGGAGACGGAGATCCGGGCGTGGCGCAAGGGCACGCTGTCCGAGGGCAGCCGGTTGGTCGGTGCGCCGGCACGGCCCATCGTCGCGCAGACGCAGACCCACTCCGGATCGGCGCCGGCGACGATCGCCGACGTGGCGCGGCGCATACCGGGCAGCGGTCCCGGCACCATCCGGGTGGAGCGCTACACGATGCCCGACGGCGGCAGACGGTTCGCCCTGTACCTCTCCGGCACACGGCTCGGAGCGGATGCCGGGACGTTCAGCTGGCCGTCGAACCTCGCGCTCTATGCCGGGATGTCGTCATCGTCCTACGAGGCCAGCCGCCTCGCGCTCGAGAAGGCGGGAGCGAAGCCGGGCGACGCGGTGATGGTCAGCGGTCACTCGCAGGGCGCCATGATCGCGAGCCGGATCGCCCTGGAGGACGAGTACGAGGTGCCGCTCCTCATCGGGTTCGGCAATCCCGTCCAGGCCGACGTGGGCGCTCACACCCTCCAGATCGATCTCCGTCACAGCGACGATCCGGTGCCGCTGCTCGCCGGCGGGGGCCAGGACGCCGAGATCGGCGCTCCCGGGAGCATGGTCGTGGAACGCATGGCCGATCCGACACCGTGGATCGGCGACCTCGCCGCATCCGCGCACTGGATGGACAAGTACACCGACACCGCCGGGATGCTGGACCTGTCGACCGATCCCCGGATGGACGGCGTACGCGAGCGGCTGGCGGAGTTCGCGCAGGCGGAGTCGGTGGAGGTGTTCCTCTACGCCACCGCCGAGGGCGTCAGCGCTTCGTCTGCGGACGAAGGATGATCCCGAAGAAGAAGTTGATGACCGAGATGATGAGGGCGGCCACGACACCGAGCCAGAACGACTCGACCGACAGACCCCAGCCCCACCACTCCGTGAACCACCCGGTCAGCCAGAACAGGAACCCGTTGATCACCAGCGAGATGAGACCCAGCGTCAGGATGTAGAGCGGGAACGCCAGGATCTTCAGGACCGTCCCGATCACCGTGTTGACGATCGCGAACACCGCGGCGACGGCGAGGAGCGAGAGCACGAGCTGCAGGGTCTCGCCGGGGGCGAACGGCGTCACGTCGACGCGCAGAGGGTCGATGAGCGTGACGACCCAGATCGCGAAGGCGTTGATCACGACGCGGACGATGAAGCGCATGCCCGCAGTCTCCCACGCAGCGGCGGGACCGGGCGAGGAGCGTGGCGGCGCGCCCGCTCGTAGACTCGTCGCGTGACCGACATCCCCGTCCGGGTTCGTCCCGAGATCGCCGCGCTCCCCTCGTACAAGCAGGGCAAGCAAGCCGGTGCCACCGCCTACAAGCTCTCCAGCAACGAGAACCCGTTCGACCCGCTCCCGGGGGTCGTGTCGGCGGTGCGAGACGCGGTCGCCTTCAACCGCTACCCCGACGCGCTCGCCGCCCGGCTGCGCGCGCGGCTCGCCGAGCGGTTCGGCGTCACCGACGACCGCATCCACATCGCCGCCGGATCGGTCTCGATCCTCTATCAGCTGGCCCAGGCCGCGGCGTCGGTCGGCGACGAGATCGTCCTGCCGTGGCGCTCGTTCGAGGCATACCCCGGCATCGTCACGGTGACCGGCGCCACCCCTGTCACGGTGCCCCTGACGGACGCTGCGGCGAACGACCTCCCCGCGCTCGCCGCCGCCGTCACCGACCGCACCCGGGCCGTCCTCGTCTGCACGCCCAACAACCCGACCGGCGCCGTCGTGACGCAGGCCGACTTCGATGCGTTCGTGGCCGCGGTGCCGAAGGACGTGCTGATCGTCCTCGACGAGGCGTACGCCGAGTTCGTCACAGATGCCGCCGCCGTGAAGGGCGAGCGGGTCATCGCCGCCGGGCACGACAACGTCGTGGTCCTCCGCACCTTCTCGAAGGCCTACGGGCTCGCGGGCCTGCGCATCGGGTACGCCGTCGGGCACCCCCGCATCCTCGACGCCGCCCGCAGCGCCGGCATCCCGCTCTCGGTCACGGCCCAGGCCGAGGCCGCTGCCCTCGCCAGCCTCGACGCCGAGGACGAGCTCCGAGAGCGGGTCGCCGTCGTCGCCGAGCGCCGCGACCTGCTCGTCGGCCGACTGCGCGAGATCGGATGGGACGTCCCGACCGCGCAGGGCAACTTCGTCTGGCTTCCGGCCGGCGACCGCTCGCTCGAGGTCGCAGCGGCCTTCGAGGCCGCCGACCTCGTCGTCCGCCCCTTCGCCGGGGACGGCGTGCGGGTCTCGGTGGGCGAGGAGGAGTCGCTCGACCGCGTGGTCGAGGTCGCGGCATCCGTTCGTCCCTGACGACGGACGACGCGTCCCCGGAGCCCTGCGCGGGCGTTCCTGGGACGCGTCGTGTCGGTGAGGCGGCGGCGGGACGACCGGTCGCGTCCCGCGAGCCTGCTCAGCGCTTCGCTTTCTCCTTCGCCTTGCGGACGAAGAGCGTCTCGGTCTGCTCGAGCTCCATGCCCTTCGTCTCGGGCACCCGCCAGGCGACGTAGACGAACGACAGCGCCGCGAACAGCGCGTACATGCCGTAGGTGAGGGGCAGCGACCAGCTCGACATCGCCGGGAACGACACCGTGATGAGGAAGTTCGCGATCCACTGCGCGCCGGCGGCGACACCGAGGGCCTTGCCGCGGATGCGGCTGGGGAAGATCTCGCCGAGCAGCACCCAGACGAGCGGGCCCCACGAGGCGCCGAAGCCGACGACGAACAGGTTGGCGGCGACGAGGGCGATCGGCCCCCAGGCGCCCGGCAGCGAGACCTCGCCGTCGACGGTGACCGCGAACGCGAAGGCGATCGCCATGGTCGCGAGCGACAGGGTCATGAGCACCGAGCCGGTCAGCAGGATCGGCTTGCGGCCGACGCGGTCGACGAGCCAGATGGCGATGAGGGTGACGACGACGTTCGTCACCGAGGTGATGACGCTGATGAGCAGCGAGTTGCTCTCGTCGAAGCCGACCGCCTTCCAGAGGGTCGTCGAGTAGTAGAAGATCACGTTGATGCCGACGAACTGCTGGAACGTCGACAGGATGATGCCGACCCAGACGATGCCCTGCAGACCCAGCACCGGGCCGCGGAGCGAGGCGCTCTTGGTCTTGCGGTCCTCGTCGATGGCGTTCCGGATCTCGTTGACGGACTTGTCGAGGTCGGCTTCGGGCACGAGGCGGGCGAAGATCTCCCGAGCCTCGTCGTTGCGACCCTTGGCGAGCAGGTAGCGCGGCGACTCCGGCATGGTGAAGGCGAGGATGCCGTAGACCGCGGCCGGGACGATGCCGACGAGGAACATCCAGCGCCAGGCCTCGAGCCCGAGCCACAGCTGCTCCGAGGCGCCGCCGGCCGAGTTCGCGAGGACGGCGTCGGAGAGGAGGGCGGCGAAGATGCCGAGCGTGATCGCGAGCTGCTGCAGCGAGGCGAGGCTGCCGCGGATCTGCCGAGGCGCGATCTCGGCGATGTAGGCGGGGGCGACGACCGAGGCGATGCCGATGCCGATGCCGCCGATCACACGCCAGACGATGAGGTCGGGGACGCTGAAGGTGAGGCCCGAACCGATCGATGACACCAGGAACATGACGGCGCCGAGCATCATCGTCTTCAGGCGCCCCCAGCGGTCCGAGAGACCGCCCGCCAGCACCGCCCCGACGGCGCAGCCGAGCAGGGCGACCGCGACGACGAAGCCGGTGAGGACGCTGTTCAGGTCGAAGTTCGACTCGATCGAGTCGACGGCGCCGTTGATGACGGAGGAGTCGAATCCGAAGAGGAAACCGCCGACCGCGGCGGCCACCGACAGGCCGATGGCGCGTCGCCCGTACGGGCTTTTCAACGAGAAGGCGTCGGCAGGGATCGTCCCGGTAGTGCTCATGAGGATCGAGGGTACGCCCGTGCGCGGGGGTCGCGCCCGCCCTTGCGCGCGCGACGAAAACCGATACGGAAGCGTGTGCCACGATGCTCCTATGGGGAGCCCGGTCGACGAAGAACTGCGCACGCTGCGCGCCCGTGCGTACGGTCCGGCCGCGGACATCCACCTCGATCCCGCGGCGCAGCGACGCCTCGCCGAACTCGAGGATGCTGCGCGCCCGGTCGGGCACGATGTCGCCGCCGAGGCCGACATCGCCATCGCTCCCGAGGCTGCGACGGATGAAGCGGATGCCGCGGCCGCGGTCGTCTCGCCGCCGCCCGCCGTCGTGCAGGCGGCCCGATCGCTCTGGGAGCGCCCGCGGGTCCGGCTGGCCGTGTGGGTCGCGTCGGTCGCGGTGGCAGGCGTGGTGGGAGCCGGAATCACCTACGGCGCCGTCGCCTTCGCCCCGGTGCCGACGTCCGACGGGGTCGCCCAGATCGACACGCTGAGACCGAGTACCACGGCGCAGATCCCGACCGGGTTCTTCGGGTACGAGGAGGGGGCGCCCGTGTACGAGTACCGCGGGCTCACGATCTTCCCCCTGACCTACAACTATATGTACGGCTCTGAGGACGGCGAAGAGGTCACCGACCGATGCTTCCAGGTCGTTCAGACCGTCCTCATCCCGAGCGTCGAGGAGTTCGACCCGGATTCGTGGGGGTATGAGGGCATTTCCTGGGGCGGGTGCTCGGCGGGCGCCTTCCGCGCCTCGACCGTCATCCCCCTGATGGACGACCCGGCACCCGACGCCGACCTGCCCGAGGGCCGTGCGATCCAGTTCGTCCTCGACGGCGATCGCATCGGCGTCTATCTCGACCGCGGCTGACCCTCACGCGTCGGTGAAGCCCAGCTTCTCCGCGCCGCGCGCGATCCACGGATGCCGCGAGAAGGCATCCCACACCAGGGTCGACCCGAGCGCCGCGGCGCCCAGCAGCGCCGTCGCGCCCTTGTTCAAGCCGTAGCGGGGCGGCGCGTACCAGGGCTCGTCGCCCTCGAGGTTGACGCCGTCGGCGGCGCCCCATTCGTTCCAGGCGCCCGGGTGCTCGTCGCGCAGCACGCGGAGCGCGGGGGCGACCTCGTCAGGTGCGAGCGGCAGCGCGCCGAAGAGCGACACCGGGGGAACCGTGCCGTCGTTCCGAGGCTCGTGCGCAGCGGGACGCGCGCCGTTCACGACGTAGCCGCCGGGGCCGAGGCCGGCGGCCGGCCCCCACAGCCCCGCGGCGAAGGTCCGCCACGTGCCGGCCTGGTCGGCGCACCACGCCTTCGACGCCAGCGACGCCTCGCGGGAGTTCACCCACCAGTCCCGCCCGTCCTTGTCGCGGACGCGCTGGAACGGGTAGAACGCGAGCGGGAAGTGGTACGTGAAGAGCGTGCCGCCCGGCTCGTACACGCACTCGTGCCCGCCGTACGACCCGACGGGCTTGTCGAACCCGTCCCACAGCGCCTGCGCGTGCTCCCCGGTGACGCCCTGGTGCCCTGCGGCGAGCAGGTACATCGTCAACTGCTCCGCAGTCATGCTCCAGGCGCTCACGAACCCCGAGGCGTCCGCGCCGTCGGCGTAGTCGTCCTCGGCAGAGCCGACCCACGCCATCCGCAGCACGGTGCGCCCGTCCGGCCCGGTCGCCGAGAGCCAGTTCCAGTCGATCCGCGCCAGCATCCGGTCCACCGCGGCCGACACCTCGGCGTCGTCGAAGAAGGATGCCGCGACCACCGCGCCGCACAGGGCGAGGGTCGTGTCGATGGTGGAGTACTCCGACCGTCCCTGCCGCTCGCCGGTCGCGGCGTCGACGAAGTGCGCGAGGAAGCCGTTCTTCTCCGGCACCGTGTGCTCGAGGGTCCGCACGGTCCCGCGCACGCGTTCGAGCACCTCGTCGCGATCGAGGATGCCGCGCTCGACGCCCACGCACCACGCGGCGAGCGCGAACCCGGTCGCCGCGACCGTGGCGACGTCCGGCAGGTCGTCGCGGTCGAGCACGAGTCCGCATCCCGGCCCCGACGGCGTCGAGAACCGCCAGAGCCAGCGGATCGAGGCATCCACCTCCGTCTCGGTGAGCTCGCGGATGTCGGCGGGCAGGGTCTCCACGGCGGAGAGCGTCATGCGGCGGACCTCTTCTCGAAGGGGTTGGGGATGGCGTCCAGCAGCTGGCGCGTGTAGGCGGCCTGCGGGTTCTCGATCACCTGCTCGGCGGGACCGGACTCGATGAGCTCACCGTCCTTCAACACGAGCGCGTGGTTCGCGAGGCTCTTCGCCGACAGCAGGTCGTGGGTGATGTAGAGCATCCCCACGCCGTGATCGGCGACGAGGGACTGCAGCACCTCGAGGATCTCGGCACGGATCGACACGTCGAGGCTCGCGATCGGCTCGTCGGCGATGACGAGTCGCGGTTCGGCTGCGAGCGCGCGGGCGATGACGACGCGCTGCCGCTGCCCGCCCGAGAGCTCGTGGGGGAGGCGCCCGATGAAGCGGCCGGCCGGGGTGAGCCCGACGGTCTCGAGCAGGCTCGCCGAGCGTTCGATCGCCTCGCGGCGGCCGACGTGCAGGAAGTTCACGAGCGGCCGCGCCAGCGAGTAGCCGACGGTGAGCGTCGGGTTGAGGGCGGCGTACGGGTCCTGGAAGACGTACTGCACGTTGCGGCGGTACTCGCGGGCGATCTTGCCGCGCAGCGACGCGATGTCGTGCATCTCACCGTCAGCCTTGGCCGCGTAACGCACCGACCCCGACGACGGCACATCGATGCGGGTGAGGATCCGCGCGATCGTCGACTTGCCCGAGCCGGACTGGCCGACGAGCGCGGTGACCTCGCCCTCGCGCAGCGTGAACGAGACGTCCTTCACGGCGTCGACGTACTCGGTCTTCAGCCCCTGACGCTTCGCGAAACGGCGGCCCAGGTCCTCGATCTCGAGAACCGTCCGTCCTTGGACGGGCGCCTCCTGCGACACCTCGTCGGGCTCCTCCAGTTCGGCGCCGGTGTAGCCGGGCACGTCCTCGCCGAGCAGCTCCGCGTACGAACCGACCAGGTGGATGGAGTACGGATGCCGCGGGCCGGGGCTCACCGCATCCGTCGCCGCGATGTCCTCGACGATCTCGCCCTCGTACATGACGGCGACCCGGTCGGAGAAGTCGAGCAGGGTGCCCATGTCGTGCGTGATGAGCACTGCGCCGAAGCGCTCGCGCTCCTGCAGCTCGCGGATCTTGTCGAGGATCGACTTCTGCACGACGACGTCGAGACCGGTCGTGGGTTCGTCGAAGAGGACGAGCTGCGGTTGCAGCGCGAGCGCGAGCGCGAGGTTGACCCGCTGCCGCATGCCGCCCGAGAGCTCGTGCGGGTACATGCCGAGGAACCGCTTGTCGACGCTGACGAGATCGAACAGCTCTTCGCACCGGTCGCGGATCTGCTGGTCGGTGAGCTCGGTGTGCTGGTGCATGACGTCCTCGAACATGCGGCGCACGCGCACGACCGGGTTGAGCGAGTTCATGCTCGACTGGAACACGGTCGACACGTACGACCAGCGGTAGGGTTGCAGCTCGTCGCCCGACAGATCGGTGACGTCCTGATCGCCCCAGCGGATGGTCCCGCCGGTGATGCGGCCGGGGCTGCGCAGCAGCTTCAGCACTGCCTGCGCGAACGTGGTCTTGCCCGAGCCGGACTCGCCGGCCAGTCCCACGAACTCGCCGGGCGCGACCTGCAGGGACGCGTTCTTCACCGCGTCGACGGCCGCCCCGACCTTGGGGCGGTACTGCACCGACAGGTTCTCGACCGAGAGAACGGATGCCGCAGTGGTCATCACTTCTCCTCCTCTTCACGCAGGTGCGGGTTGCTCAGCATGTCGACGCCGAAGTTCACGAACGTCAGCGACGTCATGAGGAGCGCGAGCATGACACCGGGGGCGACGAGCCAGACCCACAGCCCCTGCACGAGGGCGCCGTTGGCGTTGGCCTGCGCGAGCATCTGTCCCCAGCTCACGGTGTTGGGGTCGCCGAAGCCCATGAACGACAGGCCGGCTTCGGCGGCGATGGCCGCGGTCGCCGCCCCGATGAACCCCGACACGATCAGGGACGACATGTTCGGCATGATCTCGCGGAACACGATGCGCAGCATCCCGTCCCCGCCGAAGCGGGCCGCCGTCACGTAGTCGCGGTTGCGCATCGAGATGATGAGCGAGCGCATCTCGCGGGAGGCTCCCGCCCAGCTCGTGATCGCGACGACGAACACGAGCAGCGCGAGACCGCGCGTCTCGCTGTACGCGACGATCACCATCATGAGCGGGAGGACCGGGATGACGAGGGCCAGGTTCGTCGCGAACGAGAGCACGTCATCGAGGGCGCTGCCCTCTCGGTAGCCGGCGAGCAGGCCGACGACGATGGCGATCGCGATGGTCGCGAGCCCGCCCAGCACCCCGATCGCGAACGACAGGCGGGCGCCGTGCACGAGCTGCGTGCCGATGTCGTACCCGAGGGTGTTTGTGCCCATCCAGTGGGCCCAGCTCGGGTCCTGCGAGGGCGCGAACGACGCGTCGGTCGGGCTGTACGGCGTCAGCACGTCGGCGAGGATCGCGATCAGCGCGAACATCGCCAGCATGACGATGCCGACGCGGGCCTTCTTGCTCGACCAGATGACCTGGTACCAGCGCGGCGGCCGCACGACCGCGACGACCTCTTTCGTCGAGGCATCCGCCTCGGTGATGCGGCGCCGGAACGTCCGCACCGGTTCGGTGCGATCCGGCAGGACGCCGCCCGCCGGCTGCGGCATCGATGCCGGCTGCGGGATGGGGGTCTCTTCAGGAGTCATGGGGTCACCCGGCTTTCAGACCGACGCCCGGCGGGCGCGGGGGTCGATGAGCGGATAGATGAGGTCGACGATGAAGTTCGCCGTGAGGACGATGACGATCGTCGCGAGCAGGATCGCCTGCATGAGCGGGAAGTCGCGGTTGCTCGTGGCTTCGCCCATGAGCCGGCCCATGCCGGGGTAGTCGAAGACGGTCTCGATGAGGATCGACCCGCCCATCAGCACGCCGAGTGACAGCGCGAAGCCTGTGATCACCGGCAGCAGCGCGTTGCGTGCCGCGTAGCCGAGAGCGAGGGTGCGCTCCCTGAGCCCGGCCGCCGAGGCGAGGCGGATGTAGTCCTCGCCGAGCACCTGCACCATCGTGTTGCGCATCGACAGGATGAACCCGATCGGTGCCGTCACCATGAGCGTGAGCGCCGGGAGGAAGCCGTGCGCGACGACGTCGGCGATGTGCTCGGGGGTGCCTGGATTGGTGTAGCCGTACCCGCCGGTCGCCGGGAACCAGCCCAGCGTGTAAGCGAAGAGGAACACGATGATGAGCGCGATCCAGACGGACTGCAGATTGCCGACGAAGGTCGACCCCACCGAGATGGTGGTGTCGAACCGGCTGTTGCGACGCCACGCCGCGACCGCGCCGAGCAGCGTTCCGACGAAGAACGACAGGATCTGGGTGAGTCCGACGAGCACCAGGGTCCACGGCAGCGCCTTGCCGAGCACCTCGATCACCGGCGCCGGGAAGTACGTGAACGAGATGCCGAGATCGCCCGCGAACAGCTGCTGCAGGTACTGCCAGTACGCGACGAACACGTTGTCGTCGCCGTAGCCGAGCATCGTCCGGATCGCGGCGACCTGCGCCGGGTCGACCTCGCCGCGACCGGTGAGCTGGGTCACCATGATCTCGGCGGGGTCGCCCGGCTGCAGCCGCGGGATGATGAAGTTCAGTGTGATCGCCGCCCACAGCGTGAGCAGGAAGTAGCCCGTCTTGCGTGCGTAGTACACCATCGGTCAGTCCTCCCCCGAGGGGGTGGATGCCGCGGCATCCGCCGGAGGGCGCAGTTCCGTCGCGATGCGGATGAGCTGATCGACGGGGTAGGGGTTCTCCTCGCTCGGCCAGCCGACCGCGTTCTCGGTGCGGTAGATCAGGCGGTTCGGGGCGTACTGCAGGGCGATGTAGGGGAATTCCGTCATGAAGACGTCGATGACCTCGCCCTCGATCTCCTTCGCGCGGGCCGGGTCGGTCGTGTTCGCCCACTCGTCGATGAGCGCGTCCATCTCGGGGTCCGAGTAGCGGGCGCGGTTGAGGAGCAGCTCCTTGTCCTTCGAGATCTGCGACGACTGCAGACGCGCACCGAGGTCCCTCGAGCGCTGGCATCCGCCGCCGACGAAGTCGACGACCATGTCGAAGTCACCGGAGCGCTGCATCCCGTCGACGGCATTCGGGTCGGTCGTGACCATCTTGATCTGCACACCGACGTCCTTCGCGTTGCGCACGATCACGTCGGCCATGGCGATGATGTCCATCCAGCCGGCTTGCACGCTGAAGACGAACGAGAGCGGCTTGCCCGCGTCGTCGACGCGCCAGCCGTCGGCGCCGCGCTCGTACCCGGCGGCGTCGAGGAGTTCGTTGGCCTTGTCGGGGTCGTACGGGATGTACGCCTTGTCGCCCTGCCACTTCTCGGGGATGTCCTGCTCCTGGAAGGGGAGCAGCAGCATCGTCTGGCTTGCGGGCTCCATGATCCCGAAGGTCGCACGCTCCGTGATCGCCTCGCGGTCGATCGCGTACGCCAGACCCTCGCGGAACTTCGGGTCGTTCAAGACGGGGCGCTCGTTGTTGATGGCGAGCACGGTGGTCGCGTCCGGCGGGTAGAAGAAGTGCGCGTCCTCGGGGTCGGGCGCGACGACCGAACGGTTCGGGTTCGGGATGTCGCCGCGGTAGAGGTCGAGCGCTCCGCCGCGCAGCTTGAGTGCGCCGGAGTTGGCGTCGTACTGACCCTCCATCGAGAGCTGCTGGATCTTCACCTCGTCGGCGTTCCAGTAGTTCGGGTTGCGCTCCAGGATCAGCCGGCGGCCGTTGTAGTCCTTCGGCGTGAAGGGTCCGGTCGCAACGCCGACGGTGTCGACGAAGAGAGTCGGGTCGCCCTGCTCGGCGTAGATGTGCTCGGGCAGGATTTTCATCGTCGAGAGGATGCCGTCGGTCTTCGGCACGGCGGCGCCGGCGAACTGGATCTCGACCGTGTAGTCGTCGAGGGCGGTGACGCTCTCGGCGGGGGCGCCGAAGTACTCGCCCCAGAGGCCCGCGCGATCGGCGGCGGGGAACTCCTTGCCGACCATGAACGTGTAGACGACGTCGTCCGCCGTGAACGGTTCGCCGTCGCTCCACTCCACGCCTTCGCGCAGCGTCAGGACCATGCGGTCGGGCGTCGGCCACTCGTACGAGGTGGCGAGCCACGGGATGGCCTCGCACGTGAACCGGTCACGGATCATGAGCGGCTCGAACAGCCAGGTCTGCACCGTCGCGTTCGGCGACAGCCAGTTGTAGTTCAGGATGCCCTGCACCGAGCCGGACGCCTCGGACGGCATCCGGATCTCGGCGATCATGCCCTCTGCCGCCGGCGGCGCCGGCTCGAGCCCGATGTTCGCGCAGGCGGACGTCGCCAGCAGTGCGGACACCAGGGCGGCGCTCGCCGCAGCTCTCGTGCGCTTTCTCATCGGAACCTCCTCGTTCCTCGGGTGTGGGGCGCCGTGCGCCCGGGTCTCAGTCGGCGTTCGCCTCGGGGTCGGCGGCGCATCCGCAGGACTCGCGGATCACGAGCCGCGTCGGCAGCACCGTGCGCGCGTCGAGCGTCTCGCCGAGCGCGCCGGCGGCGGCGCGAGCGCCCAGTTCGGTGACGGGCTGGTGGACGGTGGTCAGCCGGGGCGAGGCGATCTCGGCGAGCGACTGGTCGTCGAAGCCGGTGATCGCGACGTCGTGCGGGATGCGGTGGCCGAGGCCGGGCAGCGTCGCCAGCAGGCCGATCGCGAGCTCGTCGTTCGCGCAGACGAGGGCGTCGGGGAGGCCGGTCTCGTGCACCTGACGTGCGGCGAGGGCGCCGCTGCGGACGTCGAGTCCGTATCGGAGCGGCTCTCCCGCCTCGTCGAGCCCGGCTTCGCGCAGCGCGTCGCGGAACCCCTCGTAGCGCAGCGTGGTGTCGGGGGAGCCGGCGGGTTCCCCCACGAACGACAGCCGCCGGTGGCCGTGCACCTCGATGAGATGACGCGTGAGCTCCGCGGCGGCGGCCCGCCCGTCGGTGAGCACGGCGGGAGCGTCCTCGCTCTCACCGGCGACGACCACGACCCGCCCGACCGCGGCGAGCCGTGCGATCTCGGCATCCGGAACCGTCCCGCCGGCGACGATGAGTCCGTCGGTGCGCTCCGCCAACTGGCGGACGGATGCCACGGCGTCGGGGCGCAGGTGGGTTCCGAGCACGTTGATCGCGACGCCGCGCTCGACCGCGATCGACTCGGCGCCCTCGATGAGCGCGGCGAAGTAGGGGCCGCCGAGGCCCGGCAGCACGATGCCGAGCGTGTTCGTGCGCTGGTACGAGAGGGCGCGTCCGAGAGAGGACGGGGTGTAGCCGAGTCGGTCGATCGCCTCGCGGACCCGCTCCTTCGTCTCGCCGGTGACGCGCGGGTCGTCGTGCGTCACGCGCGAGACCGTCGCGACCGAGACGCCGACCTCGCGCGCGATGTCGCGGATCGTGGGGCGGGAGCTGCCGCTGTGCGTGCGGGTGCGGGTCCGGGGGGGCCGCGCGTCCGAGTTCGTCATGTCCCTCCGTCACCTCCTCGTGAGATCGGGATCCGGCGATGTAACCGGATACATCGAGAGACTGTAGCGCCGGTAACCGGTTACATCAACCCCTCGTGGGCCGAGAATGGACGGATGAGCACGCTGATCGTCATCGCGCACCCCGACCGCACCTCCTTCACGCACCATGTGGCGGATCGACTCGCGGCTGCCCTGCCGGCCGGCGGGGTCGAGGTCGCCGATCTCGCCGCGGAGGATTTCGATCCGCGGTTCACGTTGGCCGACCGGCATTCCTACCTCGTCGCGGGGGACTATCCGGCGGATGTGGCCGCCGAGATGGCGCGCCTCGACCGGGCTGACCAGCTGGTGCTCGTCTTCCCGGTGTTCTGGTGGTCGATGCCCGCTCTCCTGAAGGGATGGATCGACCGGGTGTTCGCGAACGGGTGGGCCTTCGGCGTCGGTGAGGGAGGCGGCATCCGTCCCGGCCTCGGTCGGCTCACCGCCCACCTCATCCCCGTCGCCGGATCGGATGCCGCCCTCTACGAGCGTCGCGGGTACGACCGTTCGTTCGAGACGCAGATCGGGACCGGGATCCTCGACTACTGCGGGGTGCGTCGCGGGCTCACCGAGTTCCTGTACGACGCGGATGCCGGTGGGGCCGCGGACGACGTCGATCGGGTCGTCGCGAAGGTCGCCGCTGCAGTCGGCGCCTGAGAGCCCGGGAAGACCCCCGGGTCGGAGCCGCGGGGGAGATCGGCTCGACGACCCGAGGCTCCCGGACGCGTCGCCGTGACAGGGGAGACGCGGTCCCGCGCAGACAACCCGGGGCTGGGTTGCGGGCGACGATACGCCCGGCGCAGACGAAACGGAAGGCCGACAGCAAGACCCGGCTGGAGGGGGGTCTCCCCCGGACCCCAGCCGGGTCATTGTGTGCTGTAGCGGGGCCCGCACGCGGAACGCCTTTGTCCCCCAATGACCGATCCGAGTGCGGGTCTCAACCAGCTCCCCAAGTGATGGTCCTACAGCAGAGAAAATGTACCGACCCACGGCAGGTGGCTTGTCCCCCTTTCGGGGGACAAGGTTGATGTGGTACACATACGGCCCGCTCACGAGGACAGGCGTCGGAATGCCTCGCCCAGCCAGCGGTCGTAGGCCGCCCACGGCTCGCCGATCCGTGTCCGCAGCCCGGCGATGTGGGGGACGAGTGGACCCGTCAGGGTGAACCATTCGCCACCTTCTCGCAGGTCGGCGAACTGCTGATGCCGCTGCTGCTCGAGGTGGCGGTCCCCAGTCTCGAAGGCGAGCAGCTCGTCGTGCATGATCGCGTTCAGGCGTCGACGTGGCGTCGCGGAGGTACCGATCTTCACCCGGTCCCGATACCGCAGGTAGTAGACGACGTCGACGCGGGGCGGCGGGATGTCGGGGTCCGGCGCGTCGCCGAGGCGCCACCCGCACCGCGTGCAGACCCAGGTGTCGTCGCGGCGCTCGCCGGTGTGGCCGCCGCAGACGCGGCAGCGCGAGGGCAACGGATCGGGCACGCGCCCATCCTTCCCCTGGCGTCCGACACCGGTTGCGTCGTCAGTCGAATGCGTCGACGACCCCTGTCCGTCGCTGGGGAACCGTACGGGAGTCCGTGTCGAACACCCGGGTCGTCCGCTCCGCGCCGAAGGCTCGCCAGCCCGGCTCACCGGTGCGGATGAACGAGAGCCACGCGTCGTGCATCTCGTCCGCGAGAGCCTGCGGCGCGCCAGGACCCGACAGGGCGACGGCGTCGGGGCCGTCGAGTCGACCGAACGCGAAGGCGATCTCGACGGCGTGGGCGGCTCGCAGGTCGCGGACGGGGCTCTTCCAGGCGAACTCGTACACATACGTCGACGTCGTCCGGCGACGGGCCAGGCGGGTGAGCGGTGCACGGAGGATCTTGTCGCCGAGCGCCTGACCGAGGGACTCGGCACGCGTGGATCCGGCGGCGCGTGCCGCGCGCAGCGCCCGACGGGGGAGCCGGGCCAGCAGCGCGAGCGCGGCGACCTTGACGGATCCGAGGGACGCCAGCGCGGCGGGGGAGAGCCAGAGGCGGTACTCGTCGGTGTTCGATCCGATCAGGATCGGAGCGCGGACGGCCGCCAGGGCCTGCTCCGGGGGCTGCGGCACCGTGTCCGGGTCGAGCGCGAGGGAGAATCCGGCTCCCGCCAGCGGTGACGACCGGCGCGACAGCTCGAGGCGGGCCTCCACCAAGCGGTCCGGACTCACCTCGAGGAAGGCCTCCCGCGTCGCGGGGATCCCGAGGTGCTTCGCGAGCGCCCGCGTCGCGCGGCCCGCGCGGGACGGCGGCGCCGCGTCGAGGGGGCCGGACTGGATGATCGCGCCGTGCGCTCGCTCCGCGATCCGCGGCACGCACATCGCCGCCGCGACCAGGGCACCGCCGGCGGATTCGCCCATCAGGGTGACGCGGTCGGGGTCTCCACCGAACGTGCTGATCTCGCGGAAGACCCAGTCGATCGCCGCGATGACGTCGCGCAGTCCGATGTTGCGCGGTGCGCCCTCCAGCACCGAGAAGCCCTCGGAGCCGAGCCGATAGTTCATCGACACGAAGACCACTCCGTCCTGTGCGAAGGCGGTGCCGTCGTACCCCTCCAAGGCGGCCGTCCCCCGTTCGAGGGCCCCGCCGTGCACCCAGACCACCACGGCGGCGCCGGCGGCGTCGGCGGGCGTCCAGACGTTGACGGTCAGGACGTCGTCGCCCGGGATCGCGACGCTCGCCAGCAGTGTCGCCGTCTCACCCTGGTAGGGGCTCTGCGGCGCCGTCGGCCCGAACCGCGTCGCATCGCGCACGCCGTTCCATGGCCTCGCCGGCACGGGATCGGCGAAGCGGCGCTCGCCGATCGGGGGCTCCGCGTAGCGGATGCCGAGGAACCGGCGGATGCCGTCGGCCTCGGTTCCGGCGATGGTTCCGGTGGTGAGCGTGATGTGCGGTGCGGGGAGGGGCATCGGCATCCTTCCGTCGAGCCCGAGGGGCGATCGAGTCTCATCGTGTCATCGGTGTCTTTGCCCCGCCTCTGTGCGCGTCTCGACTTCCGCGGCCTGGATGTAACCGGATACATCGGGTACAGTCCCCGAGGTAACCGGTTACATGACTGCAACGACGCAGAGAGGAACGAGGCATGTCGGCATCCACGCTCGCCGATCGTCTGGATCGGATCGTGCTGTACCAGGCCTATCCGCAGAGCTTCGCGGATGCCGACGGTGACGGCATCGGCGACCTCGACGGCCTCGCGGCTCGGCTCGACCACCTCTCCTGGTTGGGGGTCGACGCCGTCTGGGTCAATCCGTGCTTCGTCTCCCCCATGCGGGACGCGGGGTACGACGTCGCCGACTTCGATCACATCGACCCCCGGTACGGCGGCGACGTCGCCCTCGACCGGCTCGTCGCCGAGGCGGACCGCCGCGGGATCGCGGTGCTCCTCGACCTCGTCGCCGGGCACACCTCCGACCAGCACCCGTGGTTCCGGTCCGCCGTGGCCGACGTGGAGGACCACCGTTACGTCTTCTCGGACCGGGCCGCCGAAGGCTTCGAGCCGGTGCCCGGTCCGCGTGGCGGCTACTACAAGCCGAACTTCTTCGCATTCCAGCCCGCCCTGAACTTCGGGTACGCGCGGCCGTCGGCAGACGAGCCGTGGCGGCAGTCCGTCGACGCCGACGGCCCCCGGCAGAACCGCGACGCCCTCGTGGACATCATCCGCCGCTGGTACGACCGAGGGGTGCAGGGCTTCCGCGTCGACATGGCGGCCTCGCTGGTGAAGGACGACCCCGGACACGTCGAGACGGCGAAGCTCTGGAACGAGATCCGGTCCCGGCTCGACGCCACCCACCGAGGACGGGTACTCATCTCGGAGTGGGGAGATCCCGCGCGGGCGATCCCGGCGGGGTTCCACAGCGACTTCTTCCTCCAGTTCGGCGGCGACAGCGACGGGTGGCCTCTCAAGTCCCTCTTCAACGACAACGCCGGAACGGTCCACGAAGCGTGGAACCAGACGACCGTGTGGGCGGGCGCCGACGGCACGGGCGATGCCGCCGACTTCGTCGCCGCGTGGCGTGAGGCGGCCGCGGCCATCGAGCGCGACGGGCGCGGCGGCGTCGTCGGCCTGCCGACCGCGAATCACGACTTCACGCGCCTGGTCAGCGGTCCGCGCGACGCCGAACAGGCGCGGGCCGCTCTGCTGCTCGTGCTCACGTGGCCCGCGATGCCTTCCCTCTACTACGGCGACGAGATCGGGATGCGGTACGTCCCCGGCCTCCCGTCGCACGAGGGCTCCTCGCTCGGGCCACGGTACGAGCGCGCCGGCTCGCGCACGCCCATGCAATGGGGCGACCCGGGCGGCGGCATCCGCCCCTCGCGATACCTTCCCGAGGACCCCGACCCCGCGCGCCCGACGGTCGCCGATCAACGCGACGATCCGCGATCGCTGCTGACCTTCGTGCGCGAGGCGATCGCGCTGCGACGCGGGGATCCGCGGCTCTCGGCCCACGCTCCCGTCGAGGTGCGCACGACGGGCTATCCGTTCACCTACGTCCGCGGCGGCTCGCTGCTCGTGGCACTCAACCCCTCGCGCACCCCGCGCACGGTGACGGATGCCGGCGGTCGCCTCGTCCACGGATACGCCGCGCGCCTGGACGGCGACACCCTCCATCTCGACGGCTTCGGCTGCGCCGTCGTCGAGCTCGACCAGACCCCGGCCGCGGCACCCGCGGCATCCGATGAAAGGAACCCCGCATGACGACGCACACCGGCCCCACGACCCCCGCGCCCGACGGATTCCTCTGGGGTGCCGCCACCGCTGCGCACCAGATCGAGGGTGGCAACGTGAACACGGCGCACTGGGAGTTCGAGCACGCGTCCGACACCACCGTCGAGGAGCCCTCGGGCGACGCGTGCGACTCGTACCACCGGTACCCCGAGGACATCCGGCTGCTCGCCGAGTCGGGTCTCGACACCTACCGCTTCTCGATCGAGTGGGCGCGCATCGAGCCCGAGAAGGGGATCGTCTCCCGCGCGCAGCTCGACCACTACCGCCGCATGATCGACACCTGCCGGGATGCCGGCATCACCCCGTTCGTCACGCTCCACCACTTCACCGTCCCGCGCTGGCAGGGCCGCGACGGCGGCTGGTACGCGGACGACGTCGTCGACCGGTTCCGCCGGTACACCGAGACGGCGACCCGCATCCTCGACGACGTCGAGTACGTCGTCACGATCAACGAGCCGAACATGATGGTCAATCAGACCGAGGCGAAGATCGACACCGAGCAGGGGGTCAACTTCCCCGGTCCCTCTCCGCACGTCGCGCAGGTCATCGCGCAGGCGCATCACGCCTCGCGCGAGGTGCTGTCGGGCCTCGGCCACGTCAAAAGCGGCTGGTCGGTCGCGAACCAGGTGTACCAGGCGGTCCCGGGGTACGAGAAGGAGCGCGACGAGTGGGGCTACTGGCGTGAGGACTACTACCTCGAGCAGGCGCAGGGCGACGACTTCATCGGCGTGCAGTCCTACCTGCGCACGATCATCGGACCCGACGGGCCCGTGCCGTTCCCCGACGACGTCGAGCGCACGCTCACGGGCTGGGAGTACTACCCCGAGGCGCTCGGCCACGCGCTGCGCCACACGCATGAGGTGACCGGCGGCATCCCCATGATCGTCACCGAGAACGGCATGGCGACCGCCGACGACAGCCGGCGCATCGACTACACGACCGGTGCGCTCGAGGGGGTCTCGGCCGCGCTGCGCGACGGCCTCGACGTGCGCGGCTACCTGCACTGGTCGCTGCTCGACAACTACGAGTGGGGTTCGTACCGGCCGACCTTCGGACTCATCCACGTCGACCACGAGACGTTCGCCCGCACGCCCAAGCCGAGCCTCGCGTGGCTGGGCGACCTCGTGAAGCGCGGGGTGATCCCGGCGGGCTGACCCGGCCGGGGGGTCGCTTCACGCGGTCGGCTCGCGCGATCGCCGACGGGCTGGGAGGATCGTCGGGTGTCCGAGAGCCTCTCCTCCGCCGCCTTCCCGCTCGACCGCGCCGCCGCGGACCGCATGTGGGCCGATTACCGCGCCGCCCATCCGGCTGCCGCCGCCGCGGGGTCCGAGTACACCGTCGAACACTTCGGCGACAGCCCGCGGCTCGCGGACCAGCTGCTCGAAGCCGTCATCAGCGGCCCGAAGCGCGCCACCGCCGAACTGGTCGCCGAGTTCACGACTCACGGCGACGAGCTGCCGCGGATCGGCGGGCACTGGATCGCATGCGACGGCACCGGCGCGCCGCGGATCATCATCCGGAGCACCGAACTGCGCGTCGGCCAGTTCGGGAGCGTCGACGCGGCGTTCGCGTACGACGAGGGCGAGGACGATCGCACCCTGGAGAGCTGGCAGCGGGAGCACCGCCGCTACTTCACCCGGGTGGCGGCGGCCAGGGGTGCGGTGTGGTCCGAAGAGGACGAGATCGTCTTCGAGCGCTTCTCGGTGGTGTGGCCGCCCGAGCACGCCGACTGAGCCCGCGCTTGTCGCGGAGGGACGGCGAATCGCGGCATCCATTGTCGACCTCATGCAGAACCGCTCATGCGTCGGGGTCTAGCGTGGGAGGGTGACCCCCTCGTTCGAGGCTCCGGCCGAAGCATCCGACGTCGTCCGCGTCCTCGCCGCCGACGGTTCGTACCACCCCTCCGAGTCGGCTGAGCGCTACCTGCCGCTCATCGACGCGCTCACCGACACCGAGCTCGAGACGTTCTACCGCGACATGGTCGTGGTGCGCGCCTTCGACCGCCAGGCGACCAACCTGCAGCGTCAGGGGCAGCTCGCGCTGTGGCCGCCCTCGCTCGGACAGGAGGCCGCGCAGGTGGGTTCGGTGCGCGCGGCGCGCGCCCACGACCACGTGTTCCCGTCGTACCGCGAGCACGTCGTCGTCACGACGCGCGGCGTCGACCCGATCGACATCATCCGCCTGATGCGGGGCCTCACGCACGGTGGGTGGAAGCCGGCCGAGCACCAGAACACGCACCTCTACACGCTCGTCCTGGGCGCGCAGACCCTGCACGCCACCGGCCTCGGCATGGGCCTCGTCTTCGACGGCCGCACCGGAACCGGCGACCCCGAGAAGGATGAGGCGGTCATCGTCTACTACGGCGACGGCGCCTCGAGCCAGGGCGACGTGCACGAGGCGATGGTGTTCGCCGCGAGCTACCAGACCCCGCAGGTCTTCTTCCTGCAGAACAACCATTGGGCGATCTCGGTCCCGGTGTCGACCCAGTCCCGCGTCCCGCTCGCCCGCCGCGGCGACGGCTACGGCATCCCCGCCATCCGGGTCGACGGCAACGACGTCCTCGCCAGCTACGCGGTGAGCAAGGTCGCACTCGACGAGGCGCGCGCCGGCGGCGGCCCGCGCGCCATCGAGGCGCTGACCTACCGGATGGGCGCGCACACGACCAGCGACGACCCGACGAAGTACCGCACCAGCGACGAAGAGCAGTCGTGGGTGCAGCGCGACCCGATCGCGCGCATGCGGGCGTTCCTGCAGAACCGGGGCGCCTCGGCATCCTTCTTCGACGAGGTGGATGCCGCGGCCGCCGCCTACGCCGACGACGTGCGCGTGCGCACCAACGCGCTCGGCGAGATCCCCGCCGGCGTCATGTTCGACCACGTCTACGGCGACGTCCACCCGCTCGTGCAGGAGCAGCAGCGCTGGCTCGCCGAGTACGAGGCGTCGTTCGAGGAGGGGAACGCGTGAGCGAGATCCAGACCCTGCCCTTCGCGAAGGCGCTGAACGCGGGCCTGCGCGCCGCGATGACCGCCGACGACCACGTTCTGCTCATGGGGGAGGACATCGGTCCCCTCGGCGGCGTCTTCCGCGTGACCGAGGGTCTGCACGCCGAGTTCGGATCGCAGCGCGTGCTCGACACCCCGCTCGCCGAGTCGGGGATCGTCGGCACCGCGATCGGCCTCGCGATGGCCGGCTTCCGTCCCGTGATCGAGATCCAGTTCGACGGCTTCGTCTTCCCCGCCTTCGACCAGATCACGACGCAGCTCGCGAAGCTCACGAACCGTCACGAGGGTCACGCGAATTTCCCTCTCGTCATCCGTATCCCCTACGGCGGGCACATCGGTGCGGTCGAGCACCACCAGGAGAGCCCCGAGGCGTACTTCGCGCACACCCCCGGTCTGCGGGTCGTGTCGCCGTCGACCCCGAACGACGCCTACTGGATGATCCAGGACGCGATCGCCTCGCCCGACCCGGTGATCTTCCTCGAGCCGAAGGCGAAGTACTGGATGAAGGGTGAGGTGGATGTCGCGGAGCGGGCGCTCCCGCTGCACGCCTCGCGTGTCGTCCGCCGCGGCACCGACATCACCCTCGTCGGCCACGGCGCGATGGTGACGACGCTGCTGCAGGCAGCGGCGCTCGCCGAGGGAGAGGGCACGTCCTGCGAGGTCATCGACGTCCGCTCCCTGTCGCCCATCGACTACGAGCCGATCCTCGAGTCGGTGCGTCGCACGGGCCGCATGGTCTACGCGCAGGAGGCCCCTGGCAATGTGTCGGTCGGCTCCGAGGTCGCCGCGACCGTCATGGAGCGTGCGTTCTACGCCCTGGAGGCCCCGGTCCTCCGGGTGTCGGGCTTCGACGTGCCGTTCCCGCCCGCGAAGCTGGAGGGCCAGTACCTCCCCGACGCGGACCGCATCCTCGAGGCCGTCGACCGCGCCCTCGCCTACTGACCCCCGACGATGCCCCCCTACCCGCGACCCCCTCACGTCCGCGAGACTGCACGTGTGCCCCGAGACTGCGGTGTCAGCCCGCTGTCTCGGCGCCCGGCTGCAGTCTCGCGGGGATGGAGATGACATGAGCACGCAGACCTTCCACCTGCCGGACGTCGGCGAAGGCCTCACCGAGGCCGAGATCGTGCAGTGGCGTGTGGCGCCCGGCGATGCGGTCGACGTGAACGACGTCCTCGTCGAGATCGAGACGGCCAAGTCGCTCGTCGAGCTGCCGTCGCCGTTCAGCGGCACGGTCGGCGACATCCTCGCCACCGAGGGTACGACCGTCGAAGTCGGCGCCGCGATCATCACGATCGCCGGCGGCGAGGGACAGCCGGATGCCGACATCGGGCGCTCCGAGCACGGCGAGAAGCCCGCCGAGGAGCCCGGTGGCTCGGTGCTCGTCGGCTACGGGACCGGCGGCGAGGTGAAGTCGCGTCGGCGCAAGCCCGCCGAGAAGCCCGTCACGAAGGCGGTCGGCGTCGTCGCCAAGCCCCCGATCCGCAAGCTCGCCCGCGACCTGGGTGTCGATCTGTCGGACGTGGCGCCCAGCGGCGCGGCCGGCGAGGTGACCCGCGAGGACGTCGTCCGTCACGCGCAGCAGGCCTCGGTCTTCCGCAACATCGCGACTCCGGACCTGCCCGAGGAGCGCGAGCTCTCGATCCCCGTCGCGGCACCCGCGGCATCCGCACCATCCGCGGCGGCGCCGCAGGCGGACGCGCGTGAAGAGGCGATCACCGTCAAGGGCGTGCGCAAGGCGACCGCCAACGCGATGACTTCGAGCGCGTACACGGCACCCCACGTGTCGGTGTGGACCGACGTCGACGCGACGCGCACGATGGAGCTCGTCAAGCGACTGAGGGCTTCGCCCGACTTCGCCGACGTCAAGATCTCGCCGCTGCTGATCTTCTCGCGCGCGGTCATCTGGGCGCTGCGTCGCACGCCCATGATCAACGCCGCGTGGGTCGAGACCGAGAACGGCGCCGAGATCCGCGTGCGCCACTACGTGAACCTCGGCATCGCTGCCGCGACGCCGCGCGGCCTGCTCGTCCCCAACATTAAGGACGCGCAGGACCTCAACATGCGCGGCCTCGCGAAGGCGCTCGAAAAGCTCACCGTGACGGCGCGCGACGGCAAGACGACGCCCGCCGACCAGCAGGGCGGCACCTTCACGATCACGAACATCGGTGTCTTCGGGATGGATGCCGGGACTCCGATCATCAATCCGGGGGAATCCGGCATCATCGCGATGGGCACGATCCGACAGAAGCCGTGGGTCGTCGACGGCGAGGTGCGTCCGCGGTTCGTGACGACGGTCTCGGGTTCGTTCGACCACCGCGTCATCGACGGCGACGGCATCAGTCGCTTCATCGCCGATGTCGCCTCGGTGCTCGAGGAGCCGGCGCTCCTGCTCGACTGAGGGCGGGCGGCAGGGCCCGACGTTGACGCGGCGGGGGCGAGCCGGTAGGCATCTCCCATGGCAGTCATCAATCGCGGGTTCGGCGGTCGGCGCGGCACGAGCGATCCGCGGCTGCCGCCGGGTCAGACCCTCGTCGACGACTGGCCCGTTCTCACAGCCGGCCCGACTCCCGACATCTCCACGGACGAGTGGTCGTTCACGATCACCACCGAGACGGGGGCTCAGCATCGCTGGGACTGGGCGACCCTGCACGACGCGGGCGTGGAGGACATCGTCACCGACATCCACTGCGTGACCCACTGGTCTCGCCTCGGGATGCCGTGGCGCGGTGTCTCCCTCGATCGACTGTTCGAGGATGTCGAGACCTCCTACGACTTCGTCATGGTGCGCACCCACGACGGGTACACGACGAACCTCCCGCTCGATGACCTCCTCGAGGGGCAGGCGTGGATCGCGACCGAGGCGGACGGCGAGCCCCTGACCTCCGAGCACGGCGGACCGGCGCGGCTGCTCGTGCCGCACCTGTACTTCTGGAAGAGCGCCAAGTGGGTCGCCGAGATGCGGATGATGCCCACCGACGAGCCGGGATTCTGGGAGCAGAACGGCTACCACCTCCGCGGCGACCCGTGGCGGGAGGAGCGCTACTGGTGACGGAGCGGTTCCGAGCGGGATGGCACGTGGGCCGCGTCGTGTCCCGCCGCCCCGAGACCGCGTCCGCCGTTCGACTCGAGATCGACGTGCCCACCTGGCCGGGCAATCACGCCGGCTCCCATCTCGACATCCGACTGACCGCGCCCGACGGGTACCAGGCGTCGCGGTCGTACTCGATCGCGTCGTCGGGACCGACCACGCGGGTCGTCCTCGCGGTCGACGAAGTCCCCTCGGGCGAGGTCTCGCCGTACCTGGTCCACGATCTGCGGGAGGGCGACGAGCTGGAGGTCCACGGGCCGCTGGGGCGCTACTTCGTCTGGACGCCGGACGCCCCCGACCCCGCGCCGGTGCAGCTCATCGCGGGCGGCTCCGGGGTCGTTCCCCTGTTCGCCATGGCGTCAGCGCGGGAGCAGGAGTCGCAGGGGGCGGACTTCCGACTCCTGTATTCGGTGCGGACGCCCGACGACGTCTTCTTCGCCGACGACCTCGCCGCGCTGGCCAAGACGCGGGTCGATATCGTGCATACGCGTCGCACCCCCGCCGGTTCCGCGCGTCGCCCCGGTCGGCTGACCCGCGAGTCCCTCGCCGAGCTGACCCTCCCCGCCGAGGCGGCACCGCGCATCTTCGTATGCGGACCCACGCCGTTCGTGGAGACCGTCTCGGGGTGGCTCTCGGAGCTCGGTCATGACCCTGCGCGGATACGCACAGAACGCTTCGGAGGCAGCGGATGACGCACGTCGATGGGAATGCCCTCGCCGGTACCTTCGCCGACATCCTCGGCATCGAGGTCACCGACGCGATCGGTCAGTGTGCGGGATGCCGCCATCGCGCTGCGCTGGCGCGGGCCCAGGCGTATGCGACCGCGATGGGCGCAGTCGTACGCTGCGAGGCCTGTCGCGGGGTGCTCGCGGTCGTCGTCCGCACGCCGCGTGATGTGATCCTCAACCTCTCGGGGCTGGCGTTCGTGTCGATCGCCCGCTCAGCCCTCCCCGAGGACTCGTAGCGGCGGACGGAATACTTTCTCGGAATAACTGACTACCCTCAGTGTTGAGGGTAGTCAGGTGCCTCGAATGTGTCTCGTCCGGCACCCCGCACACTCACGAGGAGCTCATCCATGCGCGCATTCGCGTTTGACGCCTACAAGAAACCCGCCCACGAGGTCCAGATCTCCGAGCCCGTCATGGGCGACACCGACCTGCTCATCACGGTCGAAGCGGTCGGCCTCAACCTGCTCGACGAGAAGATCCGCGAGGGCGAGTTCAAGGTCCTCCTGCCCTACACGACCCCGCTCACGCTCGGCCACGATGTCGCGGGCACCGTCATCCGGACCGGAAGTGGTGTGCGCTCGTTCCAGCCTGGCGACCGCGTCTACGCCCGCGTTCGTGACCACCGCATCGGCACGCTCACCGAGCGCATCGCGGTCGACCAGGCCGACGTCGCCCTCGCCCCGGCATCCGTCGACATCGTCGAAGCCGCCTCGTTGCCGCTGGTCGCCCTGACCGCGTGGCAGGCGCTCGTGGAGATCGGCAGGGTCACCGCCGGTCAGAAGGTGCTCATCCACGCCGGCGCCGGAGGCGTCGGCACGATCGCGATCCAGCTCGCCAAGCACCTTGGCGCGCACGTCGCCACGACGGCGTCCGCCAAGAACGCGGAGTTCCTCCACGGGCTCGGCGCCGACGAGGTCATCGACTATCGGTCGCAGGACTTCGCGGCCGAACTGAGCGGGTACGACCTCGTGCTCGACAGCCTCGGCGGCGCGAACCTGCAGGCGTCGCTCGGTGTCCTGCGCCGCGGCGGCATCGCGGTGGGCATCGCCGGCCCGCCGACGCCCGCCTTCGCGAAGCAGCTCGGGCTGAACTCCGTCCTGCGTCTGGTCATGGGCGCGCTCAGCCGCAAGGTCCGCTCTGCGGCATCCCAGCTCGGCGTCCGCTATGAGTTCCTCTTCATGCGCGCCGACGGCGAGCAGCTCCGCCGGATCGCCGAACTGGTGGATGCCGGGGCGATCCACCCCGTCGTGGGCGCCACCTACCCCTTCGACCAGACCCCCGCAGCCCTCGCCTCGCTCCACACCGGCGGCACCCCGGGCAAGACCGTCGTCCTCGGCGCCTGATCCGCATCACCTCCGCACCGACCGCAACGACAGAGGAACACCACCGTGAGCACTTCCACCCCGCCCCTCACCTCCTACGCGCTCGCGCCCACCAAGGCCGTGAGCGCCGGCGGCATCACCTACGCCTACCGCGAGCTCGGCCCGACCCAGGAGATCCCCGTGGTCTTCTTCGTCCACCTCGCCGGCACGCTCGACAACTGGGACCCCCGCATCATCGACGCCATCGCGCAGCACCGGCACGTGATCACGTTCGACCAGCGCGGCATCGGCGCCTCCACCGGCAGCTTCCCCGACACGATCGAGGCGGCCGCGGACGACGCGTACGCGTTCATCTCCGCCCTCGGTTACAGCCGCATCGACGTCTTCTCGTTCTCCCTGGGCGGCATGATCGCGCAGGACCTCGCGGTGAAGCACCCGAGTCTCATCCGCAAGCTCGTGCTCACCGGGACCGGCCCTCGCGGCGGCAAGGACATCGACAACGTCGCAGGGACCACGTACCGCGACATGGTGCGGGCGACCTTCGCCGGCGCCGACCCGAAGGAGTTCCTCTTCTTCCATCGTGACGAGGTCGGCAAGAAGGCCGCGAAGGCGTTCATCCGGCGTCTCACGGAGCGCACGGCCGACCGCGACAAGGGGGCGAAACTTTCCGCGTTCCGGACCCAGCTCAAGGCGATCACGCGCTACGGCCGATCCGCGCCGGCCGACCTTTCGGTCATCACCGGCCCGACGCTCATCGCCAACGGCGACAACGACCGCATGGTGCCGAGCGTCCTTTCCGAGGACATGCACCGCCGCATCCCCGGATCCGAGCTCATCATCTACCCGAACTCCGGCCACGGCGGCATCTTCCAGTACGTGGAGCAGTTCGCCCCCGTCGCCGCCGACTTCTTGAAGGACTGACCATGCCCACTCTCACTGACGCCGTCGTCGTCATCACCGGAGCGAACGGCGGCATCGGCCGCGAGCTCGTGACCCAGACGCTCTCCCGCGGCGCGGCGAAGGTCTACGCCACCGCGCGCACGCCGCAGGCATGGAGCGATCCGCGCGTCGTCCCGCTCGCTCTCGACGTCACCGACCCGGCGTCGGTGTCGGCAGCAGCGGATGCCGCGGCGGACGCGACCGTCCTCATCAACAACGCCGGGGCGAACCCGCCGACGGCGAGCCTGATCGACATCGATGACGACGCGCTGGTCGCCAACGTCGAGGTGAACTTCCTCGGCCCCGTCCGGGTCGCGCGGGCATTCGTTCCCGTCATCACCGGGCGGCCGGGCGCGGCGATCGTCGACGTGCACTCGATCGCGTCGTGGTACGCCTTCGGTGGCGTCTACTCCGCGGCGAAGGCAGCCCTGTGGTCGGCGACCAACTCGCTCCGCCTCGAGCTCGCTCCACGAGGCGTGCACGTCCTCGGCGTGCACATGGGGTACGTCGACACGCCCATGGCTGCTCACGCCGAGGGCCCCAAGCTCGCGGCATCCGATCTGGCCGCGCAGATCCTCGACGGTCTCGAGGCCGACCGGTTCGAGGTGCTCGCCGATGAGATCACCCGCCAGGTGCGGGCTGCGCTCGCGCAGCCCCTCGAGGCGCTCTACCCCGAGCTGCTGACACCGCCGTCCTGACGCGGCGTGAGGATGAGGCAGGTGCTGGTCGCGGTGGCCAGCACACTGCCCTCGCCGTCGCGGATGTCGGCCTCGGCGAAGCTCGCGCTGCGGCCGCGCTTGGTGACCCACCCATGGGCGGTGACCGTCCCCGTGTCTGCTGTGATCGGGCGCAGGAATGCGACCTTGATCTCGAGGCTCGTGTAGCCGACGCCGGCGGGCAGGGTGGAGTGGACCGCGCAGCCGCACGCCGAATCGAGCAGGGTCGCGAAGAATCCGCCGTGGACCGCTCCGATCGGGTTGTAGTGCGATTCGTCAGGCTGGGCGGTCATCACGACGTCCCCGTCGGCGACGCCGACGATCTCGAGGCCGATGTGCGCACTGATGGGCGGGGCGGGGTGCGTCCCGTCGGCGATCGCCTGCAACTGCTCGAGCCCCGAGCGCGCGAAGAGCGTCTGGGGATCGCGTCCGGGCACCTCGTACCGGATGGTGCGGCTCCGCACCGTATCGGAGGTCGGCTCGGTCATCTCAGCCCTGCCCGCCGAGGACGACCGTCACCTGGTCGCGGACAGCCGCCAGGATCTCGTCCACGGTGATCTCCGGGCTCGTTGCCCCCGCCATCGCGGTGAAGAGCGTCGACGAGAAGACCCGGGCGAGCACCGCGGCATCATCGGAGGGGCGCCCCGCCCGCTCGGTCAGGATGCCCCGCACCGTGTCCTCGGTCTCGGCGACGATGCGGAGTGCCTCGGCGTGATGCGGCTCTCCCGCATCGCCGAAGACCATCTCGCGCAGGTAGGTCCGCCCGTTCTCGACCTGCACCCGGTTGCACCGCACGATCGGCGCGATCAGGGCGAGGATCGCATCGATGGGGCCGGATGCGGCGGTCGCGGCATCCCTGCCCTCGCGCAGCGCCCGCTCGTAGTGCGTGTTCTGCACGAGGAGGAGCAGTTCGCCCTTCGTTCGCGCGTACAGGAAGAGGGTGCCGGTGCCGATGTCGGCGGCGTCCGCGATCTGCTGCGTCGTCACGTCGTCCACGCCGTGTTCCGCGAACAGGCTGCTCGCCGCGGCGACGATGCGCGCGAGCTTGGCCTGCTTGTTGCGTTCCCGGCGCCCCGGGGCCGGTGATGCCACCGTCATTCGAACCTCCCGAAGCGATTCCCGACCGCCCTCGACATTGACCATAGTCACCCTGTCGAGCGGCGCGCTCCCAGCGCACTCATAGCGATCGTTAGTCAGCGCCATCTGAGCCCTTAGTGCGTCTCTCTGGCAGCGCGCTCACCATGGCGTTGTCGAAAGGAACGCCGATGAACGCTCTTCAGAAAGCCCGGCTACGTATACGGGTCGCGACCGCAATGGTCGCGATCATGGGTCTCGGTGGCGTGGGTGCCGTCGCCGCCTTCGCCCTCGATGACCAATCGGCCTCCTCCGGCGACGTCTCGACGGGCACCTCTGCAGGGGTCACGACGGATGACGCCGCGACCGACTCGACGGGTGCGACGACGGACGACTCCGGATCGGCGACCGACGACACGGATGTCGGGAGCACGACCACGGACTCCTCGTCCGGCACCTCCGACTCCGCTGCGCAAGAAGACGCCGACTCCGTCGTGACCGACTCTTCGTCGGAGCAGTCGAGCAGCCAGGACGCGACGGCCGAGGGTACGAGCGGTTCCGCGGTGTCGCCCTCCACCGGCGGTCGTTCCGACGCCACCTCGAGCGGGTCGTGATGCGCGCCGTCGCCGAGTGGCCCCTCTGGTCCACCGACGCCCGACTCGTCGTCGATCACCCCGACGCGCATACGTCTGCCGATGTCATCGAGAGGGCACGGCGGATCGTTGACGACGAGTTCGCGCGCATCGACGAGGCTGTGAGCCGGTTCCGCAGCGACTCGGAACTCAACCAGATCGCGCCACGGCTGCCCGAAGGGGCGGAGATCAGTCCGCTGCTGTCGACGTTCGTCGCCGCAGCGATCGACGCCGCCCGCCACACTGACGGGCTGGTCGACCCCACGCTCGGCCGTGAGCTTGCGCTCGTCGGATACGACCGCGACATCCGTCTCATCCTCGATGACGACCGCCCCGTGAAGGCGGTCGCGAGCGATGTTCCCGGATGGCGGCGGGTGCGACTGGAGGGGAGGCGGCTGACGGTTCCGGGACATCGCGCGCTCGACCTGGGTGCGACCGCGAAGGCATTGGCCGCCGATCGTGCGGCGACCCTGGTGGCTGAGCAGCTCGGATGCGGCGTGCTCATCTCCCTGGGTGGCGACATCGCTACGGCCGGTCCCGACCCCGACGGGGGATGGCATGTCCGTGTCGAAGACGTGCCGGGCGAACCGGCCAGCACCGTGAGGCTCGCGCGGGGCTTCGGGATCGCGACGTCGAGCACCTTGCGTCGACGGTGGCATCGCGCGGATGAGACGGTGCACCACATCCTCGATCCCCGCACCGGCCGATCCGCCGATCCGGTCTGGCGGACGGTCACCGTCGCCGCCGAGACCTGCGTCCTCGCCAACACCTACTCGACCGCGGCTGTGATCCACGGCGAATCGGCGCCGGCATGGCTTGCGGAACGTGCCGCGGCCCGGCTGGTGGCAGCAGACGGTCGTGTGCACACGGTGGGCGGCTGGCCGCCGGAGCCGACGGAGGGAGGATCCCATGGATGAGGCGATGTGGGCGCTCGGCCGGGGAACCGGCGTCGTCGGTCTCGTCATGTTCAGTCTCGCGCTGGTGTTGGGGATCACTGTGCGCGGCGGGCGGGCTGCGGTCGGCCTGCCGCGCTTCGGCGTCGCACGTCTGCACCGCGACGTCGCCCTCATGGCGACCGCCTTCATCGGTATCCACCTCGTCAGCCTCTTCTTCGACAGCTACGCGCAGCTCGACCTGGTCGACGTCGTCCTGCCGTTCCTGGCCGAGTATCGGCCGCTCTGGCTCGGGCTCGGCACGCTGGCCGTGGACATCGCCCTCGCCGTCGTCGTCACCGCGCTCCTCCGGCACCGCATCGGGGCACGCGCTTTTCGCGTCGTGCACTTCGGGACATATCTGCTCTGGCCGCTCGCCGTCGCCCACGCCGTCGGCGCGGGAACGGATGCCGCCGAGCCCTGGTTCCTCGTGACCACAGCCGTCTGCGTCGTCGCCGTCGTCTCCGCCGTCCTGTGGCGGCTCTCCTTCCGGCTCCGCAACCCGCTCACGTCCGCACCGGTGGCACGGTCGGCGTCCGTCGTGGAGGTGAGATCGTGATCGTCGCTCCCGTCACCCGCCGGCTGTTCGCCTCTCCCTCGGCATCCGCGGCGGATCACCGCGACACGTTCGGTCCGAGGCCCGCAGTCACTCTTGAGCCGTTGCTTCGCGCACTGGAACGATCCGGCCTGACAGGTCGCGGTGGCGCCGGATTCCCGGTGCACATCAAGATGGCCGCCGTCGGTCGACTCGTGGCGCGCGGGAAGTCCGCTGTGGTGGTGGGGAACGGATCAGAGGGTGAACCCCTCAGTGCGAAGGACCGCACGCTGCTCCTCCATGCGCCACACCTCGTGCTCGACGGCCTTCTCATGTGCGCCGAGGTGCTGCAGACCGACGACGTGCACCTCGTGATTACGCCGGAGTCTGCGGCGAATGTGGCCGCGGCGGTGTCGGAACGGTCTGACGCCGCGAGGATCGTCGTCCACGCGGCAGCGCACGAGTACGTGGCGGGGGAGGCATCCGCCCTCGTCCAAAGATTGGGAGGCAACCTCCCTCTCCCGACCGATCGTCGTGTGCGCCTCGCTGAGAAGGGCCTGCGGCGCCGTCCGACGCTAGTGCAGAACGTCGAGACTCTGGCCCACATCGGTCTGATCGGCCGGTTCGGGGCGGACTGGTACCGACAGGTCGGGCAGGGGCCGGATGCCGGAACCCGCCTCTTCAGTCTCAGTCGCCCCGGCATGCCGCCGATGGTCGTCGAAGCCGAGAGCGGCGTCACGATCGATTCGCTGCTCTCGGCACTCCCGCCCGGGCGACCGGCAGCTTTCGCGCTCGTCGGCGGCTTCTCGGGCACCTGGATTCCCGAAGCCGCATTCCACGTTCCGTCGAGCGCGACCGGGTGGGCGAGCTGGGGGGCAGCTCCGGGCGCGGGCGTGGTGCATGTCCTGACCCGAGGCGAGTGCGGCCTCCGCGCCACCGCGGACATCCTTGACTTCCTGGCACACGCCTCGGCCGGCCAGTGCGGGTCGTGCGTCAACGGGCTCCCCGCGATCGCCATGGCGATGCGGCAACTTGCCGCCGGTCAGGACGCCCGGGCAGAACTCGTCCGGCTGTCGTGTCTCGCCGAAGGGCGCGGGGCCTGCTCGCATCCGGACGGGAGCATCCACATGCTGCGCAGTGCGCTGACGACGTTCGCGGACGATGTCGCCGCGCACGCGCGCGGGCGGTGCGTGGCTCAGTATCAGGAGGCACGGGCATGACGAAGCTGCACATCGACTGGACCGCGTGCCGAGGTCGGGGCGCCTGCATCGAACTGCTGACCGGGGTCGTCGCCTCGGACGAGTGGGGATATCCGCTCAGCCCGGACGGCACCGACGTGACGATCCCGCTGGATCGTGAACGGGACGCGCGAGACGCCGTCGCGATGTGCCCGCGGCTCGCCCTGTCGTTCGTCGAACGGCGCTAGGGGCCCTCCGGGGTCAGGCGCCCGAGCCGCCGGCTCTGCCGTGGAACCAGCCGCCGAGGACGTCGGCCGACTCGCGGGTCGACTCGTCGCCATCCGAGGACTGGAGGGCGTCGACTGCGCCGTCGGATCCGTCGCCGGGCGTCGTCGGCTCGTAGCCCATCGACCACGCCGCATACTTCCGCTCGGTCGTCTGCTCCTCGAGCAGCACACGCACGTCGGTGTGACGGGGGTCGCGGGCGATCCGCTCGAGGAGCGCGCGGACCGCGGCATCCGGCCCTTCGAGGATCTGGATGAAGTCGAGGTCGCGGTAGACGAGCATCCCCGTGATGCCGTCGCGCGAGTTGTTCGCGCGGCTCTCGGTGAGCAGGTCGACGAGTCGGTCGTGGTCGAAGGGCTCGACGGCACGGCTCGCGTACACGATGAAGGTCAGCTGTTCGGTCATGCTCGAACTCTCCAGGGCGGTGACGAGTCGGCGGATGCAGGTGCCGCCGGGTCCGTTGACAGTAACACCCGGTGAGGACTGGATCCGCCCCTTGCGCACGCCCTGGGCGATGCGCGAAGGGCGCTCGGAGACGGGCCCGGGCTCCGATAGCGTCGCGCTGTGGACAGCACGCGGGTGCGGCGGTTGCGCATCGAACGTTTCGGCCCCGGCGGGGCGGTGTGGCGCAGCGAGCGGATGCCGTCTCGACCGCCCGAGGCGATTCCGATCGGCCCCGCCGATGTCGTCGTCCGCGGCCTCGTGCGCAGCGACGCGGGGCCGGGGCGAAAGTTCCTGATCCACTTCGACGACACCGCGTCGATTTGAGAACGATTATCAACACCGCATAGACTGCGGGACATGACCTCTCGTGTGCCCGCGCTGCTCGCCCTCTCCGTCGGATCGGTCCTCGTCCTCGCCGGCTGTGCGACGGCGACAGCGCCGGCGGCGGGCGGCGGCGACCGTCTCTCGGTCGTAGCCTCCACCAACGTCTACGGCTCGCTCGCGGCTGCGGTCGGCGGCGACGACGTCGAGGTGACGTCGATCATCGACTCGCTGTCGCAAGACCCGCACTCCTACGAAGCCTCGGCCCGCGATCAGCTCACCGTGTCGCAGGCCGATCTCGTGATCGAGAACGGCGGCGGCTACGACGCGTTCCTCGACGGCCTGATCGAGGCGACCGGCACGGAGGCCCCCGTGATCACGGCCGTCGAGTACTCGCACGACTACCCCGGCAACGAGGGGCATTCCGACGACGCCCACGCAGAGGGCGAGGACCACGACCACGCCGAGGACGGCGATCACGCGGGTCACGACCACATCGAGGGCTTCAACGAGCACGTCTGGTACGACCCGCACACGATGGAGCACGTCGTCGAGGACATCGCGCACGAACTGGGCGAGTTGGATGCCGCGAAGGCCGACACCTTCGAGGCGAACGCGAAGAAGCTGATCGACGGCATCGCCCGCCTCGAGGGCTCCCTCGAGCAGATCAAGACCGAGCACGCCGGCGAGAAGATCTTCGTGACCGAGCCCGTGCCGCTGTACCTCACCGCGGCCGCCGGCCTCGAGAACGCGACACCCGAGGCGTTCAGCGAAGCCGTTGAAGAGGGGCAGGACGTCCCGCCCGCGACGATGCTCGAGGCCACCGACATCCTCGACTCGGGTGAGGTGCGCACGGTCATCGTCAACGCCCAGACCGGCGGCGCCGAGACCACCGAGGTCGAGAAGCTCGCGGCGACGAACGACATTTCCGTGCTGAAGTTCACCGAGCTCCTTCCCGAAGGGCTGACCTACGTCGAGTGGATGCAGCAGAACATCGACGAGCTGGCCGATAGCCTGACTCGGTGACCCGGCCCGACAACATCCCCCTCCGCATCCGGGGTGCTGCGCTCCGCCGCGGTGGGCGGGAGCTCTGGAGCGGCCTCGACCTCGACGTCCAGCCGGGCGAGCTGATCGCGGTGCTCGGCCCCAGCGGCTCGGGCAAGACGACCCTGCTCCGCGCGATCCTCGGGCTCGAGGACCTCAGCGAAGGCACGGTCGAGGTCGACGGCAAGCGGGTCCACCGCGCAGGCAACCGCGGGATCGGCTACCTGCCGCAGACCCGGCCGCTCCCGCGCGACACCGCGCTCCGCGGGCGCGACCTCGTCGCCCTCGGCGTCAACGGTCACCGCTTCGGACCACCGATTCCGCGCCGGAAGGACCGGCAGCGGGTCGATCAGCTGCTCGCCGAGGTCGGGGCGACCGAGTTCGCCGACCGTCCCGTAGGCATCCTCTCCGGCGGCGAACAGCAGCGCCTGCGCGTCGGGCAGGCGCTCGCTGACAACCCTCCGCTGCTGCTGTGCGACGAGCCCCTGACGAGTCTCGACCTCGCCAACCAGCAGGCCGTCGTCGGACTCATCGACCGCCACCGCCGCAGCGGCGCCGCCGTCCTGCTCGTCACCCACGACATCAATCCGCTGCTCGGCAAGGTCGACCGCATCCTCTACATCGCGAACGGTCGCTTCACGCTGGGCACACCCAAGGACGTCCTCACATCGCCGGTGCTGACCGACCTCTACGGGGCGCCGGTGTTCGTGCTGCGCGCCGGCGACCGCCTGGTCGTCGTCGGCGCGCCCGACGCCGAGGCATCCCATCACCATCACGAGGACCACGCATGAACTGGGACGACATCGCCGACGCCATGTTCGGCGGCGTGCCGGTGTACGGGCAGATCCTCGCGCTCGTGCAGAACTCGGTCTGGGCGGGGGCGATCCTCGGCCTCGTCGGCGGACTCATCGGCGTCTTCGTGCTGCAGCGCGACATGGCGTTCGCCGTGCACGGCATCAGCGAGCTCTCGTTCGCGGGTGCCGCCGCCGCCCTTCTGATCGGCGCCGACGTGGTCACCGGGTCGATCGTCGGCTCGATGATCGCCGCCGCGCTCATCGGGTGGCTCGGCGCACGGGCGCGCGACCGCAACTCGATCATCGGGGTGCTCATGCCGTTCGGCCTGGGCCTCGGCATCCTCTTCCTCGCCCTCTACAACGGACGCAGCGCGAACCGCTTCAGCCTGCTGACCGGGCAGATCGTCTCGGTGCAGTCCGATCAGCTGACCTGGCTGATCGTCATCTCGGCCGTCGTGCTCATCGCCCTCCTGATGATCTGGCGGCCGCTGCGCTTCGACTCGCTCGACCCGCAGTCCGCGGCCGCCCGCGGCGTCCCGACCGGGCTCATCTCGCTCGCCTTCATGCTGCTTCTCGGCCTCGCCGTCGCCGTCGCGGTGCACATCATCGGCGCACTCCTCGTCCTCGCGCTCCTCGTGACGCCGGCGGCGGCGGCCTCGCGGATCGCGCACGGCCCCATCGCCGTGCCGCTGCTCGCCGCGCTCTTCGGCGTCGTCTCGGCAGTCGGCGGCATCCTGCTGGCCGTCGCGGGCACGCTTCCGGTGAGCCCCTACATCACGACCATCTCGTTCCTCATCTACCTCGTCTGCCGCGTCGTCGGCGACCGCCAGGGGCGTGTCCTGCGGACGGATGCCGCCCGCGGCACCCAGGCCGCCGCCAGGGCGCGGGCGTAGAATCCCGGCCATGGCCCAGCGCAACACCTGGCAGCGAGAGCGCGTGCGCTCGGCGCTGTCCGACGCCCCGGGGTTCGTCAGCGCCCAGGACCTGCACGCCGCGCTCCGCGACGAGAACACCGGCATCGGCCTCGCGACCGTCTACCGCGCGCTCGCCACACTCGCCGCCAGCGGCGAGGCCGACCAGCTGCAGTCGCCGGACGGCGAGGCGATCTACCGCGCGTGCGCGAGCACGGGTCACCACCACCACCTCATCTGCCGGGTCTGCGGCAAGGCCGTCGAGATCCAGGCCGACGAGGTCGAGGCGTGGGCCAAGCGCATCGCCGCCGCGAACGGCTTCACCGACGCCGAGCACGTGGTCGACATCTTCGGCACCTGCGCGGACTGCGCGGCGCGCGCCGCCGTCGAGGCACGTGCGGACTGAGGCCCGCCCCGCGGCTCCGCGCACGACGTCGACCTCGCCTGTGGGGCCGGCGGGTCGCGGCGCGCTCTGGCTGGGGCTCGGGCTCCTCGCCGTCCTCGCCCTGATCGGGGTCGCCCTCTGGAGCCCCTCACCCGAGCTCCCGACCCGGGCGCAGGACGGCCTGACCCTCGCGCTCAGCGTGCTCATCGAGTCGTTGCCGTTCGTCGTGCTCGGCGTCGTCCTGTCGATCGTCGTGCAGGTGTGGGTCCCGCCGGGCGTGATCGAGCGGTGGATGCCGCGCAATCCCTGGGGCCGGCGGGCCGTGCTGTCGCTGCTGGGCATGCTGATCCCGGTCTGCGAGTGCGGCAACGTCCCCTTCGCCCGCGGTCTCATGATGCGGGGCTTCTCGGTGGCCGAGACGCTGACGTTCCTCGTCGCCGCCCCCATCGTCAACCCGATCGTCATCATCACGACGCACCAGGCCTTCGGGTTCGACGACGGCATCCTCGTCGCCCGGCTGCTCGGCGGCTACCTCATCGCGAACGTGATCGGGTGGCTGTACAGCCGGCATCCCGATCAGGACGCGCTCGTCACCGACCGCTTCCGCGACGCGTGCCTCGCCGAGCAGGGTGTGTCGGGGGACAAGGGTCGACGCAGCCTCGCGCAGTTCGTCGTCGAGCTGCGCGCTGTCATGCCCGCGCTCGTGATCGGGTCGGCGGTAGCGGGCGCCGTGCAGGTCGTCGTGCCGCGCGACGTGCTGCTGTCGATCGGTTCGAACCCGGCGCTGTCGATCGCGGCCATGATCGTGCTCGCGATGATCGTGTCGATCTGCTCGAACGTCGACTCCTTCTTCGCGCTGTCGTTCGCCTCGACGTTCACCCCGGGCGCGATCGTGGCGTTCCTGCTCGTGGGACCCCTCGTCGACGTGAAGATGCTGGCGCTGCTGCGTACGACGTTCCGCACGCGGGTGCTGGGCGTGCTCGTGGCGGCCGTCGTCCTCGCCGCCGCCGCGATCGGAGGGGTGGTGAACCTCCTTGCGTGACACGATCTGGTTCCGGATGCTGGGCGTCGGCGCCGTGGCATCCATCTCCGCCCTGACGATTGCCCTCGCCGTCACCGGCCGCCTCGCGCTCTACATCAACCCGGAGTCGTCGTGGTTCGCGGTCTCGATGGCGGCCCTCGCCCTGGTCGGTGTCGTGCTGAGCTTCTTGCTGCCGCTGGGCGCGGCCGAGGACCACGGTCACGACCACGGCGACGAAGCGGACCACGATCATGATCACGAGGCGCGGTCGCCGCGGCGCCTTGCGGGAACCGTGGCGACGGCGGCGGGCGGCGTGCTCGCGCTCGGCGTCGCGGGCACTATGCTCGTCGTCCCTCCGGCGACACTCTCCGCCGAGCTCGCCGCCTCGCGCGACACCGGTGCCGCCCCGCTGTTCCAGGGCGCCGACACCGTCGCGCTCGCGATCACGGGCGACACCGCCTCGTTCGGCATCGGCGACTGGGCGAGCGTGTTCGCCACGGCCACCGATCCGGAGGTGTTCGACGGCACCGAGATCTCACTGACCGGCTTCGTCGCCCCCGGCGACGACGGGTTCGACCTGACGCGCCTGATCATCACGCACTGCGTCATCGACGCGCAGCCGGCGAGCCTGCCGGTCGCGGCGGACGACATCCCGGACGACGGCCAGTGGGTCACCGTGACGGGGACCATCCGCGATGTGAACGGGCAGCTGCAGGTGGCCGCGGCATCCGTGCAACCGATCGACGAGCCCGAGGACCCGTATGAGTTCTGAGGGCCGCCGGGCGCAGCGCCGTCGGCGCCTGGCCCGCGGGTTCTCGCTGCGCGTCGTCGCGGTCGTCGCGGTGCTCGGCGTGGTCGCGGTCGCCGCCGGTGTCGTGACCACGCTGCAGGGTCCGCGAGTCACCTCGGTGCAGTCCGACGCCGTCGCCGCCGTCTCGTCGGCGGGCTCGCGGCTCATCTTCGAGACCACGCAGTCGCTGCAGAAGGTGGATGCCGCCCAGGTCACCGTGACCCCCGCCGCCGCCTTCACGGTCGACACCTCGGGGCGCAGTGTGGGGCTCCGCTTCACAGATCCGCTCTGGGACGAGACCACCTACTCGATCCGGATCGACGGCCTCGCGGGCGTGGGCGGCGGCCCCACCTCGACGATCGAGGAGTCGTTCACCACGCCGAAGCTGCACGCCTTCGTGCTGCAACGCAACGAGGCGGCCGACAAGATCTACCGGGTCGACCTCGCCGGCGACGCGACCGAGGTGTTCGCGGCCGATCACATCGAGGACTTCCGCGCGACAGCCGGTCACCTCGTGGTCTCGACGCTCGAGGACGGGGTGTCGCGCCTGATCGTCACGCGCGCCGACGGCTCGCACCCGCAGGAGCTGACCCTGCCCGGCGCGGGGATCGTGACCAACCTGCAGAGCGCGGAACGCGGCAACACGATCGGCTACACCTTCACGGATGCCGACATCTCGGCATCCGGTGGACGCGAGAGTCTCCTGTTCAGCGGCTCCACGGCGGACCCGACCGCTAAGCCGGCCGAGGTCGCGGTGTCCGGCGCCGATCCGCGGGTCGAGGACTGGCGGTTCGTCCCCGGGACCGACAGCATCCTCATGCTCACCTTCGACGGCGCGTTGAGTCTCGTCTCGCCGTCGGGAGGCGCCCCCGTCGAGCTCGGCAACGCGATCGGGATCGACGACATCGCGGGGACGACCGCGTTCATCGAGCGGGTCGACGGTCCCGCGGTGGTCGATCTGAGCTCCGCCGACGAGAACCCGCTCCCCCCGACCCCCGAAGAGCTCGGGCAGACCGGGTCGGTGACCGCGCTCTCCGACGGTTCCACCCTGCGCGCCCTGACCCCCTTCGACGGGATGACACCGCTGGCGACCACCATCACGCGGGTGGACGCCGACGGTGCCGCCACCCCGGTCGCCGAGGTCGCCCCGACCGACGCGCTGCTGCAGACGTGCGTGTCACCGAGCGGCCGATACGCAGCCCTCGTCGTCGCGCCGAACGTCGTCGAGAACACCTACGACGGCTACACCCTGCCGTTGCCGACCACCCTCGAGACGCGGATCTACGCTCTCGACGGCACGCAGGTCGTGGTGCTGCGCGGGTTCGACGTCTCATGGTGTCGCAAGGCGCCGGCGCTGTGAGCGACCTCGTCGCCGCGACGCGCGACGTGCTCGAGGGGCTTCCCGCCGAGGTCGCGCCGACTCTGCTCGGCGGCGAGCTGCGGGTGACGACGGCAAGCGGCGCCGTCGCCCTGCGGATCACCGAGGTCGAGGCGTACCACGGGCGCGGTACCGGCGCGCTCGTCGATCCGGGATCCCACGCCCGCATGGGGCCGACCGCCCGCAACGCGAAGATGTGGGGCGAACCCGGTCATCTGTACGTGTACCTGAGCCACGGCATCCATTCGTGCGTCAACGTCGTCTGCGGACCCGACGGCGTCGCCGGCGGGATCCTGCTGCGCGCCGGTGAGGTCGTCGAGGGTGCCGATGTCGCGCACGCCCGCCGGCCCGCGGCGCGGCTCGCGCGGGACCTGGCCCGCGGGCCCGGCCGGCTCGGCGATGCGGTGGGGTTGCGGCATCCGGTGCACGACGGGATCGACGCCGTCACCGGGGCGGAGCAGGCCGGCGCGAGCGCCCGGCTGTTCCTGCGCGCGGAGCCGCTGGGGGAGATCGCGACCGGACCGCGGGTCGGCGTCGCGGGTGTCGCCGGGACGGATGCCTTTCCGTGGCGCTTCTGGATCCCGGGCGATCCGACCGTGTCGACATTCCGCTGGGGGCGCGGCGCGCGCGAGGCCGCCGGCGGCTGACGCGGCGACCTACGCCGACCGCGTCGCGACGATCGCCTCGAGCAGGGCGCGCACGTGCGGGCGCCGAGCCGCGCTGCGCCCCGCGGTGAGCGAGACGGTCCACGGCGGCACCGGATCGGACAGCGGCACGGCGACGCAGCCGTCGGTGTCGACGACGTCGGGCACCACGGCGACACCGAGCCCGGCCGCGACGTACCGCGGTACGTCGGGTAGTTCGCCGAGCTCGGCCGAGACGCGCCTGGTGATGCCGCGTCGCGCCAGCTCGGTCTCGAGCTGCACGCGGTTGCCGTACCCCGGCAGCACGTCGACCCAGTCGTCGCCCGACAGGTCGGCGAGGGCGATCGCCCGGTGCGCGGCCCGCTCGTGGTCCGGCGGCAGCAGGGCGACGTACGGGTAGGCGCCGAGTTCCCAGGCGCTCATGCCGGGCGGGGGAGTCACCGCCGTCAGTGCGAGGTCGAGCCGGTCGCGCTGCAGATCGTCGAGCAGGCCGACCGACCCCGTCGGCGACACGCTCAGGCGGATGTCGACGAGCGGATGCGACCGGCGGAAGTCACCGAGGAAGCCGGGGAGGTCGATGATCCGCAGTCCCGCGAACGTCCCGATGCGGATGCGGCCGCGCAGCCCCGTGCCGGACTCGCCGGCCACCAGACGCACGGCGGCGACGTCGTCGAGCACCGTCCGCGCGAGGGGCAGCAGCGTCTCGCCCGCGGGTGTCAGCTGCACCGCCTTCGTCGTGCGGTCGAGCAGACGTACGCCGAGGTCGCGCTCGAGGCTCTGCAGTCCGGCCGACACGGTGGACTGCGCCGCGAAGAGCCGAGCGGATGCCGCGGTCACGCTCCGCTCGTCGGCGACGGTCACGAAGTACTCGAGCAGGCGGGTCTCCATGCCCTGATCATAGATCGCATCGATGATTACCTTCGAGAACATTCGTTGGACTCGATGTGACTCGCTGGCGCATCATCGACGCATGACCAGCACGATCGACATCCGCTCCCTCGCCACCCCGAGCATCGCGGTGCGACCGCGTCGGCTGTCGCACCGGTCGGGCTTCTGGGTGACCGCGGCGACGTTCTTCGCGCTGATGGCCTTCAACACGGTCCCCACTCCGCTGTACGCGGTGTACCAGGAGCGCGACGAGTTCCCGACCTTCCTCATCACCGTCATGTTCGCGGCCTACGCGGTGGGCGTGATGATCTCCCTCTATCTCGCCGGGCACCTGAGCGACCGTGTCGGGCGTCGTCCCCTGATCCTCGCCGCGACGGGCGTCGAGATCGTCGCCGCCGTCATGTTCGTGCTGTGGCAGGACGCCGCCGGCGTCATCACCTCCCGCCTCGTTGCGGGCCTCGGTATCGGCATCCTCACCGCGTCGGCGACGGCCCACCTCGCCGACCTGCGCCGCGCGCACCGGCCCGACAGCACCGCCTTCGCCGCGTCGGTGGCGGGCATCGCGAACATGGGCGGTCTCGCGATGGGAGCGCTCATCGGCGGCGCATTCGCGGAGTTCGCGCCGGCGCCCCTCGTCCTGCCGTACGTCGTGTTCCTGTTCGCCTTCCTCGGTCTGGGGCTCGCCTACCTGCTCGTGCCCGAGACGGTCGAGCGGCCGGCGGAGCGGTTCCGCTACCGGCCGCAGCGCGTGCGGATCCCCGCCGCCGGCCGCCGCGCGTACTGGGCCGCGGGCATCGCCGCGTTCGCCGCCTTCGCTGTGACCGGCCTGTTCGGTTCGGTCGCACCGACCTTCCTCGCCCGCATCCTGGGGCAGACCGATCGGCTCGCCGCCGGTGCCGTCACGTTTTCGGTCTTCGGGGCGGCGGCGCTCGCCCAGGTCGTGTTCGCACGGCTCGCCCTGCGCGACCAGCTGCGGATCGGCGTGGGTGCGATGGTGGCGGGGCTCGTCGTGCTCGGCTCCGCCGATCTGATCGGGTCCGGTCCGTTCTTCGTCGCCGGGGGTGTGGTCGCCGGTGCGGGCGTGGGTCTGCTGTTCCGCGGCGCACTGGCGATCGCCGGCTCGCTCGCCGACGCACGCACCCGTAGCGAGATCACCTCGGGCATCTTCCTCCTCGCCTTCGCGGGCATGACCGTTCCGCCGGTGGCGGTGGGCGCCGCTCTGCTGGTCGTCCCGCTGGTGCCCGTGTTCCTCACGTTCGTGGTGCTCGTTCTCGCCCTCACCGTGTGGGCGGGCGCCGTCGTGCTGCGCGAGAGCGCGACGCGCTGAGCCTGTCGCCGGGATCCGCGCGGGAACACACGCGAACGCCGTGGCGTTCGGAACAGGGCGGGATGCCGCATACCGCCCGACCCCGTGAGGTGATCCCCATGACCGACGCTCCGATCGACGCCGCCGCCCGGCTCGAGGCCGCCCTCGCGTCGCTCGATCCGTCGTCGCGCGTGCAGGCCGCGATGACGGCGGGAACGCACCCGCGGTCGGAGTACATCCCCGTGCTCGTGGCGCAGTGCCGCATCGAGCCGCAGTTCCTCGTGCGCGAGATGCTCACGTGGGCGCTGACCCGGCACGACGCCGACGAGGTGCTCGACCTGCTCGTGGGGGAGCTCCGCTCCCGCGGTGCGCAGGTGCGCGCCCAGGCGCTGCACACGATGTCGAAGATCGGCGGTCCGCGCGTGTGGCCGGCGGTCACGACCGAACTGCTGACGGATGCCGACGACGCCGTCGCGCGCACCGCGTGGCGGACCGCAGCGCGGCACGTGCCGGCGGGCGAGGCATCCGCTCTGGCCGATGTGCTGGCGACGCAGTTCGCGCGCGGCGAGGACGACACCCGGCGGAGCCTCAGCGAGGCGTTCGCGACGATCGGGGAGCCCGCAAGGCCCCAGGTGGACTGGGCGCTCGCGACCGGCGGGCCGTACACGCGCGCCCACGCGGCGGTGACCGCCCGGTTGATGGATGACCCCGAGGTGACCTACGCCGAGGCTGTCGCCGCGGTGGCCGAATCCGCCTGAGTCAAGGCGACACGCCCGGCCGTGCTAGACTGACTCTTCGTCTGCGCGCACTCCAGCACGCAGTTCGCATCCCACCTTCAGAAGACGGCTCTACAGCCGTGTCCGGAAGCGGGGTGCAGACAAGGGATCTTGGGTGGCACCGTCCGGTGTCACGGTACTAAGGAGAATCACTATGGCAGCAGTGTGCCAGGTGACTGGAGCTGTTCCCGGCTTCGGTCACAACATCTCGCACTCGCACCGCCGGACGAAGCGCCGCTTCGACCCGAACGTGCAGAAGAAGACCTATTTCGTTCCTTCGCTTGGTCGCAAGATCACGCTGAACGTCTCGGCTAAGGGCATCAAGGTCATCGACGCCCGCGGCATCGAGTCGGTCGTGAAGGACCTCCTCGCGAAGGGTGTGAAGCTCTAATGGCGAAGAAGGCTCAGGACGTCCGTCCGATCATCAAGCTGCGGTCGACCGCCGGCACGGGGTACACCTACGTGACGCGCAAGAACCGCCGCAACAACCCCGACCGCATCGTGCTCAAGAAGTACGACCCGGTGATCCGCAAGCACGTCGAATTCCGAGAGGAGCGCTGATCGCATGGCGAAGAAGAGCAAGATCGCGCGCAACAACCAGCGCGAGGTCATCGTCGCCCGTTACGCCGAGAAGCGTGCCGAGCTGAAGAAGACCCTCGTGGACCCGAACGCGACCGACGAGGCCCGCGAGGCCGCCCGCGTCGGCCTGCAGAAGCTTCCCCGCAACGCGTCGCCGGTCCGCCTGCGCAACCGCGACGCCATCGACGGACGCCCCCGCGGCCACCTGTCGAAGTTCGGCATCTCGCGTGTCCGCTTCCGCGAGATGGCGCACCGTGGCGAGCTGCCCGGTGTCACCAAGTCGAGCTGGTAAGCGACAGCATCCGTACGAAGCCCCCGTCCTCGGACGGGGGCTTCGTCGTTCCCGGGGGCTACGCTCGAACGGTCGAGGGGAGCTCCATGCCGCTGGATCCGTTCTTCCGTGAGCGGCTGCGCACGCACCGCCGCTACCTCGCGAAGAAGGCGTGGACCGACCTGACCACACGCTTCCGGCCCGCGGCGCCGGCGCTGCCATCCGGTTCGGCGAAGCCGACGCGGAAGCCGCCCACACCCCGTGAACGCCACCGTCGCGCGGCGCTCAACTGGGACCGCATGGAGCTGCGCACCGCCGGCATCCCGGGTCCGGACATGGAGACGACCGAGCACACCCTGCCGGTCGACGGGTACCCGGACGTCCGCATCCGCGTCTACCGCCCGGCCTCCGCCGACCGGAACGCACCGGCGTGCCTCGTCGTCGGCGGCGGCGCGTTCCGCATCGGCGGCATCGATTACCCGACGGCGGATGCCGCGTGTCGCCGCCGCGCCGACCGTTCCGGTGTCGTGCTCGTCGCCGTCGGGTACTCCCTCGCCCCCGAGCACCGGTACCCGACGCAGGTCGAGCAGGTCCACGCGGCGTGGGTGTGGCTGCACGCGCACGCTGCCGACCTCGGCGTCGACCCGGACCGCATCGGACTGAACGGCGCGTCGGCCGGGGGATGCCTCGCGGCATCCCTCACCCTCCTGGGCCGCGATCGCGGAACCCGGCAGGCGACGCTGCAGATCCTCGAAGTGCCGGTCACCGACCTGACCGGCCGGTGGATCGACCTGCGTGCGACCTACGCGCTCGGCGTGCCGGCGTTCATCGCGCTGCGCGAGCTGCGCTCGGTCGCCCGCACCTACCTCGGCGACCGCTCCCGCGCGCGGGAGTACTACGCGTCGCCGATGCGGGCGGCCTCGCACGAGGGCCTTCCGCCCGCCGTCATCCTCACCGCCGAGTACGACCCGCTGCGTCGCGACGGCGCGACGTACGCGGCGAAGCTGCGCGCGGCCGGCGTCGACGCGAGCGCGACGCGCTATCTCGGCGTCACGCACGACACTCCTCTGTATGTGGGCGCTCTGCCGGCGGCCCGCCGCTGGGAGGACGAGGTCGTCGCGGCGCTCCGCCGCATCTGACGCGCAGACGCTCCCGCCCGCCTGGTAGCGTGCCCGACGTGCACCCGCCCATCGAGCCCCACACGTCCGGCATGCTCGACCGGCCCGACGGAGCCCGCCTCCACTATGAGGTCTCGGGCTCCGACACCGGCCGCGCCGCGCTCTACCTGCACGGCGGGCCGGGCGGCAGCCTCGGCAGGGGCGGCTACCGACGGGTGTTCGACCCCGAGCGGTACCGCATCGTGGGTCTGGATCAGCGCGGATGCGGCGCCAGCACCCCCTGGGCCATCGACGACCTCGAGCATCTCGACACCAACACCACACCCGCGCTGATCGCCGACATCGAGGCGCTCCGTGAGCACCTCGGGATCGACCGCTGGCTGGTCTACGGCGTCTCGTGGGGGTCGACCCTCGCCCTCGCCTACGCGCAGGAGCATCCCGAGCGGGTCAGCGAGATCATCCTTCTCGCGGTCACTGCCGGGGCGCGCGACGAGATCGAGTGGATCAGCGACGGTGTCGGTCGCATCTTCCCCGAAGCCCGCGAGCGACTGGGCGAGCTCGTCCCGCCCGGAGAGCGGGTCGTCGACGCCTACGCGCGGATGCTGCGGAGCCCCGACCCGGCGCTCCGCACACGCGCCGCCGACGCCTGGGACGACTGGGAGTCAGCGCACATCTCGCTCTCGCCCTGGGCGACTCCCGGCCCGCTGCACGACGACCCGCGTATGCGCGAGAACTTCGCCACGCTCGCGACCCACTACTGGTCGCAGGACTGCTTCCTCGAGGTCCCCGTGCTCGAGCGGATGGACCGGCTCACCGGAATCCCGGGTGTCCTCATCCACGGTCGCCTCGATGTGAGCGGACCCGCCCTCACGCCGTGGCTGCTGCACCGCGCCTGGGCGGGCAGCCGCCTCCACATCCTCGAGGACGAGGGCCACGGCGGGCATGCATCCACGCAACTCGCCTGCGACGCCGCCGACGCGTTCGCGCGCGGCTGACCTCGGGTTCGGTGAAGCGTCTCGGATCCGGAGGCGCGCACGCTGCCGCATCCGACTCCGACGACACCATCCGAATCCGATGACGGATGCCGTCGGTACAACACCGCGGAAAAGCAACCCCCCTCCGCGGAAATCCGCGGAATCCCGCCGAATCGGCAACATCTGCCACAAAAACCACGTCTGACACGCGACACGCCGGTCGATTACGGCTCAGATGACCGAAGATCCGCGGAATTCCGCGGTTCGTGGGTATATTCGGGACCGGTCGCAACGACCAACCGGCGGAATCCCGTCGGTCCGAGTAACTGAAGACGGCGACCCGCCGTCTGGAGGAGCACCATGGCCATCACTAAGACCGAACTCGTCGCCAGCATCGCCAGCGCCACCGGCGAGAGCCAGGCCACCGTCTCGCGCGTCGTCGACGGCCTGTTCTCGTCCGTCTCCGAGGCCGTCGCCAAGGGCGAGAAGGTCTCGATCCCGGGCTGGATCGCGTTCGAGCAGGTCGAGACCTCGGCTCGCACCGGCCGCAACCCGCAGACGGGTGCCGAGATCAACATCCCCGCCGGCAAGCGCGTCAAGGTCAGCGCCGGCTCGAAGCTGAAGGCTGCCGTCAAGTAAGACGCTGCAGACGAACGAAGGGGGATGCCGCGAGGCATCCCCCTTCGGCGTTCCCCCACCCGTCCGCGCGTAGGCTTGACGGGTGAACCCCCGCGCTCTCCGACTCGCCGGCCCGGCGATCCTCGCGGGCGCAGGCCTGGTCGCGCTCCTGCTAGGCCTCGCCTACGGCGGCGGTGCCGCACCGCTCGTCATCGCGGACCCGGGACCGGTCGTGCGCTGGGGCCTTCCGGTGGCGGAACTGGTCGTGAACCTCTCGGCGGCCCTCCTCGTCGGCTCGCTCGTGCTCGCCATGTTCGCGTTCGCGTCGGGTACGAAGGAGTTCGACCTGGCGCTGGATGCCGCCTCTGCCGGCGCCGCGATCCTCACCGTCTCGGCGGGCACGACCGCCTACCTCACCTTCCTCAAGGTGATTCCAGCGCGTCCGAGTGCGGACGCGGCCTTCGGTGAGCAGCTCGGCCGTTTCCTCGTCGACACCGACCCTGGCCGCGCGTGGCTCATGACCACGGTGGCGGCGGCGGCGCTGACCGTCCTCGCCTTCGCCGTGCGCGGATGGCTCGCGACTCTCCTCGTGACCATCCTCGCGATCGCGGCGATGGTGCCCATGGCGACCGCCGGCCACACCGGCAGCGAGGCCAACCACAATTCGGCCGTCACCTCGCTCTCGCTCCACATCATCGCGGCCGCCGCCTGGCTGGGCGGGTTGCTGCTCATCGTGCTGCTGCGCCCGGTGCTCTCGCGCGACAAGCTGGCCGTCGTCCTGCAGCGCTACTCGAGCATCGCGCTCGCCGCCTTCGTCGTCGTCACCCTCTCCGGTGTCGCCCGCGCGCTCATCGGTCTCGTCACCCCGGCCAACGTCTTCTCGCCGTACGGCGCGCTCGTCACGGTCAAGGTCGGCGCACTGCTCGCCCTCGGCGTGCTCGGTGCGATTTATCGACGCCGGCTGATCGCCGGCATCCGCGACACCGCCGTCGCCGCCCGGTTCTGGACCCTGGTCGCCGTCGAGGTCGCCGTCATGGGCATCGCCTCGGGCGCCGCGGTCGCGCTCTCGCTCACCCCTCCTCCGGTCGACACGACGATCCCGACCGATGCGACGGCTGCCGAGGTGCTCACCGGCTCCCCGCTCCCGCCCGAGCTGACGCCGCTGCGCTTCGTGACCGCGTGGGATGTCGACCTGCTGTGGGCGTTCGCGGTCGGCTTCGGCCTGTTCTTCTACCTGGCGGGTGTCCGCCGCCTGCGGCGCCGCGGCGACGCCTGGCCGATCGGTCGCACCATTCTGTGGGTGACGGGGCTGCTGCTCCTGCTCTACGTGACGTGCGGCCCGGTGAACGCCTATCAGGACTACCTGTTCAGCATGCACATGGTCGGCCACATGCTGCTGTCGATGGCGATTCCGATGTGCCTCGTGTTCGGCGCTCCCGTGACGCTCGCCTCGCGCGCGATCCGCAAGCGCGATGACGGCACCCGCGGCGGCCGGGAGTGGATCCTGTGGGCGGTCCACAGCCCGTACGCGAAGGTCATCACGCATCCGCTCGTGGCTGCCGCGCTGTTCATCGTGTCGCTCTGGGCGTTCTACTACACCGACATCTTCCGGTGGACCCTGTACGACCACCTGGGGCACGAGTGGATGGTGCTCCACTTCCTCACGGTCGGCTACCTCTTCGTGCTCTCGCTCGTCGGCATCGACCCCGTGCCCTACCGGCTTCCCCACCCCGGTCGCCTGCTGACCCTGATCGGCGTCATGGCGATGCACGCGTTCTTCGGCATCTCGATCATGATGTCGTCCGGGCTGTTCGTCGCGGAGTGGTTCGGCTCGATGGGACGCACCTGGGGTCTCGATCCGCTCGCCGACCAGTACACGGGCGGCGGCATCGCCTGGTCGATCGGCGAGATCCCGACCCTCATCCTCGCGATCGTCGTGGCCGTGCAGTGGAGCCGGTCCGACGAACGGCGCCAGCGTAGCAGCGACCGCCAGGCCGACCGCAGCGGCGACGCCGAACTCGAGGCCTACAACGCCACGCTCGCCGCGATCGCGGCGCGAGACGAGCGCAACGCCCGGCGCGAAGCAGCGCGCTGAGCCCGGTCAGTCCGCGGCCGACACGGCGATCGAGGCGGTGCCGTCGGGGAGGATCGAGATCTTGCCCGTCAGGAAGAACGGCACCAACTCGGTCACGGGGTAGATCGAGCCGTCGAAGATCGACTGGATCTGCACGTCGATCTTCGCGACCGCCTGGGTGCGGGTGATCGCCCAGCCCGCGCCGTCGGGTTCGAGGGTGACGACGGGGTTCTCCTCCATCGACCAGGTGGGCGGCTCGACGATGCGGTTGCGCACGTAGTAGCCGAAGGGGCATCCCGTCGGCTGGAGCACCTTCTGCGTGGCACACTCCGCGAGGAACGCGTCGACCTCTCGCTGGACGACGCCGACGAACTCGTCCGTCGGTTCCGCCTGGAACGAGACCGGGATCTCGGCGAGCGGAGTGTCGGAGAGCACCGCGACCCCGGGGCTCGTCGTCGCGGCGGTGTCGACGGTGATCGAGTACAGGCCGGGCGAGAACGCGAGCATCCGGATCGGCTCGAGGGGATCGGCGTCCTCGCCGTCCGGCGACACCTGACGCTTGTCGATCTCGAACCCGTTCACCTGGAACTGCATCGACCCGCGGACACCCAGTTCGATGACGGCGAGGGGACTCTGCGCGAACCGCCAGCGGGGCAGGATGCCGCCCTCCTCCTCATCGCGCTCGACCTCGAACGTCGTCTCGCCCGCGTGACCGCCCACCCGGTAGGTGACAGCGACGGAGACCGTGCCGTCGGCATCCGCTTCTTCCGAGACCGGTTCGACCTCGGACAGCGGCGTGAGCGTCGTGCTGCGCAGGAGCGCGGCGCTGGCGTCGGCGGGCAGTCCCGCCGCGGCGAGGTCCTTGGACGTCGCCGAGACGCCCGGCACGAGCAGGGCGTCGGCGGCACGGCCGTCGGCGAGCAGGTGCAGGTAGTCGAGCACGAACGCCGTCGGGCTGTAGAGCTGACGGTAGAGGACGCCGGAGGTCGCTCCGACGGCGCCGAGGAAGAGGACTCCGACGATGCCGAGCACCGTCAGGTCGAACGCGAGCTTGCGGCGACGCCGCGGCCCCGCGACGGTGGCCGTGCGCGTGGCGGCCGCAGGAGCGTCCGGTGCGGAGGCGGTGGGCGCGGCGGCATCCGTCACCGCTTCATCCGCCGCCTGTTCCACACGCTCAGTCTAGGAAAGCCCGGCTGGTAGCTAGCATTGTTCCGGTGAGCACGCCGCCCCTGTCTCCCGAACAGGACGCGCTCTTCCGTCTCATCGAGGACACCCGCGAGCACGTGTTCGTGACCGGTCGTGCCGGCACCGGCAAGTCGACCCTCCTGCAGCACCTCGCCTGGAACACGAACAAGCAGATCGCCGTCTGCGCGCCCACCGGAGTCGCGGCCCTGAACGTCGAGGGCCAGACGATCCACTCGCTGTTCAAGCTGCCGATCGGCCTCATCGCCGACAGCGAGATCGAGCAGACCGACGCGACCCGCAAGATCCTCAATGCGATCGACACGCTCATCATCGACGAGGTCTCGATGGTGAACGCCGACGTCATGGACGCCATCGACCGTTCGCTGCGGCAGGCGCGCCGCAAGCGCGCCGAGGCCTTCGGCGGCGTGCAGGTCGTCATGTTCGGCGACCCCTATCAGCTCTCCCCGGTGCCGCCTCGCGGCGACGAGCTGCGCTACATCCAGGACCACTACCGCTCGTTCTGGTTCTTCGACGCGCAGGTGTGGGCGGGACCCCGAGCGGATGCCGGGGCGATCCGCTCCGACGGGCTGCTCGACCTCGGCCGGGTCGGCGCTCCGCTGCACATCGCCGAGCTCCGCGACATCCACCGGCAATCCGACGACGACTTCAAGGCGATGCTCAACGCCGTCCGGCACGGGATCGTGACGGCCGACATCGCGGGGGCCCTGAACGCCGCCGGCGCCCGCAAGCCCCCGGAGCCCGCGGCGGGCGAGGTGCCGATCATCACCCTCGCGACGCGCAACGACATCGTCTCGCGTATCAACCAGCGACACCTCGACGCGCTGCCCGGGCCCGCTCAGACCGCCCGCGCGGAGATCAGCGGCGACTTCGGCCGCGGTGACGCCTACCCCGCCGACCAGGAGCTGCAGTTGAAGGTGGGCGCGCAGGTGATGTTCCTGCGCAACGACATCGGCGGGTTCGGCGGCGACGGACCCCGGTGGGTCAACGGCTCGATCGGCACCGTCACACGCATCGCCGGAGGAACCGTCCGCGTCGAGCTCGACGGCGAGGAGCACGACGTCGAACCGACCGTGTGGGAGAAGTTCCGCTACGCCTACGACCCGGGCACCCGCAAGCTCACGCGCGAGATCGTCGCCGAGTACACGCAGTTCCCCCTGCGCCTCGCGTGGGCCGTCACCATCCACAAATCGCAGGGCAAGACGTACGACCGGGCCATCGTCGACCTCGGGAACGGCGCCTTCGCGCCCGGGCAGACATACGTCGCGCTGTCGCGGTTGACCACGCTCGACGGGCTCTACCTGTCGCGGCCGCTACGCCCGGCCGACATCCTCGTCGACCGCGACGTGCGCCGGTTCATGGCCGGGGTGCGGGCTGCGCAGAACGCGGGGTGAGCCGCGGCTTCCGTCGCGCGGATCAGGCGGCGGAGGTACGCTTCGCGGCCGCGAGATCGGCGAACAGGTCGGTGTTGAAGCGGTAGGCGAGCAGGACCTCGTCGATCACGCGCTCGCGCTCGGCGGCATCCCACGGCACTGCGTCGAGCTGCTCGCGGTAGACGTCCTTGAAGGCGTCGGGGTCGGCGATGTCGTCGAAGAGGTAGAAGCCGATCCCGTTGGTCTCGAAGCCGAACCGGCGCGACATCACCCGCGCGATGAACTGACCGCCCGACAGGTCGCCGAGGTAGCGCGTGTAGTGGTGGGCGACGAAGCCGCCGGGCCAGGTCGCGCCGACCTCGGCGATACGCGCGACGTAGCGGGCGGTGGTCGGCAGCGGGGCGATGCGGTCGCGCCAGTCCTGGCCGATGAGGAACTCGAGGTCCGCCTCGAGGGCGGGCAGGCGGGTCAGCTTGTCGCTGAGGAACCGGGATGCCACGGGATCGCCGCTCATGCGGGCGGCCGCCGACTCGAGCGCCTCGTAGATGAACCAGTGCTGCGCGACGAGGGCGACGTAGTCCTCGCGGGAACCTTCGCCGCGCATGAGGTCCGACATGAAGTCGGCACCCTCGCTCGACGAGTGGGCGCTGGCGGAGCGGGCGCGGACGGCGGCGGAGAAGGGGACGGGCTCGGACATGGCCCCGAGCGTACAGTAAGGCTCAGCTAACCTGAAGGTCGGATTCCTTAGGAATGCGCGCGGGGTTCGATGCCGAGCCGCATGCAGGCTGCGTCGTACAGCGCGACGATCTCGCGCCGCACCTCGCTGCGCTCGGTGATGGTGCCGCCGGGCCAGGGGACGCGGATGACCTCTTCGGCGCCGTCCGCCGTGATGACGTGCCACTGGCCCGCGTCGCCGTCGAACGTCGTCATCGTCGCGGAGATGACGTCGGGGATCGGCGAGAACGCTCGTGCGATGAGCACGTTGTCGTCGGCGTGGTCGGCGTTCATGTGATGGAGGACGGCGCGCAGCACGGCGTCGTCGAAGACGGCGGTCATGCGCACAGCCTACGAGGGCGCGACGGTCGCGGTCGGCGGGTGTGCTGTAATCATGGGACGGGAAAAACGGGGGTGATCTGCGCGTGGCAGGACGAGTGTCGAGGCGAGTGGTCGCAGCAGTGACGGCGCTCGGTCTCGCGATCGGTCTCGGCGCCTGCGCACCGGAGCCCGAGCGCATCGACATCGGCGTCGACCAGGTGGACGGGGCGCTCCCGTCGGAGCTGACCGATCAGATGCAGGCGCTCACCGAGACGGCGATGACCGCCGTCGGCGCGAGTGGGGCGATCGTCTCGGTCTCGGTGCCCTGGTCGGGTGAGTGGGTCGCCGGCGTCGGTACGTCGGGCGCGGGCGGGCCCGCGGTCGACCCCGCCATGACCTTCAAGGCCGTCAACGTCACCCGCGCCATGACCTGCGACGTGCTCTACGCGCTCGTCGAGAACGGCACGGTCGCCCTCGACGACAGCATCACGGAGTACGTCGACTCGTATCCGGGTGAGAGCGACATCACGCTCGGCGAGCTGTGCGACAGCACGAGCGGGCTGCACGGCTACCTCGGCGCGATCTTCGACCGGGTCCTGGCCACGCCCGAGCGCACCTGGAACCCGCGCGAGCTCATCGCTTACGGGCTCGGCCAGCCGCGGGCGTTCGAGCCCGGCGCGCGTTTCGCCGAGTCCGACACGGGTTACGTGCTGCTCGGCGTCGTGCTCGAGCGCGCGGCGAACACGCCGTTGAACGAGCTCTTCGACGAGTACGTCTTCCAACCCCTCGGCATGACGTCGAGCTCGCTGCCGACCGGTGTCGGCGGCGGTGACCGGCTCAAGGGGTCCTACCTCGCCTCGGGTGAGGACGGCAAGGCCGACTGCAGCGCTCCGACGGACATGACGGACCTCACCTCGAGCGTGGGTTCTGCTGCGGCCGGAGCGGTGTCGAGCGTCGCGGACCTCTCGACCTACGTCCGCGCGCTGGCCGTCGGCGCACGCCCCTACGACGTCGAGCAGCGCCTCGCGGACGCTCGCCCGGTCGCCGACTCGCAGCCCACCTGGTTCGCGGCCACGGGCGGCACGTACCAGGGCGACAGCCTCGTCGGGCAGTACGGATCGCTTCCCGGCTACATGGTCGCGGCATTCGCCGACCGCGAGACGGGCATGTCGGTCGTCGTCGTCCTGAACGACTCGCGCGCCTCGTCGAACGTGGCGCGACTGCTGGCGTGGCAGCTCGCGGCGCTGGCGTCGAAGGCTCCGGCTGCCGACGGCCGCACCGCTCCGGAGATGGGCCTGCCGTGGACGGTCGAGAGCCTCGGCGAGGAACTCGCCGGCTACGCCATCTGCGGGGAGTGACCACACGCAGCGCTCCCACGACCGCCGTCGTCCTGGTGGTCGTGGGCCTGTGCTGTCAGGAGGTCGGCGCCTCGCTCGCCGTCCTGCTGTTCCCGCAGGTCGGACCGATCGGCATGGTGATGCTGCGCCTGGTGTTCTCGGCCCTCATCCTGTGGGCGATCGCCCGCCCGTCGCTGCGTGGCCGCACCCGCAGTGCGTGGGTCGCCGTCGTGCAGCTCGGGATCGCGCTCGCCGTCATGAACGGCTTCTTCTACCTCGCGCTCGAGCGGCTCGCCCTCGGGGTCACGGTGACGATCGAGATCCTGGGGCCGCTCGCCCTGTCGATCATCGCCAGCCGTCGCGCGTCCGCGTGGCTGTGGGCGGGTCTCGCGCTCGTGGGCGTCGTCGCCCTCGGTGGGGGCGGCTTCGACCGCCTCGATCCGCTCGGGGTCGTCTTCGCCCTCGGTGCGGCGGTCAGCTGGGCGTTCTACATCCTGGCATCCGCCAAGGTGGGTGCCGCCATCCCGAAGCTCGACGGTCTGGCCCTCGCCATGGCGGTCGGCGCGCTCCTCGCGCTGCCCTTCGGTGTCGCGGATGCCGGTGCGTCACTGCTACGCCTGGACCTCGTCGCGCTCGGCGCGGCGGTCGCCGTGCTGTCGTCGACCATCCCGTACGCCCTCGAACTCATCGCCCTGCGGCGACTGCCGGCGGCGGCGTTCTCGATCCTCATGGCGCTCGCCCCAGCGACTGCGTCGATCGCCGGATTCCTGCTGCTCGGCCAGCATCTGTCGCCGCTCGAGATCGCCGGGATCGCGCTCGTCATCATCGCGTCGATCGGCGCCGTCCGCGCCGCAGGACGCCGGGCGCGAGAGGTGGCCGAGCCCGTCGGCTGAGGCGCTCTTCTCGAGAGCGCGCATCGGTGCTCGGAGCGCCGGCTGGTGACGGTGCAAGAGGCACGCTCTCAGCACGCGAGGGCGCTTTCGAGAACGGATGCCGCGGGTCAGTCGCCGCTGGTCTCCTCGTGGCCGACGGAGCGGGCCTCGAGGTAGGCGCACAGCTCGGCGGCGACGGAGAGCTCGACGGCCATCCCGTGCAGTTGGAAGCTGCTCAGCGTCGTGGAGTCGGGATGCGGCTCGATGGTCACGCTCCAGGTCGCGGAGCCGACCTCCACCGGCTGCATGAAGATAGTGACGGTCGCGTTCTCGAGGGGCACGATGACGAGGCCGGTGTCGTCACCGTCGGTCCCGTCCTGCACGATGACTTTGATGCGCTCGCCGGCGCCGCGCGCCTCGTGGAACTCGTCGACCCAGCGTTCGAGGGTTTCTCTGCTTCGGAACGGCATGGGCTTCCCCTCTCACGGTTGCGGGAGAGTAGCGGATCCTGGGACACGTGGCTACTGGCGGCTGTCCGCCTGCTCCCATCCCCTATTCTCGACGATGTCGTCGCATTCGGCGCGACCGGTAGGGAGTGGATGTGGCGGACGGCGAGCACACGGCCGGTTACTGGTACGACGAGGCTCCGGGGGAGCGGGATCGTGCCCGACGTGTGCTGGAGGCTCTTCGCACCTACCGCGCCGCCGAAGCCGCCATGCGCCGCCGCACCCGGGACTCGATGGCGATGGGCGAGAACGAGCTGCTCGCGCTGCGTTACCTCATCCGCCAGCCGGATCACTCCGCCCGCCCCGCCGAACTCGTCAAGTACCTCGGGGTCACCTCGGCCTCGATCACGACGATGCTCGACCGGCTCGAGAAGACCGGACGCGTCGAGCGGATCGCCAATCCCACCGACCGGCGCAGCATCTTCGTCCGGGCGACGACGCATGCGAACGACGAGGTGCGCGAAACGCTCGGGCGGATGCACGGGCTCATGTACGACGTCGCCGTCGGGATGACCCCCGACGAGCAGGAGCACGTCGTCGCCTTCCTGCAGAAGATGACGGATGCGGTTGACGACGTCGCTCCCGTGACCGCTGAGGCCTGACCGCGGCATCCGCTGTACTCGCCGGGCGCCGGGAATGCAACCGCTCTCGCGAATGCGTTTCCACGGCACATAGTGGTGCGTATGAGATGCATCACGTACGCCGGCGAGACCGTGGTCACGACCGATGACGTCGCCGAGGCACTCGTCATTCTGACTGCGGCCGTCGCGGAATCGGGCCGGGCGGACGCCGTCACCATCCCGATCGTCTTCGAGAAGAACGGCCAGATCGGAGAGGCCTCCCTCGTGATCGGCGTCGGGAACGATGTCCTCTCGGTCGCGACCGAGTGGGACCGGCCGGAGCCTGATTTCTCCTTCGCTGCCACGCAGTTGCGGCACCACCCGCACTTCCCTCGCGGGGACCAGAGTTCGGGTGAGAGCATCTACGACGAGGGACCCGACTCGTTCTGGGATCCCGACCTCGACGGGTTCGGCCGGGCGTGACCTCGTCGGGCTCCGCCCGAATGGAAGGTCGCGACATGCGTGGATCCCCTCTCGACGATGCTGCCTTTCTGACAGCGGACGCGGAGGAGGGAGTCGCCCCTCGGTTCCGCGGATCGGCGCCTCTTCACGCCCCGCGGGACGAGGTCCTTTCGGCCACGTTGTGGGCGACGGCGCAGGGGGTCTACGAAGCGACCGTCGACGGTGTGCCGGTCACCGAGTCGGTCCTGAACCCCGGGTGGACGTCGTACGAGTGGCGGCTCGCCTATCAGGCGTTCGACGTGTCGACGATCGTGCGGAGCGGACACGGCGACCTCGAGGTCTCCCTCCTCGTGGGCAACGGGTGGTGGCGTGGGCGTCTCGGGTTCGGGGACGCGAACGCCTCATACGGCGATCGGATCGCCGTCGCCGCGATGCTCGAAATCGAGTTCCGCGACGGGAGACGTCAGCGGGTGTCCACTTCGCCGGACTGGCGGGCGACGGCATCCGACATCACGCGCAACTCGCTCTACAAAGGCCAGACCGTCGACGCCCGGATCCGCGAGGACGAGCAGGTTCTCGCGGTCCGCACAGTGGAGGTCGATCGGCGAACGCTCGAACCGCAGGCGGCGCCGCCGATCCTGCGACACGAAACGCTCGCCCTGCGTCGGGTCTGGCATTCCCCGTCGGGGCGGCTCCTCATCGATTTCGGGCAGAACCTCGTGGGCTGGCTGCGATTCACCGTCCGCGGCCGGCGCGGGGACGTCATCCGCATCCGTCACGCCGAGGTCCTCGAGGACGGCGAGCTGGGGACACGCCCGCTCCGTCACGCCGACGCGATGGACGAGCTGATCCTCTCGGGCGGGGACGACGTGTTCGAGCCCACCTTCACGTTCCACGGCTTTCGCTACGTCGAGGTCGAGGGGTGGCCGGTCGAACTGCATCCGGAGGACCTCGAAGCGGTGGTGGTGCACTCCGAGATGGCGCGCACGGGGCACTTCCGATGCTCCGACGACCTCGTGAACCAGTTGGTCGAGAACGCCGTCTGGAGCCAGCGCGGCAACTTCCTCAGCGTCCCGACCGACTGCCCGCAGCGTGATGAGCGGTTGGGGTGGACCGGCGACATCGCCGCGTATGCGGCATCCGCCTCGTTCCCGTTCGACACGGCCGACTTCCTCGGCAGCTGGCTGCGCGATCTGCGGCTCGAGACCGAGCACGCCCCCAATCGTGCCGTGCCCTTCGTGGTGCCCGCGGTGCTGAAGTATGCGAACTTCCCGGCGGGACACTTCGACGGCTGGTCCGGGCCGACCGCGATCTGGGGCGATGCCGCGGTGTGGGTGCCGCAGGCGCTCTGGCACGCATACGGCGACCGCGAGCGCCTCGCCGAGCACTACCCCGCGATGGTCCTGCACCTGACCTCGATCGAGCCGCTGATCTCCGAGCGGGGCCTCTGGGAGCACGGCAACCAGTTCGGCGACTGGCTCGACCCCGACGCCCCGCCCGAGAGCCCCGAGGCGGCCAAGGCCGACCCCGCCGTCGTCGCGACCGCCTGCCTCTACCGGTCGGCGACCTTCGCCGCCGAAGCCGCCGCGGAACTCGGGGAGCAGACGGATGCCGCCCGTTGGCGCGCGCTCGCCGAGCGAACCCGGGCAGCCTTCCTCCGCCACTACGTCCAGAGCGACGGGCGCATCCACTCGGACTGCGCGACGGTCTACGCGCTCGCGATCACGTTCGACGTGCTCGAGGGTGACGTGCGCGACCGTGCGGCGGACCGACTCGTGGCCCTCGTCCGTGAGTCCGGATACCGCGTCACCACGGGTTTCGCAGGAACACCGTTCGTGACGTGGGCCCTCTCGGAGACCGGCCATGTCGAGGATGCGTACCGGCTGCTGCTGGAGCGGGAGTGCCCGTCGTGGCTCTACCCCGTCACGATGGGGGCGACCAGCGTGTGGGAGCGGTGGGACTCGATGCTTCCCGACGGGAGCATCAACCCCGGTGAGATGACGAGCTTCAACCACTACGCGCTGGGCGCGGTCGTCGACTGGGTCCATCAGGTGGTCGGCGGCCTGCGTCCCGCCTCACCCGGCTACGCTCGCGTGCGCGTCGAGCCGCGGCCGGGGCCCGGCATCGATTGGGCGGAGACCTCCCTCCACACGCGTCTGGGGCACGTCAGTGTCGCGTGGCGGATGACGGACGGGCAGCTCGATCTCGAGGTCGCCCTGCCCGACGGTCTGTCCGCCGACATCGCTCTGCCGGACGGCCGCGTCATCGAGGTCGACGGCGGCGGACACACCTTCACGTCGCGGGTCTGACGGGACCGCTCAGTCGTCGACACCCGGCGGCGGGGTGCCGAGCGACTCCACCGCGTCGAAGAAGTCGTCCGGGATCCGTGCGTCGATCAGGGGGCCGAGGGCCTCGAGCCGCGCGGTCGAGGTGATGCCGACCACAGTGGCATCGACGAGCGGGCTGCGCATCGAGAAGTGCAACGCGGCGGCAGCGAGGTCCACGCCGTGGTCGACGGCGAGGCTGCGGACGCGGCTCACGTGGGCTGCGAAGTCGGCGGGCATCGTGCGGTAGCCGAACGAGGTGTCGCCGTTGGCGAGCGTGCCGCCCCCGAAGGGCGCCGCATTGAGGACGGTCATCCCCTGAGCACGCGCCGCCTGGAAGACCGGCTCGGCCGTGCGCGTCACGAGCGTGTAGCGGTTGTGCGACAGGACGACGTCGAACGCGCCGGTGTCGACGTACTCCTGCACCTGCGACAGCGTGCCCGACGCGATCCCGATCGCGCCGATGACGCCCTGGTCGCGCAGGTCGATCAGGGCGGGAACGGCGCCGCCCGGCCCCATCGCCTCCGCGACGGTCAGGCCGTACGGGTCGTGCAGTTGATAGAGGGGAAGGCTGTCGAGCCCCAGCCGGGTCAGCGACTCGTCGAGCGACCGCTTCACCCGGTCGCCGTCGAAGACTCCGGTGTCGGGGTCGCTGTCGGCCTTCGAGTAGATCCGGGTGTGACCAGGGAGCCCGCCCGCGCGACGGATCGCGTCGCCGAGCGCCTGCTCGCTGTGTCCGCCGGCGTAGTTGTTGCTCGTGTCGACGTAGCCGAGCCGCGAGCGGATCAGGGCGTCGGCGAGCTCGTCCGCGCCGGGACGCTCGCCCAGGCGCGAGGCGCCGAGGATGATGGATGTGGGGGAGAGGGTCTTCATCGGGGCCTCCCGGCGTCGGTGCACGGTCACCTCCGACGATACCCACCGGCGTGCGCGTAGCGTGTGACGGGACGGATGCGCCGACCCGCGGCATCCGTCTCTCGAGCAGCAAGGAGAACCCATGCCCACCGTCGCCGCGTACGCAGCCCCCTCAGCCACCGATCCGCTCGTCCGGACGACGATCGAGCGACGCGAGACGGGGCCGCGCGACGTCCTCATCGCGATCCGCTACGCCGGGATCTGCCACTCCGACATCCACACCGTCCGCGGGGACTGGGGACCGGTGACCTATCCGCAGGTCGTCGGACATGAGATCGCCGGCGAGGTCGTCGAGGTCGGGAGCGAGGTGACCGGCTTCGCGATCGGTGACCGGGTCGGCGTCGGCTGCATGGTGAACTCGTGCCGCGAGTGCGAGAACTGCCGCGCCGGCATGGAGAACTACTGCCTGAAGGGGAACACGCAGACGTACGCCTCGGTCGACCGTGACGGCACGATCACGCAGGGCGGCTACTCGACGCACGTCGTCGTCGATCACGACTTCGTGCTGCGCATCCCCGAGTCGATCCCCTACGAGTCCGTCGCGCCGCTGCTGTGCGCCGGGATCACGACGTACTCGCCGCTCGCGCACTGGAAGGTCGGGCCCGGCTCGAAGGTCGCGGTCGTCGGCATGGGCGGGCTCGGGCACCTGGGCGTGAAGATCGCTGCCGCGATGGGTGCCGAGGTGACGGTCCTCTCGCAGACCCTGTCGAAGCAGGAGGACGGCCTGCGCTTCGGTGCCGCCCACTACTTCGCCACAAGCGACGACGCCACCTTCCGCACCCTCGCGAACACGTTCGACCTGATCCTCAACACGGTGAGTGCGCCGCTGAAGCTCGATTCCTACCTGCGGATGCTGCGCCTCGACGGCACCATGGTCAATGTCGGCGCCCCGCCCGAGCCCCTTCCGCTGCGGGTGTTCACCCTGTTCGGGAATCGTCGGTCGTTCGCCGGATCGAGCATCGGGTCGATCGCCGAGACGCAGGAGATGCTCGACTTCTGCGCCGAGCACGGCATCGTCCCCGAGACCGAGCTGATCGGCGTCGACGAGGTCAACGAGGCGTACGAGCGGGTACTGCGCTCGGACGTGCGATACCGCTTCGTCATCGACATCGAGACGCTGAAGGACTGACCCCGAAAAACTCTGCGGTTTCAGATCACCTGAGGGTGTTACCCTCGCGGCAGAGCGCGTCATCTTTCGCCGGGTATGCCGGCTCGGTCGCGCATGGAAAGACGAACACATGCCGTACCGCAGTCGTGCCACCCTGCAGCTCTGGCTCGAGGACTTCAGTGCCGCTCGGGAGGGCGGCGACCTGATCAAGGTCGTGATCCAGGACGATTCGTGGGGGGACGACGGCGGCCTGGTCGTCGTGCCGCTGCGGAACGCATCGACCACGGTGTACGTTCGTCCGCCGATGGGTGAAGATCCTCGTTGGCGGGTGGTGTTCGAGCCGCAGCTCGACGAGGTCGCCCTCAGCGCGGAAGAGACGGCTGCCCTCGTCGCCGAGCTCGCTACCGCCGCCGAACTGTGCGGATACCTCGAGGTCCGGTCGGTCGCGCACAACGAGGCCGCACCGACGGCCTGAGCCCGTGCGCCAGCCGTCTGCGGTCAGAGGTACTGATCCCGGGCGGCCTGGCGGATCGAGTGGTCTCGGATGTCGTCCCAATCGAGGACGACGACGCCGTGCTGCCCCACCGGGTCGCCGCAGCGAGCCAGCAGACGCTCGGTGAGGGCGGATCCGTCACCGCACTCGCTGACGTCGAGGAAGGTGATCTCGACGTCGCGCGCGTTGTCGCGCTCGAGCTCGGCGTGCACGCGGGCGCCGAGTGCGGACGCGATGCGGTCGAACGCGGACGTGTGTCGCGGCGCAAGCACCACGGCGAAGACGACATGACGGATGCCGGTGTGGCGTTTGGTCTCGACCGCGGCCAGCGAAGCGATGGCACGAAGCCTGTCCTTGCCGCTCTGTCGCGTGTGTTCGCGCAGATCCGCGAAGGCGAGAACCGCGCGAGGCCGTTCGCCGTCGTGGCCCCGCGCGTTCGTGAGCGCGGCGATTCCCCGAGCCACGGATGTGTCGGTGTCGCCGAGGGTGAGGACGGAGTGTTCCATGAGTCAGCGACCTTACTCCGCCGACCGCGTTTGCGCGCCAGGCGCGTCCTGGTAGATGTCGGGCGTACCGTCGGCATCCTCGTCGATCTGCTCTGCGGCGGCGATCTGCCGGTAGCGGCGATTGCGAGCGACCAGGATGACGGAGGCGACCGCTGCCGCGACGATCGACGCGATCATGATCGCGATCTTGGCGTCGTCGCCCTCGGTCGATCCCGCCGGGAAACTGAGTTCAGCGATGAGGAGCGACACAGTGAACCCGATGCCGGCGAGCAGCGCCACGCCGAGCATGTCGACCCAGCGCAGTGCCGGGTGCAGCCGGATCCTCGTCACGAGGGTGAGCGTCCGCACCGCGAGGAGGATGCCGATGGGCTTGCCGAGCACGAGCCCCGCGACGATGCCGAGGGCGACTGGGTCGGTTGCGGCGCGGAGGATTCCGTCCGCACCGCCCACGGCAACGCCCGCGGCGAAGAACGCGAACACGGGCACGGCGAAGCCGGCGGACAGAGGACGGAACCGGTGCTCGAACTCGTGCGCGAGGTCTGCCGCACGGGGGCCATCGGTCGCGCCGCGCGCCGGCTTGACGGGGATCGTGAATGCGAGGGCGACGCCCGCAATCGTGGCGTGCACCCCGGACGCGTGCAGGAACGCCCACGCGACGAACCCGATCGGGAGCAGCACGAGCCATGCGGCGAAGGGCCGGTTCGCGAACAGCGACCGGTACCGCTGGGCGACGAAGCCGTAGACGGCGATGACGCCGGCTGCCACGAGCAGGGGCACGACGGCGATCTCGTCGGTGTAGAAGACGGCGATGATCCCGATGGCGATGAGGTCGTCCACGACCGCGAGCGTCAGCAGGAAGATGCGGAGCGGGCTCGGCAGGTGCGATCCCACGAGCGCAAGAACGGCGACCGCGAAGGCGATGTCGGTGGCGGTCGGGATCGCCCACCCCTGTACGAGCCCGTCCTGTGCGCGGACGACGGCGACGTAGATCAGGGCGGGCACAGCCACTCCGCCGATCGCCGCGGTGACCGGGACGACCGCGGTGCTGAACCGCCGCAGGTCGCCGACGACGATCTCGCGCTTGAGCTCGAGTCCCACGAGGAAGAAGAAGATCGCGAGGAGGCCGTCGGCCGCCCACGCGCCCAGGGAGAGCTCGAGGTGCCACGGCTCGTAGCCGAAGCGGAAGTCGCGCAGAGCGAAATAGCTGTCGGATGCCGGTGAGTTGGCCCACACGATGGCCGCGACGGCCGCAACGACGAGCAGTGCGCCCCCGACGGCTTCCTTGCGGAGGATCGCAGAGACTCGAGCGGCTTCGGCATAGCCTGGCCACCGAGGAGTGCGGAGGTCGGCTCGATCGTTATGGGGCGCGGTCACGGGAGGTCCTCCGGAGGTCGACGAATGATGATGTCGACCAGGCTTCCCGACGCGCCGCATCCACCCTATCCGAGGGACCTGCACGGATCATGAGAGGGCGGCGAAGCGCTCCGTCTTCTCGACCGGCCCGATGACGATGAGCAGATTGCCGCTGCCGACCACGGAGGAGGCTCCTGCGGCGTGCCATTCGCCGTCGGCGCCCTTGATCTTGACGACCGTGACGCCGTAGCGGCGGCGAACCGCGGCCTGCTCGAGACTGAGTCCCACCATCTCGGCGGGCGCGACGGTCTTGGCGAGGACGAGGTCGCGGTCGAACTCGACGTAGTCCAGCATGGCGCCGCGCACCAGGTGGGCGATCCGGCGACCCATGTCGGCCTCGGGGAAGATGACGTGCTCGATGCCGAGCTGCTCGAGGATGAGCCCGTGCTGCTCGCTGATGGCCTTCGCCCAGATGGAACGCACCCCCATCCGCTTGAGCACGAAGTACTCGGTCACGTCGCGGGCCATCGCACGGACGGCGTCAGCCGCATCGTCGCCGTCCGCAAGAGTGTGAAAACGTGTTCCTCGAACCACTCGGTGACCTGGGAGAGGACGGCTCGAGCCATGTCCGTCTTCCCTTCCGGGACCGGGTGCGCGGTCTCGGAGGCGGGCCTCAACTCTGGTCGTAAGACGCGGTAACGCCTCGTCACGGAACGTCCCGCACCGAACGGACCGGTGCCCCGCGGGTTAGGAATGTGTCTCAGTCACACACCCACAGCTCGCACGAAGGATCACCCACCATGTCCGACCAGCCTCAGTCCCCACAGAACGACCTCCGGACGGCGGTCGCCGGAGAGAAGAAGCGCGCTCGCGTCGTGCTCTCCGTCGCCATCGGAGTGGTCGCCGTCGCCGCCATCGTGGGCGGTGTCGTGCTCGCCACCAACGCGTTCCGCACTCCGGCGGCCGGCGCGGCCGGTGACCCCGCCGCTGCGGCGGAGCCCTTCAGCGTCAAGATCGCCGTGTCCGAGGACAGCCCGTTCCAGGACGCCGTCAAGGAGGTCGCGGCCGAGAAGGGCCTCGACATCGAATGGGTCAACGTCGAGGACTGGGTTCTTCCGAACACCGAACTGGCGGCCGGTACGGTCGACGCCAATGCCTTCCAGCACATCCTCTACCTGAGCGCGTTCAACGCCGAGAACAACGAGGACCTGACTCCCGTCTTCTCAACCCTCATCACGCAGTGGGGCATCTTCTCGGCCTCCCTGGGCTCGGTCGAGGACGTGCCCGACGGCGCGAAGATCGCCATTCCGGACGACCCGTCCAACGGGGGCCGCGCGCTGAACATCCTCGAAGCGGCCGGCCTGATCGAGCTCTCGGCCGACAAGGGCGACTTCCCCTCGACCGATGACGTGACCGGGAACCCGAAGAAGCTCCAGTTCGTGGAGATCGCCGCCACGTCGATCGCGCAGCAGTTCGACGACCCGAGCCTCGCGGCGGTCGTCGTGGGCACCTCCTACTTCGATCCCAGCCAGGGCATCACGACCGACGACGCGCTGTTCCTCGACGACTCGCTCTCCGAGCAGAACCTCCCCTACGTGAACGTCATCGCCACCCGTGACGACAACAAGGACGACCCGGCGTGGGCGATCCTCAAGGAGGTCTACGCGGACGAGCGCGTCGCTGAGGCGAATGTGGAGGAGAACGCCGACACGACCGTCCTGGTCGACGTGCCCGTGGAGAAGCTCCGCGCAAAGTTGGCCGATCTCGAGGAGCAGGCAGCCTCCGAGTAGACCCGCCGCCCGCGCCATTCCTCTCGGGGTCGTGGTGGACTCACGTCCGCCACGACCCCCTCGACCGGAGAAGAGCACTCATGAGCACCGCCATTTCCTTCGAGAACGTCTCCAAGTCCTTCACGGTGAAAGGACGAACCTTCGCCGCCCTCAACGACGTCACCCTGACGGTCGAAAAGGGGGAGATCTTCGGCATCGTCGGATTCTCCGGCGCCGGCAAATCCACGCTCCTGCGCACCGTCAACGCGCTCGAGCGACCGACGAGCGGCCGGGTCGTCGTCGACGGTCGCGAGATCTCCGCTCTGCACGGAAAAGCGCTCTACGCCGCACGGCAGAGCATCGGCATGGTGTTCCAGCAGTTCAACCTGCTCGAGTCGCGGAACGTCTACAAGAACATCGCCTACCCGTTGCGGCTCGCGGGGCTCTCCGCGGACGAGACGCTCGACCGCGTCGAGGAGCTGCTTCGCTTCGTCGGGCTCACAGACAAGGCGCTGTCCTACCCTTCGCAGCTCTCCGGCGGGCAGAAGCAGCGCGTCGGCATCGCCCGCGCCCTCGCCACCCGTCCCGACGTCCTCATCTCCGACGAGGCGACCAGCGCCCTCGACCCCCAGACGACGGGTGAGGTCCTCGACCTCCTTCGCAGAGTTAACCAGGAGTACGGCGTCACGATCCTGCTCGTGACCCACGAGATCGATGTGATCCGCGAGATCGCCGACAAGGTGGCCGTCATGGAGAACGGCGAGGTCGTGGAGCACGGCAGCGTCTACGACGTCTTCTCCGCGCCGCGGCATCCCACGACCAGACGGTTCGTCTCGTCCGTCCTGCACCACGTACCGTCACCCGACGCGCTCGACAAGATCCGTGCCGTCCACCACGGTCGGCTCGTGCAGTTGCACGTCGAGGATCGGGACACCAATCACCCGTTCCTGTCTCAGGTCGCCCGTGACCACGGCGTCGACTTCAACGTCGTCTTCGGAGGCGTCGACGAACTGCAGGGACGCCTGTTCGGCAGCCTGACCGTCGAGCTGATTGGCGCCGATGAGGCAGTGGATGCCGCGATCGGCGGACTGCGGCGGACGACTTCCGTCACCGAGCTCGACGCACGTATACCGGAGGTGGCTCATGCGTGATTTCGACCCCGATGCCTTCTTCCCACGGCTGTGGGATGCCATCGCCGAGACCGGCCTCATGGTGACCGTCGCCTTCGCCGGTGCTGCGGTCATCGGAGTCCTGTTGGGACTTCTGCTCTACGCGAGCCGTCCCGGCAACCTGCTGCAGAACCGGTTCGTCTTCGGCGTGCTCAACTTCGTGATCAACGTGATCCGCCCGATCCCGTTCCTCATCGTCGCCATTGCGGTCATCCCCCTCACGCGCGTGATCTTCGGGACGGGTCTGGGCCCGCTGCCGCAGACGATCCCGCTCATCATCGTCGCGTGCGTCGCCATCGCCCGCGTCTCGGAGTCCAACCTCGTCGCAGTCAGTCCGGGATCGATCGAGGCGGGCACGGCGATGGGGGCGAGCCCCGCGCGAGTGCTGTTCTCCATCGTCGTGCCGGAGGCGCTCGGCCCTCTCACCCTGGGCCTCACCTACATCCTCGTCGCGCTCGTCGACGCGACTGCGGTGGCGGGCGTCCTCGGGGGAGGCGGGCTCGGGTCGCTCGCGATGAACTACGGGTACCAGCGCTTCGACTGGATCTCGGTGGCGATCGTCGTCCTCGTCCTCATCGCCCTCGTCCAGGCGGCGCAGTTCCTCGGCAATGCGGTGGCTCGGAAGGTGATGCACCGATGACCCTCGCCTTCGATGAGTTCCTGGCACGCGTCGCGCCTGACGCGGCTCGGCGGGAGCGCGATCGGTGTCTGCTGACCGCCGAACTCGCCGAGCTGCGCGGGATCGGCTTCGGCGCGTGGCGAGTGCCGGCGGCCTTCGGCGGGTCGCCCCTGCGCCTCGAAGAACTGTTCGCCCGCCTCATCCGTCTCGCCGGCGCCGACGCGAGTCTGGGGCATGTCTGGCGTGGGCACATCGCCTTCGTGGAGTCGCTGCGACAGCAGCCGGCGGCCGTCGCGGCACCGTGGTTCGAACGCATTCTCTCGGGCGATTTCGTCGGCAACGCCCAGTCGGAGCGTCACGACACCGCTCGGCTCGAGACCCGCATCGATCGCTCCGCTGGTTCCCCTCTCCTTTCGGGCACGAAGTACTACACGACAGGGAGTATCTACGCCGACTGGATCCATCTCGCAGCGTTGGACGGTGACGAGCGGGTCGCCGTCACTGTGTCGGCGCACCACGACGGTGTGCGCTCGACCGACGATTGGGATGGCTTCGGTCAGGTGCTGACCGGCAGCGGCACGACCGTCTTCGACAGCGTGCCGGTCGGCGTGGACGGCATCCTTCCGCCCTCGAGTGATCCCGCCGGGGCTGCGTGGCACCATCTCGGGTCGATTCTCCAGCTGGCGCTCGTCGCCGTCGTCGCGGGAATCGCGCAGCGCGCTCTCGACGACACCGTCGCCTTCGTGACGCCACGCCGTCGCACGTTCGGGTTCGCGGGCGAAACCCTGCCTCGTGAGGACCCCCTCGTCCAGCTCGTGGTCGGCGAACTCAGCGTCGCCGCGTCGACCGCGCGGCGGCTGGTGCTGTCGGTCGCGGCCGACCTCGGGGATGCGTCGGAGTCGGGCGCCAGCGTCGAGCGCATGCGCGACATCCAGTTCGACGTGTTCCGACTACAGGAGCTGGTACCTCGGCTCGTGCTCGATGCGACGACCCGTCTGTTCGAGGTCGGCGGAGCTTCGGCGGTAGGCAACGGGTACGCGCTCGACCGTCACTGGCGCAACGTCCGCACGATCGCGTCCCACAACCCGGTCATCCAGCGGACCCGTGCGCTCGGACAGTTCGCGCTGACCGGCGATCTCCCCGACTGGCAGGCGCCCGCTGCGGACCGCTCGGAGGCATCCCGATGACCCTTCCCTCGATCACGCTCGGCGACGGGCTCATCGTTCCCGCGCAGGGCTTCGGGACGATGTCGCTCACACACGCCTACGGGCCGGCGGATGAGCAGGAGTCGATCGCCACACTTCACGCCGCCATCGACGTGGGGGCGTCCCTCATCGACACCGCCGACATCTACGGCAACGGCGCGAACGAGGAGCTCGTCGGACGTGTGGTCCGCGCCCGCCGCGACGAGGTCGTCCTCGCCTCGAAGTTCGGCTTCCTGCCCGACCCGGATGCCGACGGTCTGCGGGTCCGTGGAGATAGGCCTTACGTCCGCGCGGCCGTGCAGCGGAGCCTCCGGAGGCTCGGTGTGGAGCGCATCGACCTGTACTACTACCACCGGGTCGACCCGCGGGTGCCGATCGAGGACACCGTGGGCGCGATGGCGGAGCTCGTCGATGACGGACTGATCGGCCACATCGGCTTGAGTGAGGCGACGGCTGCGGAGCTCGCGCGCGCACACGCCGTGCACCCCATCGCGGCCGTGCAGAGTGAATGGTCGATCTGGAGCCGGGATGTCGAGGATCACGTCATCCCTACGGCGGTGGACAGGGGAGTGGGCTTCGTGGCGTACTCGCCGCTCGGGCGAGGTTTCCTGACCGGGGCCGTCAGCGCGGATGCCCCGCCGGATCCGACCGACAGTCGTCGCAACTTCCCGCGGTTCGACGCGGAACGTCTCGGCTCGAACGAGGTGATCGCCGATGCGGTGCGTCGACTCGCGGACGACGAGGGAGTGAGCCCCGCCCGGCTTGCATTGGCCTGGCTCTACGACCGGGCGGATGCGCTTGGTGTGGCGCTCGCGGCGGTTCCCGGCACGCGTCGCGCCGACCGGGTCCGGGAGAACATCTCCGCGCTCGGGTACAGCCCGTCCACCGACACGGTCGTAGAGCTCGATCGCCTCGCGGCGCTGGTGCAAGGGGATCGGGCGCGCGATCCGCTCACGATCTCGCAGGGGCGCGAGCGGACCGCTGGCGCATGAGTCGCACCAGCGATGCCGTCCGGAGGTTCAGCGCCGTCTTCGACGAGGTGGGCCGGGAGGCCGTCACCCGCGAACGCGACCGGCGGCTTCCGCACGCCGAGGTGTCAGCGCTGCGCGAGGCCGGCTTCACGAAAGTGACGCTTCCCGAGGAGTACGGCGGTGGAGGGGAGCCGCCGTCTGTCCTGTTCGAGCTCCTCGCCGAGCTCGCCCGTCGGGACCCGAACCTCGCGCAGCTGTTCCGTTCGCACTTCTCCTTCGTCGATCGCACCGTCCTGGCGGCGCCGTCACCGCAGCGCACCCGCCGCCTCGAACTGATCTCGTCGGGCGCGATCGTCGGCAACGCCAGTCATGAACGGTCGGCCGCGAAGGTGGGGACTCTGGCCACGACGCTCAGCGACTCGCCGGGCGGACTCGTGCTGGACGGCACGAAGTACTACAGCACTGGCACCCTGTTCGCGGACCTCGTCTCCGTCGCCGCCCAAGATGACGACGGGGCTCTCGTGTCGGCTCTGGTCCCCACGAACGCCGCGGGCGTCGAGGTCATCGACGATTGGACAGGCTTCGGTCAGCGCATGACCGGCAGCGGTACGACGGTCTTCCGTGCTGTCACGGTGACGGAGGATGCCGTCTCGCGCCGACTCACGGGCGGACCGTCACACGGCGGAGCCTTCGTGCAACTGGTCCTGCTCGCGACGGTCGCGGGCATCGGTCGGGCGATCGTCGACGATGCCGTCCAGTTCGTGCAGACCCGCACCCGGACCTTCAGCCACGGCTCGGCGGCCACGGCCCGCGAAGACCCGATCGTGCAGGAAACCGTCGGCAGACTGTCCGCTCTCGCATTCGCCGCCGACTCGGCGCTCGCCGCCGCCGCCGCGGGCCTGGACGAGTCGACGACGGCGCAGCGGAGCGGGGTCTCGGGGGAGCCGCTCCGTGCGATCATCGAGCCCGTGGAGGCATCCACCACCCGTGCACAGCTCGTCGTCCTTCCGTCGGTCCTCGAAGCCGCCACGCTCCTCTTCGAGGTGGGTGGCGCGAGCGCGGTCGATACGCGGCTCGCCCTCGACAGGCACTGGCGTAATGCCCGAACGATCGCGTCCCACAATCCCGCGCCCTTCAAAGCCCGAGCCCTCGGCGATCTGCTCCTCAACGACGTTCCCGTTCCGGGATGGTGGAGCACAGGTGAGGCGTGACGAAGACCCGGAAAGGCACAGAATGACCGAGCCCAAGAAGCTCATCCTGAATCTGTTCGAGATGAACACGGTGAGCCACATCACCCATGGACTGTGGACCTTGCCGGGCAACAACCGGCACCGTTTCAACGACATCTCCTACTGGCTCGAGCTGGCCCAGATCCTCGAGCACGGCGGGTTCGACGGCATCTTCCTTGCCGACGTCGTCGGTGCGTACGACGTCTTCCGCGGGGGTCCGGAGACGGCGATCCGCGAAGGGCTGCAGATTCCGTCGAACGACCCGCTGCTCGTCATCCCCGCCATGGCCGCGGTCACCGAGCGGCTCGGATTCGGAGTCACCTTCTCGACGAGCTACGAGCCGCCGTTCGCCTTCGCGCGTCGCATGTCGACCCTCGATCACCTCACCGACGGGCGCGTCGGGTGGAACATCGTCACGTCCTACCTCCCGAACGCCGCGCGCAACTTCGGCCTTGCCGACGAGATCCCGCACGACCGTCGCTACGCCATCGCCGACGAGTTCCTCGACGTCGTGTACAAGCTCTGGGAGGGCTCGTGGGATGACGGCGCGGTCATCGCCGACGCGGCTGGGAAGACCTACACCGATCCCTCGAAGGTGCGCTACATCGACCATGTCGGCGAGAACTTCCGTGTCGCCGGTCCCCACCTCAGTCAGCCTTCCCCGCAGCGCACGCCCGTCCTCTACCAGGCCACAGGGTCAGCGGCCGGGATCGAATTCGCCGGCCGCCACGCCGAGCTCGTCTTCACCGGGGGACGGACGACCGCGGAGTTCGTTCAGAACGCCGAGCGGATGCGGGGGGCCGCCGCGCGTCACGGGCGCACGGCGGACGACCTCAAGTTCGTCGTTCAGGCGGGCGTCGTCGTGGGACGCACGGAAGAGGAAGCGTCGGACAAGTGGCGCACCTATCGCGAGCAGACCAGCGTGGAGGGCATCCTCGCCCACTCCGGATTCCCGTTCGACCCGACGGTGTTCCCCAGGGAGACCCTCGTTCGTGACGCCCTCGCGCAGGCCGGGATCCCCGAGAAAGCGGTGCCGACTGCCGCCCCTGACACTACGATCGGTCAGCTCATCGACGGGATTGCCGGTGGACGGGAGGGCCGGTTCTTCGTCGCCGGGACGCCGGGCGTCGTCGCCGACGAGATCGAACGGTGGCTGGACGAGGACGGCGTCGACGGGATCAACCTGCGCCAGTACCACTCCTTCGACACGGCTCGTGACTTCGCTGAGCTCGTCGTGCCCGAGCTGCGCGCGCGGGGGCGGTTGCTCGAGGGCGGACCGACGCTGCGGGAGCGTCTGTTCGATCGGGGACCACGACTGCCCGAGAATCACATCGCCGCACGCTACCGCGGTGGGGCGAATCTCACCGTCCCGGTTCCACCCCTCTTCGGCTGAGGGAGTGCGCGGACGACTCGTACGGTCGCGCGTGTGAATGAATATGACGAACCTCTACGTCGTGTTTCACGTGCCCGTTCTGGGTCGGCGCAACGCCTGGACGATGGGAGGATGTCGCACCTGGTCACTGTCGAGGAGCTCGCCACCGAGCTGTCCTCCGGTGCGCCCCTGCGTCTGCTGGACGTGCGGTGGCGGCTGAATGAGCCCGAGGGTCGTCCGGCGTACTTGAGCAGCCACGTTCCTGGGGCCGTGTACGTCGACCTCGAGCGCGAGCTCTCACGACCCGGACACCCGGAGGAGGGTCGCTACCCGCTGCCGGACACCTCGCAACTCGAACAGGCGGCACGTCGCTGGGGCGTCAACGGCGGTGACCGCGTGGTCGTCTACGACGACAACGACGGAGTGGCGGCCGCTCGTGCGTGGTGGCTTCTCCGGGGCTACGGGGTGGACGTTCGGCTCCTCGACGGCGGATTTCCGGCATGGCTGTACTCCGGAAATCGCCTCGCTCGCGGCGATCACATCTCCGCTCCAGGGGACGTGAAGCTGGGCGCTTCGCACCTCCACGCCGTCTCGATCGACGAGGTCGCGAGCGCCGAGCGTCCGGGATTCCTCGTCGACGTCCGCGCGCCGCAGCAGTATCGAGGTCAGGTCCCCGGCCTCGAGGCCGACGCCGGGCACATCCCGGGTGCCATCAACATCCCCACGGTGACGCACATCGACTCGCGCGGGCGTCTCCTGCCGCCGGAGCGCATCCGCGAGACACTGAGGTCCCACGGCCTGGAGCCGGACGCCTCCGTCACCGTCTACTGCAACAACGGGATCGCTTCGGCCCATTCGGCGCTCGCGTTCGAGTCGGCGGGCTATCAGCCACAGCTCTACCCCGGCGGGTGGAGCCAGTGGAGCAGCTCGCCCGGGCGTCCGATCGCCATCGGGCGAACCCCCGCCGACATCATCGTGGCGGCGTGACACTCGACATGCGTTGATCGAGCCGTGGCCGCTCGACGAGCATCTGCTCAGTCTCGACGCCACGCTGCGCCCAGGGAGGACGTGCGGGGAATGAGTCGCGGCTCGAGGGTCACCGTCCGGTTCCGGATGGTCGGGTTCTCGATGCGCTCCAGCAAGAGGTCCGCCGCCGCGTGACCCATCTCTTCTCCGGGCTGGGCGACCGTCGAGATCGGCACGGCGCTTTCGGAAGCGAAGTGGTTGTTGTCGTAGCCGGTGACGGCGATGTCTTCGGGCACCGAGAACCCAGGGGCCTCTCCGAGGAGCTGAACGAGCCCGATGGCCAGGAGGTCGGATGCCGCGATGACGGCGTCGAAGGCCTGTGACTCATCCGCAAGGAGCCGCTTCGCGACTTCGCGTCCGTGACGGATGTTGAGACCCCGGGTTTCGATGACGTCGAGCGTGGCACCGGGAACCTTGGCGACAGCTTCCCTCGCGCCGTCAAGACGAGAGGAGACCGCCGACAAGAAGAGAGGTCCACCTGTGAACAGCAGTCGCCGCCGGCCGAGAGCGAGGAGATGCTCCGCCGCCAGGCGTCCGCCGTGGCGTTCGTCGACGGTCACGCCTGAGTAGGCGAGTGCGGGCGACTCGTAGTTGACGAGCACAGTCGGAGTCGATCGCGTGGGCAGAACGCTGGATCGCGCGAGTGCGGTGTCGAGGGGGGCGAAGATAATGCCGGCGACCCTCGACCTATCGAGCAATTCGAGGTTGTGGACCTCTCGGGTTGGTTCGATGTCCGAGTTGACGATGAGGACGTCCATCCCGCGCCGCCGCATCACGTCTTCGACCCCGCGAGCGATGTCGACGAAGAAGGAGTTGCCGAGGTCGGCGAGGACGAGCCCCACGGAGGTGCTGACGCCCGCCGCGAGCGAGCGGGCCGCGTCGTTTCTGACGAAACCCAATTCGGCTATCGAAGCCATGACTCGTCGCCTCGTGGCTTCTCGGACCTTCTCGGGGTTGTTGAGCGTGTTCGACACGGTGCCCAGAGCGACCCCGGCGTGCGCGGCAACGTCGGCCATGCTGGGCTGCGGCTTCGGTGCCGGTGACCGCTCCACGACCATGTGATCCCCTTCGCCGCGGCAAATCGGGTGACGCCGACGACTGATGTGATCTTAACGGGCGTTCACAACAAATGAAGCGTTTCATATTCGTTACCCACCGCGCGGTTGACACCCAGGCGCTCTGGTGCCATCCTTTGTTGAAGCGCTTCAAAAAAAGGCGTCACATTCAAGGAGGAATAGTGTCCACAGCATCGCGGCGCGCCCGTCGCCTCGTTCCTGCTCTCGCCGCTCTCGGCGTAGGCGCTTTCGCGCTTGCGGCCTGTGGTCCGGCCGGAAGCCCGTCTTCCGGGGAGTCGACAGGCGAGTTCACCTACCTCGGCCAGACCGAGAACACGACGATCATCGGCACCCTCGAGACGCTGTCCAAGGACCAGTGCGCCGCCGAAGAGAAGGCCGCTCCGCTGAAGGCGGACGACATCGCCGGTACGCAGTGGGACCAGCAGCTCCAGTTGTTGGCCAGCCAGGATGGCCTGTCGAGCATGTCGATGGCAGCGGGGACCCCCTCGCTGATGAGCCAGTTCATCGACGCAGGCCAGGTTCTCAACCTGTCCGAGACCCTCGATGAGCTCGGGGTGGCGGATCGCATCCAGCCCGCAGCCGAGTCGACGATCAAGGCTCTGTACGGTGACGGCAGCCTCTACGCTCTCCCGACAGAGTTCAACATCGAGGGTTTCTGGTACAACAAGGGGCTTCTCTCCGACAACGGCGTCGAGGTCCCGGAGACCTGGGACGACCTCGTTTCGGCAGCCGAAACCCTCGATGCCGCCGGCGTCCAGCCCTTCAGCGCGGCGGGCAAGGACGGCTGGCCCGTCACCCGTCTGGTCGGCGACTACATCTTCCGCGACCTGGGCGCCGACGCGCTCCAGAAGGTCGCCGACGGAGAAGCGAAGCTGACCGACCCCGAGTATGTCGCAGCCGCTGACGCCGTCGCCGAGCTCGGGAAGGCCGGATACTTCGGCGACGCGGTCGGGTCTGTCGACTACAACGCCGCGATGAACACCTTCCTGACCGGCAAGGCCGCCTTCTTCTACATGGGCAGCTGGGCCCTGGCGAACTTCGCCGACGAAGCCCAGAACCAGATCGGCGGACCGGACAACATCGGGTTCGCCCGCTTCCCTGCCGTCGACGGCGGCTCCGGCAGCATCGACGAGATCCCGGCCAACGTCGGCATCCCCGTGATGTTCGCGCAGAAGAACTACGGCGACGACACCGGCGCGTGGATCAAGTGCATCGCCGAGAACTACGGCGACACCGTGCTTGCCGACAGCGGTGTCGTATCCGGGTTCGTCGTCGACAACCCGCCGGCAGACCTCCCCTCGACCACTCAGGCCGTCCAGGCCGAGATCGAGGCGGCGCCCTCGAGCGTGCTCTGGTTCGAGGCGCTGTTCAGCTCGGAGGGCACCAGCGTCAGCCAGACCAACGGAGGCGGTCTCGCCACGGGCTCGGTCTCCGGTCAGCAGTTCATGGAACTGGTCCAGGCAGCCAACGACAAGGGCTGAGCCACACCACGGTCAGGGCGGGCCCTGGGCCCGCCCTGACCTCCGCTCATCCACACCCGAAAGACCCCCAATGAACAAAGTCCTGGGCGACAAGCGCGCCATCTTCGTCCTCGTAGGCCCAGCCCTGTTGGTCTACTCCCTGATCATGCTGATCCCGATCGTGTGGTCGCTCTTCTACACGGTTCAGGACGGTAACCCCATCACGGGGTTCGAGTTCAACGGCGTCGACAACTTCGTCACGTTCTTCCAGGACCCCGCCGCGTGGAACGCCATCGGATTCACCCTGATGTACGCCGCGATCCTGACGGTCCTCCAGGTGGGCGTCGGCTACCTGCTTGCGCTGATGTACGTCTTCTGGCTGAGGAAGGCGTCGGGCCTCATCCGGACGATCGTCTTCTTCCCGGTCGTTCTTCCCACCGTCGCCGTCGCTCTCCTGTTCCAGCGGCTCTTCGAAGCAGCACCCACCACAGGCCCCGTGAACTCCCTGCTCAACGCCTTCGGGCTGGAGTCGGTCGACTGGTTCGGGACGCCAGGAGCCGCTTTCTGGATCATCATCCTGATGGACCTGTGGCGGTCGATGGGGTTCTACGCCGTGCTCCTGTACGCAGGCCTCGTCGACATCCCCGACGAACTCCTCGAATCCGCACGCATCGACGGTGCCGCTGGGTGGAAGCTCGTCCGGACCATCGTCCTACCCCTGTCGCTGCCGGTGCTGCTGTCCTCGCTGATCTTCAGCATCAACGGCACCCTCAAAGTCTTCGACACCGTCGTAGCGCTCACCAACGGCGGTCCAGGCAGCGCCACCACCCCGCTCACCCTCTACATGTTCCGCACGTCCTTCACCTACGGCCAGTACGGGTACGGAAGCACGATCGCGCTCATGCTCACCATCCTCTGCCTCCTGTTCACCGTGTTCATCTTCCGGTCAACGCGCCGCGACCTCACGAAGGAGAGCTGACCATGACGACCACCAGCCTGCTGGTATCCGGCAAGCGACTCGAGACCGCGACGCGACCCCCCGCTCGCCGCCGCCGAGGCCCGAAGGACTTCTTCGGACGTCTCCCCCTACGGATCGGCATCGCGATCCTGCTGATCATCGAGATCTACCCGATGGTCTGGATGCTGCTCGGTTCCTTCAAAACGCAGAACGAGTTCCTCAACGAGCCGTTCTGGGCGCTCCCGAGCTCGTTCGGCTTCGAGAACTACGTCGAGGTGTTCACGACCGGCGAGTTCGGCAAGTACGTCCTCAACAGCGTGATCGCCGTCTTCCCATCCCTCGCGATCATCCTCGTCTTCGGCGCCGCAGCTGGCTTCGCTCTCGAGGTGATGGTGTGGAGAGGACGGGGCACGGTCCTGCTCCTATTCCTTGCCGGGATCATGGTTCCGGCTCAGATGATCCTGCTGCCGCTGTTCACGATCTACTTCCGGACGGGCCTGAACGGATCGCTCTGGCCGCTGATCCTCACCTACACGGCGATCGGCATGCCGCTGACCGTCTTCATGATGGCCACGTTCTTCCGAGCCGTGCCCCGCGAGATCTTCGAAGCCTCCACGCTCGATGGTGCCAACATCTTCCGGTCCTTCTGGTCAGTCGGCCTCCCGCTGGTGAGGAACGCGCTGTTCACCGTGGGACTCGTCCAGTTCTTCTTCCTCTGGAACGACCTGCTCATCGCGCTGACGTTCACCAACAGCAGCGATCTCCGCACGATCCAGGTCGGATTGCTCAACTTCACCGGCCAGTACGGAGCTGTCCAATACGGGCCTACCTTCGCCGCCATCGCCGTGAATGTCTTCGGCACCCTCCTCATCTACCTCTTCCTCAACCAGCAGGTCATGAAGGGCCTCACCGCAGGATCAGTGAAAGGCTGACATGACCACCATCACCGAGCTCTGGCTCGAGAACAGGCGCGGCGGAAAGACGATCGGTATCGGAGAAGCGGCACCCCGCATCTCCTTCACCGCCGTCGGGCCCGGACCGTTCGACCTTCGCTTCGCGCACGACGACGGCCGCGTAGAGATGACCACCGTTTCGGACACGCAGCTTGTCGCTTGGCCCTTTGCGCCGCTGAGCGCCCGGGAGGGCGGCGAACTGCGCGCCGGGTCCACCGAGGACGCCCTCTCGGTCCGGGTTGAGACAGGCCTCGGGCACGACTGGAACGTCGACTTCGTCTCACCTTCCGTCGAAGCGGACCACGAAGGACCTCGCCCTGCATGGCTCTTGCGTGCAGCCTTCGACCTCGCGCGAGTCCCCGGCGACATCGCCCGCGCCCGCGTTTACGCGACGGCGCACGGAGTCTACGAACTGGAACTCAACGGCGCGCGCGTCGGGGACGACGTCCTGGCACCCGGCTGGACCAGCTACGGCCACCGGATCCGCTATCAGACGCACGATGTCACCGACGCGCTCGTCGGCGGAACGAACGTCATCGGAGCCTGGCTCGCGGACGGCTGGTACAGAGGCCATATCGGCTTCGATGGCGGGCTGTGGGACATCTACGGCACCGACGTCGCCCTGCTCGCTCAGCTCGAGGTCACCACCACCGACGGCACCATGCATCACATTCCGCTGGAGTGGGCGTGGTCCGCGTCACCCATCACGGCGGTCGGCCTGTACGAAGGGGAAACCTTCGACGCGAGACTCCTGCCGCGCGGGTGGTCGACGCGATCCTTCGACGCCGCTGCCTGGAGCCCGGTCCAGGTCCTGCCCCGCGCCGACTTCACCGCGCGCATCGAATCACCCACGGCCCTTCCCGTACAACAGGTCGAAACCATCGCGCCGGTGTCCGCGGAGCGTCGACCGAACGGTCGCATCCGCCTGGACTTCGGTCAGAACATCTCCGGCGTCATCCGGATCCGAGTACGAGCTGAAGCCGGCCGCACTGTGCGGCTCCATCACGCCGAAGTCATCGAGAACGGCGAACTCGGAACTCGACCGCTCCGCGGCGCCACGTCCATCGACACGTACACGACGCGCGGAGGCGGGGAAGAGGTCTACACGCCGCGGTTTACCATCCACGGGTTCCAGTACGCGGAACTGGAGAACTGGCCCGGCGAACTCACTGACGGGGACGTGGAAGCCGTGGTCATCCACACCAGCATGCGTCAGACGGCCTGGTTCGAGTCATCCCATCCCGGTCTGAACAAGCTCCACTCGAACGTGCAGTGGAGCATGCGCGACAACTTCGTCGACCTCCCCACCGACTGTCCGCAACGCGATGAGCGCGTCGGCTGGACCGGCGACATCCAGGTCTTCGCACCCACCGCGCTGCGCCTCTTCGCTGCTCAGGGAACTTTGACGGGATGGCTCAGGGATCTCGCCTTCGAGCAGGCCGAGCAGGGGCATGTGCCCCAGTTCGTGCCGTGGATCGAATGCGGTTTCCCCAACTTCCCGACAGCCGCGTGGGGAGACGCCGCGGTGGTCGTGCCGTGGGAGATGTACCTCGCCGACGGCGATACCCGGATCCTCGCCGAGCAGTACGCGAGCATGTGCGCCTGGGTGGACCTGGTCGACAACCTCACCGGCAATAGCGGCCTCTGGAACAGCGGCTTCCAGCTCGGCGACTGGCTTGACCCCACCGCACCGCCGGAGGACCCGGGCAAGTCCCACACCGATAAGTACCTCGTAGCGACTGCCTACCACGTACGCACCGCACGCATCCTCGCGGACACCGCAGCGCTCCTCCGCAAAGAGGAGGACGCACAGCGGTATGCGGCGATCGCCGATCGCGCCACACGTGCGTTCCAGGACGAGTTCATCTCCGGATCCGGTCGGGTTGTCAGCGACACACCCACGTCCATCGCCGTCGCCCTCGTGTTCGACCTCTTCGAGAGCGAGGCTCAGGCTGCACGGGCCGGAAGGCGGCTCCTCGAGCTGGTGGAGCAAGGCGGGTTCCATATCTCCACGGGATTCGTAGGCACGCCCATCATCTGCGACGCGCTCGTCCTCGCAGGAAGTGTCGACTACGCGTACCACCTGCTTCGGCAGGAGGAGTTGCCGTCGTGGCTCTACCCGGTGTCGATGGGAGCCACCACTATCTGGGAGCGGTGGGACTCGATGCTGCCTGACGGCAACATCAATCCCGGTGACATGACGTCCTTCAATCACTACGCGTTGGGCGCCGTGGCGAGCTTCTTGCACCAGTCCGTCGCCGGCCTCGCCAGCGACGCCCCCGGATGGGAGCGCGTGCGGTACCAGCCGCGACCCGGGGGCGGACTGACCCACGCATCCGCTCGCTATGACAGCGTGCGCGGCACCGCTTCCATCCGATGGACGCGCGACGGGGACGCCCTGACCATCCGCGTCGAGGTGCCCGCCGCCTCCACCGGTGTCGTCGTCCTACCCGGCAGCGGCCGGGAGATCGAGGTCGGCCCCGGCGAGCACACCTTCACCGAGTCATTCCGACCCGCCAGCGACGATCCGGCGGCACCGGTCGTCGGATGGCGCAAACCCGAACCCGTTGACGCCTGAGCGCGTCATAGAAAGACGTCCATGCAGACATCCATCAAGCCCGGCCAGGTGTGGCTCGACACCAAGGGCGAACGTATCCACGCGCACGGCGGCTCTGTGATCACCGTCGACGGTGTCCACTACTGGTACGGCGAGAACAAAGAGTTCTCCGCACCCGGAAGCGGTATCTGGCACTGGGGTGTCCGGTGCTACTCGTCGACCGACCTCTACAACTGGGAGGACCGCGGGCTGATCATCCCGCCGGTGGAAGACGAAGAAGACTCTCCGCTGCACCCCAAGCAGCTCGTCGACCGGCCGCACATCATCTACAACGCCGAGACGAAGAAGTTCGTCGCGTGGCTCAAGATCATGACCAAGGGATCCCTGCAGCGCTCCACGGTTCTGACAGCGGATCACATCCTCGGTCCCTACGAGATCGTGCGCACCTGGCTGAAGCCGTTGGACATGAGCGCCGGGGACTTCGATCTGGTCGTCGACCCGCACGACGGCAAGGGGTACTACTACTTCGAACGCGTGCACTCGGAGATGATCTGCGCCGATCTCACCACCGACTACACCGACGTCACCGGCTATTACTCCACCCACTTCCCGCAGCCTCAGCCGCCTTTCGTCCGCGAAGCTCCCGCCCACCTGTATCGCAACCGGCTGCACTACCTCCTGACCTCGGGAACGACCGGGTACTACCCGAACCCGTCAGAAGCGGCCGTATCGCGCTCCTACCATGGTCCGTTCGAGGTGCTCGGGGACCTGCACCCGACCGACGAATCCCGCACCTCGTTCCACTCCCAGATCTCCTCCGTCTTCACGCACCCGGATAAGAAGGACCTCTACATCGCGATCGCGGACCGGTGGCTGCCGAGGTATCTAGACCACGGCGCCCGCGCCCACGACGCGTTCGTCGAGCACTTTGCCCCTGGCAAGGACGGCGATGAGCCGATGGAGGAGTTCGCCGATGTCGACACGACCATCGCGGACTACGTCTGGCTGCCCATCCGTTTCGACGGCGACCGGCCCGTCATCGAATGGCGCGACGAATGGACCATCGAGGAGTTCGACTAGATCCGCGCAACGCGGCTCCGTCGTCGCGAAGTCCTCGATGGCCGAGTAGCGGCCGACTGCCTGCGTAGCCTTCGATCGCAGGTGCAATCAAGGAGGCGTGAGAAGTGACAGTGGAGGGGCTGACGGGAATCGAACCCGCGCTGTCTGCTTGGGAAGCAGAAGTTCTGCCATTGAACTACAGCCCCGTGCGCCCGGAGGCACCCGGCAAGCCTAGCAAGACCGGGAGCCTTCCGTTCGAAGGCGCGGGCGCTCAGTCCGTCGACGGAGGCGGTGTGCCCGGGCCCTGCGGGGGTGCGGGCGGCTGCCCGGGGTGCGGGGGCTGGCCACCGGGGTACCCACCACCGGGGTAGGGCGGTCCCGGGCGGGGCGCGAAGGTCATGCCGCTCTCCTGCATCGCGCGCAGCATCCCGTTCTTCACCGCCGTCCGCTGGATGAGATAGCCCACCCAGATCATGAGGGCGATGAATCCCACGTAGAGCACGATCATGAGGATGATCAGGCCGACACCGAGTCCTGCGAATTCCCCGTATCTGTTCATGCCCCGCACCCTATCGGCGCAGTCCGCGTCAGTCACGCACGGCAAGCGATGAGATCGCCACGAGCACGCCCAGGACCGCGACGAGACCAGCCAGTGCCAGCCATCCACCCGCCGTCCAGGCCGCGGCCCCGACGGTGCCGAGCACACTCGACCCGACGTAGTACGCGACGCTGTAGAGCGCGACCGCGTGCTGTCGTCCGGACCCGCCCGCCCGTGCGGTCGCCGCGTTGGCGGTCGCGTGCGCGAGGAACATCCCCGCGGTGATGAGCAGGATGCCGGCCACGATCACCGGCACGGCCGGTGCGACCGTGACCGCGGCGCCGACGGCCATCGCCGCCCCACCGGCGACCAGCGGCATCCGTGTGCCCCATCGGTGGACGAGGGCTCCCGACAGTCGCGAGGTGACCGTGCCCGACAGGTAGGTCAGGAACACGAGCGAGACCGCGGTCGCGCTGAGGAAGTACGGCGCCGCCTCGAGCCGGAACCCGACGGCGTTGAACACCGCGACCATCGCGCCGACCACCATGGCCCCGATCCCGTAGAGCGGCAGCGCCCGCACGTTGACCGCCTGACGCAGCAGGGTCCGCAGACTCGTCCGCAATGGCACCCCACGGTGCGGCGCCGTGGGGGGCAGCAGCACGGCGAACAGGATCGTGAGAGCGGCAGCCAGCACTCCCAGCAGCTCGAGCGACAGACGCCAGCCGACGAGCTCGCCGACGGGAGCGGCCACGAGCCGCCCGGCGAGACCGCCGACGCTCGTCGCCGCCACATACGCCCCCGCCGCGACGCCGGCCCGGTGCGGACCGGCGGCCTCGTGCAGGTAGGCGACGGCGAGGGCGGGGATGCCGCCGAGCGCCGCGCCGAGCAGGAAGCGTCCCGCGAGCAACCCGGCGAACCCCGGCAGCAGGGGCGACGCGATCGCGATGACGGCGGCGGCCACCGCGGCGACCTGCAGCATCCGTCGACGGCCGAACCGGTCGGCGGCTAGGGCCCACGGCACGATCGCGAGCGCGAGACCCAACGTGGCGGATGACACGACCCACGACGCGTCGGCGGCAGTCAGCCCGTAGGTTTCGGCGATGCCCGTGAGCAGTCCCTGCGGGGCGTAGAGCACTCCGAAGGTCGCGATCCCCGTCGTCCACATCGCCGCGCCGAGCCGGCGGGGCGCCGCGGTCACGATCGGGATGTCGAGGGTCGTCACTCACCCCACGGTAGGCACGTTTTCCATTCACATCCAATACCGATACCTGTGCAGCGATAGCATCAGCGTATGAATCCGGACCGTCTCACGGCGCTGCTTCCGCACCTGCCACTGCTCGACGCACTCGGACGCGATGAGCACGTCACCCGCGCGGCGCACGCGCTCGGTGTTCCGCAGCCGAGCGTCAGTCGAGCGCTCCGCCATCTCGAGGCGCAGCTGGGTGTCGCCCTCGTCGCCCCCGAGGGGCGCGGCATCCGCCTCACGCCGGCCGCGCGGCGCATGCTGCCGGGCGTCCGGGTCGCACTCCGCGCCGCGCAGGACGCGATCGACTCGCTCGACGAGGCGCGCGCCACGGTCTCGCTCGCCTTCCAGAACTCGCTCGGCGAGAACCTCGTGCCCCGTCTGGTGCGGCGCCTTCGTGAGGAACGCCCCGACATCCACGTCCGTCTCTGGCAGGGCGCGCGCGACGCGTGCCTCGCCGAGCTCGCCTCAGGGCGCACCGACCTCGCGATCGTCTCGGGGGCGGCCGCCGGGGGCGCGGCATCCGTTCACCTCTACGACGAGCCGCTCGTCGCCGTCGTGCCCGCCGGCCACCGCCTCGCGAGCGCCCGGCGGGTCGCGCTCGCCGACGTCGTCGCCGAGACCCACGTCACCCTCAAGCCGGGCTACGGCCTGCGCCGCACGCTCGAGCAGCTCTTCGCCGCCGAAGACGCCGAGCTGCGGATCGCTTTCGAGGGCGACGACCTGCGCACGCTGCACGGCCTCGTCGCGGCGGGCCTCGGCATCGCGGTGGGGCCCGAGGTGCCGCATCCGCTCGACGGCTGCGTCCAGCGTCCGATCGACGACCCGCGCGCCGTGCGCGACATGGGGGTCGTCTTCCATCCGAGCACCCGTCCGCCGGCCGTCGACGACGTGATGCAGGTGCTCATCGAGGTCGCGCGCGCGTGAGCGCGCCCCCCCGCGACGGCAGAATCGGACGAGCGGATGCGACGGAGGGCACAATGCGCGCGATGATCATGGACCGGATCGCCGGCCCCCTCACGGTCGCCGAGGTGCCGGATCCGGTCGCCCCCGACGGCGGCGTGGTCATCGAGGTGCACGCCACGGGTCTGTGCCGCAGCGACTGGCACGCGTGGGTCGGGCACGACGACATCGCCCTGCCGCATGTGCCCGGCCACGAGTTCGCGGGTGTGGTCGCCTCCGTCGGACGCGGCGTCGAGCGGTGGCACGTCGGCGACCGCGTGACCGTGCCCTTCGTGTGCGGATGCGGCCGGTGCGAGTGGTGCCTCGCCGGCGACGCGCAGGTGTGCCCGAACCAGGAGCAGCCGGGCTTCACCCACTGGGGGTCGTTCGCCGAACGCGTCGCGATCCACGCCGCCGACCGCAACCTCGTCGCCGTGCCGGAGCAGATCTCGCTCGCCGCAGCCGCAGCGCTCGGATGCCGCTTCGCCACCGCCTACCGCGCCCTCACCGCCCGTGCCCGGCTGCGCGCGGGAGAGTGGGTCGTCATCGTCGGTGCCGGCGGCGTCGGCCTCAGCGCCGTCATGATCGCGACCGCACTCGGAGCCCGCGTCATCGCCGTCGACCGGTCGGCGTCGGCGCTCGAGGTCGCACGGTCACTGGGCGCCGAGCACGCCCTCCTCGCCGACGGATCGGACATCCCCGCCGAGGTCCACAGCCTCACCGGGGGCGGCGCGCACGTCTCGGTCGACGCGGTCGGCAGCGAGCAGACCTGCGCGGATGCCGTCCACAGCCTGCGCCGCCGTGGGAGGCACGTTCAGGTCGGGCTGCTGCCCTCGGCATCCGGTCTCTCCGCGGTGCCCATGGCACGCGCGATCGCGTGGGAGCTCGACCTGCTCGGCAGCCACGGGATGGCCGCTGAGGACTACCCCGGGATGCTGCAGCTGATCACGCGAGGCGCGCTGCGCCCGCAGGACCTCGTCGAACGCACGGTGTCGCTCGCCGAGGCGGCGGAGCTGCTGCCCGCCATGGACACGGCATCGCCCGCGGGGATGACGATCATCGATCCGCGGCGCTGACCGGCGCGGGTAGGAGCAGCGCGTCGAGCGCGACGCGCATCGCCGCGACGGGATCGGTGCCGTCGGCGAGCCAGCGCACCTGGATTCCCTCCCATGTCCCGATCACCAGGTCGGCGAGCATCGTGGCATCCGTCGTCGTCGTCAGTCTGCCGAGCGACCGGTCGTGCTCGATCGCGGCGGCGTACTCCGGGATGACCGACGCGTAGCGCTGTCGCAGCCACGCGTGCGCCTCGTGGTCGGCGTGCGTGGCCTCGGCCTGGACGACCGTGAACATGCGGACGAGCTCGCGACGGCCGAGGTTGCGTTCGACGATCGCCAGCACGGTCGGGAGGAAGCCGTCGCGCGCGGAGCGCGCCGAGAAGTCGGTGTCGGCGGCATCCTCCTGCGACAGGACCGCGGCCAGCAGTGACACCTTGGTGGGGAAGTGGTGCATGACCGTCGTGAGGCTCAGGTCGAGCTGCTTCGCGATCTGACGGAGCGACCCGCCCCGGTAGCCGTGCGTGCCGAAGACGGCCGTCGCGCTCGCGATGATCTCGCTGCGCCGCGCGGCGGACTTGGCGTAGGGGCCCCGAGAGGGCGCATCGGTCATGAGGGCAGTGTAGATCGATCGAAACCGTGCATATGCACGTTTTTGGCACTAGCGTGGTCGCGTGCAGAACTACCGCTGGGTGAAGGACGGCTCGCAGCAACCGGGGACCATGCGCTACGGCGCGGACTACAACCCCGAGCAGTGGCCGCGCGAGGTGTGGGACGACGACGTGCGGCTCATGCGCGAGGCGGGGGTCAACATCGTCTCGCTCGGGATCTTCTCGTGGGGCCTGCTCGAGCCCCGCCCCGGCCAGTACGACTTCGCCTGGCTCGACGAGATCATCGACCTGCTGCACGCGAACGGCATCGATGTCGACCTCGCGACCGCGACCGCTTCGCCTCCCTCGTGGATGGCCCGGCGGCATCCCGAGATCCTGCCGCAGACCGTCGACGGCACGATCCTGTGGCCCGGCGCCCGGCAGCACTGGCGGCCGACCTCCCCGATCTTCCGCGAGTACGCCCTGCGCCTCGTGCGAGCGCTCGCCGAGCGCTACGGCGATCACCCCGCCGTCGTCGCGTGGCACATCTCCAACGAGCTCGGATGCCACAACCTCTACGACTACTCCGACGACGCCGCGCGGGCGTTCCGCGTCTGGCTCGAAGCGCGCTACGGCACGATCGAGGCGCTCAACGACGCCTGGGGGACGGCCTTCTGGTCGCAGCACTACGAGGAGTGGGACGAGATCCTGCCGCCGCGCTCGGCGCCCACAATCCGCAACCCCGGGCAGCAACTCGACTTCGAACGCTTCTCGTCGGACGCCGTCCGCGACCACCTGCGCGCCGAGGCGGCCGTGCTCGCCGAGGTGACCCCCGGCATCCCGCGGACGACGAACTTCATGGTCGCGCAGAACGTCCGCGACATCGACTACCCGTCGTGGACGCCCGACGTCGACTTCGTCTCGAACGACCACTACCTGCGACCCGGCGAGCTCGGCCGCGACGACCTGTCGTTCTGGGCGAACCTCACCAGCAACATCGCCGGCGGTCGGCCGTGGTTCCTCATGGAGCACGCGACCAGCGCCGTGAACTGGCGCGAGGTCAATCCGCCGAAGCGCTCGGGCGAGCTCGTCCGCGACGCGCTCACCCACGTCGGGCACGGTGCCGATGCCGTCTGCTACTTCCAGTGGCGGCAGTCGCGGGCCGGCGGTGAGCGGTACCACTCGGGCATGGTGCCCCACGCGGGCGAGGACAGCCGCGTGTTCCGTGACGTGGTCGCGCTCGGCGGGGCGCTGCGCGACCTGTCGCCGGTGCACGGGTCACGGCGCGAGAAGGCGCGCGTCGCGATTGTCTTCGACTACGAGTCGTGGTGGGTCAGCGGACGCGACGCCCACCCGACCGAAGCGCTCGCCTACGACGCCGAGACGATCGCCTGGTACCGGGCGCTGCTCGATCTCGGCGTCCGCGCCGACGTCATCCCGGTGGGCGCAGCGTTCGACGGCTACGAGGTGCTCATCGCGCCCATGCTGCACGTGATGCCGGACGACTTGCGCGCCCGGCTGACGACCTACACGGATGCCGGTGGCCACCTCGTCACGACCTACTTCTCGGGCATCGTCGACGGAAACGACCGCGTCTGGCTCGGCGGGTACCCCGGCGCGCTGCGCGACCTGATCGGCGTGATCGTCGAGGAGTTCGTGCCGCTGCTGCCCGGCGAGGGCGTCGCCCTCGCCTCGGGCGCCGCCGCGACGGCGTGGACCGAGCGGATCGTCCACGTCGGCGACGACGTCGAGGTGCTCGACACCTACGCCGACGGCGACCTCGCGGGCGCTCCAGCCGTGACGCGTCGCCGCCTGCCCACGGGCGGGTCGGCGACGTACGTCTCGGCCGACATCGGTCGCGACGGTGTCCGCGGTGTGCTCGCGGGTCTCGGTCTCGATGCGCTCGTCGCCGATCCGCGGTCGGTCGACGGGCGGCTCGATGTCATCGAGCGCGGCGATGCCGACGCGCGGTACGTCTTCCTCTCGAACCGGACGGACGAGGCGGTCGAGTCGCCCGTCATCGGCGACGTGCTCGTCGGGGAAGCCGCGGCATCCGGTGTCGTCGTGGCACCGCGGGGCGTGGGGGTGGTGCGCGTCGCGCGGTGAGCGGGGCCGATGCGGTGACGAATGCACGACCGGTGGGGCTGGTGTCGCCCCGCGGCGGCGGCCTCGGCGACTGCAGCCCCGCCTATCGTGCATCCGTCGTGCGAAAAGCGGAGGGGGCGGCCAGTAGGCTGGCCGCGTGCTGCTCAGCGACCGCGACATCCGACTCGAGATCGACGGCGGCCGCATCGGCCTCGACCCGTGGGACCCGGCGATGGTCCAGCCCTCGAGCGTCGACGTGCGGCTCGACCGGTACTTCCGGTTGTTCGACAACCACAAGTACCCGTTCATCGACCCCACCGAGGATCAGCCCGAGCTAACCCGGCTCATCGAGGTCGCCCCCGACGAGCCGTTCATCCTGCACCCGGGTGAGTTCGCGCTCGGCGCGACGTTCGAGCAGATCACGCTGCCCGACGACGTCGCCGCGCGTCTCGAGGGCAAGAGCTCGCTCGGTCGCCTCGGGCTCATCACGCACTCCACGGCCGGGTTCATCGACCCGGGCTTCTCAGGGCACGTGACGCTCGAGCTCGCGAACGTCGCGACCCTGCCGATCAAGCTCTGGCCAGGGATGAAGATCGGCCAGTTCTGCTTCTTCCGGCTGAGCTCGCCCGCCGAGAACCCCTACGGCACCGGGCCCTACAAGAACCGGTATCAGGGGCAGCGGGGGCCGACGGCATCCCGCTCGTTCCAGAACTTCCACCGCACCGACGTCGGGACCACCGACGCCGGTGCGAAGGGGAACTGACCGCACTCAGTCCTGCTGCGCCTGCGCGTAGCCGCGGCTGAAGCCGCGCTCGTACGCCTCGGCGACGGCGGGATGCTGCGCGAATCCGGCACGGTCGCCGCAGCCGTGGCCGTGGTGGCCGTGCCGCTCGTGGTGTCCGAACCGCCCGGGCTCACCATGGGCGAAGCCGGGGTGCGGGAACCGACCGCCGAAACCGGGGCCGAAGCCGCGGCCGAAGCGGCGGCCGAACGGCCCGCGCGGGCCGCGGTGCTCCCGGACGGGACGGGACGGCATCGGCTGGGACTCATCCCAGCCCAGTTCGCGGGCGATCGCATCGAGCGAGCGGACCATCGCGTCGAGGTCGTCCTGGGGGACGGCGGCGGTGATCCGGTCCTGCACGCCGGCGACGATCTCGTCGCGACGAGCGGATGCCTCGGGCCCGGCTTCGTCCAGCTGTCGGCGCACCTCGCGGGCGAGCAGACGATGGACGAGCTTGAGGCGGTATCCGAGGGGCAGGGTGTGGTTGTCGTATGGGGTGTTCATGGGGTGTCCTTCCGGGACGTCGTGTCACCGGCGGGCTCTCCGCGATGACCATTGCATGTCACTGTGCAAGTACATGCAGTGTGACATGCATTACCGACATATGTCAAGTGACATGTATGCGTCACCGCGCGGTATCGTCGGAGGGTGACCGACCCGACCGCCGACCTCGACGCGCTCCTCGCGGCGTTCGCGCAGATGCGCCCCCGCGGCGGCCCGCACCGACCGCACGGCGGTCCCCACGGCAGAGGTCCGCACGAGGGCCCTCCGCCCTGGATGCGCGGCGGACCGGGATTCGGCCCGGGGATGCGGATGGCGGGCGCACCTGCCCGCATCCGCCTGCTGGACGCCCTCGTCCACGCCGAGCACCCGCTGTCGGTGAGCGAGATCGCCGACGCGATCGGCGTCGACCAGCCGCGCGCCTCGCGACTGGTGCAGCAGGCGGTCGACATGGGACTGGCCGCCCGCGAGGCGGACCCCGATGACGCTCGACGCACCCGCATCGCACTCACGTCAGAGGGGCGCCGCCGCGCGGGAGACTTCCGCGGCGAGCGGCGCGAGCGCCTCACCCGCGCGCTCGCCGACTTCACCGATGACGAGCGTGCCGAGCTCGTCCGTCTGCTCGGCAAGCTCGCGGCGTCCTGGCCGAGGGACTGACCCCTAACCCGGGGACCGCCGCCGACGCAAGAAGGTGAGCGGATGCCGCGGCCTCAGTAGCCTGGCGGGATGTCCGACAGCGCCCCTGTGTCAGAGACCGCCGCGACCACGCCGGGAGTGCGGGCGAAGCCGAGCGTCTGGGTGATCGCCCCCGCGGCGATCGTCGCGGTCGTCTTCAGTGCGTTCGCCATCGCGTTCCCCACGCAGGCCGAGGCGTTCTTCGGGACGATCCAGGGCGCCATCATCGACACGTTCAGCTGGTACTACGTTCTCATCACGGCGTTCTTCGTCGCCTTCTGCCTCTTCCTCGGGTTCAGCCGCTTCGGCGACATTCGCTTGGGCAAGGACGACGACAAGCCCGAGTTCTCCACAGGCGCGTGGTTCTCGCTGCTGTTCGCGGCGGGGATGGGCATCGGACTCGTCTTCTACGGGGTGAGCGAGCCGCTCAGCCATTTCGTCGACCCGAAGCCGGGTGTCGAGGGAACGCCCGCACAACTCGCGCAGTCCGCGCTGACGCAGACCTACCTGCACTGGGGCGTGCAGGCCTGGGCCGTCTACGTCGTGGTCGGCATCGCCCTGGCCTACGCCATCCACCGCCGGGGACGCCCCTTGTCGATCCGCTGGGCGCTCGAGCCCATCCTCGGCCGACGCGTGCGCGGCGGATGGGGCAACGCGATCGACGCGATCGCCCTCGTCGGCACGCTCTTCGGTGTCGCCACGAGCCTCGGCCTCGGCGTGCTGCAGATCAGTTCGGGCCTCGACAGCGCCGGGATCATCGCGAACCCCAGCCTCCTCGTGCAGGTGATCATCATCGCCGTCATCACGACGGCCGTGCTCTTCTCGGTCCTGTCGGGCGTGACCAAGGGGATGAAGTGGCTGTCGTCGCTCAACCTGATCCTCGCCGGGCTCCTGCTCCTGTTCGTCCTCTTCACCAACGACACGTTCTATCTTCTGCGCGAGTGGGTCCAGTCGATCGGCTCCTACCTGCAGGACTTCATCGGTCTGAGCTTCAGCGTGAGTGCGTTCCAGGGTGTGGAAGGGCAGGCGTGGCAGGCCACGTGGACGTCCTTCTACTGGGGATGGTGGATCTCCTGGGCGCCGTTCGTCGGGATCTTCATCGCCCGAGTGAGTCGGGGCCGCACCGTTCGGGAGTTCGTGATGGGTGTGCTCATCGTCCCGACTCTCGTCGGGGTGCTGTGGTTCGCCGTGCTCGGTGGGTCGGCGATCAAGCTCGAGCTCGACCGACCCGGCACGATGACCCAGTCCGACGGTTCCGTGAATGTCGAGGGCGCGCTCTTCCAGCTCTTCGATAACCTGCCCGCGCCGCTGCTGCTGACGATCGGCGCCCTCATCCTCATCGCGCTCTTCTTCGTCACCTCGGCGGACTCGGGTGCCCTCGTCATGGGCATGATCGCGACCGGGGGCGACCCCGAACCGAGCAAGCCGGTGCGCACCCTGTTCACGCTCATCACCGCGCTGCTGGCCATCTCCCTGCTCATCGCTGGTGGTCTCACCGCCCTGCAGACTGCGGCGATCATCATCGCGCTGCCGTTCAGCGTCGTCATGCTGCTCATCTGCTGGGCGACCGTCGTGGCGTTCCAGCGGGAGAGGCGTATCTACGACAAGGCCGAGCGCGCGCAACTGCTCGAGCACATCGGCGAGCACTACGGACTCGAGGTCGAGTCCGAGAACGAGCGCGGCATCCGCATCCCGTGGATCCGGAAGCGGGGCGACTGAGCCCCGCCTCCGGAGTCAGACGGTCTCGAACAGCAGCGCGAAGGACGCGTCGCGCGCCGGCAGGCGGTAGCGCGGCAGGACGCCGGGTCCGCAGGTCGCGGTCCCGACGCCCGACTGCGCGATGTCGATCGAGACGTGGGTCGCGGTCGGTTCGGGCAGCAGCGACGCGTGCGATGTCGTGCTGAGCATCGTCCGATCCCAGGGTGAGACGGTGAGGGCGACCCCCGCATCGAGCGCTTCACCGCCGACGACGCTCACCCGCACGGCGCCGTCGGTCGTGCGGATGACGGCGGTGCGCACCCCGCGTCGCGATCCGCTCTCCTGCGGCCTCACGTGCGGGGTGACGAGCTCGTCGCCACCGGCCGTGAACCAGCCGAAGTGCACGCCCGAGTCGGTGTCGGGGTAGCTGGGCCCCGGACCGAGGCCCGCGAACTCCATGCCGAGCGGCGCGCCCGCGAGGGTGACGTCGATGCCCAGTCGCGCCCAGTCGACGGTCCACGAGAACGGCGCCTTCTCGATCCACGAGTTGTCCCACGACCCGATGCTGCGCAGGTCGATCTCGAGGAGCAGTCCCTCGGGCACGCTCGACCAGCGCCACAGCGCGTCGACGCCGCTGTCGAACGAGGGCGCGCCGACACGGGTGTCGGCGACCAGGGCCGCGGCATCCGACTCGACGCTGCGGACACGGGTCTGCATCCGGTCGATCCGGGCCAGTGCCCACCGCTCCGCCATGGGCGGCAGGGTCGGCTCGTCCCACCCGGGAAAGAGGTCGTTGTCGGTCGGCGCCCGCCAGATGCCGATGCCGGGGCCTTCGACGACATCGAGGGAGCCGAGCCGCAGCGGACGCCCGCGTCGGTCGAAGCCGTCGGGGTCGGGTGCGGTCGCAGCCCCTACCTCGGGCGAGCCGGCCGCGACGTGCTGTCCCGTCGCGACGACGTGGCCGGCGGCGGCCCAGTCGGTCGCCTCGCGCAGGACGGCGTCGACGCTCACCACATCGGCGACGCGCGAGGTGGACACCGCGCGGGCCTCGACGGGCAGGTCGACCTCGCCGCGCTGACGCGGCCCCACGGCCGGGACCGCCAGCTCGCCCTGCGCCACGACCGCTCCGTCGACCTCGCGTCGCCACGTGAAGACGAGGCGGTCGGTGTCGACGTGGTCGTAGCGGTTCTGCAGTCGGATGCGGCGACGGTCGGCATCCACCTCGATCACGACGGGGGCGATGATCGCGGCGTAGTCCACGAGCCCGGGGCGCGGTTCCCGGTCGGCGCTGATCAGGCCGTCGATCACGAAGTTGTGGTCGTGGACCGATTCGCCGAAGTCGCCGCCGTAGCGGAACGCGCGTCGGCCGTTCTCGTCCTCGATCGCGATCGCATGCTCCACCCATTCCCAGATGAAGCCGCCCGCCAGCCGCGGGAACCGTTCGTAGAGCTCCCAGTACTCCTTCACGCCGCCGGGGCTGTTGCCCATCGCGTGTCCGAACTCGCAGTGCACGAACGGCAGCGAGCGACGGCGCAGCTCGGCGGCGCCGATGTCGGCCGGCGGGATCGCGTCGGCCTCCTCGCCGATCTCGTGGACCTCGTCGTGCGACGCGTACATGCGCGAGTACACGTCGGTGTCGCGGCTCGAGCGGTCGCCCTCGTAGTGGATGAGGCGGGTCGGGTCGTTCTCGCGCACCCACCGCGCCATCGCCCGGATGTTGCAGCCCGCGCCCGACTCGTTGCCGAGCGACCACATGATGACGCTGGGGTGGGTGCGGTCGCGCGTGACGGTGCGGCGGATACGGTCGACGAAGGATGCCTCCCACGCCGGGTCGTCGCTCGGGTTGCCGCGCCACGAGACGTACTCGTACTCGTGGGTCTCGAGGTCGCATTCATCGATGACGTAGAGGCCCAGCTCGTCGGTCAGGTCGAGGAACTCCGGATGCGGCGGGTAGTGCGACGTGCGCACGGCGTTGATGTTGTGCTGCTTCATCAGCACGAGGTCGCGGCGGGCGAGCTCGGTGGTGTGCACGCGTCCGCGCTCGGGGTCGTGCTCGTGACGGTTCACGCCGCGCAGCATGATCGGCCGGCCGTTGAGGGTGAGCACGCCGCCGTCGGCGCGGACGCGGCGGAAGCCGATGCGCACCGAGACGGTCTCGGATGCCGTGCGGAGCGTCGCGTCGTAGAGGCGCGGCGTCTCGGCGGACCACGGTTCGACGGCGCCGGCATCCACGGGGGCACGGCCGGCCGCGACGCCTGTGCGGATCCCCAGCTCGGGGACCTCGAGCACGGCGTCGGCGGGCGTCGTCACCTCGATCGTGCCGTGCCCGGTCTCGTGGTCGAAGTCGCCGGTCAGGACCGCGTCGTCGATGCCGCCGGCGGGGCGGGCGAGCAGGGTGACACTGCGGAAGATGCCGGGCAGCCACCACATGTCCTGGTTCTCGAGGTACGTCCCGTCCGAGAACTGCGCCACGCGCACCGCGATCACGTCGCCCTCGCCGGTGAGAACGTCGGTGACGTCGAACTCGTGCGTCAGGCGGCTGCCGCGGGTCGACCCCAGGCGTGCGCCGTTGACGAACACGTCGGCGGCGGACTCGATGCCGTCGAAGCGCAGGACGACGCGGCCCCCGGCATCCGTCACCCGTCGGATCGCGTCGTCGACGTCGATGCGGCGCACGTAGTCGCCGACCGGGTTCTCGTCGGGCGGGTAGGGCGGGTCGATGGGGAACGGGAACTGCACGTTCGAGTACGCCGGTGTGCCGAAGCCGCTCATGTTCCAGTGCGAGGGGACGCTGATCTCGTCCCAGCCGTCGGTCGCGCCCGCCGTCCAGTCGTCCTGCGGCGCGAGGGCGGGGGAGGGCGACAGGCGGAACCGCCACGGTCCGTCGAGCGACTGCGTGGGCGCGTCGGACCGCAGGCGGGTGCGGGGCGGGAGCGAGCCCTCGCCGGGGCCGATGCGCGCGACGTCGAACGCCGTCATCGCACGGCCTCGGTGGGGAGCGACGCGGGGCTCAACCGCGAGGCTGCCGCGGCGTCGAGGACGAGGGTGACGCGGTCGTGGCGCTGCAGGAAGGATGCCGGCAGGTCGGCCGTCTGCGGTCCTTCGACGGCGCGGGCGACAGCCTCGGCCTTCGACTCGCCCCACGCGATGAGGACGATCTCGCGGGCGTCGAGGATGGTGCCGATGCCCTGGGTGAGGGCGTGCGTGGGGACCTGGCCCGCGTCGCCGTCGAAGAAGCGGCTGTTGTCGGCGACGGTGCGGGGCGCCAGCTCGACGACACGCGTGCGGGAGTCGGGGGCGGAGCCGGGCTCGTTGAAGCCGATGTGCCCGTTCGCGCCGATGCCGAGGATCTGCAGGTCGACCCCGCCGGCCCCGGCGATCGCCGCCTCGTAGCGGGCGGCGGCCCCGGCCGGGTCCGCGGCGGAACCGTCGGGCACGTGCACGCGCGAGGGGTCGAGGCGCAGGGGCTCGGTGACCTCGCGGGCGATCACGGCGTGATAGCTCTCGGGGTGGTCGAGCGGCAGACCGACGTACTCGTCGAGCGCGAAGGCCGCGGCGCGCGTGAGGTCGAGGCCGTGCTGCACGCGTTCGGTGAGAGCGCGGTACAGCGGCTGCGGGCTCGATCCGGTCGCGACGCCGAGGACGGGGGCGGGCAGGTCGGCGATCGCGGCGGCGACGAGCGTCGCGGCGATCTCGCCGGCGCCGGCGGCATCGGGGGAGAGCAGGATCCTCACAGGAGCACCTTTCGGGGGGAGAACTGGTCGCGGCGGGCGGCCGCGAGGGCGAGGGCGCCGACGACGGGGGGTTCGTCGAGCACGTGCAGGTGGAGCGCACCGTCGCGGGTCCGCAGCTCGGTGCGCAGGAGTTCGGCGAGCAGCGGTTGCGCCGTCATGACACCGCCGGCCGCGACGACGTCCGAGCCGCGCGCGCCGCGCCGGCGCACGGCGACGACCGCGTCGGCGAGGTGGGTGGCCGACGCCGCGATGACCGTCTGCGCGATCGTCGAGCCGTCCGCGACGGCCGCGAACACCTCCGGCGCGAAACCGCCCCAGGACGCCTCGCTCGCGGCGGCCTGAAAGCGCAGCGCGAGGTCGACGTGGTCGACCGCCTCGAAGGCGGCGAGGAATCGTGCCCCGAGCGGATCGGCCATCGCGGCCGCACCGCTCTCGTCGACGGCGCGCAGCAGCGCCACGGCGGCACGTCGCGAGATCCCGGGCGCGCTCGCGTCGTCGGCGATGAGCCAGCCGTAGCCGTCCGCCGTCACCGGCTCACCGTCGGCGTCGAAGCCGACGATCACCGAACCGGTTCCGGCGATGACGCACACGGCGGTCTCGAGCCCCATGGCCGGGGCGAGGAGGACCGCATCGTTCACGACCTCGACGTGTCCCGGCATCCGCTCGCCCAGCAGCGCCGTCGCCTGCAGACGCTGCCGCGTGCTGTCGATCCCATGGGAGCCGACGATCGTCACGTCGGGGACGGTACCGGCCGTCTCGAGGACGAGCTGCGCGAGCCGATCGAAGTTGACGGTGTCGTCGAAGATCGCGCCGGCGCGCCACAGCTCGCTCGGCACGACGCGATCGACGGTCTCGCCGGCGACGAGCGCACGCAGGTGCGTCTTCGTGCCGCCGACGTCGACGCCGACGATCGCGCCGGTGGTCTCGATGAGGTCAGGCAAGGTACACCGCCCCTTTCACGTGGTCGATGATGAGCTGCCCGATGCCGACGAGGGCGGCGTCTTCGCCGAGGGCCCCGACGACCAGGGCGGGTGGTCGGGGGATGCGACCGTCGAGGCGGCGGGCGACACCGTCGACGAGCCGGTCGGTGCGCCGCGGCAGGCGACCCGCGAGGATCACGACACGACAGTCGAGGATCACCGACAGGGCGGCGACGGACATCGCGATGTGGTCGAGCAGCCGCTCGGCGCGCTCGCCGCCGGCGGCGCTCTCGTCGTCGAGGACGACCATCGTGGAGGCCTCGGCTCCCGAGGCCTCGGCGCCGGATGCGGCGGCGCCGCCGGTCGCTCCGAGGCTGAGCACACGCGTCTCGAGGTCGCCGCCGGTCGCGCGAGGGGCGGCGAAGGCCTGCGGGTCGGTGATCAGGTATCCGATCTCACCGGCCGCAGCACCCGCGCCGCGGACGAGGCGGTCGCCCGAGACGATGCCGGCGCCCACGCCGATCCCGAAGACGAGGGCTGCGAGGTCGCCGGTGCCCTGCCCGGCGCCGCGGGTCCACTCGCCGATCGTCACGGCGTTCGCGTCGTTCTCGACGACGACGGGCAGGCCCGTGCGCGCCTGCAGCAGATCGCGGGCGGCGAGACCGTTCCACTCGAGTTCGACCGAATCGCTCACGGAACCGTCGGCGCCGACGACGCCGGGGACGGACAGGCCGACCCCCTGGGCGGGACTCCCGAGGTCGGCGGCGGCACGGATGAGGCGGTCGGCGAGCACCCCGACCCCCTCGAGGCGCGACGACGCCGTGAGCCGCCCCTCGGCATCCTGCAGCGACTGGACGTCGGTGCGACGGGTCTGGCCGCCCAGATCGATGAGCGCCCCGCGGGCGACGGCGGAGGTGACGTCGACGGCGACGACCGTGCGGGCCTCGCCCAGGTGGCGGTAGCGGTGGGTGGGGCGGCCGATACCGCCGTTGTCGCGTTCGACGCCGAGCAGGCCCTCGTCGACCATGCGGGCGCACAGGCGGTGCACGGTCGCCGAGGCGAGTCCGGTGGCGGCGACGAGCTCGGCGCGGCCCAGGGGGCCGGCCGCGAGGGCATCGAGGATCGCGGTGCGGTTGATGCGGGTGACGTCGGCGTTGGTCGCCGTGCCCCTGCTCCCCGCTGTCCGCTCGCCGTTCACGATTCCCTTTCGCGCCTTTTCGTCTTACTCTGAGATAAAAGCAGACGGATGCCGGGGGCGCAAGGCCGGCCGCGGCACCGTCTATCGTCGGAACGGTGCCCTCGCAGGCGCGCGTCCCGCGCGCGAGGCCCCCATGCCCGTCGCGGCCCCGCATCCCCCCGCTGCGGCATCCGGCCGTCACCGGCCGAGAGGAAACCCCATGACCGAGCACGTGCTGTGGTACCGCCGCCCCGCCGAGACCTGGAACGAGGCGCTCCCGCTGGGCAACGGCGCCCTGGGGGCGATGTGCTTCGGCGGCGTCGCCGACGCGCTGCTGCGCCTGAACGACGAGACCGTGTGGTCGGGCAGCCCGGCCAGTGAACTCGCGGCGCCGATCGTCACGGCCGAGGAGGCCCGCGACGCGCTCGCCGCTGCGCGCGACGCCGTCGCCGACGGCCGCGAGGACGAGGCGGACGTGCTCGTGCGCCGTCTGCAGCACCGCCACGCGCAGTCGTTCCTGCCGTTCGCCGATCTGCGTCTGCGCATCGACGGGGCGGATGCCGCCGAGCTCACCGGGTACCGACGCGAACTCGACCTGGGCACCGCGACGCACACGGCTGTCGGCGGACTCGACGGCAACCGCGTGCACCACCGCACCTGGATCAGCGCGCCCCACCACGTGCTCGTGCACGAGCTCGAGAGCGACGACCCGATCGACGTGCGCGTTGAGATCGAGACACCGCTGCGCGAACTCGGACGCGTCGAGAACGACGCCGCCACGACGCTGCTCGTCCAGGTGCCGTCGGACGTGACGCCGCCGCACGACGAGGTCGACGAGCCGATCGTCTTCGACGACGAGGCGCCCTCGGTGCGGGGTGCGCTGCACCTGCGGATCCTCACCGACGGAACCCTCGTGCGCGGCGGTCGGGTCCTTCGCGCCACGCGGGTGACGGTCGTCCTCGCCACCGCGACCACCTTCACCGGGATGGGGCGGATGCCCGAGGGTACCGAGCGTGCCGCGGCCCGGCGCGCGACCGAGCTGGTGAACGCCGCGGTCGCAGAGGGTCTCGACGAGGTGCGCACCGCGCAGCTGCGCGACCACGCCCGCCTCTACGACCGCGCCGAGCTGACGCTCGCAGCCGCGCCGGAGGTGGGCGAGCTCGACACCGCCGAGCGGCTCCGGGCGCTCGGCGAAGGCGACGCCGTCGACGTGGCGCGCGACCCCGGCATGGCCGCGCTGCTGTTCCACTACGGCCGGTACCTGCTCATCTGCTCCTCGCGCCCGGGCGGCCTGCCGGCGACGCTGCAGGGCATCTGGAACCAGGACGTCCGCCCCGAGTGGAGCTCGAACTACACGACGAACATCAACGTCGAGATGAACTACTGGGCGGCGCACACCACCAACCTCAGCGAGACCGAGGAGCCCCTGCTCGGGCTGCTGGACGCACTCGCCGACAGCGGCGCCGAGACCGCGCGCCGGCTGTACGACGCCCCCGGCTGGGTCGCGCACCACAACACGGATGCCTGGGGCTACACCCAGCCCGTCGGCGACGGTCGGCACGACGCCGCCTGGGCGTTCTGGCCGATGGCCGGCCTCTGGCTGGGCCTGCATCTCGCAGAGCGGGAGGCCTTCGGCGTGACCGACCGCGCCGAACGCCTGCGCGCGTTCCGGCTGCTGCGCGGAGCGACGGCGTTCGCCCTCGCGTGGACGACGGTGTCGGACGACGGGGTGCGCGGGACCGCGCTGTCGACCTCGCCCGAGAACGTCTTCCGCACCGCGAGCGGCGGCTCGGCGGCCGTCGCGGAGTCGGCGACCCTCGACGTCGTCCTGCTGCGCGCGCACCTGGACTCCTTCGTCCGCGCCGCACATCTCGTCGGCCAGGAGGACGACCCGCTCGTCGCCCAGGCGACCGATGCTCGCGCACAGCTGCCCGAGATCCCCGTCGTCGACGGGACGATCGCCGAGTGGCCGGCTGGGCGCGAGGCGGTCGACCCGCACCACCGCCACCTCTCGCCGCTCGTCTTCGTCTACCCCGGGACCGAGCCGCTCACCGACGAGCTCGCCGCCGCGGCATCCCGCTTCCTCGACCTGCGCGAGGACGAGTCGACCGGCTGGTCGCTCGCGTGGAAGATCGCGCTCCGCGCCCGGCTGGGCCAGCCCGAGCGCGTCGCCGCGCTGCTCGAGCTCGTCTTCCGCGACATGTCCGTCGACCGAGGCGACCAGTCCGGTGGGCTGTACGACAACATGCTCGCCGCGCACCCGCCCTTCCAGATCGACGGCAACTTCGGCTACACAGCGGGGCTCGCCGAGTGCCTGCTGCAGTCGCACGGCGACACGATCGACCTGCTCCCGGCGTTGCCGGCGGCGCTCGGCGCCGGCGCGGTGCGGGGGCTCGTCGCGCGCCCCGGCATCGAAGTCGACCTCGCCTGGGATGCCGACGGTGTCGTCACCTCGGCGCGAGCGCGGGCCCGCTCAGCGGGTGCCGAGGGAACGCACGCGTTCCGGCACGGCGACCAGCGGATCGAGGCTGTGGTCGGCTCGGCGTGGAGCGTGCTCATCGGGGAGTGATCGGCATCCCCCAGCCCTCGTTCGGGAATGCCCACGGTCTCGTGGCGTTCCCTCGAGACATGACACACGTAGGAATCATCGGCGCAGGACACATCGGCTCGGCCATCGCACAGATGCTGGTCGGGCAGGGCCATCAGGTCGCGATCGCGAACTCGCGCGGGCCGGAGACCCTCGCAGCGCTCGTCGCCGAGCTCGGCGAGAACGCGCAGGCCATGACGGCAGCGGAGGCCGCCGCCTTCGGTGAGTGGGTCGTGGTGACGGTGCCGCTCAAGGCGATCGACGACCTTCCCGTCGCGGAGCTCGCCGGCAAGATCGTCGTCGACACGAACAACTACTACTGGGAGCGCGACGGGCACATCGCCGAGCTCGACGAGAAGAAGACCACGACCTCGCGCATGCTGCAGGAGCGGCTGCCGCAGTCGACCGTCGTCAAGGGCTTCAACCACATCGGAGCCGCTGACATCCCGACCACCGGCGCTCCGGCCGGGTCGCCGAACCGTCGTGCCCTCGCGACCGCGAGCGACTCGCAGGACGGCGTGACCTTCATCACGAAGCTCTACGACGACTTCGGCTTCGACACCGTCTCGATCGGCGGGCTCGACGACAGCTGGCGCGTCGAGCGCGACCAGCCCGCCTACGGCGTGCGGCAGACCGCCGACGAGCTGCGCGAGAACCTCGCCCGCGCCGAGCGCTGACCCCCGGCATCCGCTCACGAGCCGACGCGAACGGCGCTCATCCGCTGCGGATGGATGCCGGACGCGTCGGCTCGCGGCGTTGCGGGGGTCAGCGCAGGTGGGCGGGGCGCGGCAGCTTGACGAAGAGCATGAGCACGAGCCCGAGCGCCAGGACGATAGCGATGCCCAGGATGCCCCAGTAGGTCGCCCCGAAAACGGCGATGAACAGGGTCCACATCGCCGGCGCCAGGAAGCTCACGACGCGGCCGGTGGTCGCGTAGAGCCCGAAGACCTCACCCTGCATGTGCTCCGGCGTGACGCGCGCGAGGAGCGAGCGGGTCGACGCCTGGGCGGGACCGACGAACGCGCACAGGAGCAGCCCGAGGATCCAGAACGGCAGCTTGCCGGCGTCGTGCAGCAGGAAGACCGCGAGGGCGGTGACGACGAGACCGCCGAGCGAGACCAGGATGATCGCGCGGGCGCCGTACCGGTCGTCGAGGCGACCGGCGATGACCGTCGAGATGCCGGCGACGAGATTGGCGGCGATGCCGAACAGGATGACCTCGTTCGGCGAGAACCCGAAGGCGACGGAGGCGAGAACGCCACCGAAGGCGAAGACGCCGCCGAGGCCGTCGCGGTAGACGGCGCTCGCGAGCAGGAACCACGCCGTCGGGCGGTGCGTGCGGAAGAGGTTCTTGATCGAGCGGAAGAACTCGCGGAACCACGCGCCGAACCCGAGCGGGGGTGTGCCGGCCGGGGCGGGAGGTTCGGGGACGTTGCGGAACAGGGGGATTGCGAAGACGATCGTCCACGCGGCGCAGCCGACGGCGATGAGGCGGTACGCGAGGCCGTTCGACGTGTCGAGCCCGAACCAGTCCGCCGCGTTGAGGACGACGACGGCGACAAGCGCGAGGATGCCGCCGATGTACCCGAGTCCCCAGCCGAGGCCCGACACCTTGCCGATCGTGCGCGGCGTCGACACGCTGACCAGCAGCGCGTTGTAGTTCACGCCGGCGATCTCGGACGCGACCGCTCCGAGCGAGACCAGGATCGCTCCGAGCCAGAAGTACGAGGGCTCGGCGAAGACGAAGAAGAGGGCGAACTGGAGGAGGGCGAGAAGGGCGGTCGCGATCAGCAGCCAGCGCTTCTTGCGGCCCTTGCGGTCGGCGACCTGGCCGAGGATCGGGGCCAGCAGCAGGATCGCGAGCCCCGCGAGGGTCGATACGAGCCCGTATCCGCTCGAGAGCTCGGCGAGGGCCGACTCCTTGATCGGGTCGTCCGCGGCGAGCCGGGCGATGTCCTCGGGCAGGAACGTGTCGGACACGAGGTATAGCGACACGAAGACGAAAGTCAGGATGACCGAGTTGAACGGCTGCGTCGCCCAGTCCCACATCGCCCAGGAGACGACGCTCTTGCGGGCGACGGGACGCTCCTCGAGGTCCTGGAACATCACGGGCAGTGCGCCGCTGTCGGCGGTGGCGGGGATCTCGGGCGTCCCGCCGGTGGAACGCGTCATGAGGCGCACACTACCGCGCGTTCGGTACTTCCCGGTGACGTGGACTCACCCGGTCAGGGGGCGTCCCACACGACCGGAGTGACGGTGCCGTCGCGCCAGTCGCGGCGCAGGATGCTGTACGCGACGGACGCCAGCAGCCGCCCGTCGTCGACAGGCCAGCCCTCGCGGTAGTAGGCCTCCTGCACCCATCCGCAGCGGACGAACACGCGGCGCATCGCCATGTTGTCCTCCCGCGTCTGCCCCTCGAACCTGTTCACCTCTGGCATGGTCGTGAACACGTGGTCGGTCGCGGCGCGGAGGACGTCTGCAGCGAGCCCACGACCGCGGTGGGTGGTATCGAGGCGCAGATCGAACAGCGGAGCGTCCTCGCTCAGGTCCTCGAGGCGGAAGAAGCCCAGGCGACCGTGCTCTTCGGAGTCGATCCAGAAAGACGCATGATCCTCGTCTGCGTACGCACCATCGTCGATCGCCTGCGCGATCTGCGCCGCCGTGGGGTGCGTCCGCACGTGGAAGGGGAAGGGCTGCGAGGTCATGAACGCGAAGAGGGCGTCGCGGTCGGCGCCGGTCGGGTCGAGGGGGGTGAAACGGATCGGCATCCGTCCACGCTAACGGCGGGCGGGAAGCGGTGAGTCAGCCCTGCAAACTTGATATGAGTGGACTCAAGTTACTTTGACACGGCGACGGCGCCGGATTATCCTTGAGTCATCGCGGCTCAGGTTGTGGCCGAAGTCGCGAGAAGACTTCAGATCTACGCAAACGCCACACGAAGGAGAAACACATGGCACGTGCAGTGGGAATCGACCTCGGAACGACCAACTCGGTTGTCGCCGTCCTCGAAGGTGGCGAGCCGAAGGTCATCGCCAACGCCGAGGGTCTGCGCACGACCCCCTCGGTCGTCGCGTTCACGAAGGACGGCGAGGTGCTCGTCGGCGAGACCGCGAAGCGCCAGGCCGTCACGAACGTCGACCGCACCCTGACCTCCGTCAAGCGCCACATGGGCACCGACTGGAAGACCCAGGCGATCGACGGCAAGAACTACACGCCGCAGGAGATCTCGGCCCGCATCCTCCAGAAGCTCAAGCGCGACGCCGAGCAGTACCTGGGCGACACGGTGACGGATGCCGTCATCACCGTCCCCGCCTACTTCAACGACGCCGAGCGTCAGGCCACGAAGGAGGCCGGCGAGATCGCGGGCCTCAACGTGCTCCGCATCATCAACGAGCCCACCGCCGCCGCCCTCGCCTACGGCCTCGACAAGGGCAAGGAGGACGAGCTCATCCTCGTCTTCGACCTCGGTGGTGGAACCTTCGACGTCTCGCTCCTCGAGGTGGGCAAGGACGACGACTTCTCGACCATCCAGGTGCGCTCGACCGCCGGTGACAACCGCCTCGGCGGTGACGACTGGGATCAGCGCATCGTCGACTACCTGATCAAGCAGTTCAAGGACACCAGCGGTGTCGACGTCTCGAACGACAAGATCGCGCTGCAGCGCCTCAAGGAGGCTGCCGAGCAGGCGAAGAAGGAGCTCTCGAGCTCGCAGTCGACCTCGATCAACCTGCCGTACCTCTCGCTGACCGACTCCGGCCCCGTGTCGCTGTCCGAGACGCTGAGCCGCGCCAAGTTCGAGGACCTCACCAAGGACCTGCTCGACCGCACCAAGAAGCCGTTCGAGGACGTCATCCGCGAGGCCGGCATCAAGGTCGCCGACATCGACCACGTCGTGCTCGTCGGTGGATCGACGCGTATGCCCGCCGTGAGCGAGCTCGTGAAGAAGGAAGCCGGCAAGGAGCCCAACAAGGGCGTCAACCCGGACGAGGTCGTCGCCGTCGGCGCCGCGTTGCAGGCCGGTGTCCTCAAGGGTGAGCGCAAGGACGTGCTGCTCATCGACGTCACCCCGCTGAGCCTCGGCATCGAGACCAAGGGCGGCATCATGACCAAGCTCATCGAGCGCAACACGGCCATCCCGACCAAGCGCAGCGAGACCTTCACGACCGCCGACGACAACCAGCCGTCGGTCGCCATCCAGGTCTTCCAGGGCGAGCGCGACTTCACCCGCGACAACAAGCCGCTCGGCACGTTCGAGCTCACCGGCATCGCGCCGGCGCCCCGCGGCATCCCCCAGATCGAGGTCACCTTCGACATCGACGCGAACGGCATCGTGCACGTGTCCGCCAAGGACAAGGGCACCGGCAAGGAGCAGTCGATGACGATCACGGGTGGCTCCTCGCTGCCCAAGGACGACATCGAGCGCATGGTGCGCGAGGCCGAGGAGCACGCGGCCGAGGACAAGAAGCGCCGCGAGGCCGCCGAGGTCCGCAACCAGGCCGAGACGCTCTCGTACTCGATCGAGAAGCTGCTCACCGAGAACGCCGACAAGCTGCCCGAGGACGTGAAGACCGAGGTCCAGGCCGACGTCGACGCGCTCAAGACGGCGCTCGCGGGCGACAACGACGACACCGTCAAGGACGCCTACGACAAGCTCAACTCGTCGCAGACGAAGATCGGCGAGGCGATCTACGCCGCGAGCCAGGCTGAGGCCGCGCAGGCCCCGACCGACGCGCCGGCCGGTGAGCAGGCGGCATCCGATGAGGACGTCGTGGACGCCGAGGTCGTCGACGACGAGGACGAGAAGAAGTAAGCATGGCGGACAAGGACTTCGACAAGCCGGACGACGGCGACGAGGTCGTGGACTCCGGGGCTGCCGACCAGGCGGCCCCGGAGGGTGCCGCCGAGGGTCCCGACACGCAGCCGGAAGAGCTGACGGTCGACGACATCCTCGGCGCCGCCCAGTCCGACGAGGCCGCGGTCGCCGATGCTCCCGCCGAGGAGCACGACCTCGTCCTCGACCTCAAGCGCGTCCAGGCCGAGTACGCCAACTACCGCCGCCGCACCGAGGACCAGCGCGAAGTGGAGATCGCGCGCGCCAAGGGTTCCGTCGCCAAGGGGATGCTTCCGGTCCTCGACGACCTCGACCGTGCCGAGAAGCACGGCGACCTCCAGGAGGGGACGCCCCTCGCGGCGATCGCCGACAAGATCCGCACCGTCGTCGCCCGCCTGGGCGTCGAGCGCTACGGCGAAGCCGGCGAGGCCTTCGACCCGCAGCAGCACGAGGCGATCTTCCAGGCGCCGACCCCCGGCACCACCGAGGCGACCATCCTCGAAGTGGTCGAGGTCGGATACCGTCTGGGTGATCTCGAACTGCGTCCGGCGAAGGTCGTGGTCGCCGTTCCGGCCGAGTAAGGGGCGCGCTCATGGCCAGTCAGGATTGGTTCGACAAGGACTTCTACAAGGTGCTCGGGGTGTCCAAGGATGTCTCGGACGCCGACCTGAAGAAGACGTACCGCAAGCTGGCGCGCACCTACCACCCCGACTCGAACGCGGGGGATGCCGCGGCCGAGGCGAAGTTCAAGGAGATCAGCGAGGCGTACTCGGTGCTCAGCGACAAGGAGCAGCGCGCCGAGTACGACCAGCTGCGCGCGATGGGCTCGGGAGCGCGCTTCCAGCCCGGGGCGAGCGGCGGCGGCTTCGAGGACGTGTTCAGCCGCTTCTCGACCGGCGGGGGAGCCCAGCAGGCCGACTTCGACGATCTGTTCGCGATGTTCGGGCAGCAGGGCGGCGGCCGGTTCGGCTCCGGTCGGTTCGGGCAGTCGAGCGGCGGGTTCCGCGGCTTCGGCGGCCCGCAGCGCGGTGCCGACGTGACCGCTCGCACGACGCTGGACTTCACCACCGCCGTCAAGGGCGACACGATCACCCTGCAGGGTGAGGACGGCAAGCCGATCAAGGTCAAGATCCCCGCGGGGGTCTCGGACGGGCAGAAGATCAAGCTGCGTCGACGTGGCCGCCCGTCGCCGGACGGCGGCGAAGCCGGTGACATCGTGCTCACGGTCGGCGTGCGCCCGCATCCCGTCTTCACGCGCGAGGGGCTGAACCTCCGCATCCACGTCCCCGTGACGTTCACCGAAGCGGCCCTCGGCGCGACGATCGAGGTGCCCACGCTCGGCGGCGACGTCGTCAAGCTGCGCGTCGCTCCCGGGACCCCGTCGGGGCGCGTGCTGCGCGTCAAGGGTCGGGGCGTGCAGACGACGAAGGGCACAGGCGACCTGCTCGCCGAGGTGCAGGTCGCGGTCCCGACGCACCTGGACGGACCGGCGCGCGAGGCGCTGGAACGCTTCCACGAGCTGGAACCCAAGGAGAATCCCCGCGCCGATCTGATGGCCAAGGCGCGCGAGTGAGGTGAGAGGCATGGCGAACGAGCAGGTCGACGAAGAAGCGCCGATCCTCGCGATCGCGGTGGCTGCGGAACTCGCCGGCATGCACCCGCAGACGCTGCGCCAGTACGACCGGCTGGGACTCGTGGTACCGGCGCGCACCCGAGGCGGGTCGCGCCGGTACTCCCTCCGGCACGTCGCGCAGCTGCGCGAGGTTGCCCAGATGTCGGCCGACGGCGTGAGCCTGCCGGCGATCTCGCGCATCATCGAGCTCGAGAACGAGGTGCGGATGCTGCGCCGCGAGGTCTCGGGTCTGCAGGCGCGCCTGCGCGACGAGGTCGCCGCCCGCCGCGGGGCCCGGGTCTTCGCGGCGGGCGCGACCGGCTCGGTCGTGACCCTCCGCCAGGGCACCCGCGTGCGCCGCGCGACCGATGTCGTCCTGTGGCGCCCGCATCCGTCCCCCTCTGACGACTGACGCCTGGGGCTGCGTCGAGCCGTCGCAGATGGTCGCTGGTTCGCGCTGGCGGTGACCATCTGCGACGGGTCGAGGTTCCTCCCCGGGCGGGGGAAGAAGCGGAGGCTCCCCAGGTGGTGAGATGGGCGACCGGATGCCGCGTGAGCGGGAGACCCTGCTCCCATGTCGAGTCCGTCGTCCCGGGGTCTGCCTGAGCGCTTCACGGTCGCGCAGGGCCTCGAGGCCGGCCTCACTCGACAACGACTCCGCAACCCGGCGCTGGCTGCCCCCTTCTACGGCGTGCGCACTCGTCACCCACCCGACGATGTCCGCGCGCTCGCTCTCGCCTACGCGCCCAAGCTGCGCGAGAACGAGCACTTCTCGCACGCCACTGCGCTGCTCCTCGTCGGCGGTTGGGCTCCGGTCCGGCTGCGTCGTGCGCTCGATGTGACCCCGCCCGCGGTCCGGGCGCGCGGGGACGGTGTCCGAGGCCACGAGCTGACGGTCGCGCGGGTGCGCTCCGCTCACGGAGTGCCGGTGGCCGACCCGGCGGTCGCGTGGTGCCAGGCAGCATCCCTTCTCGACGACCGAGAACTGGTCATCGCAGCGGACGCGCTCCTGCGCCGCCACCAGCAGATACTCACCCTCGACCAGCTGTCCGATGAGGTCGCCGATCGAGCGGGTCGCCGCGGCATCCGTCGGCTGCGTCGAGCGCTCGAGCTGACTGAACCGCGCACGGACTCCGTTGCCGAGACTCTCCTCCGGCTGGACGCGCGTGAAGCCGGGCTCCCGCGGTCCGAGGTGAACGCGGAGATCCGCGATGCGCGCGGTCGTTTCCTCGCGTACGGCGATCTGGTGCACGCGCCGACGAAGGTGCTTCTCGAGTACGACGGCCAACAGCATCGACTCGACGACCGTCAGTACGCCCGCGACGTCGATCGACTCGACGACCTCGCGGCCGCAGGATGGCGCGTCATCCGCGTGAACCGCTCTCACCGGGGCATCGCGCGCCGGCACGCCCTCGACCGCGTCCGCTGCGCGCTCATCGAGCGCGGCTGGCGTCCCGAACCGTCGCACATGGTTGCCCAGCGGCGTGGAAGGTGACCATCTGAGACGGCTCGGCGAGCGGGCGAGCGGATGCCGGGGGTCAGGCGGGATCGATGCGCAGGGTGCCGGGGCCCTCGCCGACGGTGAGGTCGTCGACCAGGCGCAGGGAGCGGGCGAGGGCGTCGACGGCGGGGATGACGGTGCCGAAGCGCTCGCGGTCGGAGATGACCGCGGTGAGCGTGACCAGGTGCGTGCCGGTGTCCCAGGTGTAGGACGCGAACGGCGTCTGCCGGGGGTTCGGCGGCAGCGGCATCTCGAGCTTCTCGCCGACGCCGAGAGTCGAGCCGGTGAACGTGACGGTGTCGTCGTACTCGATCGGCATGCTCGCGCGCATCGTGCGCAGTTGCGGCGTGAGCTCCTGCACCTGCGCCATCGCCACCAGCAGCTCGGGGTCGTCCTTCCACACCCACGCCAGCAGACGTCCGTCCGCCCGACGCATGAGCGCCGGGATCGCCTGGCTCATCGCCCAGGCCGCCACCTTGCTGCCGGGCTGCTCACGCCCGAAGGCGGCATTCGCCTGGGCGAGCAGCATCCCGATCGCCTTCTTGCGGGCGCGTCGTCCGCGGAACCCGAAGGACCCGGTGATCGGGACCCATCGCGCGGGGTCCGCCTGGGCAGAGATTCGCGTCATGCCGACAAGCGTAGGTTGCTATCATCCGCCTATGCTGCGCGTCCCCCACGCTCGCAGCGCCGTCGCAGTGATCGTCGCGATCGCGCTCGCCCTCGTCCTCCCCGTCTCCCCGGCATCCGCCGCGGCTGCGGTGCCCGCCAAGCCCGGTCTGGTGAACTACGTCGGTGCCTCGACGACGTCGCTGACCGTCGACTGGGCCGACATCCCGGGAGCGACGAGCTACTACGTCTACGCCGGGACGAGCCACGCGCAGGTCACCCGGCCCGAGCATCCCGTGAACCAGAAGGTCACGACCTCGAAGGCGACGGTCACGGGACTGAAGCCGGGCGTCGCCTACTTCATCCAGGTCCGCGGAGTGTCGTCTGCCGGGATGGGCCCGCGCTCGTCCCCGGTCGCGCACGAGACGATCACGGCACAGGCGACCCTGCCGTCGACGTGGCCGAGCTACCACGCGGTGAGCTGGAACGTCTGCTCCAACGTCTGCTCGGGCTTCTCGTCGCGCAAGACCGTCATCGACAGGAGGATCGCGGAGCTCGCGCCCGACATCGTCGGACTGCAGGAGGCGTCGAAGTACACCGCCGCGCCCTCGGGCTACCGCTTCGCCTACAACGGACAGAACGACATCCTCATCCGGAACGGCCGGTTCGCGCCCGTCGCAGCGAAGTCCGGTGGTGCGACCTCCGGCGCGGCCGTCTTCCCGTCGACCTACGCGCCCGCCGGCAAGGGGATGTCGTGGGCCGCGGTCCGGCACAGTTCGAGTGCCTACCTGCTCGTCGTGGACACGCACCTCGTGGTCGGCACCTCGGCATCCCTCGTCCGTCAGCGCGAGTACGAGGCCGGCAAGCTCGCGGACGCGATCTCGGCGACGCTGACAAAGCTCAACAAGACCCACCGGTCGCTCACCGACTGGACGAAGGCACCGGTCATCGTCATGGGCGACTTCAACACGCACAAGTCCCGGACGGGCGACAAGACCATGGCGGTGCTCGAGCAGCGCGGATGGCACGACGCGTACGACCAGGCGCGCGTGCTCAGCCTGCAGCACTACAACACCGCGAACCCGACCATGTCGCTCACCCCGTTCGTCAGCGTCACGTGGGGCGACCACATCGACAAGGTGCTCGTGCGGCCCTCGCGGTCGGTCGTGTTCCGGTGGGCGAACGCCGGCAAGACGGCGAACGGCAAGTGGATCGGGCCCCTCGGATCGGACCACCACCCGCTCTCGGTACGCGTCGGTCTGCGCTGATCCGGGGCCGGGCGCGCCGCGCTCCCAGCAAGTGACTCCCCGGTCCCGGGCTAGAATCGAGGCCCGGCGCCCCCGCATCCCTGCGCCCCACCGGTGGGAAGGAACAGTCCCACCACCGACGCACAGATTGGCCCGTACCTCGTGACCATGACGCCCCCGGACGATTCCGCTTCCGAGCGCGGACCTCTCACCATCGCGATCGCGGCCGACACGTTCGCGCCCGACGTGAACGGCGGCGCGCGCTTCACCGAGCGCCTCGCGGCCGGACTCGCCGAGCGCGGTCACCACGTGCACGTCGTGACGCCGAGCGTCGGTCACCGCAACCACGGCGTGTTCACCGAGGACATCGAGGGGCAGCCGCTCACCGTCCACCGTCTGCCCGGATGGCGCTACCGGCCCCACGACTGGCTGCGCTTCGTGCTGCCGTGGCGCGGCAAGCACTACGCGCGGCAGATCCTTGACACGGTCGACGTCGACGTCGTGCACAGCCAGTCGCACATCGTCATCGGTCGTGCGCTGACACGCATCGCGAATCAGCGCGGCATCCCGGTCGTGGCGACGAACCACATCATGGCCGACAACATCCTCGACTTCACGCTGCTGCCGAAGTTCCTCTATGACATCTTCCTCAAGATCGCGTGGGCCGACGCGGAGCGCACATTCAAGATGTCGCGCGCGGTCACGACGCCCACGCGCAGGGCGGCGGAGTTCCTCGAGAACACGATCGACATCCAGAACGTCATCCCGATCAGCTGCGGCATCCGGGGGAGCAACTACACCCCGAACCTCGAGCCGCGCGAAACGCGCCGGCGCGTGCTGTTCGTCGGGCGCCTCACGACCGAGAAGCACGTCGAGGTCACGCTCGAGGCGATCGCGAAACTGCCCGACCTCGACATCGAGTTCGAGATCATCGGCGGCGGCGACCAGCGCAAGAACCTGGGTCAGGTCACGCAGCGTCTCGGCCTGGAGGACCGGGTCACCTTCCGCGGTCGGGTCTCGGAGGAGGAGCTGCGCGCGGCGTACACCCGCGCCGACGTCTTCGTCATCGCCTCGGTCGCCGAGCTGCAGTCGATCGCGACGATGGAGGCCATGGCCTCGGGCCTGCCCGTCATCGCCGCGAATGCGGTCGCCCTGCCGCACCTCGTTCACGACGGCGAGAACGGCTATCTCTTCGAGCCCGGCAACGTCGACGAGCTGGCCGCGAAGATCCGCACCGTCCTCACCGCAGACCAGGCCGAGTACGCGCGCATGCAGCAGGCGTCGCTCGACGGTGTCGCCATCCACGACATCGAGCGCACCCTCGACACGTTCGAGAAGCTGTACCGCGGCGAACCCCTCGACGCCTGACATGCGGCTGTTCTTCGACGCGCGATACATCCGCACGGACTTCCACGACGGCATCAGCCGGTACTCGGCGGAACTCGCGCAGGCGGTGTCGGATGCCGCATCCGCCCATCGCACCGAGGTCACCTTCCTCATCCACGACGACCGACAGCGCGCGTTCCTGCCGGGCGGTGCGATCACGCTCACGATCCACTCGCCCACCTCGGCCAAGGAACCCTTCACTTCACTGCTGCTGAACCGGCACCGCCCCGACGTGGTGTTCTCGCCGATGCAGACGATCGGGTCGGCGGGGCGGCGGTTCCGCCTGATACTCACCCTTCACGACACGATCTACTACCGGCACCGCACACCCCCGCGGGCGCTGCCCTGGTACGTCCGGGCGGGATGGCGGCTGTTCCACCTGTCGTACTGGCCGCAGCGGTGGACGCTCAACGCCGCCGACCTCGTCGCGACCGTCAGTGAGACGAGCGCGCGACAGTTCGCGCGCGTGCGCCTGACGAAGCGGCCGGTCGTGGTGATCCCGAACGCACCGCAGCGGCTCGCCGCGCTCCTGCCCGAGGGTGCGACGGTGGGCGCGGGTGCGGTACGCAACCTCGTCTACATGGGGTCGTTCATGCCGTACAAGAACGTCGAGACCCTCGTGGCGGCGATGCGTCAGCTGCCCGAGCACACCCTGCACCTCCTCTCGCGCATCACCTCGGAGCGTCGCGCGGAACTCACCGCGCTCGCCGGCGGCGCGTCGGTCGTCTTCCACGACGGGGTGACGGATGCCGCCTACGCGGCGCTCCTCGCCGACGACGCCGTTCTCGTCACGACGAGCCTCGACGAGGGCTACGGGCTGCCGGTGGCCGAAGCGCTGGAGCTCGGCGTGCCCGCCGTCGTGACCGACATGGAGATCTTCCGCGAAGTGGCCGGCGACGGCGCGCTGTACGTCGACCCGCTCGACCCCGAGGCGGTGGCGCGGGCCGTCCGTTCGCTCGACGAGCCCGGGGTGCGCGAGCGGCTCGTCGAGGCGGGAACCGCCCACATCCGCACCTTCGACTGGGGTCGGTCGGCCGAGATCCTGCTCGCCGCGGCGCGGGACCTCGTCAGGCGCTGATCAGATGGGGCCGCCGGGTCAGTAGAGTGCGGAGCCGATCGTCGACGACGCGAAGCTCAGCACGGTGCCGACGATTTGCGCGGCTGCCAAGCCGATCGCGATGCCGCCCAGAAGGCGGCCGCCGACGTGGCGTCGGGCGGCGAGGATGCCGAGGACGAGCGCTACGGCCGCGACGAGGCAGGTGAACAGCGCGAAGGCGGCGTTGACGACACCGGCGAAGGTGTAGTTCGACGAGGTGTAGAGCTGGATCGAGATCGCGGGCCACAGGCCGCCGAGCAGGATCGGCACGGCGCCGACGATGACGGCGGCGACGGCGAGGCCGCGACCGGACGCCGACGCTGCCGCACCGTAGGGCTGCTGCGGATACGTCGGTTGCTGCGGGTACGGCGGCTGCGATGGCGGGACGGGGGTGCTCATGGGGATCCTCTCGCGAGGCCCCGAGTCTAGGGGAGTCGGGGCGTCCGCGGCCGGGTGGGCTGCGGCCGGTAGCCGTCCGTGGCGACGAGACGGATCGCGCCGATCACGGCGGCGACGACGATGAGCAGAAGGGCGACGAGGAGGAGTGCGGAGATCATGGCAGAAACGCTATGCTTGGCGGCATCCTGCCACGAGTGTCAGTCGCGACACTGTTCGCAGGATTTCTGCCAACGCCTGTTTCGGAGGTCTGTCGTGATCCGCACCGTCGCCTGCATCGTCCAACCCGGGTTCGCGCCTTTCGAGTTCGGGCTCGCCTGCGAGGCGTTCGGGCTCGACCGCAGCGACGACGGCATCCCGAACTTCGACTTCCGGATCGTGACGCCCGAGCCCGGCGCCGTGCCGAGCAACCTGGCGTTCTCGATCAACATCGACGAGGACCTGGCCTTCGCCCACGAGGCGGACGTCGTGGTCGTGACCCCGATTCCGCGGGAGGCGTGGGCGAACGTCGACGAGCGCGTGCTCGATGTCATCCGACGCGCGGTGGATCGCGGCGCGTGGGTGCTGACGGTGTGCAGCGGGGCGTTCGCGGTGGCGGCATCCGGCGTGCTCTCGGGACGGCGCGCGACGACGCACTGGCGATACGCCGAGACGATGGCGCGCATGTACCCCGACATCGAGGTCGACCCGAACGTGCTCTACGTCCAGTCGGATCGCATCATCACGAGCGCCGGGACCGCCGCCGGGCTCGACGCGTGCCTGCACCTTCTGCGCCTCGAGCTCGGGGCGGAGGCGGCGAACACGATCGCGCGGCGGATGGTCGTGCCGCCGCAGCGCGACGGCGGTCAGGCGCAGTTCATCGCGACGCCGTTGCCCGTGTCGGCGTCGCTGTCGCTGACCCCGGTGACCGATTGGATGCTCGAGAACCTGCGACTCGACCTGTCGGTCGACCAGTTGGCGGCCAAGGCGCACATGTCGCCGCGGACGTTCGCGCGCCGGTTCAAGGCGGACTACGGCACGACTCCGGGCGCGTGGTTGGGGAGGCAGCGGATCCTGCACGCGCAGCGGCTGCTGGAGCAGACCGAGCTGGGGCTGGACGCCATCGCCTACGAGTGCGGGTTCGGGTCGGCGGCGGTGCTGCGGCAGAACTTCGCGCGCGTGCTCGGGACCACGCCGACGGCATACCGCTCCCGGTTCGCCTGCGCCGGCGAGATGGTCTCGTGATAAACTTGAGTCCGTCAGGCTCAAGTTTGCATCAACCCTCAGGAGCAGATGATGAACGCACAACCGGCCTCCGGGCAGGGTGAGCAGGGCAGCGCCCTCGAACAGTTCGGCATCAACCTCACCGACCGCGCCCGTCAGGGCAAGCTCGACCCCGTCATCGGTCGGGACGGCGAGATCCGCCGGGTCAGCCAGGTGCTCACACGGCGCACGAAGAACAACCCCGTGCTCATCGGCGAGCCGGGCGTCGGCAAGACCGCGGTGGTGGAAGGTCTCGCGCAGCGCATCGTGGCCGGCGACGTCGCCGAGTCGCTCAAGGGCAAGGAGCTCATCGCCCTCGACATCTCCGCGCTCGTGGCCGGGGCCATGTACCGGGGGCAATTCGAGGAGCGCCTGAAGAGCGTGCTCAAGGAGATCACCGAGTCCGAGGGGCGCGTGATCACGTTCATCGACGAGCTGCACACCCTCATGGGTGCCGGCGGCGGCGAGGGGTCGGTCGCGGCATCCAACATGCTGAAGCCCATGCTCGCGCGCGGCGAGCTGCGCCTGATCGGCGCGACCACGCTCGACGAGTACCGCGAGTTCATCGAGAAGGATGCCGCCTTGGAGCGGCGCTTCCAGCAGGTGTACGTCGGCGAGCCGAGTGTCGAGGACACGATCGCGATCCTCCGTGGACTCAAGGAGCGCTACGAGGCGCACCACAAGGTCGCGATCTCGGACGGCGCGCTCGTGGCGGCGGCGGCGCTGTCGAACCGGTACATCCCGGCGCGGCAGCTGCCCGACAAGGCGATCGACCTGATCGACGAGGCCGCCTCGCGGCTGCGCATGGAGATCGACTCCGCGCCGCTCGAGATCGACGAGCTGCGGCGGCACGCCGACCGGCTGAAGCTCGAGGAACTCGCGCTGAAGAAGGAGAAGGACGACGCCTCGAAGGAGCGCCTCGCGGCGCTGCGCGACCAGCTCGTGAAGGTGCAGCAGGAGCTCGACGACCTGCAGGCCCGGTGGGAGCGCGAGCGCGCCTCGCTCAACGCCGTCGGTGACTTCAAGACGCGTCTCGACGCCCTGCGGGTCGAAGCCGAGCGCGCGCAGCGCGAGGGCGACCTCGAGCGGGCGTCGCGGCTGCTGTACGCCGAGATCCCCGCGCTCGAGCGGAAGCTGGCCGAGGCGGAGAAGGCCGAGGGCGCCGTCGGAGACGGTGCCGAGCGGATGGTGGGCGACCGGGTGACCGAGGAGGACATCGCGGAGGTCATCGCGGCGTGGACCGGCATCCCAGTCGGAAAGCTGCTGCAGAGCGAGAGCGCTCGACTCGTGCACCTGGAGTCGGAGCTCGGCAAGCGTCTGATCGGGCAGAAGGCGGCCGTGAAGACGGTGTCGGATGCGGTGCGCCGTTCCCGCGCAGGTATCAGCGATCCGAACCGGCCGACCGGCTCGTTCCTGTTCCTCGGACCGACCGGTGTCGGCAAGACCGAGCTCGCCAAAGCGCTGGCGGAGTTCCTGTTCGACGACGAGCGCGCGATGGTGCGCATCGACATGAGCGAGTACGGCGAGAAGCACGCCGTCGCGCGGCTGGTCGGTGCCCCTCCGGGGTACGTCGGGTACGAGCAGGGCGGCCAGCTGACCGAGGCCGTCCGACGCCGGCCGTACTCGGTGGTGCTGCTCGACGAGGTCGAGAAGGCGCACCCCGAGGTGTTCGACGTGCTGCTGCAGGTGCTCGATGACGGGCGGTTGACCGACGGCCAGGGCCGCACGGTGGACTTCACGAACACGATCCTCGTGCTGACGAGCAACATCGGTTCGCCGGTGCTGATCGATCCGACGCTCACCGACGAGACCAAGCGCGACCAGGTGATGACGATGGTGCGGCAGGTCTTCCGCCCCGAGTTCCTCAACCGCCTCGACGACGTCGTGATGTTCTCGCCGCTGAGCGAGTCGGATCTCGCGCAGATCGTCGAGCTCACCGTCGATGCGCTGCAGCGCCGGCTGCGTGCTCGTCGGCTGACGCTCGCCGTGACGCCGGATGCGCGGGCGTGGCTCGCCGAGCGGGGGTACGACCCGCTGTTCGGTGCGCGACCGCTGCGGCGTCTGATCCAGTCCGAGATCCAGGACCGCCTCGCGATGGCGCTGCTGTCGGGCGGCGTGCACGACGGTGACATCGTGCGTGTGGACGTCGCGGTCGACGGGTCGCAGCTCGTGCTGACGAGCAGCGGGCCGTCACCGGCGGATCCCACGGACGACGACGTGATCGAGGCGGAGCTGCTCGACGGGTGACCTCGCTCGGTGCGGGGGTCCAGCTGCGCGAGCCGGTGGTGACGGATGCCGCGGCTCTCGCGGACGCCTACCGCCGGAACCGCGAGCGCCTGGCGCCGTGGGAACCCGTGAGGGCGGAGTCATTCTTCAGCGAGACCGGTCAGCGTGCCGAGCTCGAGGCGGTGCTGCGCGACCGTGCTGCCGGGGTCGCGGCGCCCTTCGTGCTGGTGGCGAGGGAGCGCGTCGTCGGGCGGGTGAACCTGTCGGGAATCGTGCGGGGCGTGTTCCAGAGCGCCACCCTCGGCTACTGGATCGACCAGGACTTCGCCGGTCGAGGGGTGATGGCGGCGGCGGTGGATGCCGTGGTGCGGATCGCGGCCGACGAGTGGGGCCTGCACCGCGTGCAGGCCGGGACGCTGCTGCACAACGCCCCGTCGCAGGCGGTGCTGCGGCGGTGCGGGTTCACCGAGATCGGTGTCGCGCCGCGATACCTGAAGATCGCGGGGCGCTGGCAGGACCACCGGCTGTTCCAGCGCATCCTCGAGGACTGACGGCGGGCCCGCCGCAGCCGGCGCATAGCCCGGGCGTGAAAGGATCGAGCATGCGAACCGCGCGCGCCCTGTGGGGTGCCACCCACCCGGGTCCCTCGCTCGTGGTCACCGCCCTCGCCCTCGCCCTCGGTCTCGCGGCGGGGCTCGAGCCGTGGCGCCTCCTCGTCCTCGTCCTCGCGGTGTTCGCGGGGCAGGTCTCGGTCGGCCTGTCGAACGATGCGATCGATCTCTTCCGCGATGCGACGGTCGGTCGGTCGGACAAGCCGCTCGTCCGCGGCGACACCCGCCTGCGCACGGCGTGGGTCGCGGCCTTCGTCTCGCTGGCCGTGGCCGTCACGCTCTCCGCCGTCCTGGGAGGGGGGATGCTGCTGGCGCACGTCGTCGCGCTCGTCTCGGCGTGGAGCTACAACGCCGGCCTGAAGGCGACACCCGCGTCGCTGGTCCCGTTCCTCGTCAGCTTCGGGATCTTCCCGTCGCTCGCCACCCTCTCGGCATCCGATCCGCAGCCGGCGGCGGTGTGGGCGACCCTCGCGGGCGCCGTCCTCGGCGCTGCCGTCCACCTCACCAACGTCCTCCCGGACCTCGACGACGACCGCCGGACCGGGGTGCGGGGGCTGCCGCATCGGATCGGGGCCGCGGCATCCGTCCTTCTCGCGGTCGCGGCCACCGTCGTCGCGGCGGTCGCGGTCCTGTTCGGCAGCCTCGCCGACGGCGCGCCGGTCGCCGCGATGATCCCGTTCGCCCTGGTCGTGACGCTCCTCGCCGCCGCCGTCGTGATCCGCATGCGGCGCCGCGGAGCCGACCGCGCCGGGTTCCGGCTCGTGATGACCGCAGCGCTCGTCCTCGCGATCCAGCTCGTCGCGGCATCCGCCCTGTCCTGACCCGCGCGCGGCGCGCCGCGATTCCGGGGGTGCGACGTGTCGGGTGGCGGTTGCGAGAGCGGCAGCTTGCGTCCCCGGAGCGCGGGAAGGGGGACGGGCGCGCGGTTCCAGGGGCGCGATCTGTCGGGTGGCGACGACTGAGGCGGCGGTTTGCGTCCCCGGAGCGTGGTGAGCACGGGTCAGCGCGCGGAGCGGTCGAGTCCCATCGCGTAGGCGTGCGGCACGAGCGCGCCGGTCGCGGCGAGCACCGACCCGAGCACCCGCGAGCGCGCGGCGTGCACCGCACCGGACACGGGACGACCCAGGGCCATGTTCACGGCCGCCAGGCGACCGGCGGTACGCGCGGAACGCAGCCGATCGCGCTCCCATTCGGCGAGGTCGGCATCCGGCGCCGATCCGAGCCGGATCCAGGCGGCCAGCAGGGGCGCGAGCGTCGCGGCGTCCAGCAACCCGAGGTTCATGCCCTGCCCGCCGATCGGGCTGATCTCGTGCCCGGCGTCCCCGATCACGAACAGCCGATCGCGACGCATCGCGCGTGTCAGCACTCGCTTCACTCCGAACTCGGTCGCGTCGTCCACCGCCTCGGCCGCCTCGGCTTCGCCGCGCTCGCGCAACGCCTGCAAGAGCCGAGCCGTCCGCGTCTCGACACTCCCGCCCGCGTCCCACGCGACGAACCGCCGCCGCCCGCCCGGGAGCGGGAACGACTCGAGCACTCCGCCGGGAGCCAGGTGCACGACGGCGGTCTCGGCGTCCTCGCGCGGCGGCACGGCGGCATCCGTCATCAAATACCGATCGGCGTATACGGTCCGCCGCAGTGCCGCCGGGCGGTAGACGAGATCCCGGGCGCCGACGCCTCCGGCGAGGACGACGATCGGCGCGCGGCGCCCTCCCCGGTCGGTCTCGACCCGCACGCCACCCGCTTCTGCGTGAAGTCCGGTGACGGTCACACCCCGCTCCGGCTCCGGACCTCCCCCCCGCAGCGCCTGCTCGGTCTGCGCCTGAGCGAGTGTCGCGACATACGGATGCCGCACATCCAGCCGCGCGAAGTCGACCACCCCGATCGTGCGCCCGTCGCTGCGGGCCTCACCGCGCCGCACGCGGACCGCCGAGCTCAGAATCCGCTCGGTCGCGCCGCCCGCCTCGAGTGCGGCGAGCACCGGGGCGTGCAGTCCGATCGCGCGGGAGCCGCCGCCCGCGGTCGCGCGCCGTTCGACGACCTCGACCTCCACCCCGAAGCGCGTCAGTTCCGCGGCCAGCAGCGTGCCCACCGGGCCCGCCCCCACGATGAGGACCTCAGCCATCGCCGTCCGCCACGGCGAGCAGGCGGAACGGCGCCGGTGACGCCACGCGCCACGGCGCCCCCAGCGCCGAGGCGAGCTCATCGGCGCGGTAGCTGCGCCGGATCGAGCGCAGGCCGTCCGTTCGCAGGAACGTGCCGCGCTCGACGCTCGTGACCCCTATGCCGTACAACGCATATGCCAGCGTGCTGCGCGCGATGTCGGCGTGAAGGACGGTGCCCGTCGCGAGCGCGCGCGTGTCCGACGCGAAATCGGCGAGCTCGTCCGCGCTCAGATGGTGCAGCACGTGGTTCGACAGCACGAGGTCGAACCGCTCGCCGGCGGCGCGGAGACCGGCGGCATCCGTCGCGGCGAAGGACACCCGCGCGCTCTCGCGCTGCCGCGCCACCTCGAGCGCACGCGGGTCGGGATCGATCCCGAGCCACTGCACGTCGAGCCCGTCCCGCTCCGCCCACCCGGCGAGCCGGGCGACCACATCGCCGCCTCCGCTGCCGACGTCGAGCACCCGGGCGGGACGCCCGAGCCGCTGCAGCCGGGGACGGATGCCGCGCCGCCACACCCGGCCCCATCCGCCGATCGCGCGGTTCACGAGGTCGAACCGCCGCAGGGTCGCGGCGAGCAGCGCCGGATCGCAGTCGGGATCGTCCATCAGCTCGCGCAGCGCGGTGTCGCGCACGCCGAGGTTCACGCCCGCCCCCGCCGGAAGGTGAGCCGGGCGGCCTCGAGCGTGAGGCCCGGGCCGAAGGCGAGCGTCGCCACCCGATCCCCGTCGTCGAGACCAGACCTGAGCAGCGCGCCGAGGATGAACAGGATCGTCGCGCTCGACATGTTGCCGTAGTCGCGCAGCACGTCGCGCGAGACGGCGAGCGCATCGGCCGACAGCCCGAGTCCCGTCTCGACGCGGTCGAGCACGCTCCGCCCGCCGGGGTGCACCGCCCACGTGTCGACGCCCTCGTCGCCCAGGAAAGATTCGACCGCGGCGCGGATCTCGCGTCCGATGATGCGCGGCACCTCGGCCGACAGCACCATCTCGAACCCGGTGTCGCCGATCGTCCAGGCCATGTCCTTCTCGCCCTCGTCGGTCAGCACCGTCGCGAAGCCGTCGAGCTCGAACGAGCTGCCGCCCGCCCGCGACGGGTCCGCGCTCACGACGGCGGCCGCCGCACCGTCGGCGAACACCGAGGCGGCGACGATCTCATCGTGGTCGGCGGGCGACCGGACGTGCAGCGAGCACAGCTCGGCGCAGACGACCAGCACGACCGCCGTGGGATCGGCTGCGCACGTCTGCGCCGCCGTGCGCAGTGCCGGAACCGCCGCCGCGCACCCCATGAACCCGAGGTGGGCTCGTGCGACCGTCGTCGGCAGATCGAGGTCGCGCACGAGCCGATAGTCGGGCCCGGGCGCGAACATGCCCGTGCACGAGACGGTGACCACGTGGGTCACCTCCGAGGCGTCGACGGATGCCGCAGCGAGCGCCGTCCGGGCGGCCTCTGCGAACAGCGGCGGCGCGAGCCGGATGTAGGCGTCGTTGCGGGCACCGGTGGACGGCGCCAGCAGGGCGCCGGTGTCGGTGACCGTCGGCATCCGCTCGTCGCCCTCCGGCGCGGACGTCGCCGCCGCCGCGGCGGCCAGGTCGCCGAGCACCGTGTGGCGCGTCTCGATCGCCGACGCGTCGAACGCGGCCCCGATCAGCCGTCGGGTCAGCCGATCGGCGCCGGGCTGCGCCGCGAACAGGTCACGCACCTGGTCCTGTCGCAGACGGGCTTCGGGCACGGCGGTGCCGATCGACAGGATGCGGGTGGTCATGCCTCACCGTAACCGGCGGACGGATGCCGAGGGCCAACCGGCGCCGATCGCCGGCGGAGAAGCGCCGGCCGGCGGTCAGCGCTCGGAGACCCAGACTTCGACGCCGGCGCTCGTGAGGGTGAAGTTCAGGACGGTGCCGAGTCGATACGAGGCGCGCGCGGCATCGGGGCTCTGTTCGCTGACCACCGTCGTCACGGAGACCGGGAACGGGGCGGCGCCGCACGTGGAGAGGGAATCGTCGGCCGCCTCCTGCGGACTCACGATGCTCAGGCACTCGGCGTTCGGCCGGTCGGGGCTCGTGGCCGTGAAGGCGAACACGGAGTACCCGCGGAAGTCCACATAGCGGCGCCCGGCAGAGGCGTTCGCCTGGGCGCCCCCACCGTCGATGACGGAGAGCGTCGTGGCCCGCTCGGCACCGGAGTAGCGTGTCGTCTCGTCGGGGACCGCCTGCGTGATCGCGACGGTCGCGGCGACGAGCACGGCGGCCGCGACCACCGCTCCGAGCGCGACGAGCCAGCGCGGTGCGCGGCGAGGCGCAGCGACGGGCGTCGGCGTCTGTCCGACCGGGGGATCCTCGACAGCCGGTTCGTCGGCGGGCGCCGCGTCACCGGGGAACGGCTCTGCGCTCTCGCGTCGAAGGGCGCGATCCTCGAGTTCGCGCAGGCGGGCGAGCGCGGCGGCGTCATCCGCGATGTCGGGGGTGCGCCCGTACGCGCGCTCGCGCAGTCGGGTGAGCTCGGCGGCCTCGTCGTCGTCCATCGGGATCACTCAACAACAAAACGACGCGGTGCGGGCCGAAACGGTCGTCGCCGCGCCGGATCAGTCGTCGACGAGGAGCGACTCGGCGATCGGGCGACGCTCACGGGGGGCGTTCTCGCGGGCGCGGAGTTCGTCCGGCGCCGCGTCGGGGTCGCCGAGCGCCCCGACGGCCATGACGGTCATCGCGCGCTGCTGATCGCTCAGGTCGAACGCCGCCGCGATGCGGTCGGCGTGGAACCCGCCCATCTGGTGCGTGCCGAGACCGTCCGCGTGCGCCTGCACGGTGAAGTGCGCGGCGGCCTGCCCGACGTCGTATGCGGCCCAGCGCAGCGCCTTGCCGTCCTGCTCCGTGGTGGCGACGAACACGACGAGCGCCGCGGCGTCCGCCGCCCACGAGCGGTTGAATCCCATGAGGCTGTCGACGACGGCGGTGTGGGATGCCGATCCCCGCCGGGTCACGATGAACCGCCAGGGCTGGGTGTTCGACGCCGACGGCGACCACCGTGCCGCCTCGAGGGCGGACTGCAGCGCCTGCTCGTCGATCGGCGCGGACGCATCGAAGATGCGCGTGCTCCAGCGCTCGGTGAGCACGTCGAGGATGGGGGCGTCGGTAGTGGCGGTGCGATTCGGCATCCTTCCATTCCACCACTGCTCGCACGGGTCGGCGTCGCCGGAGTCAGGAGGTCGGCCAGTCCTCCGGTCCGGACGTGCCGGCGGTGTACTCGTCGAGCGGCACGCGGCCATCCCGCCACGCGTCGATCACGGGCTGCACGATGTGCCAGCAGTCGACGGCCGCGTCGCCGCGCACCGAGAGCATCGCGTCGCCGTCGAGGATGCCCGAGAGCACCTCGGCGTACGCCTTGAGCGCACCCTCGCCGAGGCGGGCTTCGAGCGTCGCGCGCTCGAGCTCGAGGGGGTCGGCTTCGCCGTTCACGTTGAGTTCGAGCGAGATCGAGTCGGGACCGAGCGAGAAGCACAGCACCGTCGGACCGGGGTCGCCGGTGAACCCGCGGGGCAGGTGCCGCACGGGGTGGAAGCGCACCTCGACCTTCGCCTCGGCGTGCCCGAGGGCCTTGCCCGAGCGCAGCGTGATCGGCACCCCCTGCCAGCGGGCGTTGCGCACCTCGACCGTCATCTCGGCGAGGGTCTCGGTCTCGCGCGCCGGGTCGACTCCTGGTTCGTCGACGTAGGACGGGAACTCGCGACCGTCGACGGAACCCGCGGTGTACCGCGCGCGTCGCGACGAGGCGACGGGGTCGTCGCCCCACACCGCCGTCGCGCGCAGTGCCGCCCCCGTGGCGTCGCGGAGGTCGCGTTCGTCGAGGGATGCCGGCGGCTCCATCGTCACGAACGCCATCACCTGCAGCAGGTGGCTCTGGATCATGTCGGTGAGCGCGCCGGCCTTGTCGTAGTAGCCGGCGCGGCCCTCGAGCCCCAGCGGCTCGTCGAACTGCACGAGGATCGAGGCGATGTGGTCGGCCGACCACGCCGGTTCGATGAGTCGGTTCGCGAAGCGCACGCCGAGCAGATTGAGGACGGTCGACCGGCCGAGGAAGTGGTCGACGCGGAACACCTGCCGCTCGGGTACGAGATCGGCGAGCGTCGCGTTGAGGTGTTCGGCGCTGGCGGCATCCGACCCGAAGGGCTTCTCGAGCGCGAGGATCGTCCCCTCGGGGATCGTGGCCGACCGCAGCGCTTCGCAGGCTTTCGCGGCGATCGCGGGCGGGACGGCGAAGTAGAGCGCGGGGCGGCCCTCGGCGGCATCCAGCAGCTTCTGCAGCTGCGCCGGGTCGGTGATGTCCGCCTGCGTATAGGTCGTGTCGGAGAGGCCGTCGAACGCGGACTCGGAATCGGTCGTCGCGAACGCCGTGCGGACGGTGTCGCGCCACGCTTCGTCGGTCCACTCCTCGACGCCCGCGCCCGCGAGGCGCACGCTGCGGTCGGGTTCGCGCGCGAGCAGCTGCCCGAGCGCAGGCAGGAGCAGGCGCGACGTGAGGTCGCCCGAGGCGCCGAGGATGAGCAGGGTCGTGTCGGCCGTCATGCGCGTCACCCTAGTCGCGACGCGTGTGCGGGTCCGAGGCAGGGGCTATCCCTTGCCCCAGCAGGACCGCGGGGCGACAATGACGACGATGCCTGCGCCGATCGAGTCTTACGCCCTGCTCAGCAACTGTCGGACGGCGGCCCTGGTGTCGGATGCCGGGAGCATCGACTGGCTCTGTTTGCCTCGCTACGACGCGGCGTCGATCTTCGGTGCGCTGCTCGGCGACGAGGAGCACGGCCGGTGGAGCCTGCGCCCCGCGGACCCCGACGCGACCGCGACCCGGCGCTACGACGGCGACACGTTCGTGCTCGTGACCACCTGGAGGACGGCGGCGGGCGTCGCCGACGTGATCGAGTTCCTGCCCATCGACGCCGACGCCGTGGTGCGCCGCGTCGTGGGGGTCGAGGGGACCGTCGCCTTCGAGAGCGAACTGCGCCTGCGCTTCGACTACGCGCGGGCCCTGCCGTGGGTGCGTCAGATCGGTGACGACGATGCCGCCGCGGTGCTCCTCGCGATCGCCGGCCCCGACGCCGTCGTCGTCCGCGGACCGCGGCTGCGCCCCGACGGCACGACGCACCGCGGGTCGTTCACGGTCGCAGCGGGCGCGACGGTCGACTCGGTGCTCGCGTGGGACCGGTCGTACCAGCCGCATCCGGTCGCGCGCGACGTGGATGCCGCCCTCGCCCGCACTCGCGGGTGGTGGACCGACTGGGCGTCCGGCGTCGAGGGGCACGGCCGCTGGGCGGAGCACGTGATGCGCTCGATGCTCGTCCTCCGTGCCCTGACGCATCCCGACACCGGCGGCATCGTCGCTGCCGCGACGACCTCGCTCCCCGAGGACCCCGGCGGGTCCCGCAACTGGGACTACCGCTTCGTATGGCTGCGCGACGCCGCTCTGACCCTCGAGGCGTACCTCGCCCACGGGTACACCCGCGCGGCCGAGCGGTGGCGGGGGTGGCTGCTGCGCGCGGTGGCCGGGGACCCCGCCGACGTGCAGATCATGTACGGCCTCGGCGGCGAGCGCGACCTGCCCGAGCGCGAGCTGACGAGCCTGCCCGGGTACGCGGGCTCGGCCCCGGTGCGCATCGGCAACGGCGCGGTGGACCAGTACCAGGGGGATGTGATCGGCGAGGTGCTCGTCGCTCTCGAGGCGGCACGCCTGGCGGGGGTCGCCGAGACGCCGTCGTCGTGGTCGTTGCAGCGGGCGCTGCTCGCCCAGGTCGTGGCGTGGGTGGACCGTCCCGATCACGGCATCTGGGAGATGCGCGGAGACCTGCACCACTTCACCCACTCCCGCGCCATGGTGTGGGCCGCCCTCGACCGCGGTGTCCGCGCGGTCCGCGAGCAGGGTCTCGACGGCGACGCCGACACCTGGGAGCGGCTGCGCGACCGCGTCCGCGCAGAGATCGACAGGACCGGAGTGGATGCTGCGGGTGGCCACTTCACGCAGCACGACACCACCGACGAGGTCGACGCCTCGCTGCTGCTGCTGCCCCTCGTCGGGTTCTGCGCGGCCGACGACCCGCGGATGCTCGCGACCGTCGCGCGGATCGAGCGCGACCTCCTCCGCGACGGCTTCGTGATGCGATATCGGACCACTGCGGGGACGGACGGTCTGCCGGGCGACGAGCACCCGTTCCTCGCCTGCTCGTTCTGGCTCGTCGAGCAGTACGCGGCGACCGGGCGCATCGACGACGCGACGGGCCTCATGGACCGCCTGTGCGCCGTCGCCAACGACGTCGGCCTGCTGTCGGAGGAGTACGACCCCATCGCAGGCCGCCACATCGGCAACACCCCGCAGGCGCTCTCGCACCTCGCCCTCGTCGGCGCCGCCGATGCGCTGGCCGGCCACGTGGGCCGCGCCGCCCACCGGACGTAGCCGCCAGGTCAAGACCCTGCACGGAGCGGATGCCGGAGGTAGCGTCGAGGGGATGCCGCCGACCCGTGCGGAGGAGGAGACGATGACGGACGCACCCGAGCCTCTCGTCGGCGACACGCTGGCGGAGCGGTACCGCCTGACCGCGCAGGTCGGTCAGGGCGGGATGGCGCGTGTGTTCCGCGCCGACGACACCGCACTCGGCCGGACCGTCGCGGTCAAGGTGCTGCGGCCGGGCATCGATGGGACGGCCGGCGCGCCGGAGCGTGCGCGGAGTGAAGTGACCCTGCTCGCCTCGCTGAACCACCCCTCCCTCGTCACGCTCTTCGACGCGCATCTGACCGGCTCGCCCGAGTACCTCGTGATGGAGTTCGTCGACGGGCCGACGCTCACCAGCCGCATCGAGCAGGGGCCGATGCCCCCTGCAGAGGTCGCGGCGATCGCCGCGGAGCTCGGTGAGGCGCTGCACGTGGTGCATGCGTCGGGTGTCGTGCATCGGGATGTGAAGCCGTCGAACGTCCTGCTCGCCCCGCCGCATCTGCCGGGCGGCCGCGCCCGTGCGAAGCTCGCCGACTTCGGTATCGCGCTGCTCATCGACAGCGCGCGGCTGACCACCCCGGGCACGATCATCGGCACCGCCGCCTACCTCGCCCCCGAGCAGGTGCAGGGCGGCGATCCGGCTCCTCCCGCCGATGTGTACGCCCTGGGTCTCGTGCTGCTCGAAGCGTTGACGGGTGAACGTGCCTACCCGCACACCGACGGTGTGGGTGCGGCGCTCGCGCGCCTGACGACGCCGCCGACCGTCCCCGATTCCCTCGGTCCGGGATGGACGTCCCTCCTGTCGCGGATGACCGCCACCCGCCCGCAGGAACGTCCGACCGCGCTGCAGGTCGTCGAGGCGGCCGAGCGCCTGCGCACGGCCCCGGTCGAGGGCGCCCCGCCGCTGCCGCCGGTGCGCGCGGCGGTGGCCGCCGGCATCCCGATCGCGGCGGCCGCCGACCCGGACGCGACCCGGGCCGGCACGCCGGTCGCGGACGACGCCCCGACGCTGCTCGAGCCCGCGGCCGCCCGCGCGGACGGCGACGCGCCGACGCGCCGCAATCCGACCGCGGCGACGGTCGCCTTCGGGGCGGCGTCGCCGGCATCCCCCGCGGAAGAGCCCCGTCGACGGTCACGGCGTCCGCTCGTCATCGGGCTGGCCGTCGCGGCCGTCGCGCTCATCGCCGGCGCCAGCATCTGGACCGCGTCCCTCATCGGCGGTCAGCAGTCGAGCACGACCGATCCCGCCCAGACGGAACCGACGCCGGCGAGCACCGTGCAGGTGAGTCCGACCGAGCCGGCCCCCACCCCCACCCCGACGGTCTCGACCGTCGACGACTCGGGCGCGGACGACACACCCGCAGACGACAAGGGGCCCGGCAAGCAGGACAAGCCCGAGAAGCCGGACAAGCCCGACAAGCCCGGCAAGGGGAACTCCGGAAAGAACTGAACCGCCCCGCCGCGGGTGCGGACGGAGCGGTTCAGCGGATGCCGCGACTCAGCGCGACGGACTCAGCGCGAGAGGGCCTCGCGCAGCTTGACGCGTGCGCCCATGCGCAGGAGCGAGTTCTCGTAGATCTTCGCGCCCAGCAGGATCGCTCCGACGCACGCGGCGAGCATGACCACGAGGGCCAGCAGCGGCTCCCACCACTGCGCCTCGCCGACGAAGATGCGCACCGGCATCCCGACCGGGGCCGAGAACGGCACGTACGACATGATCGTCAGCACGACGGGGTTGTCGTTGAAGAAGATGACGAGGAAGTACGGCGCCATCACGATGTAGGTCAGCGGTGTGATCGACGGCCCGATGTCCTCCTGGCGCGAGACCATCGCCCCCGCCGCCGCGAACAGCGCCGCGAGCAGCACGAACCCGAACAGGAAGAAGACGGCGAACCAGGCGATCGGGCCGCCGAGTCCCGCGATCAGGAAGTCCTGATCCGTCACTGTCAGGCCGACGATCGCGACCGCGGCGATGCCGACGATCTGTCCCATCGCGAGCACGGTGTTGCCCAGCACCTTGCCGGCCAGGAGGGCCCGGGTCGGGATGGCCGAGATCAGCAGCTCGACGACGCGGGTCTGCTTCTCCTCGACGACGCTCGTGGCGATCGTCGTGCCGAAGGTGAGGGCTGCGGCGAAGAACACACCGCCGAAGGCGATCGCGATGATGTATCGCAGGAAGCCGTCGGTGCTCGCCGGCTCGAGGATCTCCACCTCGGGCGCGATGCTCAGCTGCTGGAGCAGGCCGTTGGACACCTGCTCGTCGAACACCACGATGTAGCCGAGCGGGTCGGCGCCGCCCGGGATGACGGCCGCATCGACCGTGCCCTCGCGGACCAGGTCGCGCGCCTCGTCGGCGGTCGCGGCATCGGTCACATCGAAGGCGTCGGGGTCGGCGATGACGGACGCCGTCTCGGCGGTCACCGCGATCGGGGTGCGGTTGTCGCTCTGCGCCGTGAAACCGGCCCAGAGGACCGCCGCGAGCACGATGACGAACATGACGACGGTGGAGATGATGAACGACTTCGAGCGCAGCTTCGAACCGATCTCGCGCTCGGTGACCAGCCAGACGCTCTGGCCGAAGGACGGTGACGTGTTCACTGGATGACCTCCGTGAAGATCTGGGCGAGGGTGGGGCGACGGGGGGCGAAGCTGGTGACGGCGCCGGCGGCGACCGCGCGCTGCAGGACGCGCTGGACGGTCTCTTCCGAGTCGGCCTCGAACACCGCGTACCCGCCGTCGAAGTCGACGACCTCGACGCCCGGCTCGTCGCGCAGCCAGCCGGCGTCGGTCGCCGAGACGAGCTCGAAGCGACGCGACGCGTGCTCGGCGCGCAGGCCGTCGCGGGTGCCGGCCGCCCGGATCGTGCCGCCGGCGATGATGACGAGGTCGTCGCACAGACGCTCGACGACGTCGAGCTGATGCGACGAGAAGAGCACCGACGCACCCTGGGCGGCACGGGCCTGCAAAACGTCGGCGACGACGTCGACCGCGAGCGGGTCGAGGCCCGAGAACGGCTCGTCCAGGATCAGCACCTCGGGGTCGTGCACGAGAGCCGCCGCGATCTGCGCGCGCTGCTGGTTGCCGAGCGACAGGGTCTCGACGTTGTCGTTCAGGCGCTCCCCGAGCCCGAGCTCCTCGAGCAGGGCCGTCGCGCGGGTCGTGGCATCCGCCTTCGAGAACCCGTGCAGTCGAGCGAGGTAGACGATGTGCTCGAGCACCTTCATCTTCGGGTACAGGCCGCGCTCCTCGGGCATGTACCCGAAGCGGCGGCGGTCGGCGGTCGTGACGGGGGAGCCGTTCAGCGTCACCTCGCCGCTGTCGCGGCCGAGCACGCCGAGCATGATCCGCATCGTGGTGGTCTTGCCGGCACCGTTCCCGCCGACGAACCCCGTCAAGCGGCCGGGCGCGACGTCGAACGCGACGTCGTCGAGCACCCGCCGCGAGCCGTAGCTCTTGGTGATCCCGCGTAGCTGCAGCATCCGTTCCTCCTGTGATCGGTGCGCCACCGGCGGCGGCACGTGTCCCACGTTAGGAAGATCGGATGCCGCGGACCTCCCCCGGGCGGCTGATCCTGCTGCCCCGCCGAGAGGGGGAGCGTGTGTTCCGAGTGCATTCACTGGAATACGGATGACGGTGGTCACGTTGGAGTCTGCGGTGCCGAACGGCATCCGTTTCGACTCTTATGGAGGACCCATGACGAACCGCACCATCGGCTACATCGTCGGCAGCATCTCGTCGACGTCGATCAACCGCCGCCTCGCCAAGGCGCTGGAGCGCCTGGCACCTGAAGGCACCACGTTGGTCGAGATCCCGATCAAGGACCTGCCCTTCTACTCGGTCGACCACGACGGGAACTTCCCTCAGGTCGCCGTCGACTTCAAGCAGGCGATCGCGGACGTCGATGGCGTCATCATCGTGACCCCCGAGTACAGCCGCTCGATCCCGGGCGTCCTGAAGAACGCGCTCGACTGGGCCGCCCGCCCCTACGGTCAGAACGCCTTCAACCTCAAGCCCACCGCCGTCATCGGCACCTCGGGCAGCGGCATCGGCACCGCCGCGGCGCAGCAGCACCTGAAGGCGATCCTCAGCCACTTCAACGCCCCCACGCTCGGCCAGCCCGAGGGCTACGTCCAGAGCACGCCGGGCCTTTTCGGCGAGGACGGCGAGGTCACGAGCGACGAGACCGCCGGCTTCCTCAGCGGCTACCTCGAGGCGTTCGGCGACCTGATCGACCGCTACGCCAAGCTCCCCGCGGGCGTCTGACCCGCGCTCCGGCTGGAACGGCCCCGATTCGGGCGGGGCCGTTTCGCGTGTCCGGCCGTCAGGCCAGGCCGTGTCGATAGGCCCAGACGACGGCGGCGACGCGGTCGCGCGCGCCGAGCTTCTGCAGCACGTTCGACACGTGCGTCTTCACCGTCGCCTCGCCGATGTAGAGCTCCCGGGCGATCTCGCCGTTGCTCATCGCCTGCGCGAGCAGCCGCAGCACCTCGGCCTCGCGATCGGTGAGCTCGACCGGAAGGGCGGGTGCGGCATCCGTCTCACGGGGGAGGGGCGTCGCCTCTGCGTGCGCGAACCGCTCGATCACGCGACGCGTCACCGAGGGCGACAGCAGCGCGTCGCCCGAGTACGAGACCCGCACGGCGTTCGTGAGCTCCTCGGGACCAGCGTTTTTCAGCAGGAACCCGCTCGCACCGGCGGACAGCGCCTGGAAGAGGTAGTCGTCACGGCCGAAGGTCGTCACGATGACGACGGATGCCGCGACCTCCGCGTCCGCCACGATCCGCCGCGTCGCCTCGAGGCCGTCCATGTCGGGCATCTGCACGTCCATGCAGATGACGTCGGGGTGCAACTCGCGCGCTGCTGCGACTGCGGCGCGACCGTCACCGGCCTCGCCGACGACCTCGATGTCGCCCGCGGCCTCGAGGATCATGCGGAATCCCGCGCGCATGACGGCGTGGTCGTCGACCAGCAGCACCCGGATCATGCCGGCACCGCCTGGGTGCGCGGCACGCGCGCTCGCACGAGGAATCCCCCGCGGTCGCGTGCGCGCGCTTCGAGCGTTCCTCCGGAGGAAGCGGCCCGTTCGCGCATGCCGACCAGTCCGAGACCTGCTCTTCCGGAGATCGGTGCGCGACCCGTGTTCGAAACCTCCAGCTCGACCGCGTCCTCGGCGTAACGCAGCCGCACGTCGGCGGTGGCGCCGGGGCCGCCGTGGCGGCGCGCGTTCGTCAGCGCCTCCTGCGCGATGCGGTACAGGTTCACCTGGACGATCTCGGACGTCTCGACCGGCTCCCCGACGACCGAGAGCTCGGTCGGCAGGCCGTTCGCGTTCGCGTGCGCGACGAGCTCCGGCAGGGCGTCGAGGCGCAGCGTGGATCCCCCCGGTGCGTCGGCGTCGGGGGTCCGGAGCGTTTCGAGCAGCTGGCGCAGTTCGGTCAACGCCTGGCGTGCCGAAGTCTCCACCCCCGTGAGTGCGGTCTTCGCGGCATTCTTGTCGCGGTCGAGCACGGTACGCGCCGCCCCCGCCTGCACCCCCATCGCCGAGACGTGGTGGGCGACGACGTCGTGCAGCTCGCGGGCGATGCGCACCCGGTCGAGGGCGACGGCCTGCGCGGCCGTGCGTTCGCGTTCCCGCTCGAGCTCGGCGGTGCGCTCCTCCAGCGCGGCCTTGTCCATCGCGCTCGCATAGGCGCGTTCGCCGAACAGGTACGCACCGCCGAAGAAGGCGACGTTGACGAGGAACTGGATCATCGCGAAGGCCGCGAACGGTGAGAAGGGACCCTCCTGCGACAGGCTGTTGCCGGATGCCGCGGACTGGAACACCGTCACGAGCAGCCACACGAACATCGCGACGATCAGCAGGATCCGCACGAGCGCCGCGCGGCGCCGATCGGCGAGCCACGCGCCGACGGTGTACATCGCGATGAAGATGGCGACGTTGCCCACATAGACCTCGGGGATTCCCACGGAGACGCCGACGAAGAACGCCGCCGATACGGCGATCAGCACGATGCTCGGGTAGCGCCGGCGGAAGGCGAGCGGCACGGTCAGCGCGGCGGCGTAGAGCATCGCCCAGTACAGCGCAGGGGGGTCTCCGCCGTAGATGTTCGAGACCGAGCCGAGGGCCGCGCTGAGCATGCCGGCGACAAGCATCCCGGCGGCGAGCCAGGCGTCGTGACGCCGTTCGGTCGCGGTGACGGCGCGGCGGAGCGTCGAGTCGGACATGCTTCCCACGCTAGAGGGGCGGATGCGGCGCGGCATCCGTCGCGCGGGGGAGACCTGGCCCGCGGTCGCAGCGCGGAGTACAGTCCCTCGCGTATCGGGACTGACGGGGAGGGGACGGTCATGCGCGGACGCATCATCATCGACCTGTTCACGACCCTGGACGGCGTCGCGCAGGCGCCGGGCGGTCGTGACGAGGACACCTCGGACGGGTTCCGCTTCGGCGGATGGCAGGCACCCTTCCCTGACGACATGGTCGGCGCGCAGGTCGGCGCCTACATCCGCTCGATGGATGCCCTCCTGCTCGGGCGTCGCACTTACGACATCTTCGCCGCCTACTGGCCTCATCACACCGACGGCGCGGTCGGCGAGATCGGCCGTGTGTTCGACCGCGTTCCCAAGTACGTCGCCTCGAGATCAGAGATGGAGCCGACGTGGGCGGGGACGACGAGGATCGGGGGCGACACCGTGCGGGAAGTCGACGGCCTCCGCGACCGGCATGAGGAGATCCACGTGGTCGGCAGTGTCGGCCTCGTTCACACTCTGCTCGACTCGGCGGCGTTCGACGAGCTGCGGATGTGGGTACACCCCGTCGTTCTCGGGGAGGGTCGTCAGGTGTTCCCCGCCGGCGCGACGCCGCAGACGCTTCGTCTCATCGAGCCGCCGAAGGTCGGGGACCACGGAGTGGTGCAGGTGAGGTACGAGCCGGCGGGTCCGGTGGTGACCGGTGACATGGACGACGGCGCCTGAGCGCAACCCGCTCAGGCGCGGACCACGCCCGACGCGTCAGAAGATCATCGGGCGGTCGTCGTCCTCGTCCTCGCCACCGAGCTCGAGGTCGACGACGACCGGGACGTGGTCGCTGGGGATCTCGCCCTTGCGCTCCTCGCGGTGGATGGAGGCCCCGGCCACGCCGTCGGCGAAGGCCGACGAGCCGAGGATGAAGTCGATGCGCAGACCCTCGTTGCGCGGAAAGCGCAGCTGCTTGTAGTCCCAGTACGTGTAGCCCGTGGGCACGAGCGGGCGGACGGTGTCGATCAGACCGGCGTCCAGCAGCGATTGGAACGCCGCGCGCTCCTCGGGGGAGACGTGGGTCGTCACACCCTCGACGACCGTCGGGTCGCCGTTGTCGGCGTCCGTCGGGGCGATGTTGAAGTCGCCGACGAGCGCGAGCGGCAGATCGGGCTGCGCGGCGAGCGTCGACTGCGTGTAGGCGCGCAGCGCCTCGAGCCAGTGCAGCTTGTAGGTGAAGTGGGGGTCGTCGAGGCCGCGTCCGTTGGGGACGTAGAGGCTCCAGACCTTGACGCCGTCGATCGTCGCGCCGAGTGCGCGCGCCTCCTGCGGGGCATCCGGTCCTTCATGACCCTTCAGGAAGCCGGGCATGTCGGGGAAGGCGTACTCGACCTCGGTGATCGGCTCACGGCTCGCGATCGCGACGCCGTTCCACTGGTTCAGGCCGTGCGCCTCGACGTGGTATCCGGCCTCTTCGAATGCCTCGTAGGGGAACTGCTCGGGCTTGCACTTGATCTCCTGCATCGCGAGCACGTCGATGTTCTCGCGCACGGCGAACTCGACGGTGCGCACGACGCGCGCGCGGATGGAGTTGACGTTCCAGGTGGCAAGCCGCATGGTTCCCAGCCTAGATCGGGCGTCGGACGCCGCCGGTCGTAGACTCGGAGCCGTGACTGTCGCCTCCACGCCCGAACTCGAAGCCGACCGCCGGCGCCTCATCTCGCTCATCCAGGAGGAGGCGGTCTTCCACGGCGACTTCACCCTGTCGAGCGGCAAGAAGGCGTCGTACTACGTCGACATGCGCAAGCTGACGCTCGACCACCGCGCGGCTCCCGCGATCGGGCGCATCATGCTCGACCTCATCCGCGACGTCGACGGCATCGTCGCGGTCGGCGGACTGACCCTCGGCGCCGACCCGATCGCGAACGCCGTCATGCACGAGTCGGCGCGCACCGATGCCCCGCTCGACGCCTTCGTCGTGCGCAAGGAGCCCAAGGACCACGGCCGCGGCCGGCAGGTCGAGGGAGCGGATGTCGCGGGCAAGCGCGTCGTCGTGGTCGAGGACACCTCGACCACCGGCCAGTCGGCGCTGAAGGCGGTCGAGGCGCTGCGCCGCGAGGGCGCCGAGCCCGTCGCCGTCGCCGTCATCGTCGACCGCAAGACCGGAGCTCAGGCCGCGGTCGAGGCCGAGGGTCTCACCTGGCTCGCCGCGATCGACCTCGACGACCTGGGGCTGGCGCCGCAGTAGTCCCTACTTGGGCTCGAGGTCGTCCCACGGCTGACGGCCCCGCCGGTCGTCGCCGCGGCGCCGGACCGCGCGCACGATGATGATCACGAGCGAGGTCAGCATCGTCAGTCCGACGACGCCGTAGAGCAGGTTCTGCTCGAGTTCGTTCATGCGTCCACTCTCGCACGACGGGTCGGACGACGGACCGCGCAAGAGGATGTCGCACACAGGTGCCCGAGCGTAGGGTCGAGGATGTGGCGCGCGATGACTGGGACCCGGACGATCTGCCCGATCTGAGCGGCCGGCGATACCTCGTCACCGGGTCGAACACCGGCGTCGGATTCTTCTGCTGCCTGCAGCTCGCAGGGGCGGGGGCGCACGTCATCATGACGGCGCGGAATCCATCACGGCTGTCCCGCGCGCGGGCCGCGATCCTCGACCAGGTGCCGGATGCCGACCTCGAGACCCTCGCCCTCGACACGAGCAACCTCGGGTCGGTGCGCGCGGCCGCCGCGACCGTGCGCGGACGCGTCGGACTGCACGGCGCCCTGTTCAACGCGGGCATCGTCCACCCGCCGAAAAAGCGCGAGATCACCCGGGACGGGCACGAACTCGTCATCGCCACGAACGCGCTCGGTCACTACGCGCTCGCCGGTGCCGTGCTGCCCGCGCTCGCCGCGGCACGCGGCCGCATGGTGTGGCTCGGATCGGTCGCGACCAAGCTCTTCCCGTGGGATCCGATCGACCCCGACCTCGTCGACGGCTACACCCCGTGGCGGGCGTACGTCCAGTCCAAGGTCGCCGCAGCCGCCCTCGGGTTCGAAGCGGATCGGCGGCTGCGTGCGGCATCCGTCCCCGTGCAGAGCCTCGTCGCGCACCCCGGCTATTCGCTCGGCGGGCGCACCCGACGGATTCCGGGCGTCAGCGCGCCCTCGCGGCGCAAGCGTCTGCTCGGCGGACTGCAGTCGGCCGTCGCGCAGTCGAAGGAGCGCGGGGCGTGGGCGCCCGTGCGCGCGCTGGTCGATCCCGACGCCGAGGGCGGGCAGTACTGGGGCCCAGCCCGCATGTACACCGGTGCTCCCGTGCTCGAGCGTGCGCCGCGCATCGCGATCGACCCCGACGTGGGCTCGCGCATGTGGCACTACGCCGAGCATGCGACGCGCACCGAGTGGCCGTACCTGAAGGGTCGGCGGCTGCGTCTGCGCTGAGCCGCGTCCCTCGATGGGGCGACGGATGCACGACCGGTGGGGCGGGAGTGTATTCAGGCCGTCGTGCGCGGCGGCATCCGCACCGGAGGTCGTGCAGGCGTGCGGCGCCGCGTCGGTGCTTGCCCCGCAGCACCCCGGGGCGGTAGGGATGGGGCATGGCTGAGATGGTGCGGGCGACGCCCGAGGTGCGCGAGATCCTCGACGAGGCGCGCACGATCATCGGCGACCGCGCCGTGCGTGAGATCGCGATGTTCGGCGCCGTCGCGCTGATGGTCGACGACTCGATGGCCGTCGCGGTCCTCAAGAACGAGTCGCTCCTGGTCCGGGTGCGCGATGACGAGGATGCCGCATTGCTCGCCGAACCGGACGCGACCCGGTCGTACATGGGCGAGCGATCGATGGGGCTGAGCTGGCTGCGGATCGCACTCGACCCGCAGCACTCCCGCCTGGAGTTCTGGGTGCGCGCGGCCCTGCGCCGCCCCGGCAAGCGCGCGCGCTGACCTCAGGCGGTCAGCCAGACCGCCTGCGCGGCGGCGGGTGGCAGGGCGATCGTCGGACCGCCGTCGAGCTGCACGGCATCGCGACCGGTCGCCGTCAGGGTGTGGCCGACGTCGATGCCGAGTTCCTCGAGGGATCGCAGCAGGGCGGGGTCGCGGTCCGAGACGCGCAGCACCCGCCCGGTGTGCCCGATCGTCGCCTCGGCGAGCAGCACGAAGGGCTCCCTTTCGACGCTGCCGTCGGGCCCCGGGATGGCGTCGCCGTGCGGGTCGAACCGCGGGTGGCCGAGGCGCGAGTCGATGCCGGCGAGCAGCCGGTCGCTGATGGTGTGCTCCAGCACCTCGGCCTCGTCGTGCACCTCGTCCCACGAGTAGTCGAACTCGCGGACGAGCCAGGTCTCGATGAGGCGGTGCCGGCGGATCACCGCGGTCGCGCGGGAGGTCCCGGCATCCGTCAGCGAGATCGGGCCGTAGGGACGGTGCGACACCAGGCCCTGCGCGGCGAGCTTCTTGATCATCTCGGTGACCGACGACGGCGCGAGCCCGAGTTCGGCGGCGAGCACCGACGGGGTGACGGGATCGGTCTGCCACTCGGTGTGGTGGTAGATCGTCTTCAGGTAGTCGTCGACCGTGGACGCAGAGGCGGGCACGGAGCCCAGGTTATCCGCCGAACAGGGTCAGCCAGAGCAGCAGACCGTTGAGCGTGACCAGGAAGACCGACGCGAGGATGCCGGCGGCGGTCGTCCACGCGCGGTTGCGATAGGTCCCGAGCACGTCGGTCTTCGCCGTCAATGCGACCAACGGGATGAGGGCGAACGGGATGCCGAAGCTCAGGATGACCTGGCTGAGGATCAGTGCGAATGTCGGGTCGACGCCGAGGGCGAGGATCACGAGCGCCGGGACGAGGGTGACGAGGCGGCGGGCGAGCAGCGGGATGCGGACGCGCAGCAGGCCGTGCATGATCTCGGCTCCCGCGTATGCCCCGACGGCGCTGCTGGCCAGTCCGCTCGCGAGCAGACCGACGGCGAACAGGGTCGCGACGACGGGGCCGATTCCGCCTTGCAGTGCGGCGTACGCTCCCTCGAGGCTGTCGGTGCCGGGCACGCCGGAAAGGTTCGCGGCGGCGAGCAGCAGGATGCAGAGGTTCACGGTGCCCGCGATGGCGAGGGCGATCGTCACGTCCCAGCGCGTGGCGCGGAGGATGCGGCGGGTGTCGATCGCGGCGTCGGCGGCCGCGGCATCCGTCGTCAGGCGGGACTCGGCGGGCCGGAACCGGTCGCGGGCGAGCGAGCTGTGCGCGTAGATCGCGTGCGGCATGATCGTCGCGCCGAGTATGGATGCCGCCAGCAGCACCGAGTCGGTGCCGTCGAAGCGCGGCAGGAGGCCTTCGACGACGCCGGTCGCCTCGGGCGGTCCGATGAAGACGCCGTAGGTGAAGCCGAGCGCGATGATCGCCATCAGCCCGATGATGACGAATTCGAAGCTGCGGGCGCCGCGGCGCGACTGGATGAGCAGGAGCACGATCGACACGGCTCCGGTGATCAGGCCGCCCCAGACCAGCGGCACGCCGAAGAGCAGCCACAGGGCGACGGCGCCGCCGATGATCTCGGCGACGTCGGTCGCCATCGCGACGAGCTCGGCCTGCAGCCAATAGGCCCGGCGGGCGGTGTTGTTGCGGATGCGGGTGCCGAGCACTTCGGGCAGGCTCTGCCCGGTGACGACGCCGAGCTTGGCCGAGAGGTACTGGATGAGCCAGGCCATGACGTTGCCGAGCACGACGACCCAGACCAGCAGGTAGCCGTACCGGGCGCCGGCGGTCATGTTGCTGGCGACGTTCCCGGGGTCGAGGTAGGCCACGCCGGCGACGAGGGCAGGTCCCAGCAGCCACGCCGCGCGGGTGCCCGTCCGCGGTCGCGGCGTGGTCTCCATCGCTGTTTTCGGCACGCCGAAAAATCTAGCAGGACTTTTCGGTGCACCGAAAGCCGGTGCCCGCCGCGCCCGCCGCCCGGCGCGGCGCGGCTAGCCTGGACCGGTGCCCGAGCCGATCGATCCCGCCGACGCGGAGCCGCAGCTGCCCGTCGGTGTGGGTCCCTGGCCGGGCGGTCCGGATGCCTGGCCGGACGACCCGCGCTTCGACCGCGACCTTCTCGAGCACGGCGACCGTCGCAACGTGATCGACCGCTACCGCTATTGGACGATGGCGGCGATCGTGGCGGACCTCGACGAGAAGCGGCATCCGTTCCACGTCGCGATCGAGAACTGGCAGCACGACATGAACATCGGCTCGATCGTCCGAAGCGCCAACGCGTTCGGTGCGGCCGAGGTGCACATCATCGGCAAGCGGCGCTGGAACCGACGCGGCGCGATGGTGACCGACCGCTACCAGCACGTCCGCCATCACGAGGACGTCGCGGCCTTCGCCGCATGGGCGGATGCCGCCGGCCTGCCGGTCCTCGCGATCGACAACGTCGACGGGTCGGTGCCGGTCGACCGCGCGGATCTGCCGGAGCGCTGCGTGCTGCTGTTCGGGCAGGAGGGTCCCGGGCTCTCGCCCGAGGCGCTGGCCGCGGCATCCGGCGTCGTCGAGATCACCCAGTACGGGTCGACCCGGTCGATCAACGCCTCGGCCGCGGCGGCGGTCGTCATGTACGAGTGGTGCCGCCGCTACGCGTGACGCTCAGGCGGCCACCGTGGTGTGCGGGTGTCGTCGCCGTCCACACCGTCGGCAGCGCGGGTGAGGCTCCGCCGCCGACGGTCAGTCCTCGATCGTGAGGTCGACGGTGTAGGTGGCGTCGGTTCGGCCGACCAGCAGGGCTGACCCGGGTCGTGCATCGGCGGGGACGCTGACCTCCGTGTCGAGTCGACCGTCCTCGATCGACGCGGTGCCGAGCGTATGAGATTCGCCGTCCTGGCTCAGCTCGACGGTGACCTCCCGCCAGGGTGCCTCTGCCGGCGGGTCATTGGGGGTGTCGTTGCACACGGTCCACCCGTCCCCGGTGACGGTGATGGTGTCGCGATGCCGTCGCCGGTGACACCGCCAGCGTCGGCGCCTCGCAGGCCCCGTCCGCCGTGCCTCCGACAAGCAGACCCCCGCCGCCGCAGCCGGTGAGGGCGACAGCCACGACCGCCGCCGCGAGCACGCCCCACCCCCGTCGCATCAACCGAACATCCCGAACTCGACCCCGCCCGGTCCGCCGGCGGCCTGCGCGTCCGCCGCGGCGTCGCCGCCGAAGAGCACGCGCGAGATGCCGCGGGTGTCCTCGAGCATCGCGTCGAGTGCGACGGCGAGGTCGTCGTCGGTCACGTCGCGGTCGTCGCTGACGGCGCGCAGCACTGCGCGGCGGATGACCTCCTTGACGAAGGATGCCGTGACCCCCTCGGCGCGCTCCGCGGCCGCCGTGAGCGCCTCGGCCGACAGCGGCAGTTCGCCGCCGTACACCTGGAACAGCCGCTCGCGGGCGGGCAGGTCGGGGAGGGGGATCTCGAGCGCCAGGTCGACGCGGCCCGGACGCGCGGCCAGGGCGGGCTCGAGGATCTCGGCTCGGTTCGTGGTGAGGACGAACGCGACATCGGCATCCCCGTCGAGGCCGTCCAGCGCGTCGAGGACCTCGAACAGCAGCGGTTGCAGGCCGAAGTCGCCGCGGTCGGCGGCCACGAGGTCGACGTCCTCGAGCACGACGAGCGCGGGGCTCATCGCCCGCGCGAGCGCGGCGGCCTCGCCGATCAGACCGAGCGCGGCGCCCTGGAGCAGCACCACCGTCGTTCCGGGCGTCTCGTGGATGAGGTGTCGGATCGTCAGGGTCTTGCCGGTTCCGGGCGGGCCGTACAGCAGCACGCCGCGCTTGAGGTGCTGCCCGCGCGCGCGCAGGTCGTCCGCCCGCCCGCCGATGTCGACGACGTGCGCGCGGATGCGGTCGAGCAGCCCGTCGGGCAGGATCACCTGCTCGGCCGTCACCGTCGGCCGCTCGAGGAACGTCATCTTGCCGATGCCGTTGTGACCGAACTCTCCGCGCGCGAAGCTCACCACGTTTCCGCGCACGACACTGAGCTCGGCCATCAGCCGGCGCACCTCCGTGAGCAGCCCGGAGGCGACCTCGGGCGCAGCGGCGACCACGTCGAGCGTCGCGGTCTCCCGGCCCGTCTGCGGGTCGGCGGCGCGCTGCAGGGCGGCCACCGGCATCCCGTCGAATCGGAACAGTCGCAGCGCCGTCGACTTGGTCTGCCGGCTCGTTCCCGGACCCGTCGGGACCGACACGTACTCGACCGGCCCCGGCTGGATACGGGCGTACGGCGAGGCGAGCAGGCCCGCGAACTCCTCGTGCCGCAGGTGCCGGCCGCCGCGCAGGCCGAGCACCTCCGCGTCGTCGCCGGCGAGGGCGTCGAGCGCGAGGTCGAGATCTACGAGACGGTGCGGTGGGACCGACTCGGACACCATCGGAAGCGCGGTCGGGTCGGCGCCGAGGTGATCGCGCACCCGCTCGCCCAGCGGGGTCAGCGGGGCCTCCTCGGCCTCCGGCATCCGATTCAACCGCTGCACGAGGCGGTGAAGATCCTTCAGGAAGTCGTCGTCGCGCGGGTCCATGCCCGCACTCTAGGGGACGGGGGTGACGCCCACGTCGTCACGCCAGGCGGAAGCGGTGCTCGGGGCGACCGGTCGTGCCGTAGCGCAGGCTGATCTCCACGACCCCCCGTGCGGCCAGGGCGGTGAGGTGACGTTGTGCGGTCGCGCGCGAGATGCCCCCGCGTTCGGCGACCTCGCTGGCCGACGCCTCGCCGTCCGCCAGAGCGGTGATGATCGTCCGCTCGGTGGCCGAGCGCGACAGGGAAGCCTGTTCCGGCGCGCCGCGCAGGGCTGTCGCGGCACGGTCGATCTGATCCTGCGTGAGAGGAGCGGCGTCGGAGAGGAGATTGCGATAGCGCGCGTACCGGCCCAACCGATCGGCGAGGACCCGGCTCTCGAACGGCTTGACGAGATAGGCGAGCGCGCCGGCGCGGAAGGCCCGGCGCACCGACCTGGCGTCGGTCGCCGCCGACAGGACGAAGGCGTCGACACCGCACGAGCGGACGACTTCGATCCCGTCGCCGTCGGGCAGGTAGACATCGGCGAGGATCAGGTCGGGCGCGGCGGTCCGCACTGCCTGCAGCGCCTCTGCCGCCGTCCGGGCCGGATCGAGCGCCGTGAAGCCCGGCGTTCCTGCCACGATGTCGCGATGCACCCCGGCAACGCGGAAGTCGTCGTCGATGATCAGCACGCGGATGTCACTCATCGCCCTTCCCCTCGCTCTCGGATCCGTCGGGACCGGCGCTCATGACGCCGGGCAGACGCGCGCCGAACACTGCACCCTCCCCGCTACCGCCCGCTTCGATGACCCATACGTCGCCGCCCCGGCGCCTCGCGAGCTCGCGCGAGAGGGGCAGCCCGATGCCGAGGCCGTGGATGGATGCATCGGTGTCCGACCGCACCCGCGCCGCGAAGACGGCGGCCGTGTCCTTTATCCCGCCGCCCGAGTCCGCCACCGTCAGGACGAGTTCGCCGCCGCCGGATCCGTCCAGCTCGTCGAGGAGGGTCACCTCGACCCAGGGCTGTGACCCGGATGCCGGGCCCGCCGCGGCGGCCGCGGTCACCGCGTTGCCGACGAGGTTGCCGAGGATCGCGAGGGTGTCCTCCACGTCGCGGAGGCTGCTGCGCAGCAGAGTGGCCTCGCCGACGCGCAGCTCGACGCCCCTCTCGCGGGCGGTCTCGGCCATGGCGCCGAGGAACGACTGCAGGACGGGGTCGGCGACGGCGTCCAGTCCTTCGACGCGGGCATCGACGGCACCACGCGCCGACACGTCGCGGAGGAAGTCGCGCGCCTCGCCGGTGCGACCGGCGTCGAGGAGTCCCGACGCCGCGCGCAGACGGTTGGCGAACTCGTGCCGCTGGGCGCGGAGCGCATCGCTCAGGGTGCGGACGCCGTCGAGTCGTTCGGTCAGCGCGAGCAGGTCGGTGCGATCGCGCAGCACCGCCGCCGTCCCGAGCCCACGTGGCCCCCGGCGCACCGGGCGGACGTCGACGTAGACGATGCGGTCCCCCACCGCGATCCCCGACGGCGCTCCCGCCGTGAGCGCCTCGCGGACCCGGTCGTCGACAGGGACGTCGCGAAGAGGGGTGCCCGGCTCGGCCGCGGTGCCCAGCATCCGCGTCGCGGCGTCGCTCCATACGCGCACGACGCCGGCGTCGTCGACGGCGACGATGCCGTCGTCCGAGCTCTCGAGGACGGCGGTCTGTGTCTGCACGAGAGCGGCGAGCTCCTCGGGTTGGACGCCGAGCGTCACCCTCTCGAGCCGACGGCGCAGCAGCAGGGCGGCGATCGCGCCCAGTGCCAGCGCCGCGAGGACCGCCGCGGCGATCCCGAGGACGAGGGTCGGCAGATCGCGGAACACGCTGGCGCGCTCGAAGCCGACACTCACCTCGCCGACGGGCGAGACCGCGTCGTCCGGACCGTAGACCGGGACCTTGGCGCGGGCCGACTCTCCGAGCGTGCCCGATTCCCACGTCACGACCTCTCGACCGGCGAGAGCGTCGTCGAAGCTCGTGCTCACGACCTCGCCGAGGCGAGCCGGATCGGGATGGGCGAGCCGGATGCCGTGGTCGTCGGTGATCACGACGAACAGGACGTCGGTGCGGCCGGTCACCGCGCCCGCGTACTCCTGGAGAGGTCCGTCGCGGAGCTCGGCGGCAGCAGGCGTGCCGGGATCGGCGGAGTACTCCGCGACGAGCCGGCGGACATCCGGCGCCGCCGCGACGCTCCGCGCGATGTTCAGAGCGGACGATTCCGCCTCTGCCCGCAGCTGCTGCACGCCCAGGACGAGGAACACGGCCGCGCACGCCGCCACGACGCACACCTGCGTCACGAGCTGGAGGACCAGCATCCGGCTGGCGAACCGCATCGCGTCACCTCCCTGCGCACAATGAGCAGAACACAGGTTACGCGCACAACGACGGGGAATGCGCCGTAGCGCGCGGTCCGATCGTGGCACTCCCTAGCATCGCGGGATCAGGCACCGAACCCCTCGTGCCGATTCACGACGAAGGAGTCGCGATGAGCATCGTGCAGACCGAGGCAGTCGAGTACCCCGTGGCATTCACGCCGCCGGACACCGTCCTGGTCATCCTCGGGTTCGTGATGGTGCTGACCTTCATGGCGCTGATCATGACCCGGCGGCTGACGCCGATGGTCGCCCTCATCACGGTGCCGACGATCTTCGGCCTCTTCGCCGGCGCGGGACTCGGCCTCGGCGACATGGTGATCGACGCGATCGGCGACCTCGCGCCGACCGCCGCCCTGTTGATGTTCGCGATCATGTACTTCGGCATCATGATCGACGTCGGCCTGTTCGATCCCCTGATCCGCCTCATCACACGCCTCCTCGGCGACGACCCGGCGAAGGTGGTGCTGGGCACCGCGATCCTCGCAGGTGCGGTGTCGCTCGACGGCGACGGATCCACGACCTTCATCATCACGACCTCGGCGATGCTGCCGATCTACCTGCGCCTCGGCATGAGCCCTGTCGTGCTGACCTGCGTCGCCGGTCTGATGAACGGCACGCTCAACATCGTCCCGTGGGGCGGCCCGACGGTGCGCGCCGCCTCGGCGCTGGGCCTGCAGCCGACCGACATCTTCGTGCCGATGCTGCCCTCGCTCGCCACCGGCATCGTCATCTCGTTGCTGTTCGCCTGGTTCCTCGGGCTCTCCGAGCGTCGCCGCCTCGCGGGGTCGGTCGACACCTCCCGCCTCGACGGCGCGACCGGCGACGGACGCCTCGGGGCACCCCGCCTCTTCCGCGGCGCCGAGAACAAGCCGGGCGCCCTCGCGCACCTGCGCACCGGCAACATCGTCACGGTTCGCGGCGCCCGCACCGCGGTGGCCGCCTCGGAGCTCGTCGACAACGCCGACACCGCGATGGCCGACACGCTGCTCGACCCGAACCGCGCGAGCCTGCGCCCGAAGCTCATCTGGTTCAACCTCGCCCTCACCCTCGCCGTCATGGTGATGCTCGTCCTCGACATCTACCCGCTCGCGTACGTCTTCATGGTCGGCGCGGCCGTCGCCCTCATCGTCAACTTCCCGCGGCTGAAGAGCCAGGCGGACGAGATCGTCGCCCACGCCCCCAGCATCGTCGGAGTCGTCTCGATGGTCCTCGCCGCAGGCGTCCTGGTCGGCGTGCTCAACGGCACCGGAATGGTCAGCGCGATGGCGAGCTGGGTGACCCAGGTCATCCCGCCGTCGCTCGGACCCTTCATGGCGGTGATCACCGGCATCCTGTCGATCCCGTTCACCTTCTTCATGTCGAACGACGCGTTCTACTTCGGGATCCTGCCGATCCTCGCCGAGAGCGCCACGACCTACGGCATCGATCCCGTCGAGATGGCCCGCGCGTCGGTGACGGGTCAGCCGGTCCACCTGCAGAGCCCGCTCGTCCCCGCGATCCTGCTGCTGGTGTCGCTGGCGGGTGTGAACCTCGGCGACCACCACAAGAAGGTGCTGTGGCGCGCGGTCGTCGTCTCGCTCGTGATGCTCGCCGTCGCCGTTGTCGTGGGAGCCGTGCCGCTGATGGCCTGAGTCGGGGCGGGCCTGCGTTCAGCCGTGCTGCGGACATCGGCGTTCGAGCGGACCTTCGGGCCCGCATCCGTCCGCTCGAACGCGGATCTCCGCCCGCAGCGCCGAGGCTGACGACGGGTCTCAGACCGCGACGGTCAGCCATTCGGCGCGGCGCACGCGCCAGCCGAGGGTGACGAGGCGGGCGAGCATGTAGACGCCGAAGAAGCACACCGCGAGCCAGGCCAGTCCACCCGCCCCGGCGGGGTGGACGGCGATGAGGATCAGCAGCACCGGCAGGTACGGCACGAGGTTGAGCCCGCCGGCGACCGCGAGGTACTTCGCGTCACCCGCACCCATGAGCACGCCGTCGAGGACGAACACCACCCCGCAGATCGGCTGAGCCACGGCGAGCACGAGCAGGGCGGGCTGGATCAGGGCCGCGAGCCCGGGATCACCCGTGAAGGCCAGTCCGATGACCCCCGAGAGCGCCGCGATGAGCGCACCGACGATGACGCCGAACCAGACGCCCCACGCCACGGTGCGGCCGAGCACCCGCCGCACGAACGGTTCGTCGCCGGCGCCGAGGCCGCGGCCGATCAGCGCCTGTGCGGCGATCGCGAGCGCATCGAGAGCGAACGCCGCGGTCGAGAAGATCGTGAACGCGACCTGCCAGCCGGCGAGCTCGTCGGTGCCGAGTCCGGTCGCGACGCCGACGGTCGCGAGCAGCGCGGCGCGCAACGAGACCGTTCGCAGGAACAGCCATCCGCCCGAGCGTGCCGACCCGCGCACGCCCTCGCGCTGGGGCAGGACGGATGCCGAGTGCCGCCGCGCGAGCCGTCCGATCACGACCGCGTAGGCGGCGACCATGCCCCACTGAGCGGCGACCGTGCCGGCCGCGGAGCCGGCGATGCCCCACCCGAACCCGTAGATGAACAGCCAGTTCAGCAGGGCGTTCGCGCCGAAGCCGAGACCGGCGATCCACAGCGGGGTCACGGTGTCCTGCATCCCGCGCAACAGGCCGGTCGCGGCGAAGACGATGAGCATGGCGGGCAAGCCCCACATCGACAGTGCGAGGTAGGTCACGGCCTGCTCGGCCACCTCGCGGGTGGGACCGAAGAGGTCGACGAGCCACGGCGTCGCGAGCGACCCGGCCAGGGCGAGCAGCGCTCCGAGCCCGAGGGCGAGCCAGAGCCCGTCGATGCCGACGCCGACGGCGCTCTTGCTGTCGCCCGCGCCGAACCGTCGCGCGACGGCCGGGGTCGTCGAGTACGCCAGGAAGATCATCAGGCCGACGATCGTCTGCAGCACGGCGCTCGCGATCCCGAGCCCCGCGAGCGGGACGACACCGAGGTGGCCGATCAGCGCGGCATCCACGATCAGGAACATCGGCTCGGCCACCAGCGCCCCGAGCGCGGGCACCGCCAGGCGCAGGATCTCGCGGTTCAGGGTCTGCGCGGCCATGATTTTCAGCCTAGGGGTGCCCGCCGACGATGCCGCGCGCCGTGCGCTGCCGCACGGCTCAGCCGGCGCGCGGTTCGTACCGGCGGGGGAGGTGCGTGCGGACCACGAGGTCGCGGAGCGCCTCGAGCGAGCCGCTCACGAGGCCGGCGGCCCGGGCCTGCACGAGGATGTTCCCGAGCGCGGTCGCCTCGACCGGGCCGGCCAGCACCGGAACTCCTGCGCGGTCGGCGGTGCGCCGGCACAGCAGCTCGTTGAGCGCGCCGCCTCCGACGACGTGGATGACGCGCACGTCGACCCCGCCGACCCGCCCGGCTTCGTGCGCGGCATCGGCGAAGGCCTGCGCGAGAGACTCGATGATGCTGCGGGCGATCTCGGCGGGGCTCTGCGGCGCGGCGATGCCGTGTTCGGCGCACCAGGCGGCGATCCGCGCCGGCATGTCGCCCGGCGGCAGGAAGCGCGGATCGTCGACGTCGAAGACGGCGACCGTGGTCGGCGCGGCGGCCGCGGCTGCCAGCAGCTCGGCGAGCTCGATCTCGTGGCCCTCGCGCTGCCACCCGCGGACGGTCTCGCTGAGGATCCACAGCCCCATGACGTTGCGGAGCAGCCGGGTGCGTCCGTCGACCCCGCCCTCGTTCGTGAACTTCGCCTCGCGTGCGGCGTCGGTGAGGACGGGCTGTTCGACCTCGACGCCGACGAGCCCCCACGTCCCGCAGGAGATGTATGCCGCGTCGCCCGACGCCATCGGCACGGCGACGACGGCGGATGCCGTGTCGTGCGACCCGACGGCCGTCACCGGGACGCGGGCGCCGAGGCTCGCGGCGACGTCGGCCGACAGCTCACCGATCGTCTCGCCCGGGGAGGCGAGCGGCGCGAGCAGGTGCGGCGACAGCCCGAGCGCGGCGATCAGCTCGGCATCCCATTCGCCCGTGTCGGCGCGGAGGAGTCCCGTCGTCGACGCGTTCGTGCGCTCGGTGCGCGCCTGCCCTGTCAACCAGAACCCGATGAGGTCGGGGATGAGGAGGGCGTGGTCGGCGAGGTCGAGGAGGTCGCGGTCTTCGGCGGCGAGTTGGTACAGCGTGTTGAACGGCAGGAACTGCAGCCCGTTGCGGGCGAACAGCGCCGCGTGCGGGTGGCTCGCCTGCACCGCCTCGACACCGCGGCCGGTGCGCTCGTCGCGATAGTGGAACGGTTCGCCCAGCAGGCGCGAGCGCGCGACGAGACCGTAGTCGACGGCCCACGAATCGACGCCGATGCTGGCGATGCCGGCGTCGCGGCGCAGCGCTTCGCGCAACCCGTCGAGGACGGATCCGTACAGCCCGAGCAGGTTCCAGTGCAGCCCGTCGGGCAGGCGCACCGGATCGTTCGCGAATCGTGCGACCGTCGTCGTCTCGAGCGTGGCAGGACCCACGCGGCCGACGATGACGCGACCGCTCGTCGCCCCGAGGTCGACGGCCGCGACCGCTCCCTGGCTGCCGGTCACGGGGTCAGGGCGGCCAGCCGCGCGGCGAAGCGGGCCAGCGTGAGGGATGCGGCATCCCCCTCATCGGGGCGGTTGAGGTGGCCGTGATCGGTGCCGGGCTCGATGACGTGCTCGACCTCGCGTCCGGCGGCCGCGAGCGTGCGCGCGAAGTGCTCACTCGAGACGCGCAGCTCGTCGATGTCGCCGGCGACGATGAGCGTCGGCGGGAACTCGGCGAGCTCATCCGCCGTCGCGAGGCCCGGGATCGCTACCAGGGGAGCGCCGACGACCGATCCACCGAGGTAGTTCTCGTACATCCCGAGAACGGCATCCCGACCGAAGCGGTCGGCCTCGGGCTGCGCGTCGAGCGCCGCCCGCAGCGCCGCGTCGGGCGCCGGCTGCTCGGCGAGCAGCGTCGGGTACGCGAGCAGCACGAGCGCCGGCAGAGCGCGGTCGTTCGCGATGAGGCGCAGCACCGCACCGGTCGCGATGTTCGCCCCCGCGCTGGCCCCGCCGATCGCGAGGCGCGCCGGGTCGACCCCGAGGGTGGCCGCCTCGGCGTGCAGCCAGTCCCACACCGCGAGGGTGTCATCGGATGCCGCGGGGAACCCGGCACGCTCGCGCCCGGGCTCGGCGGCAGGAGGCTCCCACCCGTCCGGCAGGGGCGCGAGACGGTAGTCGACGGAGAGGACCGTGGTCCCGGCATCCGCCAACGTCCGTGCCACGTGATCGGCTTCAGGCATGTCGATGTCGCCCGCGGCGAATCCGCCGCCGTGCAGCCAGACGAGTCCGGGGGCCGGCCGATCGAGGACGCGCGCGGGGTAGACGCGGACGAGTCCGCCGGCGGCGCCGTAGGGGGTAGGGGTCTCGCTCATCGGTAGATCATGCACCCCAGCCGGCCTGCGTGCCGCCGACGCGCTCGTCGGCGATCTTCTGCAGGTGACCGGATGCCGCATACGCCGCCATGGGGTCGGCGGCGAGGCCGCGCGACTCACGCCACTCGGCGAGGGCAGGACGGACATCGGTGTAGAAGGCGTCCATCAGGATGCCGTTGGCGCCGAGGACGTCGTTGGCCTGCTGCGCCGCGGTCAGTGCCTCGCGGTCGACGAGCAGGGCGCGGGCGGTCATCTCCTGGACGTTGAGGACCGAGCGGATCTGGCCCGGGATCTTGTCCTCGATGTTGTGGCACTGGTCGAGCATGAAGGCGACGTCGGGGTTGTTCAGTCCGCCGCCGCGGACGACCTCGACGAGGATGCGGAACAACTGGAACGGGTCGGCGGCGCCGACGATGAGATCGTCGTCGGCGTAGAAGCGCGAGTTGAAGTCGAACGAGCCGAGCTTTCCGAGGCGCAGCAGCTGCATGACGATGAACTCGATGTTCGTGCCGGGCGCGTGGTGCCCGGTGTCGAGGCAGACCATCGCCCGCTCGCCGAGGGCGGCCACCTGCGCGTAGGACGTCCCCCAGTCGGGGACGTCGGTGTGGTAGAACGACGGCTCGAAGAACTTGTACTCGAGCACGAGGCGCTGCGCGTCGCCGAGGCGTGCGTAGATCTGCTGCAGCGAATCCTGCAGACGGTCCTGGCGGCCGCGCATGTCGTTCTGGCCGGGGTAGTTCGAGCCCTCGGCGAGCCAGATCTTGAGGTCGCGCGAGCCCGTCTCGTGCATGATGTCGATGCACTCGAGGTGGTGGTCGATGGCCTTGCGGCGGATGCGCTCGTCGTGGTGGGTGAGCGCGCCGAACTTGTAGTCCTCGTCCTGGAACGTGTTCGAGTTGATCGTGCCGAGCTGGACGCCCAGGTCCTCGGCGTGGCGACGGAGCGCGGCGTAGTCGTCGACCTTGTCCCACGGGATGTGCAGCGCGACGCTCGGGGCCAGCGCGGTGTAGCGGTTGACCTCGGCGGCATCCGCAATCTTCTCGAAGGGGTCGCGCGGGGTGCCCGCCGTCGCGAAGACGCGGAACCGGGTCCCGGAGTTGCCGAACGCCCAGCTGGGCAGTTCGATGCCCTGGCCTTCGAGCTGAGTGAGGATCTCGGGCGAGAACGTGGTCATGACGGATCGCTTTCTGAAGGGGCGTCGGCGGCGGCCGCCGACTGGTCGTGCAGGTTGAAGACTTCGACGAGCGGGGTCGCCGCCTGGTCGGGACGGCCGTCGAGGCCGACGAAGAAGCGGCCCATCTCGGCCTCCCACCGGGCGGCGATGGGCGAGGCGGCGAGGTAGGCCTGCGCGGCGGTGTCGTCGTCGACCTCGTAGTAGCCGAACAGACGACCGCCGTCGCCGAGAAAAAGGGAGTAGTTGCGCCGGCCGGCGGCGGCGATCTCGGCGAGCATCTCGGGCCACACCGGGGTGTGGCGGGCGACGTACTCGTCGATGAGCGCAGGGTCGATCTGCAGCTGGAAGGCGACGCGGGGCATGTCACTCCTTCGTGAGCGGGGGTCGTTGATCGGGGAAGCGTTGTATGAAACGATTCAAGAATCAGAACAGTAACGTGGGTGCGAAGCATCCGTCAAGGCAGGTCACGTGGCAGTCAGTGTGAAGGACGTCGCTCGCACCGCGGGCGTCTCGGTGGGGACCGTCTCGAACGTCCTCAACCGCCCCGCGAAGGTCGCTCCGGCGACCGTCGAGCGCGTGCACGCCGCCATCTCCGCGCTCGGCTTCGTCCGCAACGATGCCGCCCGCCAGCTGCGCGCCGGCCGTAGTCGCACCATCGGCCTGGTCGTCCTCGACTCGGCCAACCCCTTCTTCGCCGAGGTCGCCCGCGGCGCCGAGGAGCGGGCCGCCGAGCACGGCGTGATCGTCCTCTTCGGCAGCAGCGGACAGGATGCCGCCCGCGAGAACACCTACCTCGACCTCTTCCGCGAGCAGCGGGTCAACGGGGTGCTGCTGACCCCGATCGCGCTCGACGAGACCCGGGCCGCCATGCTCGAGACCGCCGGGGTGCCCGTCGTGCTCCTCGACGCGGAGGCCGACGGCGACCTCCCCTCCGTCGCCGTCGACGATGTCGAAGGCGGCTACCTGGCCGTGCAGCACCTGCTGCAGCAGGGGCGCCGTCGCATCCTGTTCGCCGGGGGACCGGCATCCGTCCGCCAGGTGGCGGACCGCCTCGACGGCGCCCGACGCGCGCTCGCCGAGGTGCCGGACGCCACGCTCGAGGTCGCCTCGACCGACGAGCTGACCGTGCTCGCGGGCCGGCTCGTCGGCGAGCAGCTCGCCCATCGCGATGCGGCCGACCGGCCCGACGGCGTGTTCTGCGCCAACGACCTGGTCGCGGTCGGGGTCCTGCAGGGTGCCGGCATCCTCGGGTCGCTCCGTGTGCCCGAGGATCTCGCGCTCATCGGCTACGACGACATCGACTTCGCGCAGTCGACGGTCGTGCCGCTCAGCTCGATCCGCCAGCCCGCGCGCGAGATCGGCGCCGCCGCCGTCGACGCGCTGTTCGCCGCGCTGGAGGACCCGGATGCCGCGCCGCAGCGCATCCGCTTCCGGCCCGAGCTCGTCGTCCGCGCCTCGACCGGGGGCTGATCCGCTCGCCACGGCACGTGCGTGGGTCACGCGCCGTTGTGGTCGACATCATGTGCTCGCGACGACAACACACGCTGTGCGCGGTACACGACATGTGACCTCGTCGAGAGCACGTGATGTGGACACCGAGGGTGCGCGCCATCCGCCCGCTCACTCGAGCAGCGCGCGCTCGGCCCAGCCGCGCCAGCGGGGGCGGAAGAGGTAGAGGCACGCCAGGCGCAGGCGGGTAGCGGCGGCGTACGCGGCCGTGCGCTCGGGGTCGGCTCCGATGGCGGCCGCGGTCCGGTCGATCCAGGTGCGCGCGACGTCGGCCCGCGCCGGGGCCCACATGCCCTGCGCGACGCGCAGGTCGACGTGCTCGCGCAGATTGGCGAGGTCGAGTTCGGGCTCGGCGGCGCTCACCGTGTCGACGTCGAGCAGCCCGAGACGCTCGCCGTCCCACAGCAGCTGCTTGTCGTGCAGGTCGCGGTGAGCAAGGACGTGACGGGACGACGGATGCCCCAGCAACCCCTCCTGCACGGCGTCGACCCTGCGCCGGATCGCATCCCCCGCGACGGGCAGGGCGCGTGTCGCGTGCGCCGCCCAGTCCGCGACCACTCCCGCCTCGGCCGCGGCGTCGTGGACGGCCGCACCCGCGGCATCCGTCCCGGCGAGGGCCACCCACGACTCGTGCCAGGCGGTCCACGGCGCGTGCGGGTCGCCGGCCGGGTCCGCGACCCACGCGTGCAAGGTCGTGCCCGGCAGTGCTGAGAACCGCACGACGCCCCGTGCCTCAGCCTCGCCGTCGCGGTCGAGCTCGGGGAGCGCGAAGGCCGCGCCGAACGCCGCCGCATGGTCGGATGCCGCGATCACCGCGGCGGCCTTCTTGGGGCGGACGACCTTGAGGTAGGCCGCCCCATCCGGGGTGCGGACGACGGCACGCTTGCCCGGGCGGTGCGAGACAAGGTCGCCGGCGAGACCGCGCAGCCCCGGGAGGGCGGGGTCGTCGCCGGCCGGCGGGACGGCGAGGCGTCCGCCCGACCACCACGCCCCGCGCACACGGTCGGCCGCACGCAGCTCGACCGGGACCGGTCCCTCTGCGGCGGGCCAGGCGCGGGACACGGTCCACTCCACGCCCTCGTGCCGCACGCGCTCGGGCAGGGCGATCATCGGGCGGCCCCCGTGCCGACGTCGATCGCCGCATGCAGACCGTCGCGCCAGTCCGCCCGGCCGGTACGGAACGGTTCGACCGCCCGCTGGAGGGCGGCCGTCGCCGTCCACCGGTCGACGGCGCGCTCGTTCACCGGGGCGTCGTAGCCGGATCGGAGGGCATCGGTGAGGGCGCGACCGGCCAGCAGCTCTCCGGCAGTGAACGCGCCGAGGTCGCGCTCGGGTTCGCCCCGGCCCGCGCGGTCGAAGTCGATGAGACGCACCTCGTCGCCGCGGCGCAGCACCTGGTCGGCGGTGAAGTCGCCGTGGACGAGCGCCGAACGCTCTCCCGTCGGCAGGGCGCGGACGCGTTCCGCGAGCGCAGCGGCACGGGCACCGGCGTCGGCGTCGAGGCGGCCGATGGCCGCCACGGCCGTCGCGAGATCGCCCTCGGCGGGTGAGGCATCGGGCGCATCGTCCGCGGGCGCGTCATGCAGCGCCGCGAGCGCGCGCCCGGCCGCGGCGGCCGCGGCGCGCGAGGGCGACGCGGCGAGGTCTCCCGCGCCCCACCAGCGCGTGCGCTGGATGCCGGGGCGCACAAGCTCGGCGGGGAGCACGGCGGCCCCGCCGGCGGCGAGGCGCTGCGTCAGGTCGGCACGACCGGCATCCGTCGTCGCGACTTTCACGACGTCGCCGCCCGTGCGCAGCACGACGCGGCGGTGCGGGTTGTACCTCAGCACGGTCGCGCCGTCGCCGAGCACACGGCGCGCGCGTCCGAGCGGTTTCGCGAGCGCGCGGTCGGCCGCGAGGGGTCCCGCGCAGGCGGCGTCGACGGCGCGGAGCCGGGTGACCTGCGCGCCGATGCTTGCGGCCCGCGCGTACAGCTTGAGGAGCTTGCCCGGGTCGGCGTACGCGGCGACCCAGCCATGGTCCTCGCCCGTGCGCACCCCGAGCACAAGGCTCGTCGCCGGCTTCCACCGGACGCGGGTGATCTCGACCTCACGGCCCAGCGCCTCGGAGAGTCGCGCTGCATCCAGCAGGACGTCCAGCGCGAGGACGGGGTCGTGCAGCGTGTCGGCGGCGATCACGAGGCGACCTCCTCGGTGTGCATCGCCCGGCGCGCGGTGCGGAACCACTGCGACAGGCGCGTATCGGCATCAGCGAGCAGGACGGCCGGGTCGCCGTCCTCGACGATGCGTCCGTCCTCGAGCCAGAGGACGCGGTCGGCACCGGTCACCGCGACCGGATCGTGGGTGATCGTGAGGGTCGTGCGCCCCGCGGTGAGCTCGTCGAGCGAGCGCTGCACGGCGTGTTTGGACTCGGGGTCGAGCCCGGTGGTCGCCTCGTCGAGGATCACGATCGGCGCGTCGCGGAGCAGGGCGCGCGCGATCGCGATGCGTTGGCGCTGGCCGCCCGAGAGCGTGTTGCCGCGGCCGCCCAGCACCGTGTCGTAGCCTTCGGGCAGCGCGGCGATGAACTCATGCGCCCGCGCCCGGCGAGCCGCCGCCTCGACCTCCGCATCGGTCGCGTCCAGACGCCCGTGCCGGATGTTCTCGCGCACCGTCGTCGCGAACAGCACGGTGTCCTGCAGCACGACCGAGACGGCCCCGCGCACGCTCTCGAGCGTCGCCGCCCGCAGGTCGACACCGTCGATCGTGACGCGTCCCCAGGCCGGGTCCATCGACCGGCCGACGAGCGCGGCGAGCGTCGACTTTCCCGCCCCCGAGGGGCCGAGCAGGCACACCGACTCGCCGGCGCGCAGATCGACCGACAGTCCGCGGAACAACAGGGTGCCGCGACCGTCGGCGAGGGTCACGTTCTCGAACGACACCGCGCCGGCACGGACCTCGAGCGGTGCGGCGTCGGGGGATTCGACGACCTCGACGGGGGTCTCTAGCAGATCCGCGACGCGCTCGCCGGATGCCGCGGCCCGCGCGATGCGCCCGGTGTACTTCGCGAGATCCTTCAGCGGTCGCATCGCGAGCTTGAGGTAGGCGGTGAAGACGACGAGGTCACCCGGCGACATCCGGTTCTGCAGCACCTGCCATCCGCCGCCGACGAGCACCAGTGCGAGCGCGAGGCCAACGATGACGTCGGTACGGCGCTCGAGGGCGGCGGCGAGGCGCCGCGCCTTGACGCCTTCGCGGAGGGCGACGGCGTTGCCCCGCGCGAAGACGCTGGAGCGTTCGCGCTCGAGGCCGAACGCCTGCACGACGCGGATCGCATCGAGCGTCTCGGAGGCCGACTCGGCGAGCCGGCCCTCGCCCTTGCGGGTCGTCCGGGAGGCGGCGGTGATGGCCTTGCTCGACCGGCGCGAGAGCACCCAGTAGGCGAGAGCGGATGCCGCGACCACGACCGTCAGCATCGGGTCGAGCCACATCATCACGGCAGCGAGCGTCACGAGGGTGATGACGTTGCCGATGAGGGGCAGGCCGGCGCTGACGGCGACCTCTTGGAGCCTGCCGACGTCGCCCACCAGGCGCTGCACGATGTCTCCGGACGGCGCCGTCGCGTGGAAGCGAATCGACAGCGCCTGCAGGTGGTCGAAGACGCGGGCCCGCAGCGCCGTGGCGACGCGCGACCCGACGAGGGCGAACGCGATCGTGCTGAGGTACGAGCTGAGCGCGCGGAGGCAGACGATGACGAGCAGGGCCACGCCGCATCCGATCAACAGGTCGATCGTGGCGGGCGGGATGCCGGTGGTCGCCGCCCCGGTCGCGCCCAGACTGACCGCGAGCGAATCGACGACGAGCTTGAGCGGCCAGGGTTCGAGGACGCGGAACGCGACCTCGAGCAGCAGGACGAGCAGACCGAGGACGAGCAGGAGGGCGTGCGGGCGCAGCAGCGGGCGGACGGTCGCCAGGGTGCGGCGGACGGGTCCGGCCGCGCGGTCAGCGGCACGGTCGGCGCGGGACCGTCGCGTGCGGGGGGAGCGGATCATGCGGACACCTCCTCGCGGCGGGCGCGGTCGGGCAGGGCGGTCAGGATGCGATCGAGGACCCGCGTCCAGTCGTGGTGGGCGACGGCGTCGGCGCGGGCGGCCGCGCCGAGTCGCGCGGCGAGGGCGGGGTCGTCGGCGAGCCGTCCGAGGGCGGTGGCGAGAGCTGCGGCCGAGCCCGGCTCGACCAGCAGGCCGGTGCGTCCGTGGTCGATGATCGCGGGCACCTGGCCGACGGCCGAGGCGACGACCGCGAGGCCGGCGGCCAGGTATTCATAGACCTTCAGCGGCGAGAAGTAGGCGGCCCCGGGTGGGTACGGCGCGACGCCGACGTCGAGGTCGGCGAGCGCGTCGGGCACGTCGGCCGGCCGCAGGGCTCCCGTCGAGGTGACGGCGACGCCTCGCTCCGCCGCGCGGGCGAGCAGCGCCGGGCCTTCGGGGCCGTCGCCGACGAGGGTGAGCGTCGCGCGGTCGCCGAGGACGGCGAGCGCGTCGATGAGCACTTCGACGCCGTGCCACGGCTTCAGCGTCCCCACGAATCCGACCCGCAGCGGTCCGCCGGACGGCCGCGAGGTCGGACGGATACGGGAGGTGTTGACGCCGTTCGGCGCCACGAGCGGGTGGGTCGCACCGTGCGCGGCGGCCCAGGCGGCGACCGGCTCCGACACGCACGCGACGGCGTCGGCGGTCGCGAGGGCGTCGTGCGCTGCGGCCGCCGCCTCGGCCTCGTCGACGAGATCGCGGTGCTGCCGTTGCTCCTCGATGAGGGGCGCGTTCACCTCGAGCACGTAGTGGGCGCCCGTCGCGCCCGCGACGACCGCGCCGGCCCGGCTGAAGAGCGCGAAGCGTTCGTAGACCAGGTCGCAGCCGTCGGTGACGATGCGCGCGGCGAGCCGCCGGGCCGCCTCGGCGACCCACTGCTCCCGCTCGGCGGGCGCCCCCTTACCCACGGGCACCTCGACGACCGACACCTCCGCGAGGTCGCGCGGCACGTGGTCGCCACGGCGCGTGCAGTACACAGTCACCTCGTCGCCGCGCGCGCGGAACGCCCGCACGATCTCCTGCACGTGCACCGAGGCGCCCTTCGTGCCGAACACCGGGATCCCCGGGTCGACGCAGAGGTAGGCGATGCGCATCACGCCACCTCCTCGAGCGCGCGGCGTCCCGCGTTCGAGGTGAGCGCGGCGAGCGCCGCGGCCTGCCGGCGCGAGTCGAACCGCTCCTCGACGAGGCGACGAGCGCGCGCGGCGAGGGCCGCGGCATCCGTCGTCCCCTCGGCGAAGCCGCGCAGCGCGGCGACGAGGTCCGGGGCCGAGCCGGCCCGGCACAGCACCCCGGTCTCGCCGTTGCGGACGACCTCGGGGATGCCGGTCACGTCGGTCGAGATGCACGGGATGCCGGTGGCCATGGCTTCGAGCAGGACCGTCGGCAGCCCGTCGGCGTTCCCGTCGTCCGAGACGACGCACGGCGCGACGAAGACGTCGGACTCGGCGAGCAGCCGCGCGATCTCATGCTGGGGGAGCGGACCGAGCAGGCGGACCCGGTCTCCGACGCCCGCCCGCTCGATGCGGTCGGCGAGATCGAGGGCGAGTTCGCCCGTGCCGGCGATGTCGGCGGTCACATCGACGCCGGTGTCGCGCAGGAGCGCCACCGCGTCGATGAGGATGTCGAACCCCTTCTTCTCGACGAGCCGCCCGACCGCCGCGATCCGCAACGGGCCGCGCCGGAGCGGGCGGGGACGGAAGCGGAACCGGTCGAGCTCGAGCCCGTTGTACAGCCGGTGCACGTCGCCCGTGCCGGGGAACGCCTCGCGAACGAAAGCGAGGTTGTAGTCGCTGACCGTCACGGTGAAGGCCGCGTCGGTGAGCTTCTGTGCGAGGGCCGCGCGGTCGACGCTCTCGTGGAACAGATCCTTCGCGTGCGCGGTGAACGAGTACGGGATGCCGGTGAGTCGCGACGCGAGCCGTGCCACAGTCGTGGCGACCGAGCCGAAGTGCGCGTGCAGGTGGGTGATGCCCTCGCGGCGGGCGGCGGCGGCGAGCAGCACCGCCTGCACGGCGTCATCGACCTCGGCGGAGAGGAGTTCGCCGAGGTGCGCGGCGATCGCGTCGGCCAGCGGCGGGCCGGCCGCGGCATCCCGCAGGACGGACCAGAGCGCCGACGGCTTCGTCGCGCGCCCGAGGTGGAAGACCGGCGCCTGCACGCGGGCCAGCTCGGGATGGAAGCGGGCGTCGTCGGTGGGGCGGAGCGCGAAGACGACGAGGTCTTCGCCGAGGGCCTCCCGGGCGAGGATCTCGGTCACGACGAACGTCTCGGAGAACCTCGGGTAGACCTTGACGACGTAGCCGATGCGAGGTGCGGCGTCAGACGGCATGCTCCATCAGCTCCTTCCGGGTGCGGGCCGCGGCGACGAGCTCGGCGGCGTGGTCGGCGACGGTCGCGAGACCGTCGAGATCGATTCCGGCACGCGCGACGCGGGTGCCGACGGTGCGGGCGAAGAACGCGGTGAGAGCCTCAGGGGTGGCATGCGCCGATGAGAGGGTCTCGACCGCGCCGAGCGAGGCGAGCGCCGCGGCCCGCAGCGGCTGCTCGACGCGGCGGTTGTCGCGCGGCACGATCAGTGCGGGAGTCGCCGTGCTCATGATCTCGGCGACCGCGTTGTAGCCGCCCATGCTCACGACCGCGTCCGCGCGGCGGATGAGGGCCAGCGCGTCGGGCACCGATCGCGTCACGGTCGTCAGGGGCCCAGCCGCAGCGCGGATCGCCCGGCGGTCCTCAGCGGGCATCTCGGGCCCGGTGACGATGACGTGACGGATGCCGGTGGGCACCGTGGCCCGCGCGGCCGCGGCGGCGATCGCGCCGCCGTCCGATCCGCCGCCGACGGTGGTCAACACGAACGGCTCATCGGCGACGGGGTGGCCGCGGCCCGGTCGTCCGTGGCTGAGATACCCGGTGTGGCGGACGAGGGGGACCAGACCCGCCGGGATCTCGCCGGTGCGCGTGAGGTCGTGGACGCGGGGGTCGCCGTAGACCCAGATCTCGTCGAAGGCCCGGCGCACGGCATCCGCTCCACCGATCGCGGCCCACTCGCCGCGCGTGGCCGCCGGCTCGTCGAGGACGTCCCGCAGGCCGAGGACGGTCGTGCACGAGGGGCGGTGCTGTCGCAGCCAGCGCAGCGTCGGTTCGAGCTCGCGCTCGACCCCGAAGGCATGCCGGTCGACGACGAACAGGTCGGGGCGGAAGGCCGCCATCGCCGCCTGCACGCTGCCGCCGCGGATGCCGGTGACCCGCTGCAGCCCCGCCGCGAGGTGCTGCGACGAGTAGCCCTCGGGGCCGGTCGTGATGCTGGGGAGGATGAGCCAGTCCCAGCCGGCCGGGGTGGGGAAGGCCGTGGCCGCGGACTGTCCGCTGATCAGCAGCCCGGTGACCTCGTCGCCGAGCAGCGCGGGGAGGCGTTCGCTGAGTGCGTGGGCGATGGCCAGGTTGCGGCGGACGTGGCCGAGGCCGACGGAGTCGTGCGAATAGAGCGCGATGCGGATCACCATGCGGGAGCCTCCGGAGCCGAGGAGTGGACGTCGATGTGTCCACCGTGTCGGCCGCCGCTAAGTCGCATGTGAGGCGTCGATGAGAGCGCACTTATGTCGTGTGTGTTTCGAGGGGTGGGGCGCGGGTGGTGCGGGTGAGGCGCGGCATCCATCCTTCGCGCGAAAGCGCGCGCTCATGCCGACGATGCCGGGCGGCGGCCGCGGCACCCGTTGACACGATTCAACACCGCACGTAGGCTCGGGGCGCGACTGGGGAAAGCGCATTCCATCACGAGTTCGAAGGTGAACAGCATGAGAAGACCCGTCCGCACGTCCGTCGTCGCCGCGCTCGCCGCGGCGGCCCTGCTGGTCCCGGCCCAGGCCGCGATCGCCCACCCGGGTCACGGTCCGGGAAAGCCGACCCCCGGCGCCTCGCCGCAGCTCGAGAAGCTCGACCGCGGGCTCGTCGCCCTCCCCGGCGAGGACGGTGTCCACCTCACCTGGCGCCTGTTCAAGAGCGAGGCGACCGGGTCATCCGCGACCGGCCTCACCGGCACCGATTTCGTCGTGAAGCGCGACGGAAAGCGCATCGCGACCGTCACCGACTCGACGACCTACGTCGACCCCGATGGCACCGACCGCTCGCGGTACACCGTCTCGCCGCTGCAGGGGAAGCGTGAGGGCAAGCCGTCCGAGAAGGTGACCGTGGAGGGGTCGCCGTACCTCGACATCCCGCTCACGAAGCCCCAGGGCGGCGTCACACCTGCGGGCGAGGCGTACACCTACTCGGCGAACGACGTCTCGGTCGGCGACGTGGACGGCGACGGCGCGTACGAGTACGTCGTCAAGTGGGACCCGTCGAACTCGAAGGACGTCTCGCAGGTCGGCTACACCGGACCCGTCTACATCGACACGTACGAGCTGGACGGCACGCTGCTCAACCGCATCGACCTCGGCGTGAACATCCGCGCCGGCGCGCACTACACGCAGTTCCTCGTCTTCGACTTCGACGGCGACGGCAAGGCCGAGATCATGATGAAGACGGCTCCGGGAACGAAGAGCACGGAGTACAAGAAGGGCAAGGCCAAGAAGGCCGAGTACGTCACGATGCCGAAGGCCGACCGCAAGGCCGGCTACGCGCACTCCGACGACTACCGGATGAGCGCCGAGGACTACGCCGCGCACCTGGCCGATGTCTTCCAGGGCTGGTCGGAGCGCGACGAGGTCGTCTCGGGTCAGTGGCCGGCGACGCTGGAGGAGGCGTTCGGCACCGAGCCGAAGTACGACTACCCGCTCTCCCGCGCCGACGCCGAAGAGCTCGTCGACTACTTCATCGACGTCTACGCCCCCTCGCGCTCGGCCCGCAACGTGCTGCGGAACTTCGAGGGCTTCATCGTCGACGGTCCCGAGTACCTGACAGTGTTCGAGGGCAAGACCGGCAAGGAGCTCGAGACGGTCCGATACGAGCCGGGCCGCGGTGACAACGGCCTGCTCTGGGGCGACTATGCGATGTCTCGCATCGAGCCCGGAAACCGCGTCGACCGCTTCCTGTCGGGCGTCGCGTACCTCGACGGGAAGCGTCCGTCGGCGGTGTTCGCCCGCGGGTACTACACGCGTTCGACCGTCGCGACGTACGACTGGAACGGCAAGCACCTCACGCAGCGCTGGTTGGTCGACAGCGGGCACGTCCCGATGACGAACCCGTTCAACGACGGTCCGCACGGGCGCGACGGCACCGACCCCGAGTACGGCACGCTCACGACCCAGGGCTTCCACAGCCTGAGTGCGGCCGACGTCGACGGCGACGGCAAGCAGGAGATCGTCTACGGCTCCGCCACGCTCGACGACGACGGCGGTCTGCTGTACTCGTCGTTCGACACGATGCCCGACGGCAGTGCGACGCCCGGCGAGAACGTGCGTCTCGGTCACGGCGACGCGATGCACGTCGGCGACTTCGACCCGAACCGCCCCGGCAAGGAGATCTTCACCGTCCACGAGGGCGGTGCGTACGCCCCGTACGGGACGGCGATGCGGGATGCCGCGACGGGCGAGGTGCTCTTCGGCGCCTACTCCGGCCGCGACACCGGCCGGGGGATGGTCGGCGACGTCCGCCCCGACGTTCCTGGGATCGAAGCCTGGTCGAGCATGCCCGCAGGGACGGATGCCTCGGGCCTCCTCTCCGCCGCTGGAGACATCCTGCAGCCCACCAATCCCGGCACGAACATGTCGATCCGGTGGGCCGGCGACCTGACGACGCAGATCGTGAACGGCGCGCAGGACGTGACGCCCACGATCGACGACTGGACGCGCGGGACGATGCTCACGGCATCCGGCACCCTGACGAACAACGGCACGAAGGGCAACCCGTCGCTTGTCGCCGACGTGCTGGGGGACTGGCGTGAGGAGCTGCTCGTGCGGACGGCGGACTCGTCGGCGCTGCGGATCTACGTCTCGACCGAGCCCTCCGAGCACAAGCTCTACACGCTCATGCACGACCCGCAGTATCGGGCCGAGATCGCGCGCCAGCAGACGACGTACAACCAGCCCGCGTACACGGACTTCTATCTGGCGTCCGACATGTCCTTCGCGGACGTGCCGTTGCGCTGACGGGTGGCGTGAGAAGGGGCGGATGCCGGTGGCATCCGCCCCTTCGTTGTGGGCGCGGGCGCGAGTCGCGAGAGTGTCCACATCATGTGTTCCGGACCACCGCACACGATCCGAGCCGTCCGGAACGGGTGTTCTCGTCCACGACACATGATGTGGTCAGGAAGGTCGTAGTCAACCCCGGTGCGTGAGCGTCAGCGCCCGCGCACAAGCGCGTTCACGCGCTGCTGCCAGTCGCGCAGCTGCCACATCGGGTGATGCGGGGCGGCGTTCGAGCAGAGGACGACACCCCACGCGCCGCGCTCCAGGGCGGTGCGGATGCCGTGTTCGGCCAGCTCCCGCCCGGTCGCCGACTCCTCGAACCCGCCGTGCAGCGGGGTGTAACCGACCCAGCCCTCGCCGATCAGCGCGGGCACACCCTGCCAGCGCGCCCACTCGGCGATCGCGATGACGCGGGATTCGATCTCGCGGTGCATCACCTCGGCGTAGCGCGGGTACTCCGCGTCGAGCCAGGCGTCCCAGGCCGCGGCATCCACCCAGTCGTAGCCGTAGATCATCTGGTCGGTGACGACCGTCGCGCGCAGCTTCCACTCCGCCGGACGGCCGTACTCGGCGAAGGTCGGGGCGTCGGTGCGCAGCAGGGCACGCAGGTCGGCGTTCGGGAACCCCTCGCTCCCCTCGGACCGGATGTCGATGCGCTTCTGCAGCGCGTCGAGCACGCCGTAGCTGTAGACGTGGCACTGCGCGGCGCCGAGGCCCTCGGGGATCCGGTGCATCGCGAGGTGGGGCGGTTTGCCGTAGCTCGCGGTGACGATCAGATCCGGATGCCGCCGGCCCAGCCGCACGACCTCGCTCGCCGCCTCTTCGGTCAGCAGTGGCAGGATCGAGAACTCCACCTCGTTGTGGATTTCGACGAGGGCGACGAGGTCGCGGAAGCCGCGCGCGTCGACCCATGCCAGCATCCGATCCCAGGCCTCCGCGAGCGCGCGGTAGCGGGCCTCGAACGGGACCGCGTCGATCGCGTCGAACCAGCGCGGCGAGGCGGCGAACGCGGGCGACTGCTGGTACTCCCAGCTCGAGAGGATCAGCACCAGCCCGTGCCGCCGAGCTGCCGTGAACAGCGCCTCGAGGTGGGCGTACAGGTCGAGCGCGTAGCCGCCGGGGGTGTCGTACCAGCGGGTGCGCTGACCGTAGTACCCGCCGGATGCCGCCGGTCCCAGCCCCTCGATCTCGAGGTCGCGGGCGAGGTCGTCGAGCCCCAGCTCGCCGAACAGCAGCAGCGGTGCCGCGCAGATGCGGATGGCGTTGTAGCCGAGCGAGGCCGCGTCGGCGCATGCGGCATCCAGGTCGGCGTAGACGTCGCCGTCGCCGGCGCGGGTGTACCAGGAGAAGTCCCACAGGGTGATCGCGAGACGGTCCGGTAGATGCGCGGGGATCGGGCCTGTCGGTCCGTAGGGCGCCTCGGCGACGTTGCCGGAACCCATGTAGCGCTCGGTCATGCGTTCATCCTTTCGTGTGCCGTCGTGCGTCCCACGGCGGCGAGTTCGCGCAGGCGGGCGGCCTGCAGCATTCGGCGTTCGGCGGTGTCGAGGTCGAAGACGAGCAGCTCCGGCAGCGACGTCGCGAAGTAGTCGACGTCGTCGGGTGCGGCCTCGACCTGGGCGGCGCGATTCTCGAGCGCGGACCACACGGCGTCGGCGGCAGCGCCCTCGCCGAGGCGGGTGTGCGCGACACCGACCCAGAAGGTCGCCTCATCCGCCGGGCGGGGGGCGACCGCGAGGGGTGTCATCGCGCGGGCGAGTTGCCAGGCGGCGCGCGCGGCATCGACGTTCCCGGCGAGGCGGTGGGCGTCGCCGAGGGCCACGAAGCGTTCCGCCTGCGGCACGGCGGGATGCCGCCCCTCGCCCAGGTTCGCGGGGGCGTCGATCCCGGCGGTGAGCAGGGCGATCGCGGCGTCCGGGCGGCCCTCGTCGCAGGCGCGGCGCGCGAGCAGGCAGGCGGCGCGGTCGTACGCGGCGAGCACGACGCCCTCGCCGCCCTCGAACGGGCGGAAGACCCTCCCGGTGAGGATCCGCCACGCGTCGTCGAGCCGCCCGGCGTCGAGCAACAGACCGATGTGTGTGACGGCGAGGTCGTCGCGGGCGTCGAGCGCCGCCGGGTGGCGTTCGAGCAGCGTGAGGCGGCCCGCGGCATCCGTCCCCGCGAGCTGCGCCAGGAGGTCGCGTTCGAGGACGAGGCGGGGGTCGGCGCGACGGGCGAGGGCGGTCTCGTAGAGGGCTGCCGCGTCGGCTGCCGCGCCGCCGGTGCGGACGGTCGCGAGGGCGAGGCCCCGCAGGACGACGGGGTCGTCGGCGCCGAGCGCGCGCGCCCGGTCGAGGGCTGCGCGGGCGTCGCTGTCGCGGCCGGCGTCGAGCAACCAGGCGCCGAGCATGCCTGCTGCCGCGGACGATCCGGCGGCGGCACCCGCGACGAGCGCGTCGTGCTGGTCGAGCCCCGCGGGGAACGCTCCGCCGAGGTCGAGGCGATCCGCCGCGGCGCGCTCGGCGGCGGCGAGGTCGGGGCGGCCGGCGGCATCCGCCCACGCGGCACGCAGGATCAGCCGGACCGGCTCGAGGGAGCCGAAACCGGCGGGCCCGGTCGCGGGGGCGGCTGTCGCCGAGAGCGCGGCGTCGATCTCTCCGCAACGCGTGAACTCGGCGCCTGCGTCGAGCGCCGCGCGCGGATCGGACGGCAGCGGTCCGCCCGCGAGCAGGGCGGTGAGGGGGTCGAGCGGGTCGTCGCCGACGAGTCCGCGCAGCGACGCCGCCGCCTCGTCGACGCGCCCGAGCCGTCGCAGGACGAGCACGCGCAGGCGCCGTGCCTCGGGGATCGCGCCTGCTGCGTCGGCCAGCCGCAACGCGTCGGTCGGGCGCCCGTTCGCCAGGGCGAGCCGGGCACGGGCGAGGGATGCCGCGCCTGCCCACGCCGCATTCCACGCCGCGCGTGCGAGGTGGCGGTCGGCGTCGGCACGCTCGCCGAGACGCTCGAGAACGAGGCCGAGCAGGTAGTGCGCCTCGCCGTCGCGCGGGTTGAGATTGCGACGGGTCTCGCGGGTCACGGCGGCCTCGAGGTGCTCCCGTGCCGGGACGTATTCCGCTCGGGCGAGGTGCCATGCGCCGAGCATCGTGCGGGCGCGCGCGTCGTCGGGGTCGCGTCGCAGCACCTCGCGCAGGTAGGGGAGGGGTGACCGCGTCGGATGCCGGTACTGCAGCAGATGCGTCGCGGTGAGCATCAGCTCGTCGGTGCTCGCGATGCGCTCGGGCGGCTCGGGCGCGGTCGCGACCCAGGGCTCGACGGGCTCGGCGTCGCGCCGGACCCAGCGGACCAGCACGGTGTCGTCGGCGACGAGCGTCACCCCGATCGCCGTCCCGGCGACCTCGACGACGACGGGCGCACTCGGTCCGACGGCGACGTCGAACCTCTCCCGACCGCCGTCGTCGAGGTCGACGTCGATGCGTGCCGCGCCGTGCGATCGCGTCGCGATGACCCCCACCCGCGACCGGCCGCCGTCGGTCGCGACCGAGACCGCGGCATCCGTCGTCGCCTGCTGCACCGGACCGATCGCGTGGACCGGGAACCAGTGCTGCGAGAACGTCTTGGTCTCGCCGGGCAGGAGCCACGCGAAGTCGGGCTGGTTATCGGTGTAGACGCCGGCCATGAGCTCGACGTACGGACCGTCGGTGTCGGTGAGCTGGTCGTCCCACGCGCGGCCGATAGGCCCGTCGCCCCAGGTCCACTGCTTCTTGCCGGGCGAGATCGCGGGGTCGGCCCAGTGGACGAAACCGGCGTCGGCGGCGTGGTCGTAGCCACCGAAGAACCCGTCGTCGGTGTCGGTGATCATGTACGAGGTCGGCACGGGGATGTTGCTGTAGACGTCGATCCGGTCGGCGTCGGGGTGCTCGGCGGCGAGCGCGGGGTAGTCCACGCCGTAGTACGGCCGGTCGGCTCGAGGGAACGCGGTGATCGCTCGGCGGGCGTGGTCGGCGACGAAGCGGACGTCGTCGGGGAAGAACGACTGGTACTGCTCGTGGGAGCGTGCGGCGACGTTGGCCCACCACAGGAAGGTCTGCGGCACGTCGGTGCGGTTGTGCAGGCGCACGTCGAGCTCGATGAGCGACGAGCCGGGTCGCAGGCGCACACCGTGGACGCCCCGCATCCGCTGCAGGGGGTCGAGGTCGCTGTGCCAGACGACCGCGCTGTCGTCGTCGCCGCGCTCGATGCGGGTGTCGACGGGGAGGTAGGTCGCCGGGCGGTGGTGCTGCGGCCAGTTGAATTCGACGCCGCCCGAGATCCACGGGCCGGCCAGGCCGACGAGGGCGGGCTTGATGACGTTGTTCCGGTAGAAGAAGTCGTAGCCGGCGACCTTGTCGTACCCGATGTGGATGCGGCCGCCCAGCTCGGGCAGCAGCATGAGTCGGACGTACGCGTTCTCGAGGTGGATGGCCCGCCACGCGCGGGGCCGCTTCTCGTGCGAGATCGACTCGATCATCGGCAACGGATAGACCCGCCCACTCGAGCCCTGGTACACGCGGCGATCGAGGAAAGCCGGGTACGGATCGGGGGCACCGGGCTCGTAGGTGTCGATGACGACGTCGTCTGCCCAGCACGCGACGCCGCCCGCGTCGAGCAGCGCTTGCTGGTCGGCGGGGGCGTTGGGAAGGCGGATGCGGCTGGGCGCGGCGTCGGCGTCGTCGGGCATGGGGCGAATCTACGTGGCGTGCCAGTGCGGAGCCATGTCAGAAAGGGGCGCACGCATGGATGATCCGACGATCAGGTGCGTCATGATGGAGTCATGGAACGCGCGGACGGTTTCGAGCATCAACGGCTCAACGTGGTGCCGCGTCCCCTCGTCGAGGCAGCCCTCGCGCGACCGGTGACGCGCCGTATAGTCGTCACCGACGCGGGCTACTTCCCGCGCGCCTCGGAGCACGGTCGCCACCGGCCCGCCGGGGCGGCCGAGACGATCGTGATCGTCTGCGTATCGGGATCAGGCTGGGTCGAGACGCAGGGCCAGCAGATGAGGGTGGGCACGGCCACGGCGATCGTGCTGCCCGGCGGCGTCCCCCACTCCTACGGCGCCGACGCAGGCGATCCCTGGACGATCTGGTGGTGTCACGTGCGCGGGACCGATGTGCCGGACCTGCTCGAGGTGGCCGGGGTGACGCCGGAGAAGGTGACGCTGTCCTTGCGCGGGGTGGAGCGGGTCACGGCGCTGCTGGACGAGATGTCGACGTCGCTGGCACGCGACACCACCCCCGCCCGGTTGATTGCGGTATCCGGTATGGCTTGGCGCCTGTTCACCCAGCTCGCGGTCGACCGCCTGCTGCCCGAACACGGCACTCCGCTTGAGCGCGCGCTGCGGTATCTCGAGGAGCGCGTCGAGGGCAACGTCCATGTGGGGGAGCTCGCCGCGATGGTCGGCGTCTCGCCTTCGCATCTCGCGGCGCTCTTCCGCGACGCGACCGGCGGCGGGGTCATCGCGCACCACCTCGCCCTGAAGATGGCGCGGGCGCGTCATCTGCTGGACACGACGGATCTACCGGTCGCAGAGGTGGGGCGTCGCGTCGGCATCGACGACCCGTTCTACTTCTCGCGGAGATTCCGGCTCACGCACGGCGTCTCGCCCACGGCGTATCGCGACCAGCGGAAGGGGTGAGGCTGCCTCAGCCCTTCGTAGCTCCTGCGGTGAGGTCTGCGCGCCAGAAGCGCTGGAGCGCGATCATCAGCCCGACCAGGATGACCGCTGACACCGCCGATCCCATCACGACGAGGGAGTAGAAAGCGGGATCCCGCTGCGTCTGCGAGTTCCACAGCGTGAGCCCGAGGGTGACAGGGAACGTCTTCGTGTCGTTGAGCATGACGAGGGGAAGCAGGTAGTTGTTCCAGATCGTGACGAACTGGAACAGGAAGATGGTCACCAGGGCCGGTGCCATCATGCGGGTCGCGATCGTGCCGAAAATGCGCAGGTCTCCTGCGCCGTCGAGGCGGGCGGCCTCGATGATCTCGTCAGGCACGCTGGCGTTGGCGTGGATCCGCGCCAGGTAGACCCCGAACGGGCTCACCATGCTCGGCAGGAGCACAGCCCAGTACGAGCCGGTGAGGCCCACGGTGTTCAGCAGGAAGTACAGCGGCAGCGCGATGACGGTCGCGGGGACCAGGACGCCCCCGAGGATGACCGAGAACAGCGCCTCCTTGCCGCGGAAGCGGTACTTCGCGATCGCGTACCCAGCGGCTGCCGACAGGATCATCGCGATCAGGGCGCCGACACCCGAGTACAGGATGCTGTTGCCCACCCATCGGGTGAAGACGCCCCCGCTCTGAGTGAAGAGGGCCGTGAGGTTCTCCCACGCGCGGGGGGAGTCGCTGAACCACAGGCCGAATGTGCCGAACAGGTCACCCGGGGACTTGGTCGCGGCCACGACGACCCAGACGAGCGGGAGCAGGAAGTAGATGCCCGCGACAGCGAGCACGACGTTGACCGCCAGAGTGCTCGGAACGCCGGTGCGCTGTGCAGGTGCGCGGTTCACCATGCGCGGGACCCCTTCCGGTTGACGAGTCGGAGGAATCCGAACGAGAAGACGAACCCGAGCGCGGCGACCAGAACCGCCATGGCGGCAGCGAGATTCGGGTTGCCCTGGGCGAACGCCTGGTTGTACGCGGCGAGATTAGGCGTGAAGGTCGTGCTGATGGCTGAGGTGAGCGGCTGCAGGACGAGAGGCTCGACGAACAGCTGGAGGGTGCCGATGATCGTGAAGACGGTCACGAGGACGATCGAGGGACGCACGAGCGGCAGCTTGATGTGCCACGTCGTCGACCAGATCGAGGCGCCGTCGACCCGCGCTGCCTCATAGAGTTCCGAGGGGATCGCGTCCAGCGCTGCCATGAGGATCACCATGTTGTAGCCGGCGAACCCCCACAAGGCGATGTTCGCGATCGCGAAGAGCACCCCTGCACTCGTCAGTGGGTTCACGTCGATCCCGACGCCGCCGAGCAACTGCAGGACCGGGCTCGTCGCCGGGATGTACAGGAACCCCCACAGCAGCGTCGCGATGACCCCGGGCACCCCGTACGGCGCGAAGTAGAGCACGCGGAAGAACCGCGGGAACCGGGCCTTCCCCGAATCGAGGAGGAGGGCGAGGCCGAGAGCGGTCACCACCATCAGGGGCACCTCGATCGCTGCGAACGTGACGAGCCTCCCGACGCTCTCGACGAACGCGGGGTCGGCGAGCGCGCGAGCGTAGTTCTCGAAGAGGACGAACGTCGTCTCGGGCCGGCCGAGACCCAGTCCGGAGCTCTTCGTCGCGAACATGCTCTGTGCGACCGCGTACACGATCGGAGCGACGAAGAAGAGAATGAACATCACGACGAACGGCAGGAGCAGGACCCACTTCGCGGGGTGACGCATGCCGCGTGCGGGGGAAGAGGCTGTGCTCACGCAGGTACTCCGGTCGATGTCGGGAGAGACGGAGGTGGGAGGGCGCTAGGCGCCCTCCCACCGGTGGATCACTGGACGTTGATGCCGCGCTCGGTCAGCGCCGACACCACGTCCTCCTGCGTCTGCCGGTAGGCGTCGACGAGGGGGGTGCCGTTCTCGACGGCCGCGGAGACGTTGTCGCTGAGTGAGGCGAACAGCGTCGAGGACAGCGGCGGCCACTTCCACGAGGTGTCGACGGCGGCATCCGATTCTGCGAAGAGGTCCCAGATGTCCTGGCCGCCGTAGAAGTCGAACACCTCCGGGTCGTCCTGGAGGGATGCGATGGCGCTGGTGTCGGCCAGTGCCGGCCAGCCCGCACCGATGCTGGTCAGGATCGACACCGACTCGGGGTCGGAGTTCAGCCAGACGGCGAACTCGGTCGCCTCGGCCGGGTGGTCGGTCCCGCGCAGGACGACGCTCGCCGAGCCGCCGGCCCAGGTCGCCGACACGTTCTGGCCGGCCTCCCACTGCGGCACGGCGCTGACCGCCCACGACCCCGCCGTCTCGGGCGCGGTCCCGCGCACGATCGCGTCGGCCCAGGAGCCGGAGATCCAGCTCAGGATGTTCCCGTTCTGGATGTCGGCGTTCCACTCGTTCGACATGTCGGCGACGACCTTGACGAGGTCCTCGTCGACGAGCTTCTGCCAGTACTCGGCGACCTTGAGGGTTTCCGCTCCGTCGATGTCAACGGTCCAGGCGTCCCCCTCGGTACCGAACCAGCTCGCGCCGCCCTGCTGCGCGAGGCCGATCATCCACGGAGCCTGGTTGAACGCGAACGCGGCGATGTAGCGGTCGGGATCCGAGGCGCGGATAACCTTCGCGGCCTCGTAATACTCGTCCCAGGTGGTGGGAGCCTCCAGTCCGAGCTCCTCGAAGATGTCGGCGCGGTAGAACTGTCCGAGCGGACCGGAGGCCTGGGGGATCGAGTAGACGGCGCCGTCGAAGACGCCCGTCTCCCACTGCCACGGCACGAAGAGGTCCGCGGAGTCCGCCGCGTAGTTTGTGATGTCCTCCAGTCCGTCGTTGATGAGGAAGTCCGGGATCGAGTCGTAGCCGACCTGTGCGACGTCCGCCGCATTGCCCGCCTGGACCGCCGAGAGCATCGTGGCGTAGCCGCCGTCGGGCCCGGCGGTGATCGTCTCGAGGGTGACCTGGATGTCGTCGTGAGAGGCGTTGAACGCGTCGACGGCTCGGTCGATGTTCGGCACCCAGGACTGGAACGTGATCTCGACGGGTTCCCCGTCGGCGGGGGACTCGCCACCGCCTCCGCCGGAGCATCCGGCAAGGATCACGGTGGCGGCGGTGACCGCGGCGAGGCCGACGAGCGGCCGTCGGAGTCGGACGGTGAGGGTCATGATGCTCCTTTGCATGGAACGAGGCGAGGACTCGTACCGCCGATGCCTCGGGTGGCGGTATGCGGGCGAAACGCGTCGTGTCGTGCTGCTCGGGCATGGACGGCTCGTCGCGGTGCGGACTGAGGCTATTCGCCCCGGGGGTACTCTCGGCATGGCGGATGCGGCGGCATACCTGGACGATCCGACGGCCTCACCTGTCGTGTGGCGACCCCGCTCCTAGGCTCGGAACCGTCCCCGACCGTTGGAGTCCCGATGACGCGCGTTCACGCCCTCACCGTCCGCCTGCCCGCCCCGGCCGAGCCCGCGGACATCCGACCCTCGGTGGGCGACGACTCCGGCATCGACGTCACTGCGCGGTCGGTGCGCCAGGGCGGCACCCCGGTGTTCCCGATCTCAGGCGAGATCCACTACTCCCGCATCCCCCGTGAGACGTGGATGCCGGTGCTCACCGCCGCCCGCGCCGGCGGCCTCACCCACGTGTCGACCTATGTCCTCTGGAACACCACGAGCCGGAGCGCGGTCGGCCGGACTTCACCGGCGGACTCGACGTGCGCGCCTTCCTCGAGGCGACGCGCGACGCGGGGCTCGGGCTCATCCTGCGGATCGGTCCCTACGCCCACGCCGAGGCGCGCCACGGCGGACTGCCCGATTGGCTCGTGGACTCCGGGCTGCCGCTGCGCACCAACGACCCGGAGTACCTCGCGGAGGTCGAACGCTGGTACTCCGTGCTCGCGGAGCAGGTGCGCGGCATCCCCTTCTTTTCGATCCAGGTCGACAACGAGCTGTACGACGGAGCCGATCATCTCACCCGGCTGCGTGGGATGGCAGAGGGGCTGGGCCTCCGCGCGCCGATCTGGACCGCGACCGGCTGGGGCGGCGCTCAGCTGCCCGCGGGGTTCCTTCCGGTCTACGGCGGGTACCCCGAGTCGTTCTGGGTCGATGCCGACGTCGAGCCCGACCTGCGCAGCCACGCGAACTTCTACCCCTCGGCCCGTCGCGACGACGACTCGATCGGCGCCGAGCACCGCGCCGGCCCTGCGGTGGCCGAGGCGGTGCGGCCGCCGCATCCGTTCACGACCTGCGAGCTCGGGTCGGGCATGACCTCGGCGTACCACCGGCGCCTCGACGTGCCCGCCGCGGACGTCGCCGCCGTCGCCATGGCCAAGCTCGCGTCGGGCAGCGTCTGGCAGGGCTACTACATGTACGCCGACGGCCGGAACCCGCGCCGCGGTCTGCAGGAATCGCATGCCGCGGCCGGACCGAACGACTTCCCCGAGATCGCCTACGACTTCGGCGCGCCCGTGCAGGTCGACGGCGCGACACGGCCGAGCTGGGCGGCGCTCCGCCGGCAGCACCTGATGCTCGCGCGGTGGGGTGCGACCCTCGCCGCGATGCCTGCATCCTTCCCCGACGACCCGGTCGATTCGCCCGACCTCACGGGACTGCGCTGGTCGGTCCGCTCCGACGGGCACCGTGGCTTCGTGTTCGTCGTGAACCGTCATCCCGGCGTCGACCTTCCCGCGCACGAGGGCGTGCGATTCGAGGTCGGCGACACCGTCTTCCCCGAGGTCGACATCCCGACCGGCGCGGTGTTCGCTTGGCCGTTCGGGATGCCCCTCGGCGATGAGACGCTGCGCTGGATGACCGCGCAGCCCGTGACCGAGGTGACGTGGCGGGGAGCGCCGCTGCTGGTCGCGGCGGCGACCGACGGCATCCCGCCTCACCTCTCGGCCGACGCGGACGTCGCCGAGGTCGCCACCGAACGCGGGCGCCGGTGGGAGCTCACGCGTGACGGCGGTGTCGTCGCGCGGGTGCTCGTGCTCGACGAGACGGATGCCGACGCCGTCGCGGTGGTCGATGCGCGAATCGTGTGGGCGCCGGGCGGTGTCGTTGCCGCAGACGGCGAGGTGATGTTCGCGGGGGATGCCGCGGTGGCGCCGCGTGTGGAAGTGCTGGGCGAGGACGGCTGGTCGGCGATCGACGTCGCGCCCGGGGACGCGTCCGAGGTGGCGGTCACGCTCGAACGGTCCGCCGGAGCGCCGCCGGTCGGTGCCGAGCAGGGCGGTCGCGCGTCGATCCCGACGGAGTGGGATGCCGCGGCGGTCGTGACGCTCGCGGTCGACCCGGCCGACGAGCGCACGCTGCGCCTGGAGTGGACCGGCGACGTCGCCCGCGCGTGGGTCGGCGATCGGCTCATCGCCGACGCGCTGTGGACCGGGCGACCCTGGCGCATCCCGTCCGCCGCGCGCGGCGGTGCGAGCGAGCTGCGCATCGAGATCCTCCCCGCGCCTCCGGCCGAGCGCGTGCGGTTCCCGGGCGCGCCGCCTGTCGGTACCGGGATCACGCATGCAGAGTTCGAGCCGCGCGCGAGCGTGCGCATCTGAGCCCGCGCCCTGGCGCACCGCTGCGTCACCGGCCCGCTAGCGTGACGGCATGGACTTCTCGGCCCTCACCGATCCGGTGGATCGCGCAGAGGTGAAGGCGTACAACAAGAGGCACATGCCGAGGTGGTCGGTCGGACGACCGGCACCGGCCCTCACGGCCGCCTGGATCCTGCTGATGCTGGCGGCGCTGGTGGCCCTGATCTTCGTCCCTGCGGTGATCCTCGGCCGCCTCAGTCCGTGGACATGGCCGGAGCCGTGGGAGGTCCTCCTCCTCGCGGTCGTCGTCATGGTGGTTCCGGTGACGTGGGGCTACGTGAACACCGCCTGGGACCCGCGGGTGGAATCTCCCTACCGCGTGGCAGAGTTCACGAAGGCGAACGGGCTCATCTACGCGGGCCGCGAGTACGAGCCGCGGTATCCCGGCATCCTCTTCACGGACTGGCGCTCGAAGGCGGCCGATCCGACGATCCACCTCCCGGGCAACCGCCTCGTGGAGATCGGGAACTACTCCGGACGCGGATACGTCGCCATCAAGCTCGACACCCCGCTGCCGCACATCGTGCTCGACGGCCTCGCCGAACGCGGCGTGGTCGGCGGCCGCGAATCGATGTACGTCCCCGACCCCGACCAGCGATTGCGTCTGGAGGGCGAGTTCGATCAGCACTTCGCCCTGTACTGTCCGGCGGGCTACGAGAAGGACGCGCTCTACCTGTTCGCGCCCGACATCATGGCCCGCTTCATCGACACCGCTGCGCGGCTGGATGCCGAGATCATCGACGACTGGCTGTTCCTATACGCGAAGGGGCCGCTCGTCACCGTCGACCCCGACACATGGACGTGGCTGCTGGTCACGGTTCGCGCCCTCAGCAGGAAGGTCGATCAGTGGGCGCGATGGCGTGACGACAACCTCGCGGGGACGGATTCCGCGGGGGAGCCGATCCCCGAGGTCCTCACCCCGCCGCCCGGCGTGGGCGATGACGGTCGGCGGTTGCGGCAGGTGACCTCGCCGCGAACAGCCGTCCTCATGGTGTTGGGCTTCTGCTACCTCGTCGTGGTGCCCGTCCTGATCCTCGTCTACGCCTTCCGGTAGCGAAGGCGGGGTGGCCGTCGCCGGGCCTGCCATGCGGCATCCGAATCATGTCCTCTCGCCGAAAGCACACGCTGCGAACGTGCGCGACGTGTGGTCTCGGCGAGAGAACATGATCTGGACGCGAAGGGCGCCGCGCCGCGCGCACCAGAACCCCTCAGCGCCCCGACACCACAGCGTTGTCGATCGCGTCGAGGTCGACGCCGGGGCGAGAGACGGCGTTGGTGAGCAGCACCCACGCGACGCCCGCACCGGGGTGCACCCAGAACTCGGTGCCGGCCCAGCCGCCGTGGCCGTAGACATCCCGGTCGATGAGGCCGGGCGCGCGCGTGCGGAGGTTCCAGGTGAAGCCCCAGTCCTGCCCGCGCTCGGCGATGTACGGCTCGAGCCGCGGGATGTCGCCGGTCAACGGACGTCGCATCATCGTCAGCGTCGCCGGCTGCAGGATGCCGCCGGTCGCCCCGCCGCCGATGCGCAGCAGCTCCGACCCGAGTCGCAGCAGGTCCTCCGCCCGACCGGCCATGCCGGCGCCGGGATGCCGCAGCGCGGCGAACCGCGCCATGTCGACACCCGAGCGCGCGGCGTCGACGACCTCGACCGCGCCGGCGTGCTCGAGGCTGAGCCCGTCCGCGCCGATCTCGCCGGCCCACTGGCCGACGGCATCCGCCCAGTCCTGTGCCGTCGCGTGCTCGACGAGCGCCGCGATGCCCTCGAACGCGAGCGAGGAGTACCGCGAGGCGCTGCCGGCGACGAAGTCCCGCCCGCGCGTGACGAGCTCGGTGCGCAGTGGCGTCACGGGGTCGAGCGGCGGCTCCGCGATGCCCGCGGTGTGCGACACGAGATGCCGCAGCAGCACGGTGTCGTCGCGCCCCGAGCCGAACTCCGGCACGGCTGCGGTCAGCGGCGTCTCGGGTGTGAGCAGTCCGCGCTCGATCGCCCGCGCCGCCGCGATCCCGAGCAGGGGCTTGGTGATCGAGAAGAGCGGGTACCGGTCGGATGCCGCGGCCCCGAACCCCTCGAGCGCGACCGTCCCGTCGGCGGTGGCCACGCCGAGCACGGCCGACGGCAACCGGCCCGCCTCGACGTGCCCGCGGACGAGGTCGAACGCCGCGCTCATGCGGTCGGCACCTGCAGCACGCCGTTGCGGCGGTGGGGCAGTCGAGCCAGCGATGCGTCGCGGAGCGCCTCGGGCAGCAGCGCCTCGGGTGCGTCCTGGAACGCGACGGGCCGCAGGAACCGGCGGATCGCGGTCGCTCCGACCGAGGTGTGCAGCGACGTCGTCGCGGGCCACGGTCCGCCGTGCTGCTGCGACCAGGTCACGGCGACGCCCGTGGGCCAGCCCGCGAACAGCACGCGTCCGGCGCGCAGCTGCAGCAGCTCGAGCACCTCGGTGACGTCCTCGCCCGCCTCGCTGTGCAGCGTCGCGGTGAGGCTTCCCGGCACGGCGCGAAGCGCGCGGAGCAGCTCGGCCTCGTCGCTGTAGCGGACGAGCAGCGTGACCGGTCCGAACACCTCGGCGATGAGCGTCTCGGGGCGCTCGGCGACCGCGGCGGCATCCGTCGTCAGCACCACCGGGCGGGCGCCGTCGGGCGTCTCGGCGCCCTGCGCGAGCACCGCGACCGACGGGTCGGCCTCGAGCTCGCGGATGCCGTCGGGGAAGGCGGTCGTGATGCGCTCGGTCAGCAGGGGTCCGCCCGCCGCGCCGGTGACGGCGTCGGCCACGAGCTGCTCGATACCGGCATCCCGCGGGATGAACACGACACCCGGCTTCGTGCAGAACTGGCCGGCGCCGAGGGTGAACGATCCGACGAGTCCGGTCGCGAGCGCCGCGCCCCGAGCCGCCGCCGCACCCGCCGTGACGACGACGGGGTTCACGCTGCCGAGCTCGCCGTAGAACGGGATCGGGTCGGGCCGCCCGTTCGCGAGGTCGAACAGCGCGCGTCCGCCCGAGAGCGAGCCGGTGAAGCCGGCGGCCTGGATGGCGGGGTGCTGCACCAGCGCGTTCCCGGCCTCGCGTCCCTCGATGAGGGCGAGCGACCCGTCGGGTGCGCCGGCCGCGGCGAGGGCCTCGATCGCGATCGCGGCGGTGCGCTCCGACAGCTCGGGGTGGCCGGAGTGCGCCTTCACGATGACGGGGTTGCCCGCCGCCCACGCCGAGGCGGTGTCGCCGCCGCAGACCGAGAACGCGAAGGGGAAGTTGGATGCCGAGAACACGGCGACCGGGCCGACGCCGACGAGCAGGCGACGCAGCTCCGGGCGGGGCGGGGTGGCCGCGGCATCCGCGTCGTCGACCGTCAGCTCGAGGTACGACCCCTCGCGGACGACCGCGGCGAACAGGCGCAGCTGGCCGGTCGTGCGACCGACCTCGCCGCGCAGGCGCACGGCGCCGAGGCGCGTCTCGCGGTCGGCGATCGCGACGAGCTCGTCGGCGTGCGCGTCGAGCGCGTCGGCGACGGCGCTCAGCCAGCGAGCGCGATCGTCGGCGGACGAGGTGCGCCAGATCGGCGCGGCGGCCGCGGCGGCGTCGGCGAGGCGGGCGAGATCTTCGGGGGCGGTGGTCATCGCAGTCCTTCCGGGTGGGTGAAGCGCAGTCCGAGGCCCTCGTGGGGAACCTCGGTGAGGGTGCCGTCGACGATGGCGACGGGGGAGGGGCCGTCGAGGGCGCCGAGGGCGCCGAACGCGGCATCCTCGATGTCCTCGACCATGACCTCCTGGGGCAGGGTCAGCGCGAGCTGGCCCGACAGTTCGGGCAACAGGTGGGGGTGCAGGTCGACGCCGGAGCTGTGCGCGTCGCCCGCGATCTCGAGGAACGGGGTGATCCCGCCGACGCGGACGATGTTCGGCTGCACGACCTGCGCCGCCCCCGAGCGCACGAAGTCGTCGAAGCGGTAGCGGGTGTGCACGTTCTCGCCGAGCGCGATCGGCACGGCCGATCCCTCGCGCAGGCGCCTCGCGAGCTCGATGTGGCCGGCGAGGTCGTCGGCGCGCAGCGGCTCCTCGATCCAGGCGATGTCGGATGCCGCCAGTGCCTCGATGGCGGTCGTCGCCCGATCGAGGTCCCAGCGCTGATTCGCGTCGACCATGAGGGCGCGGTCCGGTCCGATGACGTCCCGCACCGCCGCGACGCGCCCGACGTCGCGGGCGAGGTCGGGGCTGCCGACCTTCATCTTCACGGCGTCGAAGCCTGCGTCGACCCAGCGCTGCGCCTGCGCGAGCAGGTCGTCGAGCTCGTAGTGCAGGTTGATGCCGCTGCCGTAGGAGCGCACCGATGCGCGGCGGCGACCGATCGCGGTCGACACCGACGCGCCGCCGGCCCGGGCCGCGGCATCCCACAGCGCGAGGTCGAGACCCGCGATCGCGATCGTCGTGAGACCGCCGCCACCCGCCTCGTGCAGGTGGCGCCACAGCTCGGGCCAGACCTCGGCCGGGTCCGCCGAGCGGCCGACGGCGAAGGCCGGGATGTCGTGCTGCAGCAGCGCGAGCACCGCCTCGGCGCCGATCTGCGGGGTCCACGAGAATCCCCACCCCTCGCCGCCGTCGGAGCGCTCCACGTGGGTCGCGATGACGCCGACCGAGGTGACGTCCGCCGCCCACGGGCGCGTCAGCGGCACCCGGATCAGCCGGGCACCCAGCGAGGCGATCGTCGTCACAGCAGTGCGCGGCCCGCCGAGAGGATCTCGGTCAGGCGGGCCTCCTGCGCCGGGGTCGGGTCGACCAGGGGAGCGCGGACGGACCCCACCGGCAGACCCTCAAGGCGCAGCCCCGCCTTGATGAGCGAGACACCGAAGCCGGGGGTCTCGTCGCGCAGAGCGACGAGCGGAGAGTAGAAGCCGTCGAGGATCGCCAGGCGTCGCGCCTCGTCGCCGTCCACGTACGCGCGGTAGTACGCGTTCGCCACCTCGGGGATCATCGCGAACGCCGCCGACGAGTACAGCGGCACGCCGATCCCGCGGTACGCCCCTTGCGTCAGTTCGGCGGTCAGCAGACCGTTGAAGAAGGCGAAGTCCTCACGCCCGGCATCCGCGACGGCGCGGACGATCAGCTGCGTCGCGCCGATGTCGCCGACACCGTCCTTGAAGCCGACGACCTTCGGGTTCGCGGCCAGGGTGCGGATCGACTCGGCCGTGAACGCCGCCGAGCCGCGGTGGTACACGATGACGGGCAGATCGGATGCCGCAGCGATCGCCTCGACGTAGGCGATGAGCCCGCGCTGCGGAGCGCCCACGAGGTAGGGCGGCAGGACGAGCAGGGCGTCGGCGCCCGCATCGGCGGCCGAGCGCGCGACCTCGATCGCGTGACCCAGCGGACCGCCCGCTCCCGCGACGACGGGGACGCGGCCCGCGACGGCGTCGACCGCGGTGCGGACCACGAGCGCCGACTCGCTCGCGGACAGGGCGTGGAACTCGCCCGTGCCGCACGCGGGGAAGACGCCGCCGGCCCCGGCATCCACCCCTGCGGTGACGTGCTGGCTCAGGAGGTCGGTCTCGACGCGGTCCGCGGAGTCGAACGGGGTGACGGGGAAGAAGAGGATGCCGTCGAAGTTCATACCGGCACGTCCTTTCGATCGAGGGGGGACGGCGCTGCGGTGAGCTCGCCGCGCCAGGAGTGCTGCGGCCGCCACCCGAGCACGCGCGCCGCCTTCGCGTTCGAGAAGGCGGGCGAGGTGCCCGTCAGCGCGCGGGCGAGGTCGTCGGTGCCGGGGACGAAGCGCGGCAGGAGCTCGGCCAGCGGGGCGTCGGCGAGGGCGTCGTCGGCGCCGACGAAGAACAGCTCGGCGTTCGGGATGTCGGGCAGCGCGGTCAGCAGCAGATCGGTGAACGAGGCGACGTCGCGCGCGTCGACGTAGTTGAACAGCGCCGGGGCCGACAGTGCAGGATCGGCGATGCGCTCGGCGACCGTGTGACCCTGCTGAGTCGGGGCGCCCGCCCATTCCTCGGGGGCGATGACGTAACAGGGGCGGAACGTCGCGTAGCGAACGTGGTCGCCGGTGCGCCGATGGAGCATCGAGACGGTCTGCTCGATCATGAGCTTCGACAGCGCGTACGCGTTCCACGGCCGCGGCGTCGACGTCTCGTCGAGCGGCAGGGAATCCGGCAGCCAGCCGGACGGGTTGCCGTAGCCGAGCACGGTGGGGCTGGATGCCGCGACGATGCGCCCGATACCCGCCTCGACCGCGCCGCCGAGGACCGAGACCGCGAGCCCCGTGTTCGTGCGCATGATGACGTCTTCGGGCGCGCTGAAGGGCACGGCGATCGCGGCCAGATGCACGATCGAGTCGGCCTTGGCCCGGGTGAGCACGTCGCGGGTCGCCGCGGCATCGAGGAGGTCGATCGAGATCTGCTCGACCCCGTCGATGCGCAGGTCGTCCGACGGGATGCGGTCGAGCGAGACCACCTCGTGCCCGCGGGCGGCGAGCCCGGCGACGAGATTGCGGCCGAGTCTGCCGGACCCGCCGGTGACGACGACCCGGCTCACCGGGGGGCCCTGGCAGTCGAGTCGCGGAGGATCGCGACGCCGAGGTCGGCGACCTGGACGGGCATGCCGGTCTCGAGCGAGCGGTTGCCGGCGATGCCGACGGCGATCGAGCGGACGCCGTCGGTCCAGTCGGCGGGGCGGCCGAGCGGGTCGTCCACCGGTCCGGCGAAGACGTCGGCCAGCAGCAGGGCGTCGCCGCCGCCGTGGGCGGATTCGCCCGAGACGATCGGGACCTCGATGGCTTCCTCCCAGTGGCGCTGCACCAGCAGGCGCTCGCCCATGGGGCGCAGGCTCGACTGATCGGCATCGTGCACGGCGCTCGGGTCGACGACCGGATGCAGACCGTCGCCGACGAGGACGGCGCCCCGCTCGACGACCTCGAGCTCGGCGCGGCCCTCGGTGCCGTTGATCGCGACGCGGTAGCCCTCCCAAGGGGCGTGCGCGTTGAGGGAGTACGACAGGGTCGCGCCGTCGGAGTAGTCGACGACGAGGGCGAGGTTGTCCTCGATCGTGATGCCCGGGCCGAACACGTCTCGGTCGCGGACGTAGCCGTCGTGCTGCTCGGCGTCGAGGTACAGCGCGCGCAGGCGCGCGTCGCCGCGCAGGTCGAGCTCGAACGGGTCGCGCTCGCCGTCGTGCGTGCCGCGGTCGGGCCGGTCGCCGAGGCCGCGGGCGGCGGCGTTCTCGGCGCCGTAGAAGCGGAGGGCGCCCGAGGCGAATACGCGGCGCGGACGCTGCCCGATCCACCAGTTGACGAGGTCGAAGTGGTGGCTGGACTTGTGCACGAGGAGACCGCCGGAGTGCTCCTTCTCGCGGTGCCAGCGCCGGAAGTAGTCCGCCCCGTGCTGGGTGTCGAGCATCCAGGAGAAGTCGATCGAGGTGACGCGGCCGATGCGGCCCTCGGCGATGACCTGGCGAAGGGCGGTGTTGCGGGGCGCGTACCGGTAGTTGAAGGTCAGGACGACGGAGCGGCCGGTGCGCTCGGCGGCCGCCTCGATCGCGGCGGCGCTGGCTGCGTCGATGGTGAGGGGCTTCTCGACGACGACGTCGGCCCCGGCATCCATCGATCGGACGATCAGCTCGGCGTGGAGGTCGTCGCGGGCGGTCACGATGACCCGCTCGATGCGCTCGGCGCGGATCATCTCCTCGAGCTGGTCGGGCTGCCAGGTCGTGGGGGCGGCGAGGCCGTGGCCGACGAGGCGGTCGACGTAGAACTGCGCGCGCGTCGGGTTCGGCTCGCAGATCGCGACGAGGTCGGCGCGGTCGCGGTAGTCGTCGGCGATGGCGTCCACGTACATCTGTGCGCGGTGGCCAGCGCCGACGAGGGCGTACCGGGTGGTCATGGCTCTCCTTCGTGCCGGACTCCTCCGAGCCGGGAAACCGGCTCAGGAAACGTTTTCTCGACGGTAGCACGGATAGCGGCGAGACCGCGAGGAGGGATCTGCTCCGGTCAGCGAGCGGGCGCGGCGGTCGTGCCGCGGAGGATGACCTCGGGCACGACGGTGTGCGTCGCCTCGGGGGATTCCCCCTGCAGCAGGGCGCGCAGCGCGCGCCAGGCGAGGGCGCCGAGCTCGGCCGTCGGGACGGCGGCCGTCGTGAGGGCGGGGGAGGTGTACCGCGCGAAGGGAATGTCGTCGAAGCCGGCGATCGACAGGTCGCCGGGCACGGACAGGCCGCGCTCGGTCGCGGCGCTGAGGAGGCCCATGGCGGAGAGGTCGTTGAACGCGAGCACGGCGGTAGCGCCCGTGTCGAGAACGGCCTCGAGCGAGTTCGCACCGGCGGCGAAGTCGACACCCGCGGGGATCTCGACGATCTCGCAGCCGTCGAGTGTTGCGCGGGCGTCGTCGAGCGCGGCGAGGCGCTGCGCGTTCGAGGCGCTGCGCTTGGCGCCGGCGAGGTAGGCGATGCGGCGGTGACCCAAGCCGTAGAGGTGGTCGATGACCTCGCGGAGCGGCGTGCGATAGTCGGCGGCGACGCTCGGGGCGTCGCCCGCGCGGTTCACGAGCACGACGGGGGCGACTTCGGCGAGGACCTCGGCGAGGGCGGCATCCGACATGCGCGGAGCGCAGAGCACGAGGCCGTCGGACCGGCGGCGGGACTCGAGGGCGAGCAGGCGTTCCTGGTCTTCGTGCTCGTCGGAGTCGGCGACGAGCACGTGATACCCGTCGGCGACGGCGGCGCGGCTGAGGCCCCGGAGCATGCCCTGGAAGGTCGGGTTGGAGAGGTCGGGGACGACGACGGAGATCGTCTGCGTCTTGCCGAGGACGAGGCTGCGAGCAAGCGGGTTGGCCGAGTAGCCGAGCTCGGCGGCCGAGGCGCGCACCCGTTCGGCGAGGGCGGGGTCGACCGTCGCGTTGCCGTTCATGACCCGCGAGACGGTCGCCAGCGATACCCCGGCGTGCTTGGCGACGTCGGTGATCGTCGTCTGCTTGGCCCCTGCCATCGGCTCCCCCTCGCGCCTTCCCGGCGTGCGCGTCGCGCGTGTCGGTGTGGCCATACTATGCGAGGAAACGTTTTATGACGGGAGACGACGATGTCCGGATCTGCTGCCGACCGCGCCGCGAAAAGGGTGCGGGTCGAGGCGGTGCGGCGGGAGGCCGGTGGCCGCCCGCTCGTGCTCTCGTCGCACGAAGCGCTTGCCTGGTACCTGGAGGGTGCGCGCACCCACGTGTCGCTCGCCGGTCCGCCCGTGCTCGCGGTGCGGGTGGACGACGACGGCGACACCGTGTACGTCAGTGCGAACGAGGCGGACCGTCTGATCGCCGAGGAGCTGCTGCCGGAGGATGCCGACCGCGTCGTGCGGGTGCCGTGGCATCAGTCGGTGATCGAGGCGGCCGGGGCCGGGGTGGCAGAGGCCGAGGTCGCTCTCGGTTTGCGCGCGGCGCGGGCGTCGCTGCTGCCCGCCGAGGTCGACCGATACCGGGCACTCGGGCGCGAGACGGCGGAGGTGCTGACGGCGGCCGCCCGCAGCCTGAGTGCGTCATCGACCGAGCGGTCGGCCGCGGCCGCGCTCGCGTCGGGTCTCGCGGCGCGGGGGATCGACCCGCTCGTGATCCTGGTCGCGGGTGAGGAGCGGCTGCCCCACCGGCATCCGCTCCCCACCGACGGTCCGCTCGGGAACCGGGCCATGCTCGTCGTCTGCGGTCGGCGACACGGGCTGATCGCGAACGCGACGCGGTGGGTCGGCGACGCGGGCAGGGACGACGAGCGCATCCTCGAGGTCGAGGCCGCGTACTTCGCTGCGACCCGTCCCGATGCCCGGTTGAACGACGTCTTCGCGGCCGGGACGGCCGGGTACGCGGCATCTGGTTTCGACGCGGATGAGTGGACGAAGCACCACCAGGGCGGACCGACCGGGTACGCCGGGCGCGACCCTCGCGCGACGACGCTGACGACGGATGCCGTGGTCTCGAACCATGCGTTCGCGTGGAACCCGAGCGCGCTCGGCGCGAAGGCCGAGGACACGGTGCTCGTGACGGAGTCGGGTATCGAAGTGCTGACGGTCGACCCGGAGTGGCCGACCGTGGCGTTCGCCGGGTTGCGCCGGCCGGTGGCGCGCGCGTTCGGCTAGCTGAGCCGGCGTTGGGCCGCCGGCGGGCGGTGGGCGCGCCGAATTCGCCGACCTGCTCCTCGCCGGAACACCCGCGCTCGACGACACCCGCGACACCACCGCCGGGCCACTGGGGGCGATCCGTGCCCGCGTCCAGGTCCTCGTGCCCGCCGTGACACTCATCGGAGACGACGACGGCCCCTGCGGCCTGACAGGCCGGTCGCCCATCGACCCGACAAGCGCACGCACCCTCGCGGGCGGCGCCGGGATGTGGGAGCGGCTTCTCCACGACCCCACCACCGGGGTCACGATCGCCACCGACTCGTACCGGGTGCCGTCGGGGATGCGACGGTTCCTGCAAGCCCGCGACCAGCATTGCCGATTCCCCGGATGCCGGGTCGCCGCGATCCGCTGCGAGGTCGATCACACCCACGATCACGCCCTCGGCGGGAAGACCGAGCTCGGGAACCTGGCGCACCTGTGTCAACGGCATCACTCGATGAAGCAGTTCACCGCCTGACGGGTCCGACAACTGGAGGGTGGCGTCCTCGAATGGATCTCACCCCTCGGCAGGACCTACAGAGAAGACGCACCCACACCGGCCGTCGCGTTCACCCCCGCCGAACCACCACCATCACCCACACCCCCCGCACCACCTGTGGGACCCGCACCATTCTGAGATCCAGCTCGGCGGTGTGACCAGCCTGCCGTCCCTCATCGCGGCCCACACCGCCTGAGGGCCGCTCGACGCCCGTTCCCGCCGCGCCGGCCTGCCCGGCTGCGCCGCGGGCGCGCTCTTCCGTCTGACCCTCGAAACCTGTGCCGAGCCGATCCGCCCGAGAACGAGCATCCGGACCCCTGCGCTACAGCGCGCGTGCCACGAAGATCATCACGCGCGACGTTCCGTCGAAGGCAGTGCCGTCCCACTCGCCAGCGATGCGGTCCACGGCGAAGCCCGCTGCCGCCAGATCAGACGTGATCTCACCCCGGTCCCGGAACACGAGGGACTGCTCTTCGACGACGGTCTCGCCCGATGCAAAGCGGTTGTGGGCGCGGAATCGTACGACGCGGTCGTCGACCACCTCGACATCCATCCACTCGGTCAGGATCCCGTGCGGAGTATCGCGGCGTGCGGGTGCCGACGACCACGACTCCCACTCGCGGAACGCGGGATTCCGGCTCTCGAACGACAGCGTGCCACCCGGTCGCATCCGTGCGCGCAGGTCGCCGAGGGTGCGCGGCCACTCGTCGTCGGGGATGTGCTGCACCGCGTTGCCGGTCATCAGGACGAGATCGAACGGCCCCGACGGCGCCGCGCTGCTGTCACCCTCGACCCACTCGACGCCATCCGCATCGTCGCGACGGCGAGCGAAGGAGAGCATCGAGCGAGACGGATCGACCCCCACCACCCGCCGCCCGTCACGGGCCAGGGTGACCGTCAGCATCCCGGTCCCGCACCCGAGATCGAGGACGCTCCGCGCCTCGCACTCGTCGGCCAGCGCGCGGTAGAAGTCGTGATCCGGACCGTCGGGATTGTCGACGTCGTAGAGATCGACGAGGCGCGGGTCGTAGTCGCTCACCTACCCAGCGTAGAAGCGGCGTCTCTCACGCCGTGAACGTCGACCCCTTCGCCGGCTGATCCCCGTCGCGACGCTCGATCGCCCGCAGGCTCTGCGCGACGAAGCGCGCGATGCGCCGCGCCCCCTCGATCCGGAAGTGCGTGTCGTCGACGAGGCCTTCCGGCCACGCCGCCGTCTCACCGGGCGCGTAGTGCGACAGCAGACGAGCGGATGCCGCATCGCCCAGATCCTCGTAGAGCCAGGTCGTGAACGCCGTCAGGTCGATGAGGTCGACGACCTCGCTCGCGGCGAGATCGCGGACCGCGTTCGGGTAGTCGCCGTGCGTCGGCGTCACGCGCTCACCATCGAACCAGCGCCGCTCGCACGACGTGCACAGTACGGGCCGCGCGCCGCGCTCGCGCACGTCCGCCACCATCCGCCGCAGCCGATCGGTGTACCCGCCGCGCGAAGCGAGCAGTTCGGGCTGCTTCTGATCGTTGTGGCCGAACTGGATCACCACCGTGTCGCCCTCGACCACCCCCGCCAGCAGCTCGTCCCACGTCCCACTCGCAAGGAACGACTCGGTCGTCGCCCCGCCGAATGCGTGATTCCGCACCGGAGCAGAGACGAACTCGCTGAGGCATTCGCCCCAGCCCGCCATCGGCTCCTCGCCGGCTGCCATGGGGGCGACGGTCGAGTCCCCGGCCAGGTGATAGGTCATGCGCATCCTCCGATGATCCCGGACATGGCGATGCGGCGGCCGGGTGATCCCGACCGCCGCATCCGTCTGTCAGCTCGCGGCGAGCGCCGTGTCGACCTGCGAGATGAGCTCCTTGGCGGCATCCGCCGGAGTCGTCTTGCCGAACGTGACGTCGTCGAGCAGCTTCGTGATGATCGGGCCGAGCTGCGAGGTCGGCAGCGCGATCGGGTTCTGCGGCGTCCCACCGGCCTGCGACAGCCGGTCGATGAAGGCCACCTGCTCCTTCTCGGAGTCGGTCAGGTCAGGCGTGATGGCCTCGAGCACCGTCGGGTCGGCCGGGATGCCGAGGGTCAGCTTGTTGAGCGGGCCCGCCTCTTCGCTGTTCAGCAGGAAGTCGATCAGCATGGCGGCTTCCTTCGGGTGCTTCGACTTGGAGTACACCGCGTACTGCACGGTCGGCTGGATGACGAGACCCACCTTGCCGGCACTGTCACCGGGCACGTTGAGGATCTTCAGCTCCTGACCCGACGCCCCCGCGTAGATGCCGATGAAGTTCAGCGGCGCGAAGGTCATGCCGATCTTGCCCTGACCCATGAGGCTCTGCTCGAGCGACGCCGAGGCATCCTCCGCCGCGGTCGAGGCGTCGGGCGATCCGCCCGAGTCCTGCAGGTCCTTCGAGAACTCGAAGAACTTCTGCGCGGTCGCCTCGCTGACGCCGAACTCGCCGTCGGCCGTATACAGGTCTTCGCCGTTCTGGCGAGCGAAAGCCATGAGCGACTGATCGTTCGAGATCGCGGACGACCCGTACACACCGTCGCCGGCCTTGTCGGAGATCTCCTTGGCGATCTCGATGTAGTCGTCCCACGTCCACGACGTGTCGTCGGGGATCTCGACACCCGCGGCCTCGAAGACGGCCGGGTTGACGATGATGCCGCGAGAGCCGACACCCGTCGGCAGAGCGTAGAGCTTGCCGTCGATGACACCCGCGTCGAGCGAACCGGCCTGGAACTTCTCCTGGTCGATGTCACCGCTGATGTCGGCGATCGCGTTCTTGCTGACGTAGAGCGGCAGTGCGTCGTACGTGATCTGCAGCGCGTCGGGCGCGCCACCGCCGGCGACCTGCGTCGCGAGCTTGTCGTAGTAGCCGTTGTACTCGCTCGGCTCACCCTCGACGGTGATGTTCGGGTGCGCCTTCTCGAACAGTGCGATCTGCTCGTCCTTGATGGCGTTCAGCTCGTCGCTGCCCCACCAGGCGAAGCGGAGCGTGATCTTCTCGTCGCCGTTGCCGGCGCCGGAGCCTACGCCGCAACCGGTCAGTGTGACGGCCAGCGCCACGCCGGCAGCGGCGAAGGCGAGGAGGCGTCGGTTCTTCATGGGGTTCCTCTCAGACGGTGCGGCGGCGGAAGGCGCGCAGCAGGACAGGGGTGATCCGGGCGGAACGGAAGGTCGATCGGTCCGCGGCCGTACGGTCGTGTCGGGTCGGGCCGGGGGTGATCGTGGTCATGCCGCTCCTTCGCGGATCAAACGTTTTCTCGACCGTGAGAAAACGCTTACTGACGGACGGTAGCGCCGCCGCGGCGCGATTGTCAACGACCGATGTGTCTCGCTTGGGTCACGCCGCGAGCGCGGCGGCGAAGAACGACCGGGCCTCGTCCTGCATCGCCGCGCTCGAGACGTGCCCGTCATCGAAGAACGTTCCGCGATAGCCCGACGTGCCCCGCAGGGCGCGGTCGGCATCCCGCATCCCCTCGACCGGGAACAGCGGATCGTGCTCGCCGTACTGCACGAGCAGGTCCCGCGGCGCAGCGGATGCCGCGATCTCGGGCAGGTCCCCCGCGGTGCGGATGCCGGGGCTGTTCAGCAGCCACGAGTGGGTGTCGAGCTCGGCGGGGACGATCGACGCGAAGGTCGCCATCATGCACGTGACGACGGTCGCACGGACCCGATCGTCGAGCGCGCGCAGCACCACGGCGCGCCCGCCGCCGCCCGACAGTCCGAACGCGCCGAGGCGCGCGGCATCCACTCCGTCGACAGAGGCGAGCACGTCGAGCGCGGTGAGGTCGTCGGTCGCGACAGCGCCGGCGAGCGAGGTGCCGAGCATGCCGGCCGCCTTCGCGAGCGAGTCCTCGTGCAGCGAGGCGACGGCGTCGAACCGCTCGGCCTCGGTCGGGATGACGCCCTCCTCGCGCCACAGCGCCTCGCGCGCAGCGATCAGCCCGGCCAGTCGCGGCGTCGGCTGCGAGAGGTCGAACGCGCGGCTGCCCCACGAGAACGTGTCGTGCGCCAGCACCACGAACCCGTCGCGGGCGAGGTCGTTCGCCGGGGCGCGGCCCCCGTAGACGCTTGCGCGCAGCGCCACGGCGGACGGGTGCGGCGCGGCATTCGTCTCGACGAGCTGCTCGCCGCCGACCGAGCGGACGCCGCCGTGGCAGTGGAGTCCCAGCAGACCCGGCAAGGGGCGACCGTCGTCGTCGGGGCGCAGCAGCCAGGCGCGCGTGCGCGGCCCGTAGGGCAGCTGCCAGGTGAGTTCGCGACCGTGGATGCCGCCGGCCCGCCACTCGCGCTCGACCCGCAGATCACTCGCGGACGCGCGCCGCACCCCGAGGGCGCGGGCGAGTGCCGGTCGAATGCCCGGACCGTCCGTCGGGACCGGGGTCCGCTCGAGGAAGGCCGGCCAGTCGGGGTATCCGGCGATCGGTCCGAGGCCGGATCCGGTCGTCGCGTGATCGGCGGAATCGGCCATGGCGGCTCCTCGTCGTCGGGGACCGCTTGTGCGCTCCGCTCGATAGTGTATCGTCACAGAAAGCGCTTTCTGAGCGTGAACCCGGCGGTCGTAGACGACCGTCGGAAGTGTCGAGGAGGACCCGGATGAGCGCGATCAGCGAGCTGTCCCAGCTGCGCCGCGGCGGCGGCAAGAGAGGCGCGCGCGAGCGGCCGAAGGACACCAAAGCCGCCCTGGTCTTCCTGGCGCCGTGGTTGCTCGGCCTCATCCTCGTGACGGTGCTGCCGATCCTGGCGTCGCTCTACCTGTCGTTCACGAAGTACGACCTCTTCAACGCCCCCGAGTGGATCGGGCTCGACAACTACGTGCGCATGGCGCAGGACCCGCGGCTCGCGGCATCCCTCGGCGTCACCTTCGTGTACGTGCTCGTCGGTGTCCCCCTCGCGATGGCCGCCGCCCTCGGCGTCGCCCTCCTGCTCGACAAGGGGCTGCGGGGGCTCGCCTTCTACCGCTCGATGTTCTACCTGCCCTCGCTGCTCGGCTCGTCGGTGGCCGTCGCGATCCTGTGGAAGCAGATCTTCGGCGTCGACGGCATCGTGAATCAGTTCCTGGCGGTCTTCGGGATCGAGGGGCCCGGCTGGATCTCGAACCCCGACACCGCGCTGTCCACGATCATCCTGCTCAGCGTCTGGGGCTTCGGCGCCCCGATGGTGATCTTCCTCGCCGGTCTCCGGCAGATCCCGGTCATGTACTACGAAGCGGCATCCGTCGACGGGGCGGGACCGGTGCGGCAGTTCTTCTCGATCACGCTGCCGCTGCTGAGCCCCATCGTCTTCTTCAACCTCGTGCTGTCGATGATCGGTGCGTTCCAGGCCTTCACGCAGGCCTTCATCATCTCGGGAGGATCTGGCGGCCCGTCGGATTCGACCCTCTTCTACACGCTGTACCTCTACCAGAAGGGGTTCACGGCGTTCGACATGGGCTACGCCTCGGCCATGGCCTGGCTGCTGGTCGCCATCATCGCGGGCTTCACTGCCGTGAACTTCGCTCTCTCCAAGCTGTGGGTGTTCTATGACGACTGAACTGATCACGACCCGCGACCGCCGCTTCGCCCAGGAGCGCCAGCGCATCCGTCGCCGACAGAGCGCGGGTCTCGGCGGACGCTCGAAGGTCAGCATCGTCGCCCGGCACGTCTTCCTCATCGCAACGTCCGCGCTGATGCTGTACCCGCTGCTGTGGATGGTCGTCAGCTCGCTGCGACCCAACGACGAGATCTTCCGTCTGCCGGGTCTGTGGCCGCTCTCGTTCGAGGTGTCGAACTACACCGAGGGCTGGAACGCGCTGTCGCCCTCGTTCGGCACGTACCTCTGGAACTCGATCGTCGTCGTCGCCGGATCGATCGTCGGCAACCTCATCTCGTGCTCGATGGCGGCCTACGCGTTCGCGCGGTTGAACTTCCACTTCAAGCGCACCATGTTCGCGATCATGCTTGTCACGATCATGCTGCCCGTGCACATCGTGATCGTGCCGCAGTACATCATGTTCAGTCAGCTCGGCCTGGTGAACACGTTCTGGCCGCTCATCCTGCCGAAGGCACTGGCGACCGACGCGTTCTTCATCTTCTTGATGGTGCAGTTCATTCGCGGCATCCCCCGCGACCTCGACGAAGCTGCCCGCATCGACGGGGCTGGTCACGCGCGCATCTTCCTGCAGATCCTTCTGCCGATGATGACGCCGGCCCTCGCGACGACGGCGATCTTCACCTTCGTCTGGGTGTGGAACGACTTCTTCGGCGCCCTCATCTACCTGAACAACCCCGACCTGTTCACCGTGCCGCTGGCGCTGCGCCAGTTCATGTCGGCGCAGGGCGCGTCCAACTTCGGCGGCATGTTCGCGATGTCGGTCGTCTCACTCGTGCCGGTGTTCCTCGCGTTCCTGTTCGGTCAGCGCTTCCTCATCCGCGGCATCGCCACGACCGGCATCAAGTAGCGCGCGCGGGGGCCGGCGGCATCCCCCGATTCCCGTCCACATCATGTGCTCTGGACGAGAACACACGATCTGGCTCGTCCGTATCGTGTGGTCTGGTCCGCAACACATGATGTGGACGGAGATGCGGTGTTACGGCGCAGGAGCACGTCCCCCGCGCGTCAGCCGAGCCGCAGCGCGGCGACGACCTCGTCGTCCGACAGGCGGCCGTCGGCCACCAGCAGGCGGTACGACCGCGACACGGGGATGCCGGGGGTCAGCGTGACCGCTCGGTCCCAGGCGAGTGCGGCCCCGATCCCGGGGTACCCGGCGACGCGCACGAACCACGGGTCTGCTGCCGAGTCGTCGTCGAGCGGCGCCATCGCGACCGTCGCGGAGCCGCCCTCGAACTCGGCCGACCACGCGAGCCAGGGCGCGACGGTGCCATGCACCGCGTCCTCTCCGCGCGCCGACGCGGTACGCACATCGACCTCCGTCGCGGAGGGCAGGCGCCATGAGAGCCCGCCGTACCCGCCGCCGACGCGGCCGTTGCTGCCCGGGCCGCCGAGGTGCAGGGTCGCAGCCCGCGAGGCGAGCTCGAACGACAGGTCGATCGTGGTCGCGCCGGGGCCGGCCTCGGCCACCGTCATCCGCCGGCACTCAGTCAGCATGTGCGCGCCGTCGCGACCGATCCAGGCGAACTCGGCCTCGAGAGCGGATGCCGCCCCCTCGACCCTCGTCGCGACGATGCGCCCGTGGTCGTCGCGCCAGACGTAGTCGCGCCCGGGGGTGTAGGTGCGGCCGCCCCAGAAGTTCACGCCCGAGACGTCCTGCAGCGTGACGCTGATGCCGAGGTGCCAGTCGTGGTCGGCGGGGTGCGTGTCCGAGACGACGACGCCGCCGGGGGTGCGCACGGGGTGCAGGTACGGTCGCGGGCTCGAGGAGCGGGTGACGTCTGTTCCGTCGACGAGTACGGCGACCGGATGCGGGGCGTCGTCCGACGCGGCAAGGTCGGCCAGCACGGCGGGCTCGGTCTTCGCCGCCCACGGCAGATGCAGCTCCGCGAAGGTCGCCTCCGCGTCGACCGCGCGCTCGACCGCGTCGCGGACGCCGGCGAGCACGATGCGCGGGGAGGGGCCGCTGTCGTTCCAGCTGACGTGCGCCGCGTCGATCGCGACGGGTTCGGTGTCGGCGACGGCATCCATCACGCGGACGAAAGCCCCGGTCTCGTGCAGCGGGGCGAGCAGCGGCGTGCCGTGGTCGCGGTGGTCGAGCAGGTTCTCGACGAGGTCGATCCGGCCGAACTCGACGCGGCGATCGGCCGTCTCGACGACGTCCTCGGTGTAGAAGAACTTCGCCGACCCGCGGGTGCCGCGGATGAGGACGTACGGGTCCTCGTCCTCTTCGGCGCACAGCGTCAGAGCCGAGGTGACGCGCACACCGCGGCCGGTCGACAGGCGGATGACGCTCGTGTCGTCGCCTTGGATGGCGTTCGCGCGGTACAGGTCGGCGGTGACCTGGCTCACGTCCGACGCGGCGGTCGACTGCGCGACCGCGAGGGCGGTGGCCGTCGCGTGGGCGAGCGGGTTGGCGACGACACCGTCGAGCACGGGGAAGCCGTCGAGGATGCGGTGGCCCGCCCAGCGGCTGCGCGACCAGTACGCCCGGTCGCGGCACCAGAGGCCGACGGCGCCGATCGCCTGGATCGGTCCGAGACCGAAATCGTCGGCGATGAGGGCGGGGATGGCGAGCGATCCGAGGCTCTGGAACCCTACCTGCACCCGCGCGCCGGATGCGGATGCGGCGTCCGCGAGCACGGCGAGATCGGCGGACGACAGCACCGGCGGCTTCTCGAGGTACAGGTCGATGCCGCGCGAGACGACGAGACCGGCGAGGGCGGCGTGGGTGTGCAGCGGCGTCGCGACGATGACGACGTGGACGTCGTCGACGGCATCGAGGGCATCGGCCAGCGAGGCGAACGCCTGCGTACCGGCGGGCAGGTTCTCGGGCGGCACGGGGGTCGGGTCGGCGACGGCGACGAGTTCGACGCGCTCGCCGAGGCGACGCAGGTTCTCGAGGTGGACGGTGCCGAAGCCCTGGGCTCCGGCGAGGACGATGCGGGTTCGTCGGGGGACAGTCACGGGGACTCCTTCGTCGGCTCCTTCGAGTATGCCAGCAAGCGCTTTCCCTGAGTTGTTCCGCGGCGACATCCGCCCTTCTCAGCCGGTCAGCGCGCGCGCCAGAGCCACGCCGAGCAGCCCTGCGGCGACGGCGAGCACCAGCATCCCGACCGCGTTCATCCAGGCGAGCGCGAACCGACGCTGTTGCACGAGGCGGACGGTCTCGAAGCTCGCGGTGCTGAACGTCGTGAAGCCGCCGCACAGGCCCGTTCCGATGACGAGTCGCCAGGCGTCGTCGAGGGTGCCGCCGAGCGCGAGCTGCGTCACGAACCCCAGCACGAGCGAGCCCGACACGTTGATGAGCAGAGTGCCGACGGGCATCGCCGTGCGCACGCGCGCCTTCACGGCGCCGTCGACGACCAGGCGAAGCGCCGCGCCGACCCCGCCCGCGAGCGACAGTGCGACGAAGAGGAGGGGCGTCATCGCGCCGCCGCCTCCCGACGGGTCCCTGCGAGGGTGATACCGCCGACCGTCGCGAGGGCTCCGACGGCGACCGTGCCGAGGCCGTAGAGGATGCCGCCCAGTGCGTCGCCGCCCGTCAGGAGCAGTCCCGTGTCGACCGCGAGCGCGCTGTACGTCGTGAACCCGCCCGCGAACCCCGTGCCGAGCAGCAGGCGCAGCGTCCGACGGCGACCGACGTCGGGGCCGCGGTTCGCGAGGGCCTCGAGCAGCACGCCGAGGAAGAACGCTCCGACGACGTTGATCGCGAAGATCGCGACCGGGATGCCGCCGAGCGGAGGAATCGCGAGCGAGAGCGCCTCGCGGGCTGCCGTCCCGACGGTCCCGCCGACGAGCACGAGCGCGATGGACGCCGGTGAGAGGTGGACCGGACGCACCCCGCCGATCGTGTCGCCGTCGATCGGGAGTTCGCCGTGCGGGTCGTGCGCGGGGCCGGGCGTGGTCATCGCGTCCACGATAGACCTGGCGGGTCGGTTCGGAGCCCTGGGGCTTCCCGCCCCGCACCCTCGCCCGTACGATGGACACATGTCACGGAAAACGCTTTCCGATTTGACCGGCCTCGTCGACGGTGCCCGCCCGGCCCGTTCCGTGCTGCGCCTGCTCGCCCGTCGGCCCGGTCGCATGATCGTCGCGGTCCTGGCGTTCGCGGCGAAGGAGATCCCGCTGTGGTTCCTCCCGGTGATCACGGCCGCGGTCATCGACATCGTCGCGGGGCGCGGCGCTGTGTCGGACGTCATCTGGTGGTTCGTCGTCGCCGCCGTCCTGCTCCTGCAGAACTACCCGAACCACATCCTCTACACGCGCAACTTCATGACCGTAGTCCGCGACACCGGCGCCGATCTCCGCAACGCCCTTGCCGAACGGCTGCAGACCCTGTCGATCGGGTACCACACACGCATCAGCTCCTCGATCGTGCAGACCAAGGTCGTCCGCGATGTCGAGAACGTCGAGCTCATGCTGCAGCAGGTCACGCATCCCCTCCTCTCGGCGACCATGGTCATGATCGGTGCGATCAGCATGACGGCGATCGCGGTGCCCGCCTTCCTGCCGGTCTACGCGCTCGCCGTGCCCATCGCCCTCGGCATCCGCTATGCCATGCGCCAGCGCTCCCACGCCCGCAACGCCGTGTTCCGCCGCGAGGTCGAGACCCTGTCGGCGCGCGTCGGCGAAATGGCCTCGCTCATTCCCGTCACGCGTGCGCATGGGCTCGAGCAGACCGCCGTCACGCGTGTCGCGACCGGCGCCGACGGCGTGCGCCGGGCGGGCCTGCACCTCGACATGCTCAACGGCCACGTCGCGTCGGTGTCGTGGGTCGCGATGCAGGTGCTCGGGGTGGGATGCCTCGTGCTCGCCGCGATCTTCTCGCTCACCGGCATCCTGCCGATCACCCCGGGTGAAGTCGTCCTCCTCTCGACCTACTTCACGCTGCTGACACAGGGGCTCACGCAGCTGCTCATGCTGATCCCGGTGGGCGCCCGGGGCCTCGAGTCGGTGCGCTCGATCGCGGAGGTCCTGCAGGAGCCCGATCTCGAACAGAACGCCGGCAAGCGCCGGGTCGACGAGGTCGAGGGCGACCTCGTCCTCGACCGCGCGTCGCACCGGTACGCCGGGGCCACCGAGGATGCGCTGCACGCCATCGACCTGCACGTCCCCGCCGGGGCGACCGTCGCCTTCGTCGGGTCGTCGGGCTCGGGCAAGTCGACGATGCTCAACCTCATCCTCGGGTTCCTGCGCCCCACCGGAGGACGCATCCTCATCGACGGGCAGGACACGCAGGAACTCGATCTGCGGACCGTCCGCCGCTTCGTCTCGGTCGTGCCGCAGGAGTCGGTGCTCTTCGAGGGCACCATCCGCGAGAACGTCGCCTACGGGCTCGGCGAGGTCGACGACGAGCGGATCGAACGCGCCCTCCGCGACGCGAACGCGTGGGGCTTCGTGCACGACCAGCCGCAGGGCTGGGACACCGTCGTGGGTGAGCGCGGCGCCCGACTCTCGGGCGGCCAGCGTCAGCGGCTCGCGATCGCCCGCGCGCTCATCCGCGACCCACGCATCCTGCTGCTCGACGAGGCCACGAGCGCCCTCGACCCCGAGTCGGAGGAGCTCGTGAAGGATGCCCTCGGTCGCCTCATGACCGGGCGCACCACCCTGGTCGTCGCCCATCGCCTGTCGACCGTGCGCCAGGCCGACGTCATCGTCGTGCTCGAACGGGGCGAGATCGTCGAACGCGGATCGCACGACGAGCTCCTCGAACGGGGCGGCCGGTACGCGCACCTGCACCTCACGCAGGCGGGTCTCGCGTGAGGGAGGTCTACCGCGACCCCGTCTACGACGGCGCAACCGATCCGCTCGTCGTGATCGCCGGTCCCGGTGACTGGTGGATGTTCTACACCCAGCGCCGCGCGACCCACCCCGATCCGGGTCCGGGCGTCGCCTGGGTGCACGGCAGTCGCGTCGGGGTCGCGCGCTCGACCGACGGCATCCGCTGGTCGTACGCGGGAACCCTCGAGCCGACCCTCTCAGGGTTGCACCTGGATGCCGCCGGCCCGCCCGCGAGCACGGATCGTACCCATTGGGCGCCCGAGGTCGCGCACGACGGCATCGGCTGGCGGATGTACCTCACCGAGATCGACGGGGTCCCCGACCAGTGGCCGGGGTACGCCCGTCACATCGTCGAGTACCGATCCGCCGACCTCGCCCGGTGGCATCGGATCGGCCGGATCACCCTCGACAGCGACCGCGTCATCGATGCTGCGGTCGCTCGGATTCCCGACGGCCGGTGGCGGCTCTGGTACAAGGACGAGGCCGCCGATTCGGTGACGAAGGTCGCGGTCTCCGACGACCTCGCTGCGTGGCGGTCGGAGGGCACCGCGATCGGCGGCCGGCCCCACGAGGGACCGACGGTTTTCGAGCTCGACGGCTCCTGGTGGATGATCGTCGACGAGTGGCGCGGCATGGGGGTGTACCGCTCGACCGATGCCGTCGCGTGGCAGCGGCAGGGTGGGGCGGATGCCGTCATTCTCGGCGCTGGGGCCGTGCCGGGCTCGGGCCTCGGCCACCACGGGGCACCGGTGCGCGAGAACGACAGGATGTGGTTCTACTTCTTCACGCACCCGGGCGTCCCCGACGAGCGGCGCAGCGTCGTCCTCCGGGTGGAGCTCGTGGTGCGCGACGGGGAGATATTCGTCATCTAGGCGTCCAGACGGTCCTGATCTGCACGCCGCACAGACGACGGGTAGCCTGGGACCGGTCACAGTTTTGCCCTTGAAAAACGTTTCAATCCGGACTACAGTGCGAGGCAAGCGCTTTCCCGTGGACTCAGGTCCACTGCACCAGGAATGCCAGATCACGGACCATGACGTCCAGCAGCACTCGCAACACGGACGTTCGAGAGAGGACAAAGATGTTCATCAGTAAGCGCGCGCTCGCCGCCGTCGCACTCGCGACCGGCTCGGCCATCGCCCTCGCAGGGTGCGCCGGGTCGCCTGAGCCGGCCGGCACCTATGACCCCGACGAGAAGGTGTCGATCGACCTCGCGTTCTGGGGCAACGACGTCCGCGCCGACCTGTACAACAAGGCGATCGAGGCGTTCAACGAGAAGTACCCCAACATCACGGTCAACTCGAGCTTCCTGACCTTCCCCGAGTTCTGGGAGAAGCGCCAGACCGAGGCGGCGGGCAAGAACCTGCCCGACGTCATGCAGTTCGACTACTCGTACCTGCGGCAGTACTCCGAGAACGGCCTTCTCCTCGACCTCGACCCCTACCTCGGCGGGATCATCGAGACAGACCCCCTGCCGCAGAACATCCTCGACATCGGCGTCGTGAACGACACGACGTACGGCATCGCGACCTCCACGAACGCGTGGGGCCTTTTCACCAACCCCGTCCTGCTCGAGCAGGCCGGCGTCGACGAGTTCGCCGGTGGTTCCTGGGACGACTACACCGCCTGGATGAGCGAGATCACCGACGCCAGCGGTGGCGAGTTTTGGGGTGGCAGCGACTACACCGGCCGCATCCAGAACTTCGAACTGCAGCTGCGCTCGGAGGGAGGCGAGCTCTTCACCGAGGAGGGTGAGCCTGGCTTCGACGAGGCACGGCTGAAGGCGTTCTGGGAAGAGGGTCAGTCGATCCGCGACGGCATCGGCGTCCCGCAGCAGACCGTCGAGGAGGCCCTCCCGCTGGGCGGGTTCGACACGGCCCTGACCGCGAGCGAACTCACGTGGGACAACTTCGGCGCCGGCTACCTCGGCAACCTGGGTGAGGGCTACACCGAGCTCGGCCTCGTGGCCCCGCCGGTCACGGAGGAGGGAGCGAAGGATCTGTATCTCAAGCCCTCGATGCTGCACTCGATCGCGGCGAACACCGATGCGCCCGAGGCGGCAGCCACTCTCGTCAACTTCCTGGTCAACTCGCCCGAGGCGGGCGAGATCTTCGGGACGAACCGTGGCCTGCCCGCCTCCGAGACGGCTCTCGCGGCCGCGGACCTCGACCCGCTGAGCCAGCAGGTCAAGGACTATGAGGCATCCATCGCCGACCGTCTCGGCGATGCCCCTCCCGTTCCGATCGTCGGATATGGGAGCCTCGAGGAGAAGTTCCGTCAGCTCGGTGTCGAGCTCAACTTCGGCACCATCACCGTCGACGAGGCCGTGTCGCAGTTCTTCACCGAGATGGACGTCGTCCTGAACCAGTGACCGGTGGAGGGGGGGGGGGGGGGGGGGGGGGCCCCCCCCCCCCCCCCCACCCCTCTCCCTCCGACCGTCCCGACACCTGGAGCAGCCCGTGAGTACAACCGCGACGAGGGTCATCGTCACCGGCGAGAAGCGACGTCGCGCCCTCGCGAACACCCGACGCCCCGAAGAGTTGGGCCGTCCGACGCAGCGCGCCCGTGCCCGCCGGGAAACCCTCGCCGGTTACGGATTCCTCCTCCCTTGGCTGATCGGCTTCTTCGGATTGACGATCATCCCGATGGGGTATTCGCTGTACCTGTCGTTCACGCGGTACAACATCTTCCAGCCGCCCCGCTGGATCGGCGTCGACAACTATGTCCGCCTGTTCACGAACGACCCGCAGTTCATCCAGTCGGCGCAGATCACGCTCGTCTACGTCTTCGTCGGCACCCCGATCACTCTGGTCGCCGCCCTCCTCGTGGCGATGCTGCTGAACTACCGCGACAAGGGCGCCGGGTTCTTCCGCTCCGCGTTCTACGCGCCCTCTCTCATCGGCGGTTCGGTCTCCGTCGCGATCGTCTGGCGGGCGATGTTCGGTTCCGACGGTCCGGTCGACTCGTCGCTGTCGTTCTTCGGCATCGACCTCGGCGGCTGGATCGGCAACCCGAGCCTCGTGCTCCCGGCGATGATCGTCCTGTCGATCTGGCAGTTCGGCGCCACCATGGTCATCTTCCTCGCTGGGCTCAAGCAGGTCCCGAAGGAGCTGTACGAGGCGGCGGAGATGGACGGTGCCGGTCCGTGGCACCGGTTCCGTGCCGTCACCCTGCCGATGCTCTCTCCGGTCATCTTCTTCAACCTGCTGCTGGGCCTCATCGGCGCGTTCCAGGTCTTCGCGTCGGCGTACATCATCTCTAACGGCTCCGGCGGCCCCGCCGGCATGACGAACTTCGTCACGCTGTACCTCTACAAGCGCGGCTTCGCCGATGGCCAGATGGGCTATGCCGCCGCGATCGCCTGGGTCCTGCTGATCGTCGTCGCGATCATCGCCTTCATCCTCTTCCGCACCCAGCGCTCCTGGGTGCACTACGCCGGAGACAACCGATGAGCACCTCCAACGTCACCACGACCTCGGGCGCGGCATCCACCCCCGTCTTCGCCGCGCAGCAGGTCATCGCCAGTCCGCCGCGTCGCCGCGTGAAGCGCAAGACGTGGCAGACGGTCATCTGGCTCGTCGTGCTCATCGCATTGACGGCTCTCGTCCTCTACCCGCTCGTCTGGCTCGCGGTCTCGACCCTCAAGCCGAACTCGGAGTTCGGGCAGAACTCGGGACTCATCCCGAACTCGCCGTCGTTCGACAACTACACGAAAGTCTTCGAGGGCATCGCGGGTGTGCCACTGCTCCAGTTCTTCTGGAACTCGCTGGTCCTCGCCGTCGCCGCGGTCGTCGGGACCGTGCTCTCGAGTGCCCTGGCCGCCTACGCGTTCGCCCGCATCCCGTTCAAGGGTCTCGGCATCCTGTTCGCCGCGATGATCGGCACGCTGCTGCTGCCGTTCCACGTCGTGATCATCCCCCAGTACATCCTGTTCAACAACCTGGGTCTGGTCGACACGTTCTGGCCGCTGATCCTGCCGAAGTTCCTCGCCACCGAGGCGTTCTTCGTGTTCCTCCTCGTCCAGTTCATGCGGCAGATGCCGCGCGACATGGATGAGGCGGCGCGCATCGACGGCGCCGGTCACATCCGGATCTTCTGGGCGATCATCCTGCCCCTCGTGAAGCCCGCGCTCATCACCTGCGCGATCTTCGCGTTCATCTGGTCGTGGAACGACTTCCTCGGGCCTCTCCTGTACCTCACGAGCCCCGAGAACTACCCGCTCCCGATCGCGCTGCGCCTTTACAACGACCAGTCCTCGACGAGCGACTTCGGTGCCACGGTCACGGCGTCCTTCCTCGCCCTCGTGCCGGTGCTCCTGTTCTTCCTCGTGTTCCAGCGCTTCCTCGTCGACGGCGTCGCGACCCAGGGCCTGAAGGGCTGACGACGGTGGCCGGGATCCGATCGGCTCGACGCGCCGAGCGCGCCGCGGTGCGCGCCGACCGTTCGGGGAGCGGTCCCGTCCTCGAAGAGCGTCCGCCGGTCCGGTTCCCCGGCGCCGCGGCGAAGTTCGCGCTGTTCGGCGAGGTGCTCGTGGTGGGACTGCTCGTCCTGCTCGTGGCCGCCCTCATCGTGACCCTGCCGGTGGCGCTGGCCGCCGGCATCCGTCATCTCGGTCGATTCATTGCGGCGGAGGACTCCCGACTCGGGCTGTTCTGGCGCGACGTGCGCGCCGGGATCGCGGGTGGGAGCGTCGTCGGACTGGTCGCCGTCGTGATCGCCGCGGTCCTGGGCGTCGACATCCTCCTCGCCCGCACGGGCACGCTGCCGGGCGGTGTCGTCGTCGAGGCGGTCGGATGGGCGGGACTCGCCGCGCTGTCCGTCGCGCTGCTCGTCGCCGCCGGTGCGTGGGGACCGGTGTCCGGGTGGCGAGAAGCGGTCCGCAGCATCCCGGGGATCGTCCGGGACGACGTGCGGGGACTCGCGTTCTACGTCGCGGCCGTCGCTCTGGTCGTCATCCTGACGTGGATGCTGCCGCCGCTGCTGCCCGCTGCCTTGGGGTGCGCCGTGCTCGCCGTCGTGGCGGTGCCGCACCGCCGACGCCGCTGACTCAGCGCACGCGGCGGACCGTGACCGTCGCGCGGCCGGGTGTCGTACCGCTCACATAGAGCCGGGGTCCGCCGAGTGCATCGGTGCCGCCCAGGTAGTCGTAGTCCTCGCCGGGCAGGTATCCCGCGGCCGCGGACGAGCCCGTCCCCGGACCCACCTCGATCGCGTCCGCCCCGACCCGGTACCGCGCCGATCCCGAGCCGAGGACGACGGTGCCGTCGGCGGCAGGGGTGACCCCCTCGAACGCGCCCCCCGCGCGGAACGCGAACTCGAGGTTCCACGCGCAGATCGGACCGTCCGTCTCGACCGTCACCTCGGCGCCGTCCTCGATCGGGACGATCTCGATGCGGGTGTCGAGCGGCACCTCGTGCCGCGGGCGCTCGTCGAACGACATCGCGGCGGAGAAGCGCCCCTCGTCGACGACGCGGTAGTCCCCGTCGGGGCGGCGACGTGCGGCATCCAGCGGCCCGAAGTACGCGGGGGAGAGGTGCTCCTCGAGCACGATACGGTCGTCGGCGACGGTCATCCGGTCGGCGCGGAACGGACCCAACCCGAAGAAGTGACGCGACAGGCGCACGGACTCGAGCACGGCGTCGCCGCCGAACAGCCTCAGGAACGTGGGGTTGCTCGCGAGTCCCGAGCGGATGCGGCGCGCGACGGCGTAGTCGGATCCGCCGAACACCACCAGCGTGCGCTCGGGCGTGCGGTCGACGACGAGTCCCGAGACCGGCCAGGCGTGCCGGACCCGCGTGGCCGGCGGCACCGCGGAGGGGAGCGCCTCGCGCAGCGCCGGGTGCAGCAGCATGTCGGCGAGCGCGGTCTGCGGATCGATCACCGGAGCGGATGCCGCGACCCGCGCCGCCCACGCGAAGTCACCGCGTCCGGTCTCGAGGGCGAGGTGGCGGTAGTGCAGGGCGTAGGGAGCCAGCGGGAAGACCGGCTCGCGCTGGTCCTGCCGCCGGGAATGCACGGTCTCGACCGATCCGTCGGGGTGGATCAATCCGAGCGTCGCCTCGAGGTTGCGCGCGACGACCTCGTGCAGTTCGGGCAGGTCGAGGATGTCGGCGATGACGAGCAGCGACGGGTTCGAGACGTAGACGGCGTAGTTTGCGCTGCGTTCGGAGTACAGGCCGTCGGCGTCGATGTCGACGCCCTCGGCCAGCCATTCGCGGGCACGCGCCGTCAGGCGCTCGTCGGGGCGGTGCCGGTGCAGCCGGACGAGGGCGGCGCTGAGCTCCCAGCGGTGGTTCGGGGTGTGGACGCCGCCTGCGAGCATCGCCGGAGCCGCCCGATCCGCGATGCCGCCGAGGATCTCGGCGACCCGGTCGAGTCGGGGGTCACCCGAGCGTCGCGCGAGTTCGAGGATGTCGCCCACGTCGTTGATCGTGAAGCCCGTGTCGGGCGGCGATTCGACGTTGTCGCCGCCGAGGAACAGGCCCGTCGGCGATTGCAGGTCGTGCAGGATCCGCGCGTACGTCTCGGCGAGACCGACGACGGCGGGGGACCCGGTGAACGCCGATGCGGGCTCGAGGAAGACCGCCACGAGCAGCTTCGCGCGGCGCATCGACTCGCGGTGCGGCCCGAGCCCGGCCGTGGACACATCCGTCGATGCCTGCAGGAGCGCCGCCGTCTCGGCATCCGCCGCGGCGATGACATCGGCGACGAACGTATCGGACTGTGTCGTGTCCGTGTGCAGGGTCATGACGTCTCCGGTCGGTGCGGACGGGCGCGCAGGGTGACGACCTCGAAGGCGCGCAGATCGAGGTTCACGGTGGTCTCGTCCTCGAGGCGCGCGGCCCCGACGCGGCCGCGCCCGGGGGTCTCGACGAGGTCGCACACCTCGAGTGAGGCGACGGGCAGATCGAACCGGAGGATGCCGCCGGTGCGGGCACCGCGCTGTTCGAACACCCGCACGATCAGGTCACCGGTGCCGTCGGCGGCGAGCTTGACGGCCGAGACGACGATGCCGGGCACGGTGCTCGTCACGAGCGGGGCGACGGCCTCCGCGCCGGCGACCTCGCGCAGCGGTGAGCCGACGAGCGTGCCCCAGTGGGCGGCATCCGTCGTCGTCTCGGCCGGCGCGAAGACCGACGTGAACTCGTGCACGCCCTGATCGGCGTCGGGGTCGGGGAACGTCGGGGCGCGCAGCAGCGACTGGCGCACCGTCGTCACCGTGCCGTGCTCGTCGGTGGTCCGCGTCGCGTCGTGGCCGTAGACGCCGTCGTTGACGATCGCGGCGCCGGTGCCGGGCTCACCCACGTGCACCCAGCGATGCGCGCAGACCTCGTAGCGCGCCTCGTCCCATGAGGTGTTGGTGTGGAGCGGGCGCCGTACGTGACCGAACTGGGTCTCGTACGCGGCATCCTGCGCGTGCACCGCGACGGGGAAGGCGAGCTTCAGCAGTCGGTGCCGCTCGTGCCAATCGACGCGGGTGCGGATACGGACGGCACCGCCCTCGGGATGGATGTCGATCCACTGCTGGGCGGCGCCGTTCGGCAGCGGGTGCACGACGTGGACCACGCCGTCATCCGTCAGCGTCGCCGAGCCGCCGTCGACATCGGTGGTCGACAGGCGGTAGGCGGCGTCGAGTTCCCACGCGTCCCACTTCGAGGGAGCGTCGACGTGCAGCTGCAACAGGCCGCCGCGTCGCCCCTCGGGGATCAGCTCCCGACCCGTCGCGAGCTCGCGCACGCTGCGGAGAGTGCCGTCGGGTCCGACGAGGACGTCGATCGCATCCGAACGCAGCCGGAAGCCGCCGTCGACCTCTTCGGCCGACGCGGCGGCAGGCTGTGGGGCCGGTCCCGCGCCGCCCGCGGCGACACCGCCGGCCGTGACGGCGGCGGGGTTGAGCACCAGGCGCGTGGAACCGTCACCGACGAGCGCGGCCACGGCATCCGCGATGATCCGCTCCAGTCGCTCGGTCGTCTCGGCGTGCGAGCGTTCGGCCTCGCGATGCACCCACGCGATCGCGCTGCCGGGCAGGATGTCGTGGAACTGCAGCAGCAGCACCTCGCGCCAGAGCTCCTCGAGTTCGGCAGCGGGGTACGGGATGCCGCGGCGCAGCGTCGCGGCCGCGCTCCAGTGCTCCGCTTCGACGAGCAGGGCCTCGTTGCGACGGTTGCCGCGCTTGGTGCGCATCTGCGAGGTGTAGATGCCGCGGTGGAACTGCAGGTACATCTCTCCCGACCAGACAGGCGGGTCGACCGGCTCGGAGGCCGCCTCGACGAAGAACTCGCGCGGCGTGCCGAACGCGACGGTCGGAGAGCCCTCGAGGTCCGCCTGAAGGCGCGCGTCGGCCATCATCTCTCGCGTCGGGCCGCCGCCGCCGTCGCCGAAGCCGAACGGCATGAGCGACCGGGTGCTCGCGGCGTGGTCGGCGAAGTTGCGGACGCTCCGCGCCAGCTCGGTCGGACGCATGTCGCCGCTGTAGGTGTTGTTCGGCGGGAAGTGCGTGAAGATCCGCGAGCCGTCGAGTCCCTCCCACACGAAGGAGTGGTGCGGCATCGTGTCGACGTCGTTCCAGCACATCTTCTGCGTGAAGAACCACTCGAGGCCCGCGCCGCGCAGCAGCTGCGGCAGGCCGGCGGGGAATCCGAAGGAGTCCGGCAGCCACCCCACGTCGCTGCGGGCGCCGAAGTGCTCCTCGAAGAAGCGCGTGCCGGCGAGCAGCTGACGGGCGAGCGATTCGCCCGACGGCATGTTGACGTCGGATTCGACCCACATGTTGCCGACCGGGATGAACCGGCCCTCGGCGACGCGGGCCGTCACGCGCGCGAACAGCTCGGGGTCGCTGCGCCGCACCCACTCGAAGTGCTGCGCCGACGAGCTGACGAACACGGCGTCGGGGTCGGAGTCCATGAGTTCGAGCACGTTGGCGAACGTGCGGGTGACTTTGCGCACCGTCTCGCGGCTCGGCCAGAGCCACGCGGAGTCGATGTGCGCGTGCCCCGTCGCGGTGATGCGGTGAGCGGATGCCGCGGCCGGCGCCGCGAGCAGGGGAGCGAAGATGCCGCGGGCCGCCGCCGCCCCGGGAGCGGGATCGTCGGGGTCTAGCGCGTACAGCGCCCGCTCGAGACCGTCGAGGATGCGGGCCCGGCGCGGGTCGGAGTCGACCAGTTCGCGGGCGAGGCCGACGAGCACGATGACCTCGCGGCGGAGGCGCTCGACGGTCTCGTCGACCAGGCGCACCTCCATCCGACCGAGACGGTACAGCGGCTGTGGCCCGGCGGTCGACGGGTCGCCGAGCGGCGTCGGGGCGAAGGCGAGAGGGCTCTTGAAGTCGTCGCCGCCCGAGAGGTCGGGGTTGGCGGCGGCCTCGACCGTGAAGACGACGCGTTCGCCGGGCGCGCTCGCGACCGGCACGTGGTGGTTGCGGGGTTCGAGGCCCTTGACCACGACACCCTCGGTCGTGCGGACGAGGCCTTCGCACTGGAAGCCGGGTTTGGCCTGAGAGAAGCCCAGGTCGAGAGAGAGCTCGATGCGGCCGTCCCGTGCGGACCACTCCGCGGGGACCTCGCCCTCGACCGTGAACCACGTCGTGCCCCAGGCGCGACCCCACCGGTGTCCGGCCTCGACGGGGGCGAAGGCGGCGTCGCGCCGCATCCGCTCGACGGACACGGGTTCGCCCGGCAGCTCCCCGCGGTCGGGGACCTGCCAGGCCGACACCTGGAGGGGGCGACGGTCCGCGACGACCGCCCGATCGAGGTATTCCCCGCTGAAGCGGTCGACGCGTTCCAGGACGAGGTGATCCCGCGAGGGCATCAGTCCTTGAGTCCTGCGTTGATGTTCGACGAGGTCACGTACTTCTGGAACACCAGGTAGAGCGCGACCAGCGGGATCATCGACAGTACCGACGCTGCCAGCAGGATCGTCCACTCGATGTTCTCGGCACCCACCAGTGCGCGGAGGGCGATCTGCAGCGTGAACTGCTCGCGGTCGCCGAGGATGATGAGCGGGAAGATGTAGTCGTTCCAGCGCCACTGGAACGACATGATCGCCAGCGTCAGCGCGATGGGTCGCGCCAGCGGCAGCATGATCCGGAAGAAGATCCCGTACTCGCTCGCGCCGTCGATCCGCGCCGCCTGCATCAGCTCGTCGGGGATCGTGATGAAGAACTGTCGGAACATGAACACGCCGGTCGGGGTCACGATCGAAGGGATGATGACACCGGCGAGCTGGTTGTAGAGCCCGAGGTCGCGGATCACGATGAACATCGGGTTGAGGATGACCTCGCCCGGCAGCATCGTCATCGACAGGATGAACAATCCCAGGACGCTCAGCCAGGGGTTCTTGTACTTCGCCAGTGCGTAGCCCGTCGTCGCGCAGAGGAAGACGGTGAGTACCGTCGTCACGGTCGCCACGATCGCGGTGTTCATGAAGTAGCGGGCGAAATCGATGCGCTCCAGGGCCGCGGAGTACCCGCCGAGCGTCCACTCCTTCGGGAAGAACGACAGCGGGTAGCTGAAGAGTTCACTACCCGGCTTGAACGATGAGAGGAGAAACCACGCGAGTGGGAACAGCATGAGCAGCGCCAGGACCCACAGCATCGTGGTGGGCACGACTGCGCGGCGGCGCAGGTTCTTGGCCCGCCGGCGACGCTCGAAGCGCTCCTGCTTCTTCTCGTCGGGGACGGTGAGGGCGTAGGTGGTCACCATGAGTTGTTGCTCCTCCGGCTGATGCGCAGCTGGATGATCGCGATGACCATGAGGATCACCAGGAGGATCATCGACGCGGCGCTGGCATAGCCGATCTCGGACTGCTTGAAGCCGGTCTCGTAGATGTACTGGACGATCAAACGGTTCTGCGTGCCCGGCCCACCGCCGTTGAGCGACTGGATCAGCGCGAATTCCTTCATGTGCCCCAGTGTGGACAGCAGGACCACGAGCACGGAGGTCGGGGCGATCGAGGGCAGAGTGATGTGGACGAAGCGCTGCCACCCGTTCGCACCGTCGAGCTCGGCTGCCTCGTAGTACGACTGGGGCACGTTGTTGAGCGCCGCGACGAACAGCAGCATGTTGAAGGCCGCACCGCCCCACGACGACGCCACGATGACGACGAAGAGCGAGAGGTCGGCGTTGGAGGACCACGGCACCCGATCGCCGCCGAGGAGGCTGATGACGAAGTTCACGAAGCCGAAGCTCTCTCCGAACATCCACCGCCAGATGACACCGGTGACGATGGGGGAGACGAGCCAGGGCAGGAAGAAGATGATGCGCGCGGCCGTCTTGCCGCGGGCGTGCGTCGCGTTGATGGCGACGGCCATGCCGAGCGAGAGCGCGTAGCTCAGCGGCACGGAGAACAGGGCGAAAACGAACGTGCGGCCGAGGGCGGCGTAGAAGCTCGGGTCGCTCAGGAGTGCGCCGTAATTGTCGAGGCCGACGAAATTGGCGTCGCCCCACCCACGGAAGTCCGTGAGCGAGTACGAGAGCCCGAGGACGCCCGGCCACAGGAAGAACAGGGCGAAGAGCGCGGCCGTGATGACCGTGAAAAGGAACGGCGCCATGCGGTACCGGCCGAAAGCACGCTTGCGGCGGGGACGGGAGGGCGCGCCGGGCGCCCCCGCCGCGGGGGCGGAGGCGTCCGGCGTGATGGTTGCAGTCATGCGGGGTTCCCTAGGGAGATCACTTCATCTGATCGGTGGAGATCGTGTTGATGTTCTCGACGGTCTGCTCGAGCGTCTGCTCGCCGTTGAGGTACTTCACGGTCTCATCCTTCAGCGGCTCGCTGTCGATCGCGAGGCCGGTGTAGCTGTTCTTGAGGCCGTCGACGGTCTGACGCGCCGCGATCTCGGGCGACGCGGCGATCTCGCCGTTGTAGAGGTCGAACGCGTAGGCGTCGTCCTTGTACTCGATGTCGACGTCCTCGATCGCGGGCAGGCAGCCCGAGATCTCGCAGTACTCGGTGTAGTTCTCCGGCTGGTACATCCACTTCACGAAGTCGAGCGTCTCCTGCTCGACTCCTGTGCCGTCGTACGCGACGATCCAGGACGCGGCACCGTAGTTCGTCGAGCGGACCGGCTGCTGCGGCAGCGGCACCGAGATCCACTCGAAGTCCTTGATGTTGGCCTGGAAGTCGGCGATCTGCCAGACGCCCGACATGTAGCCGGCGACGCGACCGCTCTTGAAGGTCGCGCTGGGGTCGTCACCAGCGGCCCAGACGGCCTTCGGCAGGAAGCCGTCATCGTTCAGCTTCTTGAAGTACTCGAGCGCCGTGGCACCCTCGGAGTCGAGTGCCCAGGTGCCGTCGCTCTGCTCGGTGACGCCCTGGCTGCCGAACTCGAAGAGGAACGCGCGGAGGCGGTGCGCCGAGCTGTCGATGACGCCGCCGAACTCGGCATCCGTCTTGTCGACGACCTCGGACGCCTTCTCGACGTACTCGTCCCACGTCCACTGCTGGTCCAGCGTGGTGGGGTACTCGACGCCGGCCTCGTCCCAGAGGGTCTTGTTGAGGAACATGCCGACGCCGGTGAGGGTCGTCGGGAGCGCCTTGACCTTGCCGTCTTCGGGGTCCTCGACGCGCAGCGCGGGGATGACCTTCGCCTCTTCGGCGATGTCGGTGAGGTCGAGCATGCGGTCGGTCCACGCCGGGTCGGCGTCGGGCGCCGCAGCGAGCGCAGGCAGGTCGTTGGCCTGCGAAGCGGTGCGGAGACGGGTACGGAGGTCGTCGTTCGGGACCTCGACGACCTTGACCTTGACGCCGGTCTCCTCCTCGTACTTCTTCGCGAGCATGGCGTAGCCGCCACCCTGTGCGGCGTCGCCCGACTGGACGAACTCGAGGGTGACGTCCTGACCTTCGCCGCTGCCGCCGCCGTTGGACGACGAGCAGCCGGCGAGCACGAGAGCGCCCACCGCTGCGGCGATGACTGTGGCGGTACGGATGGTGCGGGAACTCTTCACTGCTTCTCCTTCGCGTGCGCTCCTCGGTGAGCGCGGGGTGAGTCATGAGCGGGCAACCGGGTATTTGTCGGCATGTCATGACAAGGGGTGCTCATAAGGTAACCCCGAGACGGTTTCGCGGCAAGCGCTTACCTGTGTCGGATATGTAACGTCTTTGCGACAACCCCCTCCATCCTCTCCCGGACGGGGTTGCGGAGCCTCATCCGATCGTTCTTGCGGATTCCGGACAGCGATGACACACTGAAGGGAAAGCGCTTACCCGCACTGGGCGGGCCCCACGCCGCGCGGAGAACCAGACGAAGGACCACACCGTGTCAGAGACGACCATCACCGCTCCCGCCCCGGCGGCTGCTCCCGCCGCCCCTGCCGTCCGCGAGATCGGCATCATCATGAACGGCGTCTCGGGCCGCATGGGATACCGTCAGCACCTCGTGCGCTCCATCCTCGCGATCCGCGACCAGGGCGGCATCGAGCTGCCCGACGGGTCGAAGGTCACGGTCAAGCCGCTCCTCGTGGGTCGCAGCGAGGCGAAGCTCGCCGAGCTCGCTGCGAAGCACGGCATCGAGGACTACACGACCGATCTGGATGCCGCGCTCGCCGACCCGCGCTGGGAGATCTACGCCGACTTCCTCGTGACGAAGGCGCGGGCCACGGCGCTGCGCAAGGCGATCGCCGCCGGCAAGACGATCTACACCGAGAAGCCGACCGCCGAGTCCCTCGAAGAGGCACTCGAACTCGCGAAGCTCGCCGCCGAGGCGGGCGTCAAGACCGGCGTCGTGCACGACAAGCTCTACCTGCCCGGCCTGCAGAAGCTCAAGCGCCTGATCGACTCGGGCTTCTTCGGCCGCATCCTCTCCGTCCGCGGCGAGTTCGGCTACTGGGTCTTCGAGGGCGACTGGCAGCCCGCGCAGCGCCCCTCGTGGAACTACCGTGCCGAGGACGGTGGCGGCATCATCGTCGACATGTTCCCGCACTGGAACTACGTGCTCGAGAACCTCTTCGGCAAGGTCGACTCCGTCTACGCGCAGGCGGCTGTGCACATCGCCGACCGCTGGGACGAGAAGGGCGAGCACTACACCGCCACCGCCGAGGACGCCGCCTACGGCGTGTTCGAGCTCGAGGGCGGCGTCGTCGCGCAGATCAACTCCTCGTGGACCGTCCGCGTCAACCGCGACGAGCTCGTGGAGTTCCACGTCGACGGCACGCACGGCTCGGCCGTCGTGGGCCTGTTCGGCGCCAAGATCCAGCCGCGCAACGCGACGCCCAAGCCGGTGTGGAACCCCGACCTCGAGGACTCGCACGACTACGACGCCGACTGGCAGCAGGTGCCGACGAACGACGTCTTCATGAACGGCTTCCGCCAGCAGTGGGAGGAGTTCCTCGTCTCGTACGTCGAGGGAACCGACTACGAGTTCGACCTCCTCGCGGGTGCACGCGGCGTGCAGCTGGCTGAGGCGGGCCTGCGCTCGAGCCGCGAGCGTCGCAAGGTCGAGCTCGACGCGCTCACGCTGGACTGAGCCGTGACCGATCTCACCCTGCTGTCGGGCGACGGCGTCCTCCGCCGCGTCCCGCTCGTCGACACGTCCGGCTACACGCGCCCCGACGGAGCACTCCGCAGCCGCGTCGCCTACGCCGCGGCACACGTCGTGCCGAAGACCCACGCCGACAACACCCCCGGGCAGCCGGCCGACATCGATTGGGAGGCGACGCTCGCGTTCCGACGCAACGTCTACTCCTGGGGCCTGGGCGTCGCCGACGCGATGGACACCGCGCAGCGCAACATGGGCCTGGATGCCGCGGCGACCCGTGAGCTGATCTCCCGCTCCGCCGAGGTGGCCCGCGAAGAGGGCGGCTCCGTCGTCGTCGGCGTGAACACCGACCACGTCGAGGAGGAGCGGATCACGCTCGACGAGGTCGTCTCGGCCTACCTCGAGCAGCTCCACTTCACCGAGGAACAGGGTGCCGGCCCCGTGCTCATGGCGTCCCGCCACCTCGCCCGCGTCGCCGAGAGCGCCGATGACTACCGCCGGGTCTACGACGCAGTGCTCTCGCGCGCGTCCGGCCCGGTCGTGCTGCACTGGCTCGGCACCGCCTTCGATCCGCAGCTGGCGGGCTACTTCGGGGCGGCCGACTGGCAGACCGCGTCGGCCGTGCTGCTGGAGGTCATCGAGGCGAACGTCGACAAGGTCGCGGGTGTCAAGATGAGCCTGCTCGACGCGGCCTCCGAGGTCTCGGTGCGCGAGCGCCTGCCCGAGTCCGTGCGTATGTTCACGGGCGACGACTTCAACTACGTCGGCCTCATCGGCGGCGCCGACGTGCCCGACGCACCGCAGCCGACGCGCGACCCGGCATCCGCCCGGCAGCACTCGGACGCACTGCTCGGGGCGTTCGCCGCGCTGACCCCCGTCGCGTCGGCGGCCATCCAGGCGCTCGACGCGGGCGACCCGGCCCGCTACCTCGAGGTGCTCGCCCCCACCGAGGCGCTGTCACGTCAGGTGTTCGCCGCTCCCACGTTCTACTACAAGACCGGCGTGGCCTTCCTCGCCTGGCTCAACGGGCACCAGCCCGCGTTCCAGATGGTCGGCGGGCTGCACTCCGCACGCAGCCTGCCTCACCTCTCGCGCATCGTCGAGCTCGCGAACGAGGCGAAGGCGTTCGAGCGTCCCGAGCTGGCCGCAGAGCGGTGGAACGGGATGCTGCGGCTGAACGGTCTCGACGCGTGAGCGCCGTCGACCCGCGCCTGTCGATCAATCAAGGCACGATCAAGCACGCCGACCTCGCGACCGCGCTGCGCGTGACCGCAGCGGCGGGAGTGCAGTCGATCGGTCTGTGGCGCGAGCCGGTGCAGGAGGTCGGGCTGCAGACCGCCGCCTCGATGCTGACCGATTCGGGCCTGCGGTTCTCGACGCACTGCCGCTCGGGCTTCTTCACGATGCCCGAGGGCCCGGCCCGTCGCGCGTCGATCGACGACAACCGTGTCGCCATCGACGAGGCGGCCACGCTCGCCGCGGCCGGTGCCCCCGGTTCGGAGGCCGTGCTCGTGCTCGTGGCCGGCGGACTGCCCGACGGCTCCCGCGACCTGCTCGGTGCCCGGGAGCGGGTGCGCGACGCGTTGGGAGAACTCGCGCCCTTCGCGGCCGAGGCCGGAGTGACGCTTGCGATCGAGCCGCTGCATCCGATGTACGCGACCGACCGGTGCGTCGTCTCGACGCTCGGGCAGGCGCTCGACCTCGCGGCGGACTTCGACCCGTCGGTCGTGGGCGTCGCCGTCGACACGTTCCACATCTTCTGGGATCCCGACGTCCTCGACTCGATCGCGCGTGCCGGCCGCGAGGGCCGGATCGCGACGTACCAGGTCTGCGACTGGAAGACCCCGCTCCCGGCGGACGTCCTGCTCGGCCGGCACTATCCGGGCGACGGCGTGATCGACCTGGCGGGCCTCACCCGCGCCGTCGTCGACACGGGGTACACGGGCGACATCGAGGTGGAGATCTTCAACGCGGATGTGTGGGCCACCGAGCCGCTCGAGGCGGTTCGCCGGACCGTGGCGGGGTTCGCGGCATCCGTGTCGCCGCACCTCGTCGGTCGATGACGGGTCGCGGCGGGCACGCCGAGGGCCGCCCGTAGACTTCGCACCATGACGGACCGTACCCTGCGTCGACCGGGCCCTTCGGGCGCGGTGACCCTCGACGACGTCGCACGCGAGGCGGGCGTGTCGCTCGCGACCGCGTCGCGCGCCCTCAACGGCTCGACCCGCAAGGTCGCGGACTCGTACCGCGAGCGCGTCGAGGCGGCCGCGGCCCGTCTCGGTTACACCGCGAACCTCTCGGCGCAGGCGACCGCGCGCGGGACCTCGGCGATCATCGCACTGCTGGTGGCCGACATCGCCGACCCCTACTTCGGGCTCATCGCCTCGGGTGTCGCCCGCGGAGCGGATGAGGCCGGCCTCGTCGTCACGGTGGCGATCACCGAACGCGACGCGGAACGCGAGGTGCGCCTCGTCCGCGCACTGCGCGGCCAGCGTCCGCGCGGACTCATCCTCGCCGCGTCGCGCACGTCGGCCGGCCCCGCCCCCGAGCTCACCCGTGAACTCGACCTGCTCGCCGCGATGGGCGGTCAGGTCGTCGCCCTCGGCCCCGGAGCGGGGAGCGTGCGCTCGCTCGTCCTCGACAACCGCGCGGGGGCCGAGGCTCTCGGACGTGCGCTCGTCGAGCGCGGCTACCGCCGGGCGATCGTCCTCGCCGCCGAGGAGGGGACCGCGACGAGCGACACCCGTCTCGACGGCTTCCGCGCCGGCTTCACGGGCGGCGGCGGCGAAGAGCCCCGCGTCTACCGCGGCGGGTTCACCCGCGAGTCCGGCTACGAGGCGATGACCCGTGCGCTCGCGAACGGCGTCGAGGCGGGCACGGTCGTGTTCGGCATCAGCGACGTCGTCGCGATCGGCGCGCTGACGGCGATCCGCGCGGCCGGGCGCACCGCCGGCGCCGACATCGCCCTGGCGGGCTTCGACGACATCCCCACCGGTCGCGACGTGACACCCGCCCTCACCACCGTGCACGTCCCGCTCGAAGAGGTCGGCTACCAGGCGTTCCGCGCCGCGACCGACGCCCAGTGGGAGCCGCATCCCGACGATCTCCGGCTCGACGTGCTGCTGCGCGAGAGCACCCCGCCGCGCGCATGACCCTCGTCGTCGCCCTCGACAGTCTCAAGGGCTCGCTTCCTGCCGCCGCGGCATCCGTCGCGTTCGCGGCGGGATGGCGCGAGGTCGACCCGACGGCCGACGTCGTCCTGCGCCCGATGGCGGACGGGGGCGAGGGGACGCTCGACGCCTTCGCCGCCGCCGTCCCCGGGGCGAACCGGCAGCCGGTTCGGGTGCGCGGCCCCCGCGGTACCCCGGTCGACGCCTCCTGGCTGCTGCTCCCCGACGGGACGGGTGTCGTCGAGCTCGCATCTACGAGCGGCATCGAGCTCCTCGGGGAGGACCGCCTGCCCTGGGACGCCGACACGACCGGCTTCGGGCAGGCGATCGCCGCAGCGCTGGACGCAGGAGTGGACCGGCTCGTCCTCGGTATCGGGTCGTCCGCCTCGACCGACGGGGGGAGCGGGATGCTGCGGGCCCTCGGTGCGCGCATGGTCGACGCCGACGGGCGCGACGTCCCCGCGGGCGCGCGCGGGCTCGCCGCGGTCTCGGCGATCGACTTCTCCCACCTGCTCGCCCCGCCGGCCGGCGGCGTCACGGTGCTCAGCGACGTGACCAACCCGCTCACGGGACCGGCGGGCGCCGCCGCTGTCTTCGGCCCGCAGAAGGGCCTGACGGCCGCGGACGTCGAGGTGGTCGACGGTGTGCTCGAGCGCTACGCCGCCTGCATCGCCCGACGTGTCCCCGCCGCCGACCCCCTCCTGCCGGGCGCGGGAGCGGCGGGTGGCACGGGCTTCGCCCTCGCCGCCTGGGGCGCCGAGCTGGTGCCCGGCGCGCAGCGCGTCGCCGACCTCGTGGATCTGGCCGGGGCGGTGGCCGCGGCATCCCTCGTCGTCACGGGCGAGGGCTCGTTCGACGGGCAGTCCGCCGCGGGCAAGGTGCCCGGTTTCGTCCACGGGCTGGCCACGGCGCACGGTGTGCCCGTCGCGGTCGTCGCCGGGCGGATCGGACCGGATGCCGACACGTCGGGCTTCGCGCACGCGATCTCGCTGACCGAGCTCGCGGGCAGCGCCGCCGCATCCATGGCCGATCCGTCGCGGTGGCTGACCGAAGCCGGGCGGCGCCTGGCCCAGCGGAGAACCTGACCGGGAGGTCGTCCATGGCAGCCGACGCGCGATCCGAACGACGGGAATGGTCCCGCGACGACTGGGTCGCGTACGCCGACCGGCTGCTGGATGGCGCCCAGCGGCACGCGACGGCGGGCGGCGGACGCATCCACTTCCCGGGTGCCGAAGGCGGCTACGGCCACGACATCGACGGCCTGGAGGGGTTCGCCCGCACGCTGCTGGTCGCCGGCTTCCGCATCGCGAGTGCGCGGGGCGAGGGTGTCGACGAGCTGCTCGCGTTCGTCCGCAGAGGTGTCGCCTCCGGCGTCGATCCGCAGGCACCGGACCGGTGGGTGCGCCCGGACGAGCACGGGCAGGCGAAGGTCGAAGCGGCATCCATCGCGATCGTCCTCGACCTGACCCGGCCGTGGGTCTGGGACACCCTCGACGCCGTCACACGGCAGCGGGCGATCGACTGGTTCGCGTCGGTGGTGGGCGACGACGGCTACCCGCGCAACAACTGGGTGTGGTTCCGGATCGTCGTGCAGACCTTCCTGCGATCGGTGGGTGGGCCGTGGTCGGCGGACGACATCGCGGCCGACCTCGCTCGGCACGACTCCTTCATCCGCGACGACGGCTGGCTCTCCGACGGTGATGATCGCTCGTACGACCACTACGTCGGGTGGGCGCTGCACACGTACCCGATCCTGTGGTCGCGGATGTCGGGGGCGGCGGACCTCGCCGCCGGCAGGACGGCGGGCGACATCGCCCGACTGGATAGCTTCCTCGACGATGCGCTCGCTCTGGTCGGTGCCGACGGGTCGCCGCTCATCCAGGGGCGCAGCCTCATCTACCGCTTCGCCGCGGCCGCCGTCTTCTGGATCGGTGTGATCGCCGAGGCGCCCTCCCACGCGCCCGGCAGACTGCGGCATGCGGCCGAAGCCGTCGTCCGCCACTTCGCCGACCGGGGTGTCCCCGACGCCGACGGCGTCCTCACGATGGGCTGGCACGGCCCGTGGCGCGCGATGGCGCAGTCGTACTCCGGGCCGGGGTCGCCCTACTGGGCGGTGAAGGGACTCATGGGCATCATGCTTCCCGCCGACCACCCGGTGTGGACCGCCGCCCCCGAGCCGCTGCCCGTCGAGGCGGGCGACGCGCTCCGCGCGGTGCGCTCGCCGGGCTGGATCATCTCAGCCACCCGCGACGACGGGATCGTCCGCGTCGTCAACCACGGCAAGGACCACGCGCAGCCGGGCACCGTGTCGACGGACTCGCCGCTGTACGCCCGCATCGGCTACTCCACCGCGACCGCGCCGCTGCTCGACGCGCGGGCCTGGGCGGAACCGCTCGAGCAGTCCGTCGTGCTGCGGGCGCCCGACGGGCGGGCGACGCATCGCGCCGGGATGCGCCTGCGGGGCGTTCGGATCGACGGAATTGCGGACGAGAAGGTGGGGGTGGCTGCGGCGGTCTGGGACGCCCACTGGGTCACGACCGACGCGCCGACCCGCAACCACGGTCCGGGGTTCGCGGGCGTCGGCCGTCGTGCCGGTCGCCTGCGGGTGGATTCGCTCGTGCGGGGCGGCCTCGAGGTCCGCCTCGTCCGCGTCGAGGAACTCGCCCCCGGCGTGGCCCCCGAGGAGGTGCGCCTGCGGGTCGGCGGCTGGGCCGTAGCCGGCGACGATCCCGAGGCTCGCATCGACGGCGCCGAGGCGGTCGCCGTCGCCGGTGCGTTGCGCAGCGGCATCCGCTCGCACTCGGGAGGGACGGCGGAGGTCGTGACGAGGGCGGATGCCGGGCCGCTCGGCGCGCGCATCGCGGTGCCCGTCGTCGACCTCGACGTGGCGGTCGGGCGCGTTGCCGCCGTCGTGCTCGACCTGCGCGGCGCGGGGTTGTACGCGCGTCTCGAGGTGTCCGTTCGTGTCGAGGGCGAGGCGGTTGAGGTCGTCTGGCCGGACGGGACCCGCACGAGGACGCTGTTGCGGGACTGACCGCTGTTCACAGCCTGCTCATAGCACCGAAGGTCTGCGGCCACAACCGCTATGCCGCGGGGTGAGCACCTCCCTACTGTCGGCGACGACGCATCCGACGCAATCCGTTCGGGGCGTCGCACCGAATGTCTTGCAGCACCACATGTCTGCAGGGCCCGCGGCATCCGCCGCATCACACGGAGGGACAATCCCATGACCAGCTCACCCAACCGCCTCGTCGCCGTCATCTTCGGCGCCGTCTACATCCTCGTCGGGCTGCTCGGCTTCGCCGTGACCGGTGGCGTGGACTTCCTCGCCACGGACGGCCAGCTGCTGCTCGGCATCTTCATGGTCAACCCGCTGCACAACGTCGCGCACCTTCTCATCGGAGCGGCGCTGCTCATCGGCGGTCTGTCCAACGTCCGCGCCGCCAAGGGCGTCAACATCGTCGTCGGTGCCGCGTACCTGCTGCTCGGCGTCGTGGGCTTCTTCCTCGTCGGCACCGCCGCGAACATCCTGGCGCTGAACACCGCCGACCACTTCCTGCACCTGGCCAGCGCGCTCGTGCTGCTCGGCGTCGGCATCGCCGCTGACAAGCAGGTCTCGGCTCGCGCGGCCGTCTGATGTCGCCGTCCGTCCTGGTCCGTTCCTGGCCCGCGCTCGCCGCGTGGGGCGCGGGACTGCTGCAGCTCGGACTGGGCGCGGGCGCCATCGTGAAGGGCGTCGACGCTGCTGATCGCGGCGTCGGCGTCCTTCTCGCCACCATCGGGGCCGGCACCGTCGCGTGGGGGGTCTTCGCCCTGATGCGGGGGCGGGTCATCGCTCCGCGCGCCGGCATCGTGATCTCGCTCGCGGGTCTTCTCGCCGTGACCGCCCTGCTGGTGGTCGGTCCGCCGCAGACCAGCATCTACCCCGTCGTCGTCTCGGCCGGGCTGGGCCTGGCGCTCGGCGTCGTCTCAGCGGTCGCCCTCCGCAGGGCGGACCGTTCGCGCTCGTCGAGTCCGGCCGCACGCACCGCGGCCCGCACGAGCGTCGGCGGGCTGATCGTCGGGGCGTTCCTGATGGCGGGTCTCGTGACCCCCGCTCTCGCGGCCACGCCCATCGGCAGCGATGCGCCCGGCGCCGAGGTCAACGAGGTCTTCATGCCCGGGCACGGCGGACACGGCGGGCACTGACTCCCCGTCCGCTCCGTATCGCGCTCACGGATGCAACAGATCCGCGGCGACACGCCGACGCCTGAGGGGATGCAGCGGCGCGCCGCCCGGCATCCATTGCATCGCGTGACACCCGCCACGACTCGACACGCGAAACGCCCCGGCGCCGCAAGGATGCCGGGGCGTTCCGCACGTCCCTTACAGCCCGCGCGCGAGGCGGTAGTACGCCTGGTTCCAGCGGAGCTCCTTCTGGAATCCGCGCACCGTCGTGTCCTCGTCGATGACGAGCAGCTCGGTGCCGGCGATCTCGGCGAAGTCGCGGAACACCTCGATGCACACGGCCGTCGTCATGACGGTGTGGTGTGCGGCGCCCGCCGCGAGCCAGCAGGATGCCGAGGTCGCGAAGTCGGGCGACGGCTTCCAGACGGCGCGGCCGACCGGCAGCTTCGGCAGGTCGGGGGCGTCGACGTTCTCGACGACGTTCGCGACGAGGCGGAACCGGTCGCGCATGTCGCTCATCGCGACCACGAGCGCGGGACCCGCGTCCGCCGTGAAGACGAGACGGACGGGGTCGGCCTTGCCGCCGATGCCGAGCTCGTGCACCTCGAGGCGCGGCTTCGACGTCGTCAGCGACGGCGAGACCTCGAGCATGTGGGCGCCGAGGATCCGCTCGTTACCGGGGACGAGGTCGTACGTGTAGTCCTCCATGAGGCTCGCTCCACCGGGCAGCCCCGAGCCCATGACGTTCGCGACGCGGACGAGGATCGCGGTCTTCCAGTCGCCCTCGGCGCCGAAGCCGTAGCCCTCGGCCATCAGGCGCTGCACGGCGAGACCGGGCAGCTGCGTCAGCGCACCCAGGTCCTCGAACGACGTCGTGAACGCTCCGAAGCCGCCTGCTTCGAGGAACGAGCGCAGCCCGATCTCGATCGCCGCGCCGTCGCGCAGCGACTGGTGCCGCTCGGCTCCCGGCAGCAGCTCGTCGGCCACGTCGTAGGAGGCGACGTACTCCTCGACGAGGGCGTCGATCTGCGCCTCGGATGCCTGGGCCACGGCATCCGCCAACTCGTTCACGCCCCACGTGTTCACCTGCACGCCGAACTGCAGCTCGGCCTCGGTCTTGTCGCCCTCGGTGACGGCGACGTAGCGCATGTTGTCGCCGAAGCGCGCGAGCTTGAGGGTGTTCACGGCCTGCCAGCCCGCGGCGGCGCGCTCCCAATCCTCGATCTGCTGCACGACGACCGGGTTCGAGACGTGGCCGACGACCGTCTTGCGCGGCACGCCCAGGCGCGTCTGGATGTACCCGAACTCGCGGTCGCCGTGGGCGGCCTGGTTGAGGTTCATGAAGTCGAAGTCGATGTCGTTCCAGGGCAGCTCGACGTTCGCCTGCGTGTGCAGGTGCAGCAGGGGCTTGCGGAGTGCGTCGAGGCCCGAGATCCACATCTTGGCGGGGCTGAAGGTGTGCATCCAGGCGATGACGCCGATGACCGAATCGTCCGCGTTGGCGTCGAGCGCGAGTCGCTTGATCGAGTCCGAGTCCTTCAGGACGGGCTTCCACTCGACGGTCACCGGAAGACCGGCGAGGCCCTCGGCGACGGCCTGCGACTGCTCGGCGACCTGGCGCAGCGTCTCCTCGCCGTAGAGGTTCTGGCTGCCGGTGACGAACCAGACGGTGTACTGCTCGAGGCTGGTGGAGAGGGTCATGCTGTTCCTTCGTTCGATGAGCGGATGCCGCGCAGCGGCAGTGCGGTGACGGCGGCGGCCTCGGCGGCGAGACCAGCGCGGTAGCGGGTGAGGTAGTCGGCGAACCCGGCGACGTCCGCCGGATCCGGGTCCACGGTGACGGATGCCGCCCCCGCGAACACGTGGTCGGTGAGGTAGGCGGCAAGCTCCGGGGACGCGTCCTGTCGCTCGGTTGCCGCTCCGGTGGCATCCCGCGTCCCCGGAACGTCGCGCTGCGCTGCCGCGAACGCCGCGAGCACGGCCATGCCCCACGCGCCGCCCTCTGCCGCCGTGTCGCCGACCGTGACGGGAGCGTCGAGGGCTCCGGCAAGGAAGCGCTGCGCGACCCCCGCGGTGCGGAACACCCCGCCGTGGGCGAACATCTGGTCGAGCCCGACACCCTCCTCAGCGAGGGTCTGCATGCCGATCGCCAGCGTCGCGAAAACGCCGTAGACCTGTGCCCGCATGACGTTCGCGAGCGAGAACTCCGCGTCCGGCGTGCGCACGACGAGCGGGCGGCCCTCGTCGAGGCCGGCGATCGGCTCGCCGCTCAAGTGGTTGTACGCGAGCACGCCGCCGGCATCCGCGGCGCCCTCGAGGGCTTCGCGCAGGAGCGTCTCGTAGACGGCATCGTTCGTCAGCGACTGACCGGATGCCGCGGCGAACCGCGAGAACAGCGACACGAACGACGCCAGCTCGCTCGCGCCGTTGTTGCAGTGGACCATGGCGACCGGATCGCCCGCGGGCGTGGTGACGAGGTCGATCTCGGTGTGCACCCGCTCGAGCGGGCGCTCGAGGACGACCATCGCGAAGATGCTCGTGCCGGCGCTGACGTTGCCGGTGCGCGGCGAGACCGCATTCGTGGCGACCATGCCGGTGCCGGCGTCGCCCTCGGCGGGGGCCGCCACGGCACCCGGCCGGAGCGTTCCGGTGGGGTCGAGGAGGGCGGCGCCCTCGGCGCTGAGGGTCCCGGCGTCCGCTCCCGCGGGGAGCACCTCGGGCAGCAGGTCCGTGAGGCTGCGGCCCGCGAGGAATCCCGTGGCGTGCGCGTCGTACGCGGCCACGCGCTCGCGGTCGTACTGGCCGTCCGAGCCGACGGGGAACATGCCCGACGCGTCGCCGACGCCCAGCGCGAAACGTCCGGTGAGCTTCTCATGCACCCACCCGGCGAGGGTGTTGATCTTCGCCAGCGAGGCGAGGTGCGCCTCGTCGTCGAGGATCGCCTGGTGCAGATGGGCGATCGACCAGCGCAGCGGGATGTTGACGCCGAGCAGCTCGGTCAGCTCGGCCGCGGCGGCCCCCGTGGAGGTGTTGCGCCAAGTGCGGAACGGAACGAGGAGGTTGCCGCCCTCGTCGAAGGCGAGGTAGCCGTGCATCATCGCCGAGACGCCGATGCCGGCGAGCTCGGTAAGCTCTGCGCCCTGGCGACGGACGTCGGCGACGAGGTCGGCGTAGGCCGCCTGCAGCCCCGACCAGATGGCGTCCTCGGCGTAGGTCCAGACGCCGTCTTCGAGCGCGTTCTCCCACTCGTGGCTGCCGACGGCGAGCACGGTGGTCGGGTTCTCCGCGTCGACGAGGCAGGCCTTGATGCGGGTCGATCCGAGCTCGATGCCCAGCGATGTCCGGCCGGAAGCGATGGCGCTCATCGGCGGGCGTCCGTGCTCTGACCGTACACGTTCTGGTAGCGGTTGTAGAGGGCGTCGATCTTGTCCTGCGGGATGGGGATCAGCTCACCGCCCTGGCGGGCGAAGTGCACCGTGCGAGCGGCGTCCTCGCACATGACGGCGGCCTTGACGGCATCCTTCGCGCTGACGCCGATCGTGAACGGGCCGTGGTTCTGCATGAGCACGGCGCGGGAGCGGTGGCCGCGCAGCGTCTCGACGATGCCCCGGCCGATCGAGTCGTCGCCGATGATCGCGAACGGTCCGACGGGGATCGGACCGCCGAACTCGTCGGCCATGCCCGTGATGACGCAGGGGATCTCCTCGCCGCGCGCGGCCCACGCCACGGCGTAGGGGGAGTGGGTGTGCACGACGCCGCCGACCTCGGGCATGTTCCGGTAGACGTAGGCGTGCGCGGCGGTGTCGCTCGACGGAGCGCGATCGCTGCCCGGACTGCCGGGCACGACGTTGCCGTCGAGGTCGCAGAGGATCATATTCTCGGGTGCGAGGTCGTCGTACGAGACGCCCGACGGCTTGATGACGAAGAGGTCCGCGCCGGGAACGCGGCCCGAGACGTTGCCTCCGGTCCAGATGACGAGGCCGTAGCGGACGAGTTCGGCGTGCAGGGCGGCGACGTCCGCGCGGACGTCGGCGATCGCCTCATCGAGATCGGTCATGTCGTCGATGTTATCGGTAACATCGCGGCTTCGCCACGGTAGGCCGCTAGACGCCGCACCCCGCCGGACTCAGCCGCGCGGCGCGCCCGTCGACGCGCGTGCGATGAGCACCGGCTCGGCGACCTCGCCCGGCGCCGGCAGCCCGAGCGCCTCGGCGACGACGCGACGCGCCTCGCCCGCCGTGTCGACACGCACCGTCGTGAGCGCGGGGGTGTAGAAGGCGGCATCCGCGTTGTCGTCGAACCCGGTCACCGAGACGTCCTCGGGCACGCGCAACCCTGCGGCGACGAGACCCGCGATGAGCCCCAGCGCCATCTGGTCGTTCGCCGCGGCGACGGCGGTCGGGCCGTCTGAACTTCGGACGGCCGCAGCCACCTCGTGTGCGACGGCCGCGCCTGCTGCCGCGCTCCAGTCCCCCCGCCAGATCGCCGCGGGACGGATGCCGGCGGTCGCCGCCGCTGCGGCGGCGCCCTCGTCGCGGGCCGTCGCCTCGAGCCAGTCCGCAGGCCCCGCCAGCAGCGCGATGCGGCGGTGTCCGAGCCCGACGAGGTGGTCGATCGCGAGCGCGGCGCCCCTCCGCTGGCGCTCGGCGCCTGCGCCAGTGTGCAGCGCGGCGAGCGGGGTGTCACCGGCGACCTCCCGCAGTGCCGGCAGGGTCGCGGTGTGCGCCGCCACGACGATGAGCGCATCCACCCCCTGCGACAGCAGGCGCTGGGCGGCATCGGTGACGGATGCCGGGTCCGCGGCATCCGCGTAAGCCGTCGCCAACCAGCGGTCCGCCTCACGAGCCGCCGTGTCGAGGGCGGCGATGCCGGCGCCGGGCCCCCACAGGGTCGCGTCGGAGGCGACGACCCCGACGGTCCGGGTCGTCGAGGTGCCGAGGGCCCGGGCGGCGTTGTTGACGCGGTAGCCGAGCTCGGCCATGGCGGCCTCGACGCGGGCGCGGGTTTCGGGTCGCAGGTTAGGGCTGTCGTTGATGACTCGTGAGACGGTCTGCGTCGACACCCCGGCGCGCGCGGCGACGTCGCGCACGCCGGCGCGCATCGTCCCGGCCCGTCCCATGGCGCTCACTGTAGCGGGCGCCATCTCATGCGGATGCGGCCGCTGTCGAGCACCCGGCTCTATCCCGCACCCGCGGTTAACGTGGAAGATCCACGCCGATGCACGGAGGAGGGACCGGATGCGGCTGCGGCAGCGCCTCGCGCTCGGACGCTTCTACCTGCGCCTGCCCGAATGGGTGCGCCTGGTGGTCGCAGCGGCGGCCGTGGTGCTCGGCGTGGTCATCGTCATCCGGCCGACGACCGCGCTGGGTGTGCTCGCGTGGCTGATCGGCGGCGGCATGGTGCTGACCGGGGTCACCGAGCTCACGGGTCGCGACGCGGAGGGCCCCCGGCCGCGCTGGCGCGTGCTGACCGGTGGCGCGTGGCTCGTCGGCGGTCTCGTCGTCCTGCTGACGCCCGGACTGACGGTGCGCGTCGTGGCGACCCTCGTCGGCGTCCTGCTGCTGGTCGCGGGGGCGCTCGGGGTCGTCGCCGTCTTCGCGAAGGGCCGCACGGTCGATGCGCGCATCGCGGATGCCGCTTTCTCGGTCTCGGGCGTGATCTTCGGTGTGCTGGCGTTGTTCTGGCCCGACATCACCCTGCTCGTCGTCGCGGTCGTCTTCGGGGCGCGGCTCATCATGAGCGGTGTCACCGACCTGTGGACGCGCGTGCGCCGCCGCCGCGACACCGAGCGGGAGCGCCGCCACCAGCCGCAGCGCCTGCGCCGATGGGGCCGGACGGTCACCGCGCTCGTCTCGGTCGCCCTCGCCGTGAGCACCGCGCTCGTGACCGTGCCACTCCGTGAGGGGTCCACCGTCGTCGACGACTTCTACGCCGCGCCTCGAGACATGCCGGGGGAGCCCGGGCGCCTCATCCGCGCCGAGCCGTTCACGAACGGCATCCCGGTGTCGGCGACGGCGTGGCGCATCCTCTACACGACGACGGGTGTCGATGGCGAGGTGCGCGTCGCGAGCGGCGTCGTCGTCGTGCCGAAGGAGGGTGACGGCCAGTGGCCGATCATCGACTGGAACCACGGCACGACGGGGTACTCCGAGCACTGCGCACCCTCGCTGCAGCCGCGCGGACTCTGGTCGGGGGCGCTCTACAACCTGCCGACGATCATCCGGCAGGGGTGGGCGGTCGTGGCGACGGACTACATCGGCCTGGGCACCGAGGGCCCGCATCCGTACCTCATCGGCCCGCCGAGCGCGACGGCGTCGCTCGACGCGGTGCGCGCCGCGCGGGAGCTGCAGGATGCCGACCTCGGCACCCGCACGGTCATCTGGGGGCACTCGCAGGGCGGCGGCGCCGCGCTGTGGGCCGGCGCGATGGCGCGCGAGTACGCGCCCGAGCTGTACGTCCAGGGGGTCGCCGCGCTCGCGCCGGCCAGTGACCCGCCCGCGCTCGTGCAGAACATCTCGAGCGTGACCGGAGGCAGCATCTTCGCGTCGTACGCCTTCGCCTCGTTCTCGTCGATCTACGACGACGTCTCGTACGACGACTACGTCCGGCCCGGTGCCGACACCGTGCTGCGACAGATGTCCGAGCGGTGCCTGTCCGACCCGGCGATCGTCGTGTCGGTCGCGGCGGCGCTCGGGATGAGCGGCGACCCGCGCCTGTTCTCGACGCCGCCGGCCACCGGACCCCTCGGCATCCATTTGCGGGCCAACGCGGCTCCGCTGCGTCAGAACGCCCCGCTGCTCATCGCCCATGGCGGCGCCGACAGTGTCATCCCGGTCACGACGCAGACCGCGTACGTCGAGAGGATGTGCATGGCCGGTCAGGTCGTCGACTACCGGATCTACGACGGGTACGAGCACGCGGCGGTGGTGGAGCGCCCGTCGCCGCTTCTCGAGGAGCTCATCGACTGGACCGCCGCGCGCTTCGCGGGTGAGCCCGCACCCGAGGAATGCTCGACCACCCGGGAATGAGCCGGTGGTCGGAGAGCGCCCATAGGGTGGACGCATGACCGAGAACACGCTTCCCTCCGGCATCCAGCTCGACGAACTGAGCGCCGACATCCGGCCGCAGGACGACCTGTTCCGCCACGTCAACGGCGCGTGGCTGGAGCGCACCGAGATCCCCGAGGACAAGGCGCGCTGGGGGTCGTTCCACCTCATCGCCGAGCAGGCCGAGAAGGACGTCAAGACGATCATCGAGGAGTCGACGGATGCCGAGCCCGGCACCGAGACCCGCAAGATCGGCGACCTGTACGCGAGCTTCATGGACACCGCCGCGATCGAGGCGAAGGGCGCCGAGGCGATCGCGCCGCAGCTGGCGTACGTCGACCAGGTCACCGGCATCCCGAGCCTGCTGCAGACCTCCGGGACGCTCGAACGCGAGGGCGTGTCGGGCATCTTCGGCACGTACATCGAGCCGGATCCGGGCAACCCGCAGCGGTATGTGATGTTCCTCGTGCAGGGCGGTCTGTCGCTGCCCGACGAGAGCTACTACCGCCTCGACAACTTCGAGAAGACCCGGGCAGCCTTCCGCGCGTACGTCGCGACGGTCTTCGGCCTCGCCGGGGTCGCCGACGCCGAGGCGCAGGCCGACCGGGTGCTCGCGCTCGAGACCGAGATCGCCTCGCACCACTGGGACAACGTCCGCAGCCGCGACGCCGTCGCGACCTACAACCTGATGAGCTGGGATGCCGCGGTGCAGCTCACCGGCGTCGACCTGGCGCCCTGGCGCGACGCCGTCGCCCCCGGCAAGGCGGGCGTCATCGAGGAGGTCGACGTCAATCAGCCCAGCTTCTTCGAGGGACTCGGCACGCTGCTCGTCGAAGACCGGCTCGAGGACTGGAAGGCGTGGCTGCGCCTGCAGGTCATCCGCTCGTCGGCGCCCTTCCTGTCGCAGGCGTTCGTCGACGCGAACTTCGCCTTCTACGGCACCGAGATGACCGGCGTCCCGGTCAACCGCGAGCGATGGAAGCGCGGTGTCTCGCTCGTCGAGGCCGCCCTCGGCGAGGCGGTCGGCAAGGTCTACGTCGAGCGTCACTTCCCGCCGCGCGCGAAGGAGGAGATGGACGTCCTCGTCGACAACCTCATCGAGGCGTATCGGCAGTCGATCTCGTCGCTCGAGTGGATGACGCCCGCCACGCGCGAGCGCGCCCTCGAGAAGCTCGAGGCGTTCACGCCGAAAGTCGGCTACCCGGTGAAGTGGAAGGACTACTCGGACCTCGAGATCGAGGCATCCGACCTCATCGGCAACGTCCGCCGCTCGAACGCGTGGCAGCACGATCAGCAGCTCGCGAAGCTCGGCGCTCCGATCGACCGCGACGAGTGGTTCATGACCCCGCAGACGGTCAACGCCTACTACAACCCGCTGATGAACGAGATCGTGTTCCCCGCGGCGATCCTGCAGCACCCGTTCTTCGACATGGACCGCGATGCCGCCGCGAACTACGGCGGCATCGGCGCGGTCATCGGTCACGAGATCGGTCACGGCTTCGACGACCAGGGGAGCGCCTTCGACGGCACCGGTGCCCTGAACGACTGGTGGACCGACGAGGATCGCGGGGCCTTCACGGAGCGCACGTCGACGCTCATCGAGCAGTACAACGCACTCGTGCCGCAGGGGCTGTCGGAGGGTCACAGGGTCAACGGCGCCCTCACGATCGGCGAGAACATCGGCGACCTGGGCGGCCTCGGCATCGCGATCAAGGCGTACCGGCTGCACCTCAAGGCGTCGGGCTCCACGGACGCCGACGGTCCCGTCATCGACGGGCTCACCGGCATCCAGCGTCTGCTGCTGAGCTGGGGTCAGATCTGGCAGCAGAAGGGGCGGGATGCCGAGACGATCCGCCTGCTGACGATCGACCCGCACTCGCCCAACGAGTTCCGCTGCAACCAGATCGTCCGCAACATCGACGAGTTCTACGCCGCGTTCGACGTCACCCCGTCGGACGAGCTGTGGCTCGACGAGGACAAGCGCGTCACGATCTGGTGACCGTGGTGCGCGGCGCGCCGGTCGTCAGCATCGAGCTCGTATTCGATGCCGCGACCGAGCGCGCCGTGCGCGCGGAGTGGCAGGCGCTCGCCGACGCCGGCCTGTCGAGCCTCGCCGCGCACACGTCGCCGTCGAACGCGCCGCACGTGACGCTGCTCGTGCGTGAGGCTGTGACGCTGGCATCGGTTCCGCTGCCCGCGGCGTTCGCCGTGACGCTCGGCGCCGTGGTGCTGTTCGGGGCGGGGGAGCGACGGGTGCTCGCGCGGTCGGTGGTGCCGTCGGCGGAGTTGCTCGCGCTGCACGCCGCTGTGCACGAGGTCGCCGGCCCCGGTGACGACGCTCCGCACACCGCGCCGGGGGAATGGATGCCGCACGTCACCCTCGCGCGGCGGCTCAAGGTCTCGGACCTCGAGCGCGCGCTGCCCCTCCTGGGCGAGCCGATCGTTGGTACCGCCCGCGGGCTCCGGCGGTGGGATGCGGCATCCGCCACCGTCACCGAGCTCGGGGAGTTCGCGACCGGGGCTTGACCCTGACACGGTGTCAGACTGTCGTCTGGGATCACCATGTTGAGTATCGGAGAGTTCGCCCGCTTCGCCGGTGTGTCGGTGCGGATGCTGCGTCACTACGACCAGCTCGGTCTGCTGCGCCCGCAGCGGGTCGACCCCTTCTCGGGGTACCGCTCGTACGCCGCGTCGCAGCTGGACCGCGCCAATCGACTGGTCGCACTGAAGGACCTCGGCTTCACGCTGGAGCAGGTCGGCCGCATGCTCGACGACGGGATGTCGTCGGGCGAGGTGGCCGATCTTCTGCGGACGCGGCGAGAGGCTCTCGCGGCTCAGATCGATGCGGACCTGCAGCGGCTGCGCGAGGTCGAGGCGAGGCTCCGATCGATCGAGAAGGAGAATCCCATGTCCGAATACACCGAAGGTCCACTGGCCGAGCTCCGCGTCGTCCAGCTGTCGACAAAGGTCGATGAGATGGCGCAGATCGAGCAGGAGATCGGCGGCATGTTCCAGCGGGTCGGCGAGTTGATCGCCGCCGCGGGAGCGTCGCACGTCGGTCCGGGGGTGGCTGTCTACACCACGATCGACGACGGCATGATCGCTGCGGCCGCCGAGCAGATCGGCGACGCGCCGGTGCCTGACGGGCTCGAGGCAGCGGTGGTGCCGCCGCATCCGCGGGCCGTCTCGACGCGGCTCCAAGCACCGGACCTCTCCGGGATCCAGTCAGCCTGGCAGGGGCTCGTGGGCGAGATCGAGCGTCGAGGTCTGCGGCCTGACGGCCCTTCGCGGGAGATCTACGAGCAGACTCCCTACGACGGTCCGGGCGCACGGTGGATCGTGGACCTGCAGCAGCCGGTCGCCTAAGTCCGGCCGATCAGGCCTTGGCGGGTCTCCAGCCCGGCTCGTCGCCGAGGCCCGTCAGGATGCGGACGGTGATCGCTCCGAGCTGCTTCTGCTGCGCGGGCGTGAGCCGGTCGAGCACGACCCTGCGCACCAGGTCGACATGGCCGGGGCCCGCCGCACGGCGGGCTTCGGCCCCGGCCCCGGTGAGGATCGCGAGGGTGTAGCGACCGTCCGCGGGGTCGGTCTCACGGCGCAGGTAGCCGCGAGATTCCAGGCGGGTCGCCGCGCGTGACAGGCGCGACAGCGAGCTGTGCGCGTACCCGGCGAGGGTGCTCATCCGCAGGCGGCCGTCGTCGGCGCGGGAGAGCGCGTAGAGGATGCCGTACTCGAAGTGGGTGAGCCCGGCATCCCGCTGCAACTGGGCGTCGAGCGCCGCCGGAAGCCACTCGAGCAGCGTCGCCAGTTTCGACCAGGTCTCGAGGTCGTCGGGGAAGAAGTCGTCGGGCTCGGGCACTCTCCGATCCTAGGTGATGACTTGCTCAGTCAAGTCATTCGGGATACCGTCACTTGCTCAGTCAAGTGAAGGGCACCCATGGATCTTCAGCTGCGCGACAAGCGCGCGTTCGTCACCGGCTCGACTCAGGGCATCGGGTTCGCGATCGCCGAGGCCCTCGCGGCCGAACGGGCGACCGTGATCCTCAACGGACGGCATACCGACCGGACCCGTGCCGCAGCCGACCGACTGCGCACGCTCGTCCCCGGGGCCGACATCGAGGTCGCCCCCGGCGATGTCACCGACCCGACCGCGCTCCCGGATCTCCCGGAGATCGACATCCTCGTCAACAACGCCGGCGCGTTCGGGTTGAGCGACTTCGCCGACACGGATGACGCCGAGTGGCAGCGATACCTGGACGTGAACCTCTTGGCGGGAGCCCGGCTGTCACGCCGCGTCCTGCCCGGCATGCGGGAGCGGGGGTGGGGCCGCATCCTGTTCATCGCGAGCGAGTCGGGGGTGAACGTCCCGGCCGACATGATCCCGTACGGCGTCTCGAAGGCCGCGACGATCGCGCTCGGCAACGGCCTCGCGAAGCTCACGCGCGGCACGGAGGTCACCGTCAACACCGTGCTCGGCGGCCCGACCTACTCGGACGGCGTCGCATCGGTCGTCGGGTCGATCGCGGCGGCCCAAGGCGTGCCGGCGGATGCTGTCGCGGCATCCGTCATCGGTCAGAACACGACCACGCTGCTGCAGCGATTCATCCGACCGGACGAGATCGCAGCGCTCGTCGCGTTCCTGGCGAGCCCTCGTGCGTCGGCGATCAACGGCGCGGCGCTCCGGGCGGACGGTGGGGTGCTGACCGGGATGCTGTGACGCCCGGTGTTCCGGGGAACCGACGTGTCGCACCCGCCCCGCGCAGGCGACGACTCGCGTCCCCGGAACGCGGCCGCGCGCGTCAGAAGACGATCGTGTGGTTCCCGTGGCGGATGATCCGGTCCTCAGCGTGCCAGCGGACCGCGCGAGACAGCACCTGGCGCTCGACGTCGGCGCCGCGGCGGACGAGCTCGGCGGTCGTGTCGGCGTGCGTGACGCGGATCGTGTCCTGCTCGATGATCGGACCCTCGTCGAGGTCACCGGTGACGTAGTGGCTCGTCGCACCGATGAGCTTGACGCCGCGCTCCTTCGCCTTGCGATAGGGCTCGGCGCCGATGAAGGCCGGCAGGAACGAGTGGTGGATGTTGATGACCGGCACCCCGAGCTCGTCGAGGAACTCCGGCGACAGGATCTGCATGTACCGGGCGAGCACGACGAAGTCGACGTTGCCCTTCAGCAGCTCGAGGATCTTCGCCTCGGACTCCGACTTGTCGGGGCCGGGCGTCGACGGCACGTGGAAGAAGGGAACCCCGAACGAGCGGACGTCCTCCGCCGACGACGTGTGGTTCGAGATGACCATCGGGATGCTGGTGGGCAGCTCGCCGCGACGGTTGCGCCACAGCAGATCGAGCAGGCAGTGATCCTGCTTCGAGGCCAGGATCGCCATGCGCTTGGGCACCGACTGATCCGTCAGCGACCACTCCAGCTCGAACGGGGCGAGGGTCTCGGCAATCTCGCTCTCGATCGCGGGCCGCTGGGCCCCGAATCCCGGCCGGTGGAACACGACGCGCTGGAAGTAGGCGCCGCCACGCGGGTCGTCGGAGTACTGGTCGAACTGCACGATGTTGCCGCCGATCCGCGTGATCATCGCAGAGACGGCCGCGATGATCCCCGGGGTGTCCTTGCCGTGCACGATGAGGCAGGCGTGGTCGGCGTGGAACTGCGGGGCGGGCGACGTCATCCCTCGATTCTGCCCTGTGACGGCGGATGCCGCCGACCGCGAGACGCGCGGTCCGTCCGCCGTCGCCGCAACCCCGTGGCCATGGCGGGCTCGAGGTGCCACGCTCGTCCGATGACGACGACACCATCGCATGAAGGCCACGAGGCGGGCTCCTGGGCTGCGCCGCCGAACGGCGAGTACGGCGTCGTGGTCGGCAACTGCCAGGCCGAGTCGGTGCGGCTCGTCCTCAATTCCGACGAGCTGAGGCTCGTGCGCGTCCCGCCGGTGTTCGAATTGGATGCCGCCGGCGCCGCCCGCCTGCACGAACTCGTCTCCGGCGCCTCGATTCTCATCGCTCAGCCGGTGAAGGACGACTACCACGACCTCCCGCTCGGGACGCGCCAGCTCGCGGCATCCCTTCCCCCCTCGGGTCGGACGGTCACCTTCCCCGTCGTCCGCTACGCCGGCCTGTACCCGTTCCAGGCGGCCCTTCACGTGCCCGGGGTCGAGGAGACGCCGCCGATCGTCGCCTACCACGACGTCCGCACGCTCGCCGAGGCCGCCGGTGCCCCAGTACGCACACGGCTGGACCGCGACGCGGTGCAGGCGGAGGCCGCCGCGTCGCTCGCGGAACTGCGGCGCCGGGAGGAGCCGCTCGACGTCGGCGTCTCGGACGTGTTCGCCCGGCCGCATTTCGAGCTCGTACGCACCGTGAACCATCCGGGCAACGAGGTGATCCTCGCCATCGGCGCCCGGGTGCTCCGCGCGCTGGGGCGCGACGGCGAGCCGATCGATCCGGGGCGACCGCTCCTGAACTCGGTCCATGCGCCGCGGGAGGACTGGGTGATCGATGCGTGGGGGCTGGACGACGACCCCGACCCTTCCTGGTCGGTCGACGGGCGCTCGGTCGACCCCGCCGAGGTCCGCGAGGCGCATCTCGAGTGGTACCGCCGGCATCCGCAGTTCGTCCTCGGCGCCGTCGAGCGGCTGCGGCCGACGTTCGAGCGCTGGCGCCGCTGACGGGCGTAGCGTGGCGGCATGGCTGACGGGCTCGACATCCGCGAACTGCACACGATCCACGACATGGTCGCCGCGAGCGCCGTGTTCGAGGCGGTCTGGGGCTCGCCGGACGGTGGGATGCCGCCCAACCTCCTGCGCGCGCTCGAACACTCCGGCAACTACGTCGTCGGGGTCTATGACGGTGACCGCATGGTCGGCGCCTCGGCGGCGTTCTTCGGCCCCCCGGCATCCCGCAGCATGCACTCCCACGTGACGGGTGTGCTCCCCGACGCGCAGGCGCAGGGCATCGGACGCGCGCTGAAGGCGCACCAGCGGGAGTGGGCATTCATCCGCGACGTGGGCACCATCACCTGGACGTTCGACCCGCTCATCGCCCGCAACGCCCACTTCAACCTCGAGGTCCTCGGTGCCCGGGTCACCGACTACCTCGTCGACCACTACGGCGACATGGGCGACGCGATCAACCGCGGCGACGAGAGCGACCGGTTGCACGTCGCGTGGCACCTCGCCTCGCCCGTGCCGACGCCCGCGCCCGAGGAGGTCGTCGCCACCGTCGCGATCCCGACCGACATCGAAGGCCTCCGTCGAACGGATCCGGATGGCGCTGCGCGCGCACGTCACGAGGTGCGCGCCGCGTTCCGGGCGCAGCTCGACGCGGGGCTCGTGGTCGGCGGGTTCCGCACCGGCGAGGGCTACCTCTTCGTCCCCCGCGTAGCCTGACCCCATGCCGCTCGCCCAGTCCGCCGCATCCGTCCGCCTCGACGAGATCGAGCTGCGGGTGCTGCACCTGCCGCTCGTCGCCCCGTTCACCACGTCCTTCGGGACCGAGACCGTTCGCGAGGTCATCGTCGTCCGCGCGCGCACCGAGGCGGGCGAGGGGTGGGGCGAGATCGTCACGCAGAACGCGCCGCTCTATTCGAGCGAGTACACGCACGGCGCGTGGGACGTCGCGACGCGCTGGCTCGTTCCCGCCCTGCTCGACCGCCGCGACCTCGCTCCCGAGGAGGTCGCCCCGACGCTCGAGCCGTTCGTCGGCCATCGCATGGCGAAGGCGGGGCTCGAACTCGCGATCCTCGACGCGGCGCTGCGGGCCGAGGGGCGCTCGTTCGCGTCGTACCTCGGTGCGACGGCGGCGACCATTCCGTCGGGGGTGAGCGTCGGCATCCAATCCGACCCCGCCGCGCTGGTCGAGACCGTCCGCGGCTACGTCGACGAGGGGTACGTGCGGATCAAGATCAAGATCAAGCCCGGTCGCGACATCGCCGAGACGGATGCCGTGCGCTTCGCGTTCCCGGACGTCCCCCTGCAGGTCGACGCGAACTCCGCCTACACGCTCGCCGACGCTGACCTGCTCGCGCAGCTCGACCGCTTCGGGCTCCTGCTCATCGAGCAGCCGCTGCAGGAGGACGACATCGTCGACCATGCTGCGCTCGCTCAGCACCTCAAGACCCCGATCTGCCTCGACGAGTCAATCACCTCGGCCAAGGCCGCGCGCGACGCGCTGGCCCTCGGCGCGACGACGGTCATCAACGTCAAGGCCGGTCGGGTGGGCGGCTACCTCGAGGCGCTGCGCATCGCCGACCTCTGCGAGGCGGCGGGAATCCCGGTGTGGTGCGGCGGCATGCTCGAGACCGGCATCGGACGCGCGGCGAATGCGGCGCTCGCCGCGCACCCCGCGTTCACGCTGCCGGGCGACGTCTCGGCATCCGCCCGGTTCTACCGCGACGACATCGTGACCGAGCCCGCCGTCCTCGAGGACGGGCACGTCCGCGTCCCGACCGGGCCGGGGCTCGGGGTCGAGGTCGACGAGGCGCTGCTGGAGCGGTTCACCGTCGCGCGCGAGACGCTGCGGCGCTGAGCGCGCTCAGGCGGGCGTCACCAGACGGTGCCGCCGCCGATGGAGATCCCGCCCCAGGTCAGCAGCACGAAGATCGCCGCGAAGACGACGGGGGCGATGCCTCTGCCGCTGCGCGCGAGGCCCTTCAGCAGAGCGATCACGACGAGGATCGCGGCGACGATCGAGAGCCCGCCGCCGAGGAAGAAGCCGATGAACAGCGGGATCGGCATGAGGATGAGACCGAGCAGACCGACCCAGAAGGCGGCCCAGGCGGTCGGGTTCGAGCGGCGTTCGGTGGCGTAGGACATGATCCCATCCTCGCGCGCGGCGCGGGACGCCGCGATGGGGCTGTCCCGAATCGTGCGACGTGCTAGTGCGCCAGGAGGTCGGCGTGGGCAGAGCGCCCGAGGTACATCGCGACCGCGTCACGACTCTTCGTCAGGCAGGCGAGCCGATCGTCGAGGGCCTGCAGCTCCGCGGCGAGCTCCTCCGCGAGAGCCCGCGTGCACGAGGGCGGCTGCGTCATCCGGCAGTCCGCCTCGAGGTCGAGGACGACCTTGACCATGCGGGTGGACAACCCCGCCTGGATCAGCCCGCGCACGCGCTGCGCGCGCTCGACCGCGTCGTCGTCGTACTCGCGGTAGCCGTTGCCGGCGCGGTCCGAGGCGAGCAGTCCCTGCTCCTCGTAGTAGCGCAGCATCCGTTGCGGGATGCCGGTGCGCGCCGTGACCTCGCCGATCCTCATCGCGTCTCCGCTCGCCGCTTGACCTTCACATTGATGTGAGACTCTACGCTCGAGGCATGAGCACGTCCACCGCCTCCGTCCCCACCACGGCGACCTCTGCGCCGCGGTTCCCGCTCGGAGCCCTCCTGCTGCTCAGCCTCGCCGTCTTCGTGACCGTCACGGCCGAGTCACTGCCGGCGGGTCTGCTGCCCGAGATGGTCGAGGGGCTGCAGACCGACCCGCTCGGGGTGGGACTGCTCATCTCGGTGTGGGCACTGACGGTCATCGTCACGAGCATCCCGCTCGCCCGCCTGACCGCTCGTTTCGACCGCCGTCTCGTGGCCGCCGGCGCCCTCGCGGCCTTCGCGGTCGCCAACGCCGCGACCGCCCTCGCCCCGACCTACGAGGTCGCCGTCGCGACCCGTATCGCGGCCGGAGTCGCGCACGGCCTCTTCTGGGCGATCGTCATCGTGTACGCGACCTCGCTGCTCGCTCCCTCGCACCTCGGGCGCGGACTCGCGCTCGTGACGGCCGGCGGCACCGTGGCGACCCTCGCGGGTCTGCCGGCCGGCGCCCTCATCGCGCAGCTGCTGTCGTGGCGCTGGTCGTTCGGCGTCCTCGCGATCGTCGCCTTCGCGCTCGCCGCAGCCATCGCGGTCCGGCTGCCGCGCCGGACGCCCGAGCCCGCGCTGCCGCGAGCGGAGCAGCCAACGGGGACGGATGCCTCGCTCGTGCCGATCGTGCTCTTCGCGGCAGCGGCCCTGGTCTTCGCGCTCGCGCAGTTCGCGACCTTCACCTACGTGCGTCCCCTGCTCGAGGTCTCGGCGGGCGCGCCGGAGGCTCAGGTCCCCGTGCTGCTGTTCGCCTACGGGGCGGCGGGCCTCGTCGGTGTCGTGGCAGCCGGGCCCCTGGCCGATCGGTGGCCGCGCGGATCGCTCATCACCGCCCTCGCGAGCCTGGTGGTGGCCTTCGGCATCCTGAGCTTCGCGGCCGACACCCCGCTCATGTACGTCGCGCTCGCGGTGTGGGGCCTCACGATCGGTGCGTACTTCCCGCTGCAGCAATCGATGCTCATGCGCATCGCGACCGACCGCACCCGCACGCTCGCCAGCGCCGGAGTGGTCGTCACCTTCAACGTCGGCATCGCCGCGGGTCCCTGGCTCGGCGACCTCGTCGGCGGCGCCGCGCACCCGACGGGCGCCACCGCACTCTCGGCCGGCGCCGTGCTCATCGCCCTCGCCCTGGTGGTCGCCGCCCTGCTCGCCGGGGCCCGCCGCCGCTGACCCGCGCCCCCGCGTCAACGGATGCAACAGATCCGCCGCGACACCCCGGCGCGAGAGCGGATGCCGCGGCGTGTCGCCCGGCATCCATTGCATCGCGTGACGCCCGGCCCGGGACGCCCGCCCATCGCGTGCCGCCCGGGCCGCGACACCCGACCCGCGTCAGCGCGGGAGCGACGGATGCGCCTCGTGCGGGTCGCGTTGCTGCGGGATGAACAAAGCGACCCCGAGCGCGATGACGGCGGCCCCGAGGCCGAGGGCGAACGAGACCTGGAACGCCGCCGGCGTCGGCACCGCGACGCCGCCCTGCGTCGTCGAGAGTGCGGCGAGCACCGCACCCACGACCGCCGCGGCGATCGAGGTGCCGAGCGAGCGGAACAGGGCGTTGAGCCCGTTCGAGGCGCCCGTCTCGCTCTGCGGCACCGAGCGCATGATGAGCATCGGCATCCCGGCGTAGCCGAAGCCGATCCCCACGCCGATGAGGAGGTTGGCGACGAGGATGTGCCACACCTCCGACGCCCACAGCAGTGAATACCCGTACGCGACGATGAGGGCGCTCGCGCCCATGATCAGCAGCACCCGCGGTCCGATCGTCCGGGCGAGGCGCCCCGAGAACGGCGAGAGCACCATCATCACGAGGCCGGCGGGCATGACGATCAGGCTGGCCTGGAAGAGGGTGAGTCCGAACCCGCCGACGGATGCCGGCAACTCGAGCATCTGCGGGTACGACACGTTCGAGCCGAACAGCGAGAAGCCCATCGCGACCGAGGCGAGGTTGGTCAACAGCACGGCGGGCCGCGCCGCGACGCGCAGGTCGAGCAGCGGTTCGCGGATGCGGAGCTCGAACCATCCCCACGCGAGCAGCACGACGAGCCCGCCGATGCCGAGCGCGAGGGTCGCGGGCGAGGTCCAGCCCCACTCGTTGCCGCGTGAGACGGCGAGCAGCACGCCGGTGAGGCCGATGGCGAGCCCTGCCGCGCCGGCGAAGTCGAAGCGACCCGCCGTGCGCAGCACGCTCGGCGGCACCACGAGGACGACGAGGACGAACACGACAGCGCCGAGGCCGGCAGCCATCCAGAACAGGACGTGCCAGTCGCTCGTCTCGGTGATGATCGCGCTCACGGGCATGCCGACGGCACCGCCGACCCCCAGCGTCGCCGACATGAAGGCGATCGCGGCATCCACCCGGTCCTCGTGGAGGACGTCGCGCATGATCGAGATCCCGAGCGGCACGACACCGGTCACGGCTCCCTGCAGGGCGCGCCCGACGATGACGCCGCCGATTCCCGGCGACAGCGCTGCAATCACCGACCCGAGGATCAGCAGCCCCAGGAGCACGAGGACGATGCGGCGCTTGCCGTACATGTCGCCCAGCCGGCCCGCGATCGGGGTGAAGACGGCCGCAGCGAGCAGCGTCGCCGTCACGACCCAGGCGGTGTCCTCGCGGCTCGCGTTCAGCAGCTCGGGCAGCTTCGACTGGATCGGCACCACGAGAGTGAACATGAACGACGACGCGAGCCCCGCGATCGCCAGAACCGCGACGATCGCGCCCTGTCGTGGCATCCGGGTGAGTCTGCGTCTGTCGTCCGGAGCCATCCCTCCAGGCTATCCCCGGCCGGCGACGTCGGTCGTCGTCAGCCGGCGTCGCGCCAGGTGTCCGACTCCATGTGGGAGCCCGCCTGCGGGCCCATCTGCAGCATCCCGCCGTCGACGACCCACGTCGCGCCGGTCACGTAGGAGGACGCGGGGGAGGCGAGGAAGGCGATGACGTCGGCGATCTCCTCGGGCTTGCCGGGGCGGGGGATGGGGATGCCGGGGCGGTGGGTGGTCTCCGCATCCTCGCCCTCCATGTCGTTGATGGGTGTCGCGATCTCGCCGGGGGCGACGGAATTGACCGTGATGCCCCTCGCGCCGAGCTCCTGCGCCATCGTCTTCACGAGGCCTTCGAGGCCGTGCTTCGAGGCGACGTAGGCCGCCGAGCCGACCCGCGGCTGCGAACCATGGACGCTCGTCACCGCGATGATCCGGCCCTCCTGACCGGCCTCCGCCATGAGCTTCGCGGCCGTGTGCATCCCGACGAACGCGCCGTCGAGGTTGAGGCCGACGACGGTGCGCCAGCCCGCGACGTCCATGTCGAGGAACGGTCCGCCCGTCCCGCCGCCGGCGTTGTTGACGAAGACGTCGAGACCGCCGAGCTCCTCTGCGAGAGCCCGCACGATGCCGGGCACCGCCTCCAGCTCGGTGGCGTCGAACTGTGCGACGACGGCCTTCCGGCCGCGGCGTCGCACCTCGGCGGCCGTCTCGTTCGCGCCCTCCTCGTCGGAGTGCCAGGTGACCCCGACATCCATCCCGGCATCGGCCAGCGCGAGAGCCGTGGCACGTCCGATGCCGGAGTCGGAAGCGGTCACGATGGCGCGGCGAGGAGTGAAGGTCATTCTGCGACGCTACGGACCGCCGCGCGGACCGTGCGCGGGGTTGACAGTCTTGCGCGCCCGTCCTACCCCTTCGGATCCCGCGTGCGGCAGAACGCGAACCGGCCACCCATCGACGATGGGCGGCCGGTTCCGTGCGGTGTGTCTCAGACGGCGTCCGGTGACGGTGCGTCGGTCGCCTCCGTCGCGGCAGGTTCCGCAGCAGCCGTCGCCCGGCGACGCAGCGGGGCGGAGTCCTGCTCGTGCTGCAGGCCCTGCTCGTGCTGCAGGCCCTGGGCGATGCCGCGGCCGGTGGCCTGGCCCTGGATGATGCCGCGGAGGTCGATGCCGGTCGCCGCCTGGACGGCGTCGAACGTGGCACGCATGCTCGACGCGCTCTCGCCCGCGATGTGGCTCGACGCGCCCTCGCCGCCGAGGACGGTGATCGAGCCGACCTTGTCGAACCCGCGCGCGAACTCGGTCATGAGCGGCACCAGCGCCTCGATCGCCCGCTGGGCGAGCAGCGCCTGCTGGTTCTCGGCGAGGGCGAGAGCCTCGGCGGTGAGGGCCGCAGCGCGGGCCTCACCCTCGAGGCGCACGGCAGCGGCGTCGGCCTCGGCGCGCAGGCGCGTCGCCTCTGCTTCCTGGGCGGCGATCTGCGCGCGCGCCTCGGCGGCCTTGACCTGGGTGTAGGCGTCACCGTCGGCGGAGCGCTGGCGCTCGTAGAGCGAGGCGTCGGCGACCTTCTTGACGTCTGCGTCGAGCTGGGCCTGACGGTTCTCGGCCTGCTGCAGGAGGACGGCCTGCTCGCGCTCGGCGCGGGCGAGGGCTTCGGCCTGCTCGGCCTCGGCGCGGGCGCGCCCGACCTCGGCCGCGGCGGCGGCGGAGTTCTTGTCGTACGCGGTCTGCTCGATCAGGTTGGCTTCGTCCGTCGCGATCTGACGGGCCTTCACCTCGCGGGCCGCGTTGATGCGGGCGACCTCGGCCTCGCGGCGGACGCGCTCGACCTCGGTCGCGCCGAGGGCGTCGATGTAGCCGTTCTTGTCGGTGACGCCCTGGATCTGGAACGAGTCGAGGATGAGGCCCTGCGAGAGCAGGTCGCTCTTGATGCCGTCGGCGATCTGGTCGCTCAGCTTCTGACGGTCGTTCATCAGCTGCTCGACGGTCAGCGTCGCCACGACGCCGCGGAGCGCGCCTTCGAGCTGCTCGGTCGTGAACTGCTCGATCGCGCCGTCCTGCGACAGGAATCGCTCGGCTGCGCGGCGGACGAGTTCCGGGTCGGATCCGATCTTCACGAGCGCCACACCGCTCACGTTGACCGTGACACCGGTGGACGACTGCGCGGTGGGCTCCATCTTGATCTGGCGGGCACGCAGCGAGATCATCTCGGCGCGCTGGGTGAGCGGGTTGACGAGAGCACCGCCGCCGGTGATGACGGAGATCCGCGAGGAGTCGCCCGAGGCGTTCTTCTGGTTGCGTCCGACGATGACGAGCGCCTGGTCGGCCTTGGCGACCTTGTACCAGGCGCGCAGGACCACCATGAAGATGATGATGAAGACGATGACGGCGACGACGACGATGCCGCCGATCACGACCGCCCCTCCGGCGATGAGTGCGTCCATGCGTGAGTTCCCCCTGAGTCTCGATGTCTTGGCGCGGCACCGAGAAGGTGCCCACCACGAACGTATCGGTTACTCCATCCGCGTGACGAGGTTCGCGGAGGCAGAAGGCCTGCCCCTACGCTGACGCCATGACGACCCCGCCGCCGCAGCCGCCCGTCCCGCCCTCCCCGTACGCACCTCCGATGCGTCCCGAGGACGAGAAGACGTGGGCGTCGTTGACCCATGTCAGCGGCATCCTGTTCGCCTTCCTCGGACCGCTCGTCGTGTACCTGGTGATGCGCGACCGGGGTCCGTTCATCCGTGCTCACAGCGCCGGGGCCCTCAACTTCCAGCTGACGATCCTCATCGTCGCCCTCGTCTCCATCCCGCTGGCGTTCATCGGAATCGGCTTCCTCCTGCTGCTCGTGGCGGGCATCTTCGCCCTGGTGATCGAGATCGTGGCCGCCGTGAAGGCCAGCCAGGGGCAGTGGTACACGCCGCCCCTCAGCATCCGCTTCGTCTCCTGACCCCGTCGTCGGCCGGAACGGGCGCGGATAGACTGGAGGATGCCGCGTGTCGCGGCCTCCGCGCTCTCGCGCACCCCCTCACAACGACCATTGGAGCCACCGTGGCCGAGCAGTCCCGTCTCGACAAAGTCATCGCCCTCGCCCGTCACCGCGGGTTCGTCTTCCAGGCCGGCGAGATCTACGGCGGGTCGCGGTCGGCGTGGGACTACGGCCCCCTCGGCACCGAGCTGAAGGAGAACATCCGTCAGCAGTGGTGGCAGACCTTCGTCCGCGGTCGCGGCGACATGGTCGGGCTCGACTCGTCGATCATCCTGCCCAAGCGGGTGTGGGAGGCCTCCGGTCACGTCGCGACGTTCACGGACCCGCTGGTGGAGTGCCTGCAGTGCCACAAGCGCTTCCGCGAGGACACCTTGATCGAGGACTTCGAGGCGCGTAAGGGGCGCAAGGCCGAGAACGGGCTGGGCGACGTGCCCTGCCCCAACTGCGGCACGAAGGGGCAGTACACCGAGCCCAAGTCGTTCTCAGGTCTCGTCAAGACCTACCTCGGCGTCGTCGACGACGAGAGCGGCTTGTACTTCCTGCGTCCCGAGACGGCGCAGGGCATCTTCGTGAACTTCTCGAACGTACTCACCGCGAGCCGCAAGAAGCCGCCGTTCGGCATCGGCCAGGTCGGCAAGGCGTTCCGCAACGAGATCACCCCCGGCAACTTCATCTTCCGCACGCGCGAGTTCGAGCAGATGGAGATCGAGTTCTTCACCCCGCCCGCCGAAGCCGAGGAGTGGTTCGACCACTGGGTGAAGGCGTGCTGGGACTGGTTCATCGACCTCGGCATCGACCCCGAGAACATGCGGCAGTTCGACGTGCCCGAAGAGGACCGCGCGCACTACTCCGCCGGCACGATCGACGTCGAATACCGCTTCGGCTTCGCCGGCAAGGAGTGGGGCGAGCTCATGGGCGTCGCCAACCGCACCGACTACGACCTCTCGAGCCACATCGAGGCGTCGGGGCAGAAGCTCACGTACTTCGATCAGGCCTCGGGCGAGACCTACGTGCCCTACGTGATCGAGCCGTCCTTCGGTCTGACGCGCGCGATGATGGCCTTCCTCGTCGACGCCTACCGCGAGGAGGAGGTGCCGAACGCCAAGGGCGGGACCGACACCCGCACCGTGCTCGGCCTCGACCCGCGCCTGGCCCCGGTCAAGGTGGCCGTGCTGCCGCTGAGCCGCAACGAGCGGCTGTCGCCGCTGGCCCGGAAGGTGGCCGACGACCTGCGGGCGGAGGGCTGGAACGTCGACTTCGACGACGCCGGTGCGATCGGTCGCCGGTACCGTCGCCAGGACGAGATCGGCACGCCGTTCTGCGTCACGGTCGACTTCGACTCGCTGGACGACGACGCCGTGACCGTCCGCGACCGCGACTCGATGGCGCAGGAGCGGATCGCGCTCGCCGACCTGCACGCGTACCTCGCTCCGCGCCTGCGCGGCGCCTGACCCACGCGCAGGCGCTGACCCGCGTTCCGGGGACGCGAAACGTCGCTCGCGGGCAGCGCTCGCGACGACGTCCGTCCCTGAAAGCCTCGTCACACCAGCGCGGTGATGCGGGCGACCGACTGCGTCGGGTCAGCCCTTCGCGGCCTTCGCCGCCGCCTTCGCGGCGCGCTTGTGCTCGCGGACCTTTGCGAGCGACTCGGGAGAGACGATGTCGGCGACCGAGCGGAACGAGCCCTCTTCGCCGTACGCGCCGGCGGCCTCGCGCCATCCGGCTCCCGTGAAGCCGTACTGCTTGCCGAGGAGGGCGAGGAAGATCCGCGCCTTCTGATCGCCGAACCCCGGCAGGGCCTTGAGGCGCTTCAGCACCGTCGCGCCGTCGGGATCGCCCTCGGTCCACAGCGCCGAGGCGTCACCGCCCCACTCGTCGACGAGCGTCTGGCACAACGCCTGCACCCGGCCCGCCATCGACCCGGGGAACCGGTGCACGGCGGGGGTCTGACCGAACGCGGCCGCGAACTCCTCCGGGTCGGCGGCGGCGATGCCCGCGGCATCGAGTCCACCGGTGCGCTCCCGGATCTTCAGGGGCCCGGCGAAGGCGGTCTCCATGGCGATCTGCTGATCCAGCAGCATCCCGATGAGGAGGGCGAGGGGTTCGTCGGTGAGGAGCGCGTCGGCTGCCTCGTCGCCGGTGATGTGGAGGGCCATAGGCCTATGTTCGCACTCTCCGCCGCATCGGGGTGGGGGAGGATGGACGGCATGGATCCCTCGGCCGCACCCGATCTCGTCTCCCAGGCGCGCCGCGCGCGCGTCGCCGTGGTCGGCGGGGGCGTCGCCGGTCTCGTCGCCGCGCTCGAGTGCGCGAAGCTCGGCATCCGCGTGACCCTTTTCGAGGCGGCGGAACAGCTGGGCGGGATCGTCGCCTCCGCCGAACTGGGCGGTCGCCGCGTCGACGTCGCCGCCGACGGGTTCCGGGTGGCGCCGGGCGCTCTGAGCGACCTCTTCGACGAGCTCGGACTGCGCGACGCGATCGTCACGGCCCGCGAGGCCGAGACCTGGGTGGCGGGCGTCCACGGGGTGGCGCCGCTGCCGGATGCCTCGATCCTCGGCATCCCCGCCAACCCCTTCGACACGAGGGTGCGGCGCATCATCGGCTGGTCCGGCGCGTGGCGCGCCTATGTCGACCGGCTGCGCCCGCCGCTCACGATCGGCGCGGAGCGCAACCTCGCCGCCCTGGTCGAGAGCCGGATGGGCTCGCGGGTGCTCGAGCGGATGGTCGCGCCGCTCACCTTCGGCATCCACGGTGTTCCGCCCGAGCAGGTCGACGTCGACCGCGCCGCCCGAGGGCTGAACGCCGCCCTGACCCGGACCGGGTCGTTGTCCGGCGCGGTCGCGCAGCAGTTGCCGGGTGCGGATGCCGGTCCGACTCGGGCGACCGTGGCCGGAGGCATGTCCGTGTTCGTCGACGCGCTCGCGCAGCGCCTCGCCGACCTCGAGGTGGACGTCCGCACCGCGACGGAGGTGACGGGCATCTCGCGCGCAGCGAAGGAGTGGACGCTGACCACCGCCGCCGGTGACGGTGTGCAGGTCGACGCGGTCATCGTCGCCACGCCGGAGCGAGCCGCACGTCGACTGCTCGCGCCGCACCTTCCCGGTCTCGACGGGACCGCGCTCTCGCCCGATGACGTCGACGTCGTCACCCTGGCTCTCGACGCGCCCGCTCTCGATGCCCGACCGCGCGGTCACGCCGTCTACGCGGCGCCCGGCACCGCCGCCGCGATCGCGGTCGTCCACGCGACGGCGACCTGGCCGCGCGGCGAGCGGGAGCCGCACGTCGTGCGGGTCACGACGCCGGCGACTGATCTCGCCGACGGTGACGCGATCGCGGTGTCGACCGCGGCCGCCGCGCAGCTTCTCGGCGTCGATCTCGGCACTGTGCGGGGGACGCATCGTGCTCGCTGGCCCCGGTCACTGCCCTCCTCGGCGCTGTCGCCCGAGCGGGACGAGGTCCGCCGAGTCGCTCGCCGCGACGAGCGACTCGGGGTCGTGGGCGCGTGGATCGACGGGACGGGGATCACTCGGGTCGTGGCCGACGCGAAAGACGAGGCGGAGCGCATCAGATCGGGCCTCCTCTGGTACGCCGACGGTCGCGCTGCATCGACCTGACCCGGCTGTCAAGGGTGGATGCCGCGAATGGAATGCGCCGTTACTCTGGGTTCTCGGCATCACATCGCTACGAACGTGAGGAATCGCCATGAAGGGCAAGATCGGAATCGTCGTCGGACTCACCGCCGGCTACGTCCTCGGGGCCCGCGCGGGCCGCCAGCGCTACGAGCAGATCAAAGACGCCTACCTCCGGGTTTACAACACCCCGGCCGTGCAGAAGCAGGTCGACAAGGTCGGCGAGTTCGGCAAGTCGGCGGCCTTCGCCCTGCCGAGCGTCCTGTGGAGCAGCGCGGTGAAGATCACCCGCGCCGCGACCACGAAGGGCACCCCCGGCGACAAGCTCGACGCCGCCCTCGACGCCTCGAAGGACGCCGCCGACGACGTGAAGGATGCCGCCGAGACGACCGCCGACGCCGTGTCGGGCTCGGGAACGTCGAAGCGCTCGACCGGGTCGGGCACCACGAAGCGTTCGACCTCCACCAAGAAGAGCTCGTCCGCCTCATGAGCACGCCCCGCGGATTCCGCGATCGGGGTGACGACAGCCTCCTCGGTCTGGTGGGCGAGCTCCCCGAGCTCGTCAAGAACCTCATCGTCGCGGAGATCAACGCTGCCAAGGCGTGGGCGACCCGGACCGGAAAGGATGCCGGCGTCGTCGGCATCTGGTTCGTCCTGGCCCTGTTCGTGCTTTTCTGGACGCTGCCCGCGATCGGCGCGTTCACCGTCATCGGCCTGTCCTCGTGGATGGCGCCGTGGCTGGCAGCCCTCATCCTTGTCGTGCTCGGTCTGCTGCTCGTCGTCGTCTTCGCTCTGCTGGGCATGCTGCGCATCAAGCGGATGAAGAACCGTGAGAACCCAGCGAAGGCCCTGTCGACCGACGCCCGAATCGTGAAGGAAGTGGCCGATGAGTTCTGATCTCCCCCGTACCGCCGTCCCCCTCGGCATCTCGGATCCCGTCGAGCGGGCACGCGCGGAGTTGAAGGCGGCGCTCGCCGCGATCGAAGAGAAGGCGAACGTCCCCAAGCGTGCCGCGCGGGCCACCCGCCGGGCGCAGGTCTCGGCTCGCGAGTTCGCGGACCGCAACCCGACGGGCGCCGTGATCGCCGCCGTCGGCGCCGCCGCCGCGATCGGGCTCGTCGTCTGGGGTGCCGTCCGGCTGTACACCCGCTGACCGCGGCGACGGGATTCCGTCTCCGCATCGCCGCTGACGACCCGGGGTATGCTCGGAACAGGCAGCGGCGATGGCGCAGATGCTGCCGACGACAGGGTCCCGAACGTCGCACGTCGTGCATCGTTCCGCTGAGCGTCGGCCGTCTCGCTCTGGGGCGGCCACCGCCTATACGAGAGTCGAACCATGAACACACCTGCTGCGGCAGCACCGAAACCCCTCAAGGGGTGGCGGGTGCTCGTGCCTCGCGGTGGTCCGTGGGGAGACAGCGTCGCTGCCGCCTTGCGCGCACAGGGGGCGACGCCGGTCATCGCACCGCTCATCAATTTCGCACCGTCCGAAGACCCCACTGACCTCGAGTCGGCGCTGCGGGACCTGGCGGCCGGCGAATTCGACTGGGTGACCCTCACCAGTTCGACGACCGTCGACGTCCTGCACGCGTACCGCGCCGTCATCCCGCACACCACACGCGTCGCCGCCGTCGGTGAGACGACCGCCGCAGCCCTGGGGGCGGTCGGCTACCGCGTCGATCTCGTCCCCGACGACGACAACTCCGCCGCCGGCATGGCCGCGCAGCTCATCGCACTCGAGCCGCAACCGATGCGCGTGCTCACCCTCCGCAGCGAACTCGCCAAGCCGGTACTGACGCGGCTGCTGGTCGAGGCGGGGCACGATGTCCGCAGCGTGGTCGCCTACCGCACCGTCGGCGTGCCCGTGACCGAGAAGGTGGCCACCGACGTCCGCTCGGGACGCATCAACGCGATCCTCGTCACCAGCGGGTCGGTCGCCGAGCAGGTCCACGAGCAGTTCCCCGACATCCCGTCCGGCACCGTCATCGCCGCCATCGGCCCGCGCACGGCCAAGGATGCCCGTCGTGCGGGGCTCGGTGTCAGCGTCATCGCGAAGGAGCAGACCGTCGCGGGGCTGATCGCCGCGGTGGCCCAGTTCCCGCTACCGCACGCGATCGACGAGTTCGCCCCTCCGACCGGTTCTTTTCCCCGCATCCAGGGGTGATGTCCGTGGTCGAGATCGGATCGTTGCCCAGGCGGCATCCGTCTCACCGGACCTGTTTGGCAGACTGATTCCATGGTGACGCTGCTGCTCGACTCGTCGCGACTGGAGGTCGCTCTCTCGGCCACCGAGCGTGCGCTGTCGTTCCGCAAGGAGGCCGTCCGCGTCGAGCGGACGCACATCGCGAAGGTGCAGCTCGTCGACGACCCGTGGACGTGGCTGCGGGGTGTCCCGACCCCCGGGACCGTCATCCCACGGGCGGTGGCCATGGGGCGGTGGCGCTCTGCCGGCGGCGACGATTTCGTCCTCATCCGGCGACGTCGTCCGTCGGTCGTGATCGACCTCGAGGGCGACCCCGAGTTCCAGCGGCTCGTCATCACGACGCGTCACGGACTGGCCCTTGTCCAGGCGCTGCGTCTCGAGGCGGACGACGAGCCGGTCGACGTCGTCGAGCTCGTGACGACCGAGATCCCCGTGCAGCGGCCGGATGTCGAGACGGCCGCGCCCGCGCGGGCGCCGCGCCGTCGGGCTCCGCGCCCTGCCCGGGCCTGATCCCGCACGGCTCGCGCCGAGGATCGGGCCGGTAACGTTGCCCGGGTGAGTGAACCCGCGGCATCCCGTCTGCTCGTCCGCGCGGAGGGGAGCGTCGGACGCATCACGCTCGACCGGCCCGAGGCGATCAACGCCGTCGACCACGGCATGATCCAGGGCATCGCCGAGGCGCTCGACGCGTGGGAGCATCACCCCGACATCCGTCTCGTCCTGCTCGACGGCGCCGGCGACCGTGGGTTCTGCGCGGGTGGCGACGTGCGGACGCTGCGGGAGCAGATCCTCGCCGGCGACGCCGAGGCTGCGATGGGCTTCTTCCGCGACGAGTACGCGCTGAACGCGAGGATCGCGGAGTACCCGAAGCAGATTGTCGCTTTCGCGGACGGCGTCACGATGGGCGGCGGTATCGGGCTGGCCGGTCACGCCTCGGTGCGGATCGTCACCGAACGATCACGACTGGCGATGCCCGAGACCCGCATCGGGTTCACCCCCGACGTCGGCGGTTCGTGGCTGCTCGCGCACGCCCCCGGACGCGTCGGCGAATACCTCGCGCTCACCGGCGGGACGATGGATGCCGCCGACGCGGTCTATGCGGGGTTCGCCGACCATCTCGTGCCCGCCGACCGCCTCGACGACGTGCGCCACGCGCTCGTGACCCGGGCCGACCCCGACACACCCACCGAGATCGCGATGCTGTTCGACGAGACCCCCGAGCCCTCGCGCCTCGAGGCGTCGCGGGAGTGGGTCGACGACGCGTTCGCTGCCGACACCGTCGCGAGCATCATCGCCCGTCTGCGCGACAGGCCGGAACCGGATGCCGCGGCCACCGCGGACCTGCTCGAGACCCAGGCACCGACCGCACTCACCGTCACGCTCGCCGCCGTGCGTTCGGCGCGGACCCTGCCGGGCCTGCGCTCCGCGCTGGCGCAGGAGTACGCGCTCGTCGAGTGGTTCGGGCGGACGCAGCCCGATCTCGTCGAGGGCATCCGTGCACAGCTCGTCGACAAGGACCGCATGCCGCGGTGGCGGCCCGCTCGCCTCGAGGAGGTGCCGGCCGACACCGCCGACAGGGCGCTCGCGTTCCGTCCGAGCGTCCCCCTCTGGAGCTGACGTGTTCGACAGTCCTCTTTCGGCCTCCGCCTACGAGGTCCTCGGCGTGGCCGCGGACGCGAGCGAGGACGACCTCCGCAAGGCGTATCGCCTGCGTCTGCGTCAGACGCACCCCGACACCGGTGGCGACGCGGCGCAGTTCGTGCAGGTGCAGCGTGCCTGGGAACTGGTCGGGACCGCGGGCGCGCGCGCCGCGTACGACCGCGGGCACGGCTTCGGGCAGACCGTCTCGTACGGTCCGGATGCGGAGGCCCCGATGTGGCGCCCGCACGCGCGCCAGGCCGACACCCGCCCGCGCGCCCGGTCGTTCGGACAGCCCGGCGGATGGCGCCGCGAGCGCTACCTGGATCTCATCCGCGAGTGGGCCGGGCGCGGTGTGGACCTCGCCGACCCCTACGACCCCGCTCTCGTCCGCAGCGCGCCGCACGAGGTCCGCCGGCTGCTGGCCGACGCGCTCGCCGAGGAGGCGACGGCACGCATCGTCGCCGAACTCGGCATGGGGTACACGGTGTGGCACGACGTCGCCGCCGACCGGAGGGATCCCGACGTGAAGCTCGATCACATCGTGCTCGGGCCGAGCGGACTCTACGCTGTGCTGTCCGAGGACTTCGGTGCCCCGGTGCGCACCCGACGCGGCGAGCTGGAGGGCGACGCCGTCGTGGGGGCGCCGGTCGCACAGCTCGTGCTCGCGGCGCGCGCGCTCGGCCGCGCGGCGAAGGTGCGCTTCAGTGCGGCTCTCGTCGTGCTGCCCGACGACGACGTCGCCACGGCGGTCGAGGAGCTCGGAAAGGTGAAGGGTCTGCCCGTAGCCGTCGTCGCCCGGAGTGTGCTCGCGACCGTCCTGCGCCGCGGTGTCAGCGGCGCCCGCGACATCGGGGGAAACGAGCTGTTCGACGTGCGGACGCGGCTGCAGCAGACGGTCCGCTTCGCCTGAGGGTCAGCCGTTCGCGCCCACGAGCTCCATCGGGTGGGTGAGACGCCACCACGGGTCGGGGCCGGAGATCGCCGTCGTCACACTCACCGGCACGTCGACCTCGTCGGCCGGGCCCGAGAGTGTGACCGTGCCGGCATCCGCTCCGGCCGCGGCGTCGGCATCGATGTCGAAGGATGCCTCGGTCGTGGCCGTCGCGCCGTTCCACAGGTGCAACGCGGCGTCCTCGTCGGTGACGACCGTGGTGGTCGCCCCCCAGGCGGTGGTGACCTCTCCGACGACGGTCCCGGCTGGCAGGGTCGTGGTGACGGATGCCTCCTGGGCGACCGCGTCGAGCAGGGCCTCGGTCTCGTCGACGCGGGCGCCATCGGTGGGCGCCTCGGCGACCGACGCGAACAGCGTCGTGGCGCCGCCGCCCAGATCGACCGTCCGGGCGGCGACGAGGTTGTACGAGCCGGCGTAGCTTCCGGTCTTCAGGCCCACGACACCGTCGGTGCCGAGGAGGGCATTCGTGTTCTCGAACTCGCCGGCGCCGGGCAGCTCCGCGGACTCCGTCGCGACGATCTCCGCGACGACGGGGTCGGCCATGGCCTTCTCCGCCAGCGCGACCATGGCCGCCGGCGTCGCGACGTTGCCACGGTCGTAGCCGGAGGCATCCGTCACCGTGATCCCGTCGAGTCCGTTCTCGGCGAGCCAGGCGTTCGCGGCGGTGACGTAGTCCTCGACGGATCCGAAGGCGTCGGTGGCGAGGCGGTCGGCGTAGTTGCTGGCCGAGGCGATGAGCATCCCCTGGAGCATCTGGTACTCCGTCAGGGACCCGTCGTCGGGCACGTTGAGGGCGGACTGGTTCTGCGCGACGTAGCGCCAGTACTCCTGACGATCGGCGTAGGTGAACTCGTAGGCGGGACCCTGCTCGCCCGCGGCGAGAGGCGCCTGGTCGAGGATCACGAGCGCCGTGACCAGCTTGGCCGTGCTGGCCATCTGCGCGGGCGTCGTGGACGAGGCCGCCGGAGCGAATCCGGCGATGCCGACGGCGGACTCACCGTCCGCCGGCCACGCGATCGCGGACGGCGCGCCGGTCAGCGCAGCGGCATCGGTCGTGGTCGTCGTGGGCGACACGTTGTTCAGCGGCCAGAGCAGCATGGCGGTGGTGTAGGCCGTGGCGATCGCGAGCACGGCGAGGGCCGGGACACCGAGGACCGCCAGGGGGATGCCGCGGCGTCGACGCGGGGGAGGCAGCAGGTCGAAGGTGGCCGGGCGCGGCTGTGCGGCGCTCACCGGGCGCCCCTCGTCATCCACCCAGCCGAGCGCCGTGTGGTCGGGGGAGGGGGAGGCAGGCTTCGCATCGCGCCGGCGCCGGCGCATACGGGGATCAGCGTCGTCCACGGTCACCGGACCACGGTAGCGCGGTCTGCCTGTGGCTATACTCGACGCACAACCACGGGAGTCCGGTGAGCCGGGCTGAGAGGAAGCGATCCACGCTTCGACCGTCGAACCTGATCCGGATCATGCCGGCGCAGGGAGGAGAACGAAATGCACGCTGTCGCGTCCACGTCCGAGACCCGGACCACCTCATCGCCGAACCGCTTCCGCTGGCGGGTCATCGACATCGTCGTGGCCTCCGTGCTCGGTGTCGCGTCCGGCCTCATCTTCCTGCTCTGGAACATCGGCTACCTCGGCCCGAAGACGCTGCTCGAGCCGTTGCTGCCCGGCCTGCAGGGGCTCCTGGACGGACCCTGGCTGTTCGCCGGGGTGCTCGGTGCCCTGATCATCCGCAAGCCCGGCGCCGCGATGTACACCGAGACCCTCGCGGCCGTCGTGTCGGCGCTCGTGGGCAACAGCTGGGGCGGCTTCCTCACCATCGAGGCGGGACTCGTCCAGGGCCTCGGCGCCGAGCTGATCGTGCTCCTCTTCCTGTACCGTCGGTTCACCCTTCCGGTCGCGATCCTCGCCGGCGCAGGCGCTGCGCTCGCCGGCGGCATCAACAACCTCGTCCTCTGGTACGCGGGGGCGGACGCCGCGTTCACGGGTGTCTACCTCGTCTCCACCGTCCTGTCGGGCGCGGTCATCGCGGGCGCCCTCTCATGGTTCCTGGCTCGCGGACTCGCCGCCACCGGTGCGCTCGACCGATTCGCCATCGGACGCGAAGCGCGCAGTCGTGTCTGACGCATGACGCATCCCGCACGCGTCGAGGTCCGAGGGTGGGGGTGGCGCCACGCGTCGCGCAACGCCTGGGCCGTGCGCGGGGTCGACGTCACGATCGCACCCGGGGAGCGCGTCCTGCTGCTCGGCGCGTCCGGCGCCGGCAAGTCCACGCTGCTCCACGGCCTCGCGGGGGTCCTCGGCGGAGCCGACGAGGGGGAGATGGAGGGGGACATCCTCCTCGACGGCGTCCGCGCCGCCGAGCAGCGCGGGCGTGCCGGCCTCGTCCTGCAGGACCCGGACTCGCAGGTGATCCTCGCCCGCGTCGGTGACGACGTCGCGTTCGGGTGCGAGAACCTGGGTGTGCCGCGGGAGCAGATCTGGCCGCGGGTGGAGGCGGCCCTGGCCGCGGTGGGTCTCGACGTCCCGCGGGACCGACCGACGAAGGCGCTCTCGGGTGGCCAGAAGCAGCGACTCGCCCTCGCGGGCGTGGTCGCGATGCGGCCGGGGCTGGTGCTGCTCGACGAGCCGACCGCGAACCTCGACCCGGACGGGGTCGCCGAGGTGCGCGACGCGGTCGCGGCGATGCTGCGGGCCCACCCCGCGACCCTCGTCGTGGTCGAGCATCGCGTGGACGTGTGGCTGCCCCTGGTGGACCGGGTCATCGTGCTCGGTGGTGCCGACGCGCCCGGGGTGGTCGCCGACGGCACCCCGGAGCAGGTGCTGGGGGCGCTCGGTGCGACTCTCGCGCAGGCAGGGGTGTGGGTGCCGGGGCATCCGCCCGTCGCACCCGCCCCGCCCGTCGCCGCACCGGGCGAGACGCTGCTGACCGCGCGCGCCCTCGCGGTGCAGCGCGTCGCCGGCCATCCCGTCGCCACCGACATCGACCTCGACGTGCGGGCGGGTGAGGTCCTCGCCGTGACCGGGCCGAACGGTGCCGGGAAGTCGACGCTCGGACTGACCCTGGCCGGGCTCCTGCCGCCGGCGGCGGGGGAGGTCGTGGCGACGAGCGCTCTGCAGGGCGGCATCGGGCCGCATCCGATCCGCTGGTCGTCCCGAGAGCTCCTGACACGCATCGGGACGGTCTTCCAGGACCCCGAGCACCAGTTCCTCGCGCGGACGGTGCGCGCCGAACTGATGATCGGCCCAACGGCGCTCGGGCTCGCGGAGCCGGAGATCGCAGCCACCGTCGACGGGTTGCTGGAACGGATGCGGCTGACCCGCCTCGCCGCGGCGAACCCCTACACGCTGTCGGGAGGCGAGAAGCGGCGCCTCACGGTCGCCTCGATGCTGGCGACGGCGCCCCGGGTGCTCGTGCTGGATGAACCGACCTTCGGGCAGGACGCGACGACGTGGTCCCAGCTGATCGCGCTCCTCGCCGAGCTCCGCGACGCGGGGTCGGCGGTCGTCGTCATCACCCACGATCTCGAGGCGGTCCGCGCGCTCCACGCCCGCGAGGTGCGTCTGGGGGTCGGATCGTGACGCTCCTGGACGGTCCGGCTCGGACCGGCGTCGTCGCCCGCATCAACCCGGTCGCGAAGCTGGCGGCCAGTGGTCTCGTCGCGATCCCGCTGGTGTTCACCCTGGACTGGGTCTCGGCGGCGGTGGCGCTCCTCCTCGAGTGCCTCCTGATCCCCTTCGCAGGCCTCCGCTGGGCGGAGTTCTGGCGTCGCACCTGGCCGGTGTGGATCGCGGCGCCGCTGACAGCGGTCACGATCGCGCTGTACGGCGAAGCCGGCGGCCGCGTGTACGTCGAGTGGCTGCTCATCCGCGTCAGCGAAGGCTCCCTCGAACTCGCCGCGGCGACGCTGCTCCGCGTGCTCGCCGTCGCTCTGCCGTCGGTCGTCCTGTTCATCACGGTCGATCCGACCGATCTCGCGGACGGCCTGGCGCAGATCGTCCGGCTGCCGGCGCGGTTCGTGCTGGGAGCGCTCGCCGGCCTGCGGATGATCGGCCTGTTCATCGACGATTGGCGATCGCTGGAGCTTGCCCGTCGCGCGCGCGGAGTCGCGGATCGGGGGCGCCTGCGGCGGTTCGCGGGGATGGCCTTCGCGCTCCTGGTGCTGTCGATCCGGCGGGGATCGAAGCTCGCGACGGCGATGGAGGCCCGCGGCTTCGGAGCGCCGGGCCGCCGCACCTGGGCGCGCACGTCGACGTTCGGGGGCCGCGAGTGGGCCCTGATCGCGATCGGCGCGGGCATCGCTGCGGTGGCGGTGGTCGCCGCCGTCGCCGCCGGCACCTGGAACTTCATCCTTGGCCCGTCCTGATCGCCGGCCTGGCCTGATCGCCGGCCTGGCCTGATCGCCGGCCTGGCCTGATCGCCGGCCTGGCCTGATCGCCGGCCCGGCCTGATCGTTGGTCTGGCGCGACGTCTGCACGATCGCGGGGGCTACTGAGCGGTGCGGCGGGCCGGGACTCGACTCCTGCACCGCCGGTCGTGCATCCGTCGCGGGGGTCAGAACCGGTAGGCGAAGCACACCGAGCGCGGCATCGTCTCGATGTAGGGCTCGTAGACCGGGATGCGGGTGAACCCGAGCGACTCGTACAGCGCGATGGACTCCGGCTGCGGGATGCCGGTCTGCAGGATGACCCGATCGGCGCCGCCCCCGCGCGCCCGGTCCAGCGCCGCAGTCATCAACGCCCGCGCCAATCCGCGACCTCGGGCTGCTGCGGTGACGACGAGGCGCTTGATCTCCCATTCGGTGCCGAGGCGGCGCAGGATGACATGACCTGTCGGGGTGCCGTCCTCGTCCGCCGTGATGAGGGTCGCGACGATCTCCTCCGGGTGCATGGCGAGCGCCCGGGAGCGCGCCACCTTGCGCTCGGCGGGTTCGTCGCCGTGGAACCCGTCGTACCGCGCGCCGAGGTCGGCATCCAATTCTTCGCGCAGAGCCGCGGCGCGAGGGTCGTCCCAGGCGACCTCGAGGATGCGGGACCCGGTGCTCGTCCGTTCGCTCACCGGACGAGCCTATGCGTCCTCGACTCCGTCGAGGCGGCGCACGAGGCGTGCCGGCGCGGTCCGTCGGTACGAGGCGTCGAGCAGTTCGGCGAGCTCGGTCTCATCGGTCTCGTCGAGATCGATCCCGAGCCACCCCGACGGGCCCAGGTAGGCCGGCGACCAGAACCGCGCGTCCTGGCGCAGGGCCGGCTCGTCGTCTCGATCCGGCAGGACCATGACCGCCGCGTCATGGCGCTCGAAGACGCCGGGACCACGGCGTACCGAGCCGCCGAAGTAGGCGAAGACTTTCGTGGTGAAGAACGCCGGCCGGCCGTGACTGACCTTCTCCCTCGCCTCGGGGAGGGCGAGGGCGTGACGCCGGACGAAGGCGAGCAACGGGTCGCCCTCGCGGAACATCAGCGGGTGCTCGGCCACGGATCCATCCTGGCCCTCGTGGGCATCCTCCTGCTAGCGTCCGCGACATGACGACGACCGTCCCTCGGCGCCTGCGGTGGAGCGGTGCCGGGGCCGTTCTCGCCGTCGCCGTCCTGCAGGTGGTCGCCGTCGTGGTCACCGGGGCGCTGTGGTTCTTTCACACCGTCTTCGCCGGCGGCGCCTGCACGCCCGGCTGCGATGGGATGGCAGCGGATGCCGCGGGCATGCTGTTCGGCGCGTCGATCCTCGCGAGCGTCGCCGTCACGTCGGCGGCCGCCCTCGTCGCCTGGCGCACCGGGCGCGACCTCACGTGGGTACCCCTGGTCTCGACCGCTCTGGTGATCGCCGGCTACCTGGCGGCGGCGGCGCTCTTCGACGGCGCGATGCGCTGAGCGGTCAGGTCGCGTTCCAGAGGTCGCGGTAGTACGCCAGGCGCTCCCCGTCGGGCTCGACACCGTAGGCCTCGAGCAGCGGACCGTCCCAGCCGGGCCCGTAGTTCCAGCCGGTGCTCATCGCGGCGACGGCGATGTCCGCCCAGCGGTCGCCGAGGCCCAGTTGGCCGAGGTCGACGTGTCCGCTCCAGCGGCCGTCGTCGCCGATGAGGGTGTTCGGGGCGCACGCGTCGCCGTGGCACACCACGAGGCGGTCGATCGGGGGCGGCTCGCGCAGCGGGTCGGGCACGATCACCCCCCGCGCGGCGGCGTTCGCGACCCGCGACGGCACCGTCCAGTCGAAGGGGCAGGATGTCACCGGCAGGCTCTCGTGCAGGGCTCGCAGGCCCTCGCCGACAGCCCGGACGGCCGTCTCGGGACGCGCAACCCACTCTGGGTCGACGGCGGAACGCCCCGCGATCGTCCGGGTCACGAGCCACTCCGTCTCGCCGTCGTCGCCCTGTTCGACCACCGTCGGCACACGCAGGTAGGGAGCGGCCCATGCCATCCGCTCCGCTTCATCCGCCATCGAGGTCTCGAGGTGCACCGGACCGACCTTGATGAATCTGTCGTCGTCGGTGCGGAACGTCTGTCCGCCGAGCTTGTTCGCCCACACCGGCACGAGTGCCGCGCCACGCGCGAGGCGACGCACGATCGGCGGCACCGGTGCGTCTGGCAGGGGGATGGACATCCCTCCATCCTGTCGTCGGATGCCGCGGACGGCTACCCTGGAGGCACCCCATCCTCGTGGCACCGAGTCGCGCATAAGGTGGAACCCGATCCCGTTCGAAGGAGAGCGCATGGACATCGCCGGAGCATCGGCCCTCGTCACCGGCGGCGCGAGCGGACTCGGCCTCGCGACCGCCCGCCGTCTTGCCGCCCAGGGAGCGCACGTCGTCGTCGTCGACCTGCCCACCTCGGCGGGATCCGACGTCGCTGCCGAGCTCGACGGCACGTTCGCCGCCGCCGATGTGACGGATGCCGCACAGGTCGAGGCTGCCGTGGCTGCGGCATCCGCGGTCGCACCATTGCGCGTCGCCGTCAACTGCGCCGGCATCGCCCCACCCGCCAAGGTGCTCTCCCGCGACGGGTCGCCGAACCCCGTCGCCGACTTTGAGCGCATCGTCCGCATCAACCTCATCGGCACCTATACCGTCATCGCGCACGCGGCGGCGGCGATGGCCGCGACCGAGCCCACGGCATCCGGTGACCGCGGCGTCATCGTCAACACCGCCTCGGTCGCGGCCTTCGACGGCCAGATCGGGCAGCCCGCGTACTCGGCGAGCAAAGGCGGCGTGCACGCCATGACCCTGCCGATCGCGCGGGAGCTCGCTCGTTCGGCGATCCGGGTCTGCACGATCGCGCCCGGCATCATGGAGACGCCGATGCTCGCGGGACTCCCCGAAGCGGCGCAGGAGTCGCTCGGTCAGCAGGTCCCGTACCCGGCGCGGCTCGGCCGGCCCGACGAGTACGCCGCCCTGGTGCAGCACATCGTCGAGAACGGGTACCTCAACGGCGAGACGATCCGCCTCGACGGCTCGATCCGCATGGCCCCCAAATGACCCAGGAGAACCGATGAGCGACACGATCCTGCTGCAGCGCGACGGCGCGCTCGCGCGGCTGACCTTCAACCGCCCGGCATCCCTCAACGCGATGGACTTCGAGATGGGCACCCGCTGGCGCGACCTCGCGCACGAGGTGACCAGCGACAGCACGGTCGGCGCGATCGTACTGGATGCCGCGGGCCCGGCCTTCTGCGCCGGCGGCGACGTCGTGCAGATGGCTTCCTCCGGTGGCAACGGCGCCACGATCACCGAGATGGCCGGGGTGATCCACGACGGGATCCGGACGTTCGTGGAGTCGTCCATCCCGATGGTCGCGGCGGTACAGGGTGCGGTCGCCGGTGGCGGGCTCGGCCTGATGCTGACGGCGGACTACGTCGTGGCGTCGCCGCGAGCGGTGTTCGTCAGCAAGTACGCGAACATCGGGCTGACGCCCGACCTCGGTGTCTCGACCCTGCTGCCCGCCGCCGTCGGTCAGCGACGCGCGCTGCAGTTGCTGCTCACCGACACCACGATCGACGCGCCGACCGCGCTCGAGTGGGGGCTCGTGGCCGAGGTGGTCGATGAGCCCGGCGACCGGGCCGAGCAGATCGCCCGGGCCTGGCTCGACGGCGCCACCGGCGCGTTCGGACAGGCCAAGCGCCTCGTCCGCACCGGTGCCCACCGGCCCCTCACCGAGAACCTCGACGACGAGGCCCGCACGATCGGCGCGGCGTTCGACACCGACGACTCGAAGACCCGCGTCGCCGCGTTCGCCGCGGCATCCCGTTCGCGTCGATCCTGATCCCTGGAGACCCCATGACCCTCGCCGGAAAGACCATCCTCATGTCGGGCGGCAGCCGCGGCATCGGCCTCGCGATCGCCCTGCGCGCCGCGCGGGACGGCGCGAACATCGCGCTGCTCGCGAAGACCGACACCCCGCATCCCAAGCTCGAGGGCACCGTGCACTCCGCGGCCGAGCAGATCCGCGCGGTCGGGGGGCGGGCGCTGCCGATCGTCGGCGACGTCCGCGACGACGGCGACATCACCGAGGCCGTGCTGAAGACCCAGGGCGAGTTCGGCGGTATCGACATCGTCGTCAACAACGCGTCGGTGATCGACCTGTCGGGCTCGCTCGATCTCGCGGCCAAGAAGTACGACCTGATGCAGGACGTCAACGTGCGGGGGACGTTCATGCTGTCGCGCGCGGCGTTGCCGATGCTGAAGGATGCCGCGAACCCCCACATCCTCTCTCTGTCGCCGCCCCTCAACCTCTCGCCGAAGTGGCTCGGTGCCCACACCGGGTACACCCTGGCGAAGTACGGCATGACGATGGCGACCCTCGGCATGGCCGCGGAGTTTGCGAAGGACGGCGTCGCAGCCAACACCCTCTGGCCGCAGACCACGATCGCGACCGCCGCCGTGCAGTTCGCCCTCGGCGGCGACCGGATGATGAAGGTCAGTCGCACTCCCGAGGTCTACGCCGATGCCGCGTACGAGGTGCTCTGCAAGCCGGCGCGCGAGTACACCGGTCAGGCGCTCATCGTCGAGGACGTCCTGCGCGAGGCCGGCGTCACGGACTTCTCGGGCTACGCCGCGACGCCGGGCACGCCCGACAGCGAGCTGTTCCCCGACATCTTCCTCGACTGACCGTTCACGGATGCAATAGATCCGGGCCGACACGCCGTCGTTTACGAGCGGATGCCGGGGTGCCGCGCACGATCTGTTGCATCCGCACACGCGCCGCGGCGCGCGTCAGACCAGTCCGAGCTTCACGAAGGCGTTCCACACACCGTCGTCGAGGACGTCGGTCGTGACGTCGCCCGCGCGCTCCTTGAGGGCGGGGTCGGCGTTGCCCATGGCGACGGGGGAGCCGACGACGTCGAACATCTCGGCGTCGTTCCAGCTGTCGCCGATGCCGATGGCGTCGGCCGCGTCGAGCCCGAGGATGTCGAGCACCCGCACGATCGCGGAGCCCTTGTTCGTTCCCGCCAGGCCGATCTCGCCGTTGGAGCCGCCAGGCAGGGGGATGCTGCCGGGGATCACGTGGAACCGCTCGCCGAGGTCGGCCTGGGCCTTGTCGACGCTGTCGGAGCGCTTGCTGATGAACGTCGTCTTCGCGATCGCATCGAGGTCCGCCTCGTGGACCGGGCGGTAGGTCACGATCGGCTTCGGCTCGACGACGTCGGTCTGGCCGAGGCGACGGGCGTCCTCGAGGTGACGCTTGCGACGCTCGGCGAAGTACTCGTCGAGCATCGCGCCGACGCCCTCGCTGGCGTAGACAGCCTTGTCGGACTGCAGGAAGTAGTCGATGTCCTCCGCCTCGAAGTAGGCGATCAGGCGGTCGGTGTCCTCGCGCGGCATCGGGTCGGCGAACAGCAGTTCGTCTCCACGCACGGCGTAGGCGCCGCCGTTGGTGATCGCGCCGTCGTAGCCGATCTCGCGGACCTTCGGGTGGATGTCGCCGGCCGCGCGACCGGTGCACAGGTAGACGAGGTGACCGTTCTCGCGTGCCGTCCGGATCGCGGTGATCGTCGAGTCGGCGATGGCCGTCCCATGCTCGAGGATGGTTCCGTCCACGTCCAGGAAAGCGATGCGCGTCATCCGTCCATTCTCCCGGATGCGGATGAACGCGCGGTCCACGGGCGGGTCAGAGCCGCTTGCGGAGGAAGACCTGCTCGGTACCGTCGTCGCCCGGGACCCGCTCGCTCTCCTCGTATCCCTCGCGCTCGTAGAGACGCAGGTTCGCCTCGCTCAGCGACCCGGTGAAGAGCTCCGCGCGCGTGGCGCCCGCCTCGCGGCCGCGCTCCTCGACCGCCGACAGCAGCTCGGTCCCGAGGCCGGAGCCCTGCTGGTCGGGGGCGATCGCGATGCGACCGATGAGCAGCAGATCGCCGTCGACGCGGGCGCGCACGCAGCCGACCATGCGCTCGCCGTCGAGGGCGACGCATCCGAGGTTCTCCTCGAGCTCGCCGCGCACCTCGTCGAGGGTCTGCGTGAGCGGAGGCATGTCGACCGCGTCGTAGATGAGGGCCTCTTGAACGAAGGCCGCTCGCTGCAGGGTGAGCACCTCGCCCGCGTCGTCGATGGAGATGGGTCGGATGCGGGCGGTGCTCATTCGTTCAGCGTAATCCGCGCGCGGGGGGCGGCCGCCCCGCGCCTAGAGTGACCGCATGCCCGATGTGCGTACCGCGATCGCCGCCCGTCCGCTCGTGCTCGACGGTGGACTCGGCACGATGCTCGAGAAGCGCGGGCACGATCTCAGCGGGGCGCTGTGGTCGGCCGGTGTGCTGATCGACGGCCCGGACGAGGTGCGTGACGTGCACGCCGCCTTCGTCGACGTCGGCGCCGACATCGTGACGACGGCGTCGTATCAGCTCGGCTACGACAACCTGGCGGGGGCCGGGAAGGATGCCGCCGAGGTCGACGCCCTGCTCGAGACCTCCGTTCGCCTCGCCCGCGAGGCGGCGGACGGTCGTGCCTGGGTCGCGGCATCCGTCGGTCCGTTCGGCGCGGTGCGCGCGGACGGGAGCGAGTACACCGGTGCGTACGGCATGTCGGTCGCCGAGCTGGCCGAGTGGCACCGGCGACGGCTGCACGTGCTGGCCGAGGCCGGGTCGGATCTGCTCGCGGTCGAGACGATCGCCTCGCCCGCCGAGGCCGAGGCGGTGGCGATCGCGCTCGAGGGGGTGGGGATCCCGGCGTGGATCTCGCTCTCGGGAGCGAGTACGGCGTTCGCCGACGGCGGCGCACTCGCGGCCGCGCTCGCGGCCGCTGCATCGCCCGCCGAGGTGGTCGCCGTCGGCGCCAACTGCTGTCCGCCGCGCGACATCGCCCGCCTCCTGGCGGCGATGCCGGAGTCCACACCGGCCGTCGTCTACCCGAACAGCGGCGAGGCCTGGGATGCCGTGTCGCGTTCGTGGCACGGCGACGCGACGGCGACCTTCGCGGACCTCGACGCGTGGCTGGATGCCGGTGCCCGGCTGATCGGCGGATGCTGCCGCACGACGCCCGCGGACATCGCCGGCCTCGGGCGGCGGCTCAAGGGCTGAGCGCCGAGGGCGAGCCGTGGGTGGCGCGGCCGCGGGTTCGGGTCACCGCGGCCGCACCGGTCGGGTCAGCGCGTGAGGGATGCGCCGTTGGTGCGGATGACCTCCGCGTACCAGTCGAAGGACTTCTTCCTGTAGCGCTCCAGCGACCCGGTGCCGTCGTCGTTGCGGTCGACGTAGATGAACCCGTAGCGCTTGCTGAGCTGCGCCGTCGACGCCGAGACCAGGTCGATGCAGCCCCACGTCGTGTAGCCCATGAGGTCGACGCCGTCGGCGATCGCCTCGCCGACCGCTTCGAGGTGCGCCTGCAGGTAGGCGATGCGGTAGTCGTCGACGACCGTCTTCTCACCGTCGACCTCGACGAGCTGGTCCTTCGCACCGAGGCCGTTCTCGACGATGAACAGCGGCTTCTGCCACCGGTCCCAGAACTGGTTGAGCACGAGGCGCAGGCCGACGGGGTCGATCTGCCAGCCCCACTCCGATTCCTTGAGCGTCGGGTTCTTGACGCCGCCGAACAGGTTGCCCTCGCCCATGACCCGCTTCGACTCGTCGGTCGTCTCGCAGATGGAGGAGTAGTAGCTGAACGACACGAAGTCGACGGTGTTCTCCTTGAGGAGGGTCCGGTCCTCGTCGGTGATGTTCAGCTCGACGCCCTGCTCGCGCAGGCTCCGCAGGTAGTACCCCGGGTACTCACCGCGCACGTGGATGTCGCCGAAGGCGAGGTTGACGCGCTCGGTCGTGAGCGCCGCGAACACATCGTCGGGGTTCGGAGTGAGCGGGTAGACAGGCATCGACAGCACCATGCAGCCGATCTGCGCGTTCGGAGCCAGTTCGCGGGCGACCTTCGTCGCCAGGGCGGAGGCGACGAGCTCGTGGTGGATCGCCTGGTACAGGTCGGTCGCCGACAGCTGGTCCTTGGGAGTGTTGATACCACCCGACATGAACGGGGCGTGGACGATCGAGTTGATCTCGTTGAAGGTCAGCCAGTACTTCACGCGGGCGCCGTAGCGCGAGAAGAGTGTCCGCACGTAGCGCTCGTAGAAGCCGATCATGTCGCGGTTCACCCAGCCGTCGTAGGTCTCGGCGAGGTGCAGCGGGGTCTCGTAATGCGAGATCGTGACCAGCGGTTCGATGCCGTGGCGCTCCAGCTCGTCGAGGACGCGATCGTAGAAGGCGAGGCCGGCTTCGTTGGGCTCGCTCTCGTCACCCTTCGGGAAGATGCGACTCCAGGCGATCGAGAAGCGGAAGGTCTTGAAGCCCATCTCTGCGAAGAGGGCGATGTCCTCCGCGTAGCGGTGGTAGAAGTCGATGCCGACCTGCTTGAGGTTGTCATCCGTCGGGCCGGCGCTCCGCGGGGTCATGATGCCCTGCGGCATCACGTCCTGGATCGAGAGTCCCTTGCCCTCTTCCAGGTAAGCCCCCTCGAGCTGGTTCGCGGCGGTCGCGCCGCCCCAGAGAAAACCGTCGGGGAACGAGATGGTGCTCATGAGTCGCTTTCGTGTCGTGTCGTGTGTGCCAGGTGTGGATGGATGCCGGGCGCCCCTCGGGCGGGGACGCCCGGCATCCGGTCGGTGTCAGGCCGTGACGGCCGCGGACTCGACCGAGACGGCCGTGAACAGCGGCTCGCCGTGGGCGATCGGCCCGGATGCCCGGTCGGTGATCGCCGGGTAGAGCTCGCCGTTCGTGACGACGATCGGCGTGGTGAGGTCGTAGCCTGCACGCTCGATCGCGTCGCCGTCGAACTCGACGAGCAGGTCGCCGGCCTTCACCTGCTGACCCGTCGTGACCTTCACGTCGAAGTGGGTGCCGCCGAGCTTGACCGTGTCGATGCCGATGTGGATGAGCACCTCGGCGCCGTCGGCGTGACGCAGGCCGATCGCGTGACCGGTGGGGAAGGCCGCTGCGATCGTCGCGTCGAACGGCGCGTACAGGGCACCGCTGCGGGGGAGGATCGCGACACCGTCACCGAGGGCGCCCTCGGCGAACGCGGCGTCCGGGGTCTCGGACAGCGGCACGACCGTGCCGTCGAGCGGGCTGAGGACCGCGAGGTCGTTCTCGGCCGAGGCCGGCGCGGGAGCGGCATCCTCGGTCGGCTCGTTGAAGCCGACGATGATCGTCAGCAGGAACGGTACGACGATCGCGACGAGGAGGCCGACGCCGAGGAACACCATGTTCCCGTTGCCCAGGAGCGCAGGGAGGGCGAGGCCTGAGGGCACGACGAACGCCTTCGCGAACACGCCGCCAAGGGCGATGATCGCACCACCGATCGCACCGCCGACAATACCGAAGGCGAACGGTCGCTTGAGCGGCAGGTTGATGCCGTAGATGGCGGGCTCGGTGATGCCGGCGAGGAAGCCCGAGAGGGTCGCCGGAGCGGCGAGCGACTTGAGGTTCTTGTTGCGCGCCCGCACCCAGACGCCGGCGACGGCCGCGGCCTGTGCGAGGACGGCGGCGAACACGGGGCCGACGAGGAGAATCTGGCCCGTGGTCTGGAACTCGAGGGTGAACAGCGGGACGAGTCCCCAGTGCAGGCCGAAGATGACGAACACCTGCCAGAGACCGCCCATGATGGCGCCGCCGAGCCACGGCAGCGTATCGAACACCCAGCCGATGCCCGTGCCGAGGCCGCCGCCGAGGAGGTCGGAGATCGGACCGATCACGACGAAGACGAGCGGAACGGCGATGAGCACGACGATCATCGGAGTCATGAAGCGCTTCACGGCGCCGGGGAGCACGCGGTACAGGACCTTCTCGGCGTGGCTCTGCAGCCACACGATCACGATGATCGGGATGACGCTCGACACATAGCTGACCATCGTGAACGGGATGCCGAAGAACGTGAGGCCCGGCTGGCCGACGAGGCCCGCCATCGTCGGGTAGACGAGGGCGCCGGCGATCGCGAGCGACGTCCACTCGTTCGCCTTGAAGTAGCGCGCGGCCGTGATCGACAGCGCGATCGGCAGGAAGTTGATGAACGCATCCGACAGAGCGTTCAGCACGGCGTAGGTCGAGGTGTCGGTGGCGATCCAGCCGAAGGTGACGGCGGCGGCGAGGAAGGCCTTCAGCAGACCGGTACCGGCGAGGGCCCACAGCACGGGGGTGAAGATCGACGAGATCATCGAGATGAAGCGGTTGAACAGGTTGCCCTTCGGCGCATCCGTTGCGGCGCCGTCGGCGGACGCGGCGCCGAGCTTCGAGATCTTGCCGATCTCGGCGAAGACGTCGGGGACGTCGTTGCCGATGACCACCTGGTACTGCCCGCCTGCCTGGGCCACGGTCACGACACCCGGGGTCGCCTTGACGGCGGCGGTGTCGGCCTTCGACTCGTCCTTCAGCACGAAGCGCAGGCGGGTGGCGCAGTGCACGAGCGAACTGACGTTCTCTTCTCCGCCGACGCCCTTCAGGACGCCGGCCGCGGTCTTCGAGTAGTCCATCGGGACACGCTCTTTCTTGCCGCATCGGCGCGGCATTCTCGGGTGGAACACGCGTCGGAGCCGTTTCCGGGCAACAAAAAAACCTGAACTCGTTCATCGCTCGAAAGCGATGTGAGTTCAGGTTTTGCCTGCTGCAGCAGTAACAATCCGTCGCGTCGCAGGTCTGCATCGGCCCGCGATCCGAGACATTAGCATGCATCCGAATAGGACGCCAGTGTCACTCCTCGGGGCGGGATGCCGGCGGTGCCGCGACCTGCGACGCCAGCCGTTCGACGTGCACGATGACGTAGAGGAGCTCCTCGTCGGTGAGCGCGGACTCGGTCGCGGCCTTGACGTAGGCCTTGACCTCCTGAGCGATCGCGAACGAGCGCGGGTAGCTGTGCTTGGCGAACTCGAAGAACGAGCTGTCGGCGCTGCGCAGCATCGACCTCGACACGAGGCGCTGCAGGAGGAACTGGATGTGAAGGACGAAGCGGGCGTAGTCCGGGCTCTCGACGTCGAGCTTCACCCCGAGCCCGTTCTCGACGGTCAGGACGACGTGCTGCACACGGCGGAACAGCAGGGCGGCGGTGCCGTTCGGTTCGTCGCGCGTGGCGTTCAGGACGTGCATCGTGAGGAACACGGCCTCCTCCGCGGGGAGCTCGGTTTCGAGCGCGGTGGAGATCGATTCGGCCATCGCCTTGGCGGCGGCGAACTCCGCCGGGTGCAGAACCCGCAGCTCGGGCATGCTCGCTCCTGGGATCCGGATCCCCTTCTCGAGCCGCTCCAGTACGAACTGGACGTGATCGATGACGGCCATCGTGAGGCGGCGACCGAGGTGGTGACCGAGCGAGCGCTCCGCCTGATCGACGGCGCGTGAGACGGCCTCGACGATGGCATAGGGGGTGTCGGCCAGCATGCGCCGCTCGCGCTCGCCATCCTCGCCCGTGTCGAGGATGAAGGTCTTCTCGACCTTCGCCGGGTCGATCGTGTCGGTGGGCTTGAGCTGGAATCCGAGGCCGCGTCCCATGAGCACCCGCTCGCCACCGTGCTCGTCGAGCGAGATGACGACGTTGTTGTTGAGCACCTTGTGGGCGACCGTGCCACGTCGCTGCGGAGCCCCTTCCGTCATGGCGACGAGTCTAGAGCCGCTCGGCATCCGCCCAGGCCGCCATCGACAGCAGGGCGAGTCAGTCGGCTCGTTGACGCAGGCTCTCGATGCGGTCCATCTGGTGCAACGACTTCTCGCCGAGGCGGGCGGCAAGAGCCGGTACAAGTGATTCGACGAGCGCGAACGCGGGCGTGAGGCTGTCGAGGAAACTCGCCTCGACGTCGAGAGGGAGCACGATGTCGGCGATCCGGGCGACCGGTGAGAGCCACGCATCGGTCACGAGGATGACGGACGCTCCGCGCTCGCGCGCCCGCTCAGCCAGGCGCATTGAGCGGGGCTCGTAGCGGCGGAAGTCGAACAGCACGACGATGTCACGACGCCGGAGGTCGAGGACGGTCCCGACATCGGACTGGTCGGGATCGGCGAGGTGGAGAACCCGGGGGCGCACGTGCCGCAGCTGCAGCTGCAGGTATCTCGCCGCGAGCTGGGAGAGCGTGCCACCTGCCGTCATGACGGTGCGCGCCGTGTCGGACAGGAGGGTGAGGACGCGATCGATTTCGTTCGCGGGCACCGACGACATGACGGTCCGGACGAGTTCCGCGCGATGCTCGAGTTCGCGGTCGAGCGCAGTGTCGGGCCGGAGGGTGCGAGCGCGGGCGACGGGACTGTTCGCGGTGCGCGATACCTCGGTGCGGACGCGTTCGCCGAGGTCCGTGAAGCCGGCGAACCCGATGCGTCGGCAGAACCGCACGACGCTGGCTGCTGACACTTCGGCACGCGCCGCCAGCTCGCTCGCGGTTCCGAGTGCACCGCGAGGGAGGTCGGCCAGGAGGATGTGCGCGATGCGACGGTCGGTGGTCGACATGCGCGGCATCGCGTCGTGGATCAACTCGACCACGGAGACCTGCTCATCGGAGGGTGCGGGCACGGCGGAAGGTTCGGGCACACCCCGAACGTAGCGTGCATCGATAGGCGAGATGTGAAATGCATGTTACAGATTGCGCCTCGGGTTGGACATGTGAATCGTTCGTGTCAGCTTGGATGTGGCGGCCCCGAACCCGTCGCTCCCCCGATCCGAGAGTTCCTCCCTATGCTCACGACCCTGCGCGCGGACGTCAGTGACGGTCCCGCCCTCGCTATCCACGGCGGCGCTGGAGCCCGACCCTCCCTGCTCGTCGATGATGAAAAGGCCGAGTACCACGCCGCGCTCGCGAAGGCGGTGCGAGCAGGCAAAGTCGTGCTGGACGCCGGTGGCCCTGCCCTCGACGCCGTCTGCGCGGCCGTGCTCGTCCTCGAGGACTCGCCCCTGTTCAACGCGGCGCACGGCGCCGCGTTGAACGCCGACGGATACGCCGAGCTCGACGCGGCTGTCATGGTGGGTGCCGGCGACGCCGGTGGCGTCGCCGGCGTGCGGGCCGTTCGCAACCCCGTGCTGGCGGCGCGTGCGGTGATGGAGCAGACCTCGCACGTGCTGCTCGTCGACCCTTCGCTGTCGATGGTCGAGGCGTGGGGGCTCGACCTTGTCCCGCCCGAGTACTTCATCACCCCCGCCCGCGTCGCCCAGCTCGAGAAGCTGCGTGCGAAGGAGCTCACCGGTCCGCGTCACGGCACGGTCGGCGCTGTCGCCCGTGATGCGTCCGGGGCGCTCGCTGCGGCGACCTCGACCGGCGGCACAGCCAACCAGCTGCCCGGACGGGTCGGGGACAGCCCGATCATCGGCGCCGGCACCTGGGCCGCGAACGACACGGTCGCGATCTCATGCACCGGCGTCGGTGAGGAGTTCATGCGCCAGGCGCTCGCGCACTCCGTGCACGCCCACCTGAAACACACCGACGCGACGCTCGGTGACGCCGTCCACGCTGCCATGGCTGATCTCGGTGACGCCGACGGCCGCGGCGGGCTCATCGCCGTCGACGCGCGTGGCGGCATCCACCTGACCTACAACACGGAGGGCATGTTCTCCGGCTGGCTCGACCGAGGAGAGATCCACACGCATGTCTGACACCACCATCACCCACGCCGTCGTCACCGGCGGTGCCGGCGGCATCGGCATCGGCATCGCGACCGTGCTCGCCCGGGCCGGCGCGGCCGTCACGCTCGTCGACTACCGCGCGGACGCACTGCGCGACGCGGCCGGGCAGATCGCGGCATCCGTCGCAGGCGCCACCGTCGGCAACATCGTCGCCGACCTCACGAGCGAGACCGACCCCGGTGCCGCGATCGACACCGCGTGGGAGCGCACCGGCCCGGTCGACCTCGTCGTCAACGGAGCGGGCATCTACCCCTCCACGCCGCTGCTCGAGCTCACCGCGAAGGTGTGGGACGCGATCCAAGACGTCAACGTCCGCTCCGCCGTCCTCACGACCGTCGCGTTCGCGAAGCGCGCGAAGGCCGAAGGTCGCATCGGCAGCGTCGTGAACATCACCTCCGGTGCCGCGCTCCGTGCCCGTACGGCGGCGGCGCCGTACTCCACCTCGAAGGCCGCCCTCGAGATGTGGACGAAGGCGTCGGCGCTCGAGCTCGGCCCCCTCGGCATCCGCGTCAACGCGGTCTCGCCCGGCTTCGTTGCGGTGCAAAGCCCGGTGAACCCGTACGAGGAGAAGTACCGTCAGGGCGCCGACCAGAACCCGCTCGGCCGCGACGGCACGCCTGAAGACATCGGCGAAGCCGTGCTCTGGGTCGCCTCCGACGCGGCCAACTGGGTGACCGGGACGATCATCCGCGTGGACGGTGGCTCCAGCACCGGCAACGCCGGCCTGCCCCGCTCGTGGCCGGTCATGTCGCTCGGTATCCACGGAGAGGTCTCCACGACGGATGCCTGAGCTCGGCTACGCGACGGGAGGCGACGCGGCGACCGCCCCCACAGTCCCGCTCGACGCCGCCGGTGAGGCGCGCGCACGCGCGCTCCTCGCCGGTCCCGTCGCGTCGCTGCATGAGCACCCCGTCCGCCTGCCCGAGCCGCTCACCGCGGACACGTGGGCGGCCCACATGCGGGGTGCGGTCGACGTGCTCGCGGGCGACGAGCTCGCGGCATCCGTCCTCGACCTCGTCGTCGCGACCTGCTTCTCGCAGCCCGACCCGGCATTCGTCGCCTCGTGGGCCGCATCGATGTCTGGGCAGATCGCCGCGCAGTCCGGCCTCCGCCCGGTGCGCACCTGGACCGACCTCGACGGCCCCGGAGTCGGCGTCGCGCTCGGGCTCGAAGACCTCGGCACGGTCCGAACGCTCGGCGACCTCGACGAATTGCAGCGCCTCGGGATCGTCATGGCGGGCGTCGCCTACAACCACGGCTCGCCGCTCGGCTGCGGGCTGGCTCAGCACGACACCGGACTCACCAACTTCGGGCACGAGGCGATCGCCCGCATGAACGCCCTCGGCATGGTCGTCGACGTGTCGCACGCCGGTGACCGCACCTCGCTCGAGGCGATCGAGGCGTCCACCGCCCCGGTCGCGATCAACCACGCCGGCGCGCAGTCGCTGTGGGGGTCGACCCGGATGGTCCCGGACCGGGTGATCCGCGCCGCCGCCGAGCGGGGCGGGGTCATCGGCATCGAGGCGGCGCCCGGTTCGACCCGGACCGACGCGGATGCCGCGGGCCACACCGTCCACGATGTCGTGCGCCACATCGAGTACTGCGCCGAGTCGTTCGGCGTCGGCGCGGTCGCCCTCGGCGGCGACACGTTCTACGGCGACCACGTCGGGCTGTACCGTGCCCTCGACTCGCGCGGCAGCGAGCCGCCCGCCGGTGCCGTGCCGTTCGATCTCGAGCCGGTCGCGGGCGCCGACAATCCGTCAGAGCTGCCCGTGCAGGTCTGCCGTGCGCTCATCACCCGAGGCTGGGCCGACGTCGACATCGCCGCCGTGCTCGGCGGTAATGCCCGCCGCCTGCTCACCGCCGTCCTCCCGGAGCGTGCCGCATGACCACCTTCGACGCCGTCGCGCTCCGCCGCGACCTGCACGCCGACCCCGAGATCGGACTGCGCCTCCCGCGCACCGTCCGCCGCGTGCGCACGGCGCTGGCGCCCCTCAGGCTCGAGATCCTCGACTCGCGCGAGACCAGCTCCTTCATCGCGGTCATCCGCGGCGCCACCACCTCCGAGGGCGCTCGCCGTGCCGTGCTGCTGCGCGCCGACATGGACGCGCTGCCCGTCGTCGAGGCGTCCGGTGAAGCTTTCGCCAGCGCGACCGAGGCGATGCACGCCTGCGGCCACGATCTCCACACCGCAGCCCTGGTCGGCGCCGCCCATGCGCTCGCCGCCCGCCGCGCTGACCTCGCGGGCGATGTCGCACTGCTGTTCCAGGCCGGCGAAGAAGCCCTCGACGGTGCCCGCCTGCTCGTCGAGGAGGGGCTGCTCGACCTCGTCGGTGCCGAGTGGGTCGCCGGCTTCGCCCTGCACGTGCTCTCGGACCGTCCCCGAGGTGAGATCCGCTCGCGGGCCGGTGCCGTCACCGGCAGTGGCACGTCCGTGCACGCGGTGTTCCGCGGCGTCGGAGGACACGGCGCCACGCCGCACCTCGCCGTCGACCCGATCCCTGCGCTGGTGGGTGCGCTCGGCCACATCCCGGTGGCGCTCAGTCGTGGCATCGACGCGCACGAGGCCGTCGTCTTCACGCCTGGGTACGTCCACGCCGGCACGCGCCGCAACGTCATCCCCGAGAGCGCCGAGTTCGACGCGACCCTGCGCACGTTCGACCCCACAGTGCGCGAGCGTGCGGTCGCGATCATCGAGCGCGTCTGCGAGGGCCTTGCGGCGGCACACGGCGCAGCCGTAGACATCGCGATCACGCAGGGCTACCCATCGGTGATCGTGGATGCCGCCGAGCACCGGTTCGCGAGCGCCGTCGCCGCGGATGTCTTCGGCGCGGATCTCGTCGGCGACGCACCCCGACCCGCCGCGATGACCGAGGACTTCTCCCGTATCGCGGCGCTCATGCCCTCGTGGTTCGCCTTCCTCGGTGCCCGTCCCGACGGCGTGGCCGACCCCGCAGCCAACCACGCCGCGACCGCCCGCTTCGACGACGCCGTCCTCGGCGACGCGATCGAGCTCGAGACTCGCTGGGCGATCGAGCGCTTGCGCCGTGCCGTCGAGCGCCCGCGCGCGGCAACCGACCCGAACACCTCTCTGGAGACCCGATGAGCACCATCCGCACGACCCGCCCGTTCACCGTCGTCGGCGGTGGCGCGATCGGCGGCAGCCTCGCGGTCGCCCTGCTCGAGGCGGGCCGTCCGGTGCAGATCATCGACGCGGATGCTGCGCACGTCACCGCGATCCGCGAGCGCGGCTTGCGCGTCACCGGGGCCGCGGGCGACCGCGTCGGATGGGTGCCCGCGTTCGGGCTCGACGATGCGCCGGCCGAGTTCGGTGCGGTACTGCTCGCCGTCAAGGGGCAGGCGACCGGCGCGGCGATGGCGTGGATTGCGCCGCGGCTGGCTGAGGACGGCTTCGTCGTGTCGATGCAGAACGGTCTCAACGAGGGCGAGATCGCCGAGGCCATAGGCGCCGAGCGCACCGTTGCGGCCTTCGTCGATCTGTTCGCCGACGTGGTGGAGCCGGGCGTCGTGAAGGAAGGCGGCCCCGGTGCGATGTCGCTCGGGGAGTACACCGGCGTGCCTGGCAGCCCCCGCGTGCGCGACCTCGCCCACGCGCTGAGGGGGATCGGCGAGCCGGTCATCTCCGACAACGTGCAGGGATACCTGTGGGCGAAGCTCGCCTTCGGTTCATGGTCGTCGGTGACGGCGCTCGCCGACGCCGAGATGTGGGACCTCGTCGACCGCTACCGCGACACCATGCGCCTGCTGGCAGGCGAAGTGAGCGCTGTCGCGCTCGCCGAGGGCATCCGTCTCGAGGACTTCGACGCCTACCGGGCGATGGCGTTCGCGCCGACGGGCACGCGCGCCGAGCAGGACGCCGTCTTCGACGACGTCGTCGCGTGGCTGCAGACGCAACCGAAGACCCGCTCGGGCGTCTGGCGCGACATCGCCGTGCGTCGTCGCGCCACCGAAGTGCCGTCGCACTTCCTGCCCGTGATTGCCGCAGCCGAGCGTCACGGCCTCGAGGTGCCCGCGCTCCGTACGCTGCTGGAGCTCATCGGCCGGATCGAGCGCGACGAGATCGGTCACGACGAGGCGCATATCGCCTCGTTCGTGCCGAACGAGACCGAGTAGTGACCACCGCGTCACACATCGGAAACGAATCTTGGGTAGACATAAGACATGCAGATTGTAAACAACCAGTCAATCGGGACTCTCCCCGAGGCGGAGAGCGCGCGCGTCAAGCGCATGCACATCCCCGCCCGTGCAGCCGTCCTCGGCAGCACGGTGCGCGAGGCCGACCGTGAGCTGAAGCTCAACGGCGACGGCGACGGTCTGCTCGACACCACGCACTTCGACACAGTCCGCTTCCCCGCTCCCGACTGGGCCGCTGGTGTCATGGCCGAGGTGATGGCCGACGGCGCCACCGCGTACACGCCCTACCGCGGTGCCCCCGACGTCATCGCGAGCGTCGCCGAGACCCTTACCGGCTTCATGGGCGTGCCCGTCGCCGCCGAGAACATCGCGTTCACCCCCGGCACGCAGGGCGGGCTCTTCGCGACGCTCTCCGCCATCGTGAACCCCGGCGACGTCGTCATGCTCGCCGACCCCGAGTACCTCTTCACCGAGCGCATGCTCGAGTTCGTCGGTGCCACCGTCGTGCGCATCCCGATCGATGTGGATGCCGCCGAACCGACGCTCGACCTCGCCGCGATCGAGGCGGCGCTGCCGCAGCAGCCGACGCTCCTCGTGTTCTCGCACCCGAACAACCCGAGCGGCGCGATCTTCCCGCGCGCATCGCTCGAGAAGATCGCCGCGCTGTCCGTCGAGCACGGCTTCCGCATCCTCGCCGACGAGCTGTACTCGCGCCTGGTCTACCCGGGAGCCGAGTTCACCCACATGCGCACGCTCCCCGGTATGGCCGAGCGCTGCGTCACGATGCTCGGCCCGAGCAAGACGGAATCGCTCTCGGGCTTCCGCCTCGGCGTCGTCGTCGGCCCCGAGGACGTGATGGCCGCGGTCGAGCAGACCCTCGCAGTGACCGCCCTGCGCGCCCCCGCCTACGCGCAGCGCCTCCTCGCGCATTGGATCGCAGACGACGCGGACTTCGTCGCCCAGCGCATCACCGAGCTCGCCGCCCTCCGCGACATGACGGTCACCGCGCTCCGCCGGGTGCCAGGCCTCCAGGTGACCCCGCACGAGGGCACCGCGTATCTCTACTGCGACGTGAGCGCGCTCGGCGCCACGGATGTCGAGGTCGCCCGCGTTCTCCAGGTCGAGGCGGGTGTCGTCGTCTCGCCCGGCTACCAGTTCGGGCCCAGCGGCATCGGACGCTTCCGTGTCTGCTACGCCCGCGACGAGGCCGAGTGGGCGGCCGCGCTCGAGCGCATGGTCACCGCCCTCACCGCACTCGGCGCACGGAACACCGCGGAGGCAGCCCATGCGTGAGCCGATCTCGACGACCGACGCGCCCGACCCGGCCGGGTCGTACAGCGCCGGCATCCGTGCGGGGGAATTCGTCTTCCTCGCCGGGCAGACGCCGCGACGCCCGGACGGCGTGCGCCTGCTCGACCAGCCCTTCGAGGTGCAGGCCCGTCAGGCACTCGACAACCTGGCGGCCGTCGCGCACGCCGCGGGCGGCAGCCTCGCCGACGCGGTCAAGGTCAGCGTCTTCGTCCGCCCGGGCATCGACGTGAAGGCCTTCGACGCGATCTACCGCGACTACGTCTCCGCGCCGTACCCCGCGCGGACCCTCACCGTCTCAGACCTCGCGATCGGCGAGGTCGAAGTCGATGCGATCCTTCATCTCCCCGCCAGCCGGGCGGGAGCCGATCGCCCCTGATCGGACGCCGTGCGCGCGCGGACCGGCACCGAGCACCACCCGACCTCCCGATATCTCTCACCGTAGGAGCACTCATCCCATGAAAACCAGGATCCTGGTCACGGGCGTCGCCCTCGCAGCCATGCTCGGCCTCGCCGCGTGCGCCCCGACCGCCACCTCCGGCGACTCGGCGGAGCCCGCGCAGGGCGGCACGCTCGAATACGCCATCAACGCCCAGCCCGGCACCGGCGGCCTCGACCCCATCCTCGCGTCCAACCAGGCCAGCGCTGTCTTCCAGGCCCAGATCTACGAAGGCCTGCTGACCCGCGACGAGAGCGGCGAGATCCAGCCGTCGCTCGCCACGGACTACGAGATCGTCGACGAGCTGACCTACGACTTCACGATCCGCGAGGGTGTGAAGTTCAGCGACGGCACCGATCTCACCGTCGACGACGTCGTGTTCAGCTTCAACACCTGGAACGCGTCCACAAGCTCGCGCAAGGCTCTCATCCGCGGTCTCGCGACTGTCGAGGCGACCGATGAGTCGACCGTCCGCTTCACGTTCACCGAGCCCAACGGTTCGTTCCTGAACGGCACCGCAGGCAACAACGTCTTCTACGTCTTCAGCCGGGCCTGGTACGAGTCGACCTCCGAAGAGGATCGTCAGAGGTCGGCCCTCGGCACCGGCCCGTTCGCGCTCTCGGAGTGGAACGACGGCGTGAACCTCACGCTCGACCGCAACGAGCACTACTGGGGCGAGGACCAGCCCGTCGTCGACGCGATCAACTTCCAGATCGTCCCCGACGAGTCCGCTCGCCTCGCGCTCGTCCAGCAGGGCTCGGTCGACATCGCCTCGTTCACGGATGCCGCTGTCGCCCAGCAGGCCGAGGACGCCGGCTACACCATCGGTGACGCCGCCTATACGCGCAAGCTCTCGGTCTACCTGAACCCGGCCGAGGACTCCCCGCTCGCGGACGTCCGCATCCGCCAGGCCCTGTCGCTGTCGCTCGACCGCGAGCAGATCGTCGAACTCGCCACCGGCGGCTTCGGCGCCGTCTCGCTGCACGTCGCGGCGGGCGACCCGGCAGCCCCGGAGATCGACCAGAGCACACCGATGTACACGCGTGACCTCGATGCTGCGAAGGCTCTCCTCGAGGACGCGGGTTACGACGGCGAGCCGATCGAGCTCTCGTACCCGAGCGATTACACCACCGACGACATCCCCGTCTTCGAGGTTCTGCAGCAGCAGGCCGCCGACGCGGGCATCAACGTCGAGCTGGTCGCGACCCCGTGGGCCGATATCTCGCGCATCTTCACCTACGGCGAGAGCTGGACCGACATGGTCGCCATCTGGAACCGCTGGAACCCCGACATGGGCGGCTACTTCACGCAGCTGCTCGTCGACGACCAGGCGATGGCGTACTTCGACGGTCTACCAGACGCCGACCGTGCCCGTGAGCTGTACGCCGAGCTGATGAGCGAAACCGACCCGGCCGCACGCCAGGAACTCTCGGACGAGCTCAACTACGAAGTCGCGGAGCAGGTCCTCGTCCTGATCCCGGCGGCCAAGGCCGAGGCCATCGAGGTCTGGGACGACACCGCCGTCGGCGGCTACGAGTCCGACCCGTACACCTGGCGCATGCACCTGAAGGACGCGTTCCTCAAGTGATCACGCCGCCGCCCGGGCGCCGCGTTCCCGCGCGATCGCGGCGCCCGGGCGGCATCCGTCCGCAGCCCGGCGGACCACCCGAACAATCCCCACCCACAGACAGGAGTCACCGTGCTGAAGTACCTCGCACGCCGTGTCGGCGAAGCGGCGCTCGTGCTCGTCGTGCTGTCGATCCTCGTCTTCCTCATGGTCCGGATCATGCCCGGCGACCCCGCCGCGGCCTTCATGGACCCCGGCAACCCCGACCCGTCAGTGCGCGAGCGCATCCACGAGCAGCTCGGGCTCAACGAGCCCTGGGTGACCCAGTACTTCACCTGGCTCGGCGGCATCCTCACGGGTGACTTCGGCCGCTCGCTGACCCAGCCCTACACGGTCGCCGAGCAGCTCGCCCTCCGGCTGCCGGTCAGCCTCGAACTCGGCATCCTCGCCACGCTCATGGGTGTCACGCTCGGCATCCCCCTCGGCATCGCCGCGGCTCGTCGCCGCGGTCGCATCTTCGACCAGGTGAGCCGCGCGCTCACTTTCCTCCTCATCTCGGCGCCGCCGTTCTTGCTCGGCACCGTGCTCCTGCTGCTCAACTCGCGGACACTGAAGCTGCGCCTGCTCGGCTTCGTCGAGTTCTCCGAGGACCCGCTCCAGCACCTCCTGAAGCTCCTGCTGCCGGCTCTGCTGCTCAGCCTCGGCACACTGGCACTCGTCGCCCGATACACACGAGGGATGCTGCTGGACACCTTCGGGTCCGACTACATCCGCACCGCGCGCGCCAAAGGGGTCAGCCCCGACCGCATCGTGCGGCGACACGCGCTCCGGAATGCGCTCGCGCCCGTCGTCACCATCGTCGGCGTTCAGCTCGCGACGCTCGTCGGCGGCACGATCATCATGGAGAACGTCTTCGCCCTCCCCGGGATGGGATCGATGCTCATCCAGGCCGTCAACACGAGCGACTACACCACGATCCAGGCGTGCGTGCTCATCATCGGCGCGATGTACGTCGGCATCAGCCTCGTGGTCGACCTTCTCTATCCGCTCATCGACCCCCGAATCCGGATGGTGCGCGCATGACCCTCACCGACCCCGCCCGCCTCGCCGGTCGAACCCGCCGGCGCGCCCGGCTCGCCCCCGAGCTGATCGTCGGCCTGTCGATCCTCGGCGCGATCGCGCTCGCCTCGCTCGTGGTGACCGTGTTCCCGACCTACTCCGTGGGCGGCATCAGCGACGCGCCGTTCGCCCCGCCCGGCGGCGACCACCTGCTCGGCACCGACAACCTCGGGCGCGACACGTTCACGCGCCTGTTCGTCGCCGCCGGTACGAGTCTCATGATCGCCGCCGCCGCCACCGGAATCTCGATGGTGCTGGGCACGACGCTCGGCATGGTCGCCGCCTATCGCGGCGGCATCGCGGACGCGATCATCATGCGCGCCTGCGACGTGGTCATGACCATCCCCGCGATCCTCATGGCGCTGCTCGTCCGCGTCATCATCGGTCCTGGCGTCGTCCCGCTCATCATCGCCATGGCGATCATCTACACGCCGACCTTCACGAAGATCATGCGTGCGCCGGTGCTCGCCATGCGGAACCGCGACTTCGTCGTGGCCGCGCAGCTCTCCGGCATCCCGGGCCCGCTCATCGCGCTGCGCCACCTGCTCCCGAACGCGACTACGCCGCTCATGGTCCAGGCCGCAGTCACCGCCAGCGAGGCGGTACTGCTCGAAGCCGGTCTGAGTTACCTGGGGCAGGGCGTTCAGCCGCCGAACCCTTCGGTCGGCATGATGATCAGCGAGTTCCAGAAGTACGCGCAAGAGGCGCCGCTGCTGATCCTCCTCCCCGGCCTCGTCATCATCCTCATGGCGGCCGGATGGAACCTCGTCGCCGACGGTCTGCAAGCGACCTTCGCCCCGCGCGGCGACGGCAGCTACGCCTTCCTCGCGCCGATCTCGCTCGCGTCGCGGTTCGCGTCACTCGTCGTGCCCGCCCGCCGCACGTATAAGGAGATCCGATGACAACCGCACCGGTCCTGCACCTCCGCGACCTGACGATCGACTACGGCCGCGGCCCGGCCGTCCGGGGCGTGTCGATCGACGTCGCCCCCGGCGAGATCGTCGGCGTCATCGGCGAGTCTGGCTCCGGCAAGTCCACGATCGCGATGGCCTCGCTGGGACTCCTCCCGGAGACCGCCGGCGTCACCGCCGAGTCGTTCACCGTCGCCGGCCACGACGCGGTGTCCCTCGATGAGCGCGGCTGGCGGAAGATCCGCGGTGCCGACGCCTCAATGATCTTCCAGGAGCCGATGACGGCGCTCAGTCCGTCGATGACGGTCGGTGCGCAGCTCGTCGAGGCGCTCACCGTCCACGCGCCGGCGGCCGCGAGAGACGCCCATGTCCGCGCCCTCGAACTGCTCGAGCTCGTGCGCCTGCCGCAGCCCCGCACCCGGCTGGGGCAGTACCCGTTCCAGCTCTCGGGCGGGCAGCGTCAGCGTGTCATGATCGCCATGGCGATGGCGGCGTCGCCCAAGCTGCTCATCGCCGACGAGCCGACGACGGCCCTCGACGTCACCGTGCAGGCGCAGATCCTCGATCTGCTCGTCGAGCTGCGCGATCGCACCGGCATGGGCGTGTTGCTCATCTCGCACGACCTCGGCGTCATCGGGCGCCTCTGCGACCGCGTGAACGTCATGTACCGGGGTCAGATCGTCGAGCACGGCGAGACCGCGCAGGTGCTCACCGCCCCGCGGCATCCGTACACCCAGGCCCTCTTGGACAGCGTCCTCACCGGGCAGCAGGAGCCGCGCACGCGACTGCGCACGATCGACGGCGATTTCGTCGACGCGGACGGGATGCCGCTCGTGTCGGCGGACCGCATCGAGATCGTCGAACCGGCGGCATTCCCCGAGCCCGTCCGCGTGCCGCGCGGCGACGACGTGATCTTGCGATTCGACGACGTCACGAAGGTCTACCGCACGCGCCGCGAGGACATCCCCGCCCTGGCGGGCGTCTCACTGCAGGTTCGCCGCGGCGAGACTTTCGGCGTCGTGGGCGAGTCGGGCTCGGGCAAGTCGACGCTGTCGCGCCTCGGCACGCTGATCGAGCGGCCGACGACCGGAGCCGTCGTCTTCGACGGTGTGGACGTGACCCGTGCGAAGGGCCGCGCGATCCGCGACTTCCGCGCGAAGATCCAGGTCGTCTTTCAAGACCCGAACGACTCGCTCGACCCCCGCTACACGGTCGGTCGTTCGGTCGCGGAGCCGCTGCACAATCTGCGGCTCTCACGCGACGAGGCCCGAGCCAAGGTCGCCACCGCGCTCGAGGAGGTCGGTCTTCCCGAGGATGCCGCGACCCGTCGCCCGCACGAGTTCTCGGGTGGCCAGCGCCAGCGCATCGCGATCGCACGTGCCATGGTCACCGACCCCGAGTTCGTCGTGCTCGACGAGGCGACGAGCGCGCTCGACGTTTCGGTGCAGGCGCAGATCCTGAACCTGCTCACCGAGATCCAGAACCGCACCGGCGTGACCTACCTGTTCATCTCGCACAACCTCGCGGTGGTCCGCCACCTCGCGCAGCGCATGGCCGTCATGCGCGCCGGTGAGCTCGTCGAGGTCGGGGAGTCCGACCGCATCTTCTCCGACCCGCAGGACGAGTACACGCAGCGACTGCTCGCGTCGATCCCGCAGCTCGCCTCGAAGGGAATCGCATGACCGAGGACCTCACCGTCGTCATCGCCTCGCCGCTCGAGGCCGAGTACGTCGCGCGTATCGCCGCTGTCCCGGGCGTCCGCGTGCTGCACGACCCGGCGCTCATCCCGTCGCCCACGTATGTCGCCGATCACAAGGGCGTCCACCCGGCGCTCGACGACGAGCAGCTCGCGCGCTGGCGCGGCATGCTCGCCGAGGCCGACGTACTCTGGGACTTCGACTGGCAGGACGCGAATCATCTCGCCGACCATGCGCCGAAGCTGCGCTGGGTGCAGGCGACGAGCTCCGGCGTCGGGCAGGTGCTGGTGCGCTTCGGCATCACGGAGACGCCCGCCTATACGATCACGACCGCAGCCGGCGTGCACGCCGTGCCGCTCGCGGAGTTCGCGCTCACCGGCATCCTGCACGTCGTGAAAGGCCTGCCGATGCTGCGCCGTTTACAGGCGGAGCGCACGTGGCAGCGGTACACGACTCGGCAGGTGCAGGGCTTGCACACCGTCGTCGTGGGCCTCGGCACCGTCGGGCGCGAGTCCGTGCGGCTGCTCGCCGCTGCCGGCCTCGAGGTCACTGCGGTCGGCCGCGACGGGCGCTCGTACGACGTCCCCGGCGCGACGCGCGTCATCGGGATGTCGCAGCTCGACGAGCTGCTGCCGGCCACCGACGCGCTCGTCTTGTGCTGCCCGCTCACCGACGAGACGCGCGGACTGATGGACGAGCAGCGTTTCGGTCTGCTCCAGCACGGCGCCGCGCTCGTGAACATCGCCCGCGGCGGTGTCGTCGACGAACCCGCCATGCTCGCCGCACTCGAGTCGGGCCGTCTCGGCGGCGCGGCGCTCGACGTGTTCGCGGCCGAGCCGCTGCCGACGGACTCGCCCCTCTGGGCGCGAGACGACGTGCTCGTCTCGCCGCACTCCGCGTCGACCGTCGACCAGGAGAACGGCCGCATCCTCGAGATCTTCCTCGACAACCTCGAGCGGTTCCGCTCGGGGCGCGAGATGCGCAACGTGTACGACCCCGCCCGCGGCTACTGAAGGACCCGATGACCGTCTCGCTCGCCTCACGCTTCCCTACCTGGTCGGCCCTCGAGATCGCCGCGGCCGTCGCCGCGGGCGAGGTCTCGGCGACCGACGTGCTCACCGAGACGCGTCGTCGCGTCGAAGCCGACACCGTCACGAACGCGTGGGTCTGCTTCGCGTGGGATGCGGCGGCCGAGCACGCCGCCGACATCGACCGTCGCGTGGCCGCGGGGCTCCGGGTCGGTGCGCTCGCGGGCGTCCCGTTCGGAGTCAAGGACACGCAGGACCTCGCCGGGCTCCCCACGCGTTGGGGCTCGCTACTGAAGGCCGATGCCGTGCCTGCGGCATCCGACGATCCCTACATCTCCCGGTTGCGGGCGGCCGACGCCGTCGCGATCGGCAAGACGACGACGCCGGAATTCGCGAGCGGGCTGCTCTGCGAGAGCCGCGCGACGGGGACGACCCGCAACCCCTGGAACCCCGAGCTCACGCCCGGCGGATCGAGCGGCGGGTCGGCCGCCGCGGTCGCCGCGGGGCACGTCCCGTTCGCGACGGGGTCGGACGGTGGCGGGTCGATCCGTATCCCGGCCGGCATCACTGGCCTCGTCGGCCATAAGACGACCTTCGGGCTCGTCCCCGAGCTCGACCGTGCCGTGTCCGAGACCTCGACCGTCGGCGTACTCACCTGGGACGTCGCCGACACGGTCGCGATTCTCGACGTCATGGCGGGACCGCTGCGCGGTGACGCGCACTCCGCGGCCGTCGCGGCACCGCCGGTGGTCTCGCGCATCGACGATGTCGACCTGAACGGTCTCCGCATCGCCTACGTCCCAGAGCTCGACCGCGCGGGCGCGACCGACGAGGTGCGGGCCGCATGCCGCGACGCGGTCGACGCCCTGCGCGCGCAGTTCGGCCTGCGCGACGTCGAGGGTGTCGTCGAGTTGGATGCCGGTGCGAATGAGGTCTTCGTCGCCGCGGGCAGCGTCGACCCGTGGTCGCTGAACGACTTCGGCGACCTGGAGCAGACGATGCCGCTTTTCTCCGACTACTTCGCGACGCGACTCGAGCGCACCGGTGCGGTGACCATCCAGCAGCTCGGGCTCGCGCTGCAGCACCGCCGCCGTCTCCGCCGCGAGATCCACGCGTGGTTCGACGAGGTGGATCTCATCATCATGCCGACGCTCTCGACCGCCGACATCCCGGCCGAAGGCCCGCCGCCGGAGGTGGTGCCGGGCCAGGAGTACCAAGGCGTCGCCGCAGTTGCGCCGCTCACCCGCATCGCCAACCTGGGTGGCGTTCCCGCGACGAGCGTGCCCGTCGGCGTGGGCGCCGGCGGGGGACCGATCGGCCTGCAGATCCTCGCCGGTCCGGGCCGCGACGACCTGGCGCTCGCCGCCGCTCGAGCCATCGAGGCGCAGGGCCGGGTGCCTGTGGCATCCCGCCCCTACAACCGCTGAGCAGCGAGCGCGCCCCGAGGGAACGGTCTGCGTGTACCTTCGGGCGCCAGATGTTCTCTCGCGAGCGGATGCCGCGCCACCGGGCGCCGGCGTCAGCGGGCGACGAACTTGCCGGCGCGCAGCACGCCGCGCACACGGCCGAGTGCAGCGATGTCGCGAGTCGGGTTGCCGTCGATGAGGACCAGGTCGGCGGGCGCGCCGGCGCGTACGCGGCCGTGGCCGGTCATGCCGAAGTGCTCGGCGGTCGCCGACGTCGCGCTGCGGAAGGCCGCGGCGGCGCCGGGGCCGCACTCCGCGATGCAGGCGATCTCGGTCGCGAGGGAGTCGAACGGCGACCGGTGCCAGCCCGCGTCGGTGCCGGCCGCGTAGCGGACGCCGGCGGCGGCGAGCTTCGCGAACTGCGACATCCCGTTGTCGAAGCGTCGCTGCCAGGCGTCGACCGTCGCGGCATCCGCGCCGAGCGCGATCTGGTGGTCGCGCATGTACAGCCGCACCGACAGAGTGGGCGTGACGACGACACCAGCTTCGGCCATGGCGTCCGCGAGCTCGGCGTCGAAGGCGCTCCCGCCGGCACCGTCGGTCGCGAAGCCGGCGTGCTCGATGTGGTCGGCCCCGGCGCGGACGGCGCGCCGCATCCCCTCCGCGCTCAGGCAGTGCATCGTCACCTTCACGCCTCGAGCATGTGCCGCGCCCACGATCGAGGCGAGCTCCGCTTCGGAGTACGAAGGCTCCCACGGGATCGTCCCGGGGGTCCCGCCGCCTGTCGCCATGACCTTGATCCAGTCGGCGCCGGCGTCGATCTGCAGGTCGACGCGGTCCCGCACACCCGCTTCGCCGTCGGCGACGCCGCCGAAGAACCAGCCGTGCCCCGCGGTCGTCGTGATGGGTGGGCCCGCAAGGAGGAGATGGGGGAGGGATGCCGCGTCGCCCGCGCGCCGTGCAGCGAAGCCGGTGTCGGTCTTCGAGCCGACGTCGCGGACGGTCGTGATGCCGCCACGCAGCGCGACGCGCGCATTCGCGAGCGTGGTCTCCACCAGTTCGTCGTCGGACGGCTTCGCGATGTTCGCCATCATCTCGCCGTCGGCGCGGAGGTTCAGGTGCACGTGCGCGTCGATGAGTCCGGGAACGAGTGTCGCGTCGCGATGATCGAGCACAGTTGCGTCCTCCGGTGCGTCATGACCGGGGACGATGGCGGTGACGGTGCCGTTGTCGACGAAGACGGCCGACGGGCCGGAGGTGCCGTCTTCGGGATCGACGACGGCACCGACGAGCAGAGCGAGGGTCATCCGGATGTCCCGTCCGCAGCATCCGTCATCGTCGCGCGCAGTCGGTCGTATGCGCCCTGCACGTGCGTCGTGATCATCTCGCGTGCGATGGCCGCATCCCGGCGTCGGATGACTTCGACGAGATCGCGGTGCTCGGTGAGTGAGATCGCGAGGTAGTCGTGATTGGCGTTGGCCCGGGTGAGGAGGAAGAGCAGCATCTGTGAACGGATCGTGTGCCACGCGGTGGTGAGGCGCTCGTGCCCCGCGGCGGCATAGATGGCGTCGTGAAAGCGGATGTCCATCTGGCTGAGTTGATGGAGGTCACCGTTCGCGATCGCGGCTTCCATCTCGACGGTGACGGCGTGCATCGCCTTCAGATCCTCCTCGGTGGCGAGCTCGGTCGCGCGTTCGATCGCGAACGCCTCCAGCGTCGTTCGCAGGCTTGTGAGCTCGGCGATGTCGTCGATGCCGAGGCGGACGACGGAAGCACCGCGATGCAGCTCTATGGTGACCAGACCCTCGTTCCGGAGTTGCATGAGCGCTTCTCGTACCGGTCCGCGGCTCACGTCGAGTTGATGCGCGATCTCCACCTCGCCGAGCCGATCGCCGACGGCGAAGACGCCATCGAAGATTGCTTGACGAATGCTCGAGGTGACCTCGTCCGCGAGTCCGGTCCGTTTCGCCGGACGGATGCCTTCGATACTGCCGCTCATATTGCCCCCGGATCGTATGATTGTCGACAACTTGCAATTTAGCAGGTGGCGGTCCGTGGAGCCGCCCGGCATCCGCCCAGCCCGCCCCCGGTAGCCTGGACGGCATGACCGAGTCCACTCCCGCGCGCCCCGAGGGCATGTCCGCCGTGCGCACGACGACGGCCAAGCAGGTCCGTCCCGCGACCGAGGGGTGGACGCAGGCGAAGGATGCCGAGGGTCGCCCGCTTCTGCAGTTCGCGAGCCCGAAGCGCGGCAAGCCGCCCGTGCACCTCGCGGACCTCGACCACGACGCCCGCGTCGAGAAGCTGAAGGAGCTCGGGATGCCGGGCTTCCGCGCCGCGCAGCTCGAGAAGCACTACTTCCAGCACTACACGTCCGACCCCGCCCAGATGACCGACCTCCCTGCGGCGAGCCGCGACGAGCTCGTCGGCGGGCTGCTGCCGAACCTCATGACCGAGGTGCGCCGACTCGAGACCGACGGCGGCGACACGATCAAGTTCCTGTGGCGCCTGCACGACGGTGCGCTCGTCGAGTCGGTCCTCATGCGCTACACCGGGCGCATCACGTTGTGCGTGTCGAGCCAGGCCGGATGCGGCATGAACTGCCCGTTCTGCGCCACCGGGCAGGCCGGCCTCACCCGCAACATGTCGGCGGCCGAGATCGTCGACCAGGTCGTGCGCGCCAACCGCCTCATCGCCGACGGCGGCCTCGGCGACCCCCGCAAGGTCGGGCACAAGGACGAGCGCGTCACCAACATCGTCTTCATGGGGATGGGCGAGCCGCTCGCCAACTACGCCCGCGTCATGCAGGCCGTCCGCACGATGGTCGACAAGAAGCACGGCCTCGGCATGAGCGCCCGCGGCATCACCGTCTCGACCGTGGGCCTCGTGCCCGCGATCCGCAAGCTGAGCGCCGAGGAGATCCCGGTCACCTTCGCGCTGTCCCTCCACGCCCCCGACGACCACCTGCGCGACGAGCTGATCCCGGTCAACTCCCGCTGGAAGGTGGATGAGGCCCTCGACGCCGCCCGCGAGTACTTCGAGAAGACCGGGCGACGCGTCTCGATCGAGTACGCGCTCATCAAGGACATGAACGACCACGCCTGGCGCGCCGACCTTCTCGCCGAGAAGCTCAACGCACGCGGTCGCGGCTGGGTGCACGTGAACCCCATCCCGCTCAACCCGACGCCCGGCTCGATCTGGACGTCGTCCGACGTCGACGTGCAGAACGAGTTCGTCCGCCGCCTCAACGACGCCGGCATCCCGACGACCCTGCGCGACACCCGCGGCAAGGAGATCGACGGCGCCTGCGGCCAGCTCGTCGCGACCGAAGAGGACCAAGCCGCAGCCGCATCCGTCTGATGTCGCGGTCGATTCTGCCCGCGGCGTAACGCTGTCAAGAGCCCCGCGTGTGCGCGGCACGCGGGAGTAGCGTCGAACGCATGGTCAATTATCGATTCCTCGGCAACAGCGGCCTCAAGGTCACCGAACTCACCTACGGCAACTGGCTCACGCACGGATCGCAGGTCGAGAACGACGCGGCGATCGCCACGGTCCACAAGGCCCTCGACCTCGGTATCAGCTCGTTCGACACCGCCGACGCCTATGCGAACACCGCGGCCGAGTCGGTCCTCGCCGAAGCGCTCAAGGGACAGCGTCGCGAGTCGCTGGAGATCTTCACGAAGGTCTACTGGCCGACCGGCCCCAAGGGTCCGAACGACCACGGTCTGTCGCGCAAGCACCTCCTCGAGGGCATCAACGGCTCGCTCAAGCGACTGAACACGGACTACGTCGACCTCTACCAGGCGCACCGCTACGACTACGAGACCCCGCTCGAAGAGACGATGCAGGCGTTCGCCGACATCGTCCGCCAGGGCAAGGCGCTGTACATCGGCGTCAGCGAGTGGACCGCCGAGCAGCTCCGCGCCGGCCACGCACTGTCGAAGGAGCTCGGCTTACAGCTCGTCTCGAACCAGCCGCAGTACTCCGCATTGTGGCGGGTCATCGAGGGCAAGGTCGTCCCGACCTCCGAGGAGCTCGGTATCTCGCAGATCGTCTGGTCTCCGCTGGCGCAGGGCGTCCTGACCGGCAAGTACCAGCCCGGTCAGCCGGCGCCCGAGGGTTCGCGCGCCACCGATGAGAAGGGCGGGTCCGACATGATCAAGCGCTTCATGAAGGACGAGATTCTCACCGCGGTCCAGAAACTGCAGCCGATCGCCGAGTCGGTGGGCATCACGATGCCGCAGCTCGCCCTCGCGTGGGTGCTGCACAACCCGAACATCGCCGCCGCGATCATCGGGGCGTCGCGTCCCGAGCAGCTCGAGGACACCGTGAAGGCGTCGGGCGTCGAGCTCGACGACGACACGTACGCCGCGATCAACGACGCGCTCGCGCCTGTCGCGGTCACCGACCCCGAGGAGACGTACTCCGTCTCGCCGAAGTCCCGCCTGATCTGACGAGCGCCGCCCGTCCGTGGCCACGCACAGCGCCGGCATCCTGCTCTACCGTCTCGACGGTGAGGGCGGGGTGTCGGCGTTCGTCGCGCACATGGGCGGGCCGTACTGGGCGAAGAAGGACGAGGGCGCCTGGTCGATCCCGAAGGGGGAGCTCGAGGACGGCGAGGACGCGCTGGATGCCGCTAAGCGGGAGTTCCGCGAGGAGCTCGGCGTCGACGCGCCCGAGGCCGACTACGCCGAGCTCGGCACGTTCGCCTACTCGTCGGGCAAGCGGGTGACCGTGTTCGTGGCCGACGGCGCCGGCTTCGACGCCGACGAGTTCACGTTCGGCGAGTTCGAGATGGAGTGGCCGCCCCGCTCGGGGAGGAGCGCCTCGTTCCCCGAGGTCGACCGCGCCGAGTGGATGCCGTTGGCCCGAGCGCGCGAGCGGGTCGTGAAGGGCCAGCGGCCGGCGTTGGACCGCCTGGTGGACCTGATCGCCGAAGCCCGCTGAGTCAGCGCTTCTTCTTCGGCGCCTCGGAGACGTCGAGCTTCTCGTGGAGTCCGCCGAGCGACGACCAGGCGGATTCCTTGCCGGATGCCGCGTGTTCCGCCCCGCGCACCGCTCGCTCGTCCGCCCACTCGTTCAACACGTGGCCGCGATGCCCCCGGACGTGCTCGAGCACGACGTCGGGGAGGCCCGCCGCGCGTCGTGCGTCGCGGGCCTCGATGAGCTTCTCGAGCAGGTCGACGTTCTTCGTCGGCGCGCCCGTCGAGGTCTTCCAGCCGCGACGGCGGTGGCCGTCCATCCACTTCTCGTAGGTGTCGATCGCATACTTCGAGTCGGCCTGCACGACGAGGTCGCGTACATCGGTGTGGTCTTCGATGGCCTTCAGGAGCCCCATCAGCTCGCCGACGTTGTTCGTCCCCTGGATGACCGAGCCCGCCGCCCAGTGGCCGTCCTCACCGACCCATGCCCAGCCCGTCGGTCCGGGGTTGCCCTTGCAGGCGCCGTCGGTGGCCACGACATAACGGGAGGAATCGGTCACCCGACAACGCTACCCGCGCGCGGCACGACCGCCGCGCGCGGGAGGGGTGTCACGGGCGCAGCAGCACCTTGCCGACGCGGCCGGCGGTCAGGCTCGCACGGGCGGCGTCGCGCGCCTGCTCGAGCGGGAACGTCGCCGACACCGGGAGCGTCAGGACACCGGATGCGAGGTGCTGAGCGAGCTCGCCGAAGAGGCGGCCGCGCTTCTCGGCATCCATCTCGGTGCTCACCTTGCTGCCCCAGAATCCCTTGATCGTGATGTGGCGGAAGATGACCGGGCCCGAGGCGAGCTGCATGACTGGGGCGTCCATCGCGCCGAAGACGACGAGCGTGGCGTTCTCGCCGAGGAGCGAGAGGACGTGGCCGCTCGATTCGCCGCCGACCGAGTCGACGCCGGCGATGATCGAGGCGCCGCCGGTGATCTCGGCGACCTCGTCCTGCCAGTCGTCGGTGTCGACGGCGACGATGCGGTCGATGCCCTGCTCGGCGAGCTCGGTGACGGCGGCGCTGCGACGGACGAGGCCGATGACGTTGAGACCGCGTGCGCGGCCGATCTGCGCGACCATGCGTCCGACGGCGCCGTTGGCGGCGTTCTGGACGATCCAGTCGCCGGGCTTCAGGTCGAGGAAGTCGATGAGGCTGATGGCGCTGAACGGCATCGAGACGAGCTGAGCGGCCTGCTCGTCGGGGAGGCCCTCGGGAACGGGGATGAGGGTGGCGGCGCGGGCGACGAACTGTTCGGCCCACACGCCGAAGGTGCCGCCGGTGGCGACGCGCTGACCGACCTGGAGGTTGTCGACGCCCTCGCCGAGCTCCTCGACGACGCCGACGGCCTCGGTGCCGGAACGCGCGGGGAGTTCGGGCTTGTACCCGTAGGTGCCGCGGATCGTCCACAGGTCGTGGTTGTGGATCGGCGACGCGAGCAGACGGACGCGGACCTCACCGGCGCCGGGGGTGGGGTCGGGGACCTCGGTGGTCTCGAGGACCTCGGCCGGTTCGCCGAAGACGGGGTGGGTGACTGCGCGCATGATTTCCTCCAGGCGTCATTGTGTAACGATCGGTCTAATATAGTACGGACGGCTGAGAGGGGCATCCATGGGACGCACGGCGACATTCGACCGGGAAGACGTCGTGCGCGCCGCGCGCGACGTCTTCTGGGCGCGCGGGTATGCGGAGACGGGCATCGGCGAGCTCGAAGAGGCCACCGGGCTGAACCGCTCGAGCCTCTACCACGCGTTCGGCAGCAAGAAGGGCCTGTTCGAGGCGGTCGTCGCCGCGTACCTCGAGGAGGTCGTCCGCCGGCGCCTCGCGCCGCTGCAACGAGCGGATGCCGGGGCCGCCGTGCTCGCCGACTACGTCGCCGAGATGCGCGACGCCATCGCCGGCGGGTCGCCGCGCGCACGATCGGGGTGTCTGCTCATCAACGCCGCCTGCGGCCCGCTCGTCGACGACGAGCCGGAGCTGCGCGAAGTCGTCACGCGCTACGCGGCCGAGCTGCGCCGAGGCGTGGCCACCGGGGTCTCCGCCGCCCGACCCGACCTGTCGGAGAGCGCCCGGGCGCCGCTCGCGGAGGCGGTCGCCTCCCTCGTGATCGCGGCACTGGCCATCGCCCGGACGGATCCCGAGGCGGCCGTCCGCAGCCTCGACGCCGTGGCCCCGCTTGTCGCTGGCTGGAGCGGCTGACTCACCCGTCCGGGTGCAGCTCCCGCCGGCGGACGGCGGTGAACACGATCACGAGCCCCGCCGCGAGAGCAGCGAGGAGCCAGACGATCCCGCGGCCGTCGATCTCGTCGCCCGACAGGGTCGGCGCCGCCGCGAACGGTGACGCGTCGACGACCTGTTCCGGCAGGCCAACGATCGGGCCGAACAGTCCGACGATCGTGGCGACGGCGAGCAGTCCCCACCCGGCGGGGATCGTCGCCCGCGGCAGGACGACGAACACGGCGGCGGCGAGGATCGCCACGACGGATGCCGCGAGGGCCTGGCCGGTCGCGGTGACTGCGGCATCCCGCATCAACGTCCAGTCCGCGTCGGCCTGCGTGAGCAGTCCGACCGCGGCGCCCGCCACGGCGGCCGCCGCGACGACGAGGATCGCCAGCGCTGCGACGAGGAGCCACGACGACATCCAGCGCGCGCGTCCGAGCGCGCCGGCGCGCACCGCCTCCGCCGTGCCCCTCGCCTCCTCCTGCCGTGCGCGCAGGACGGTCTGCACGCCGGCGGCGGCCGCGAGGATGCCGACCAGCGCGAAGAAGACCGTCACGATGGACTGCGCGAGCGATCCCTGCGAGGCGAGCGAGCGGACGACGGCCTCGAGCGACGGGATCGTCCCGGCGATGCCGGAGATCACTGAGGCGAGTCGGGTCGAGAGCGCGCCCGACAGGAGCGCGCCGACGACCCACCCCAGCACCGCGCCGCGCGAGAGGCGCCACGCGAGTGCCGTCGATCCGCGGAGGCCTCGGGTCGCCTCGGCGCGTCCTTTGCGCTCGGGCAGGATGCCCTCGCCGAGGTCGCGCGCGCGATGCAGGGCGACGGCGACCCCGACGGTGACCAGCGTCAGCCCGCCGGTGAGCAGCAGGGGTGTCGGGTCGTCGGCGTCGTAGGGGCGCACGTTCTCCGCCCATCCGAACGGGCTGAGCCACGTCAGCCAGCCGCTCTCCATGCGCTGCAGATCGGCGCTCGGCGTGCCCGCCGCGTTCCCGATGCCGCAGAGGAGGTAGGTGAGCAGGATCGCCCACACTGAGATCGCCGACGCGGTGCGGGCCGTGCGGGCGAGCTGCGCCGCGACGGCGGCGACCCCGACGAACGCGAGCCCGGTCGCCGCGGCGGCGAGCCCGGACAACACGCTGCCGGCGGCATCCAGTCCGATCGTGATCAACGATGCGGCGACGACCGCCCCGAAGACGACGTTTGCGAGCGCGCCGTGGAACAGGGTGGCGGCCAATGGTGCGAGCCTGCCGGCACGTGTCGCAGCGACGAGCTCGGCACGGCCCGCCTCCTCCTCGGCGCGCGTGTGGCGCACCACGAGGAACGCGCTCATCAGCGCCGCCATCAGGGCGAGGAACGGGAGCACCAGGAACGCGAGGAACGCCCCCATGCCGGAGCCCGAGGGCAGGCCGCGGAACAACAGGATGACGGGGTTCGCGAGCGCCGCCGCGAGCAGCGCGCGGCGGTCCGCCTCCGTCCCGAACGAGCGGTCGATGCCGGCCGCCGATGCGGCGGCCAGCGCCGCCGCCCCCAGGATCCACAGGAGCAGCTGCACGCGGTCGCGTCGCAGGCGCAGCGCCAGGAGAGTCATCATCGGCGGGCGGCTTTGCGGCTCGTGTCGTCGCCGTAGTGGCGCAGGAAGAGCTCCTCGAGCGAGGGTGGCTCGACCCGGAGCCCCGTCACGCCGAGCTCCGCGAGGGTCGGGAGGATGCCGGCGACGCGATCGCTGTCCACCGTGAATCGCACCCGGTCGCCCGACGTGTCGACGTCGTGCACGCCCGGCGGGACGGCAGCGGCGTCGCCGTCCCGCGCATACGACACCTCCGTCCGCGTGAGGTGGCGCAGTTCCGCCAGCGTCCCCGTCTCGACGACCCGACCCGCGCGCACGATGCTCACCCGGTCGCAAAGCAGTTCGACCTCGGAGAGGATGTGGCTCGAGAGGAGCACCGTGGCCCCGGCACCCTTCACCCGGGCCAGCTCCTGCCGGAACACGATCTCCATCAGCGGGTCGAGTCCGCTCGTGGGCTCGTCGAAGACGTACAGATCGGCGGGCAGGGCGAGGGCGGCGATCAGCGCCACCTTCTGCCTGTTGCCCTTCGAGTACGCCCGCCCTTTCGTGCGAGGGTCGAATCGAAACTCCTTCGCGAGCCGGTCGCGCTCGCGGCGGTACGCGTCGACGTCGTCGATGCCGCGCAGGCGGGCGAGCAGATCGATCGCCTCGCCACCACTCAGGTTCGGCCAGACGGAGACATCGCCCGGGACGTAGGCGATGCGTCGGCGGAGCTGCGCACCGTCGCGCCACGGCGATCGGCCGAGCACCGAGAGGTGGCCCGAGGTCGCCTTCGAAAGCCCGAGCAGGATGCGGATGGTCGTCGACTTGCCGGCGCCGTTGGGGCCGAGGAAGCCGTGGACCTCCTCCCGGGCGACGGCCAGGTCGAGCCCGTCGAGGGCGGCGACCCTGCCATAGCGCTTGTGCACGTCCGACATCCGGATCACGGTGTCCATGAGCGGAGGATACGCCCGGGCCGCCCTGGACGGAAGATCGACAATGTGTACGTTGAGCGACTCTTCTCGCCGGCTGGAGCCGCCATTGCTTCTTCTGTGCATACAATGGCGGGATGAGCCACGGGAAGCGCGCCAGCGACCGGGCCTACGCGACCCTGCTCGACGAGATCCAGTCCGGCGCCCTCGCCCCGGGAATCGTCCTCAGTGAGACGGAGCAGGCGGCTCGCCTCGGCGTCAGCCGCACGCCGCTCCGCGAGGCGCTCGCCCGGCTCGCGGCACACGGGCTGGTCACGCAGGTGTCCCCGCGCGTCACCGTCGTCAGCGGTGTCGAGGCCGACGACATCCGCGCCCTCTTCGACGTGCGCCGCGCACTCGAGGAGACGGCCGCGCGTCTGGCCGCGCGCACCGTCGACCGCGCGGTGTTCGCGGACCTCGCCGCAGCCTTCGCCGACATCCAGGCGGCGGGCGGCCCCGCCGCGGACGCCGACGCCTACTACGCCCTCATCGCGCGCTTCGACGCCGAGCTCGACGCATCCGTGCGCAACGACTACCTCACCTCGGCGCTGCGTACCGTCCGCACCCACCTGGTCCGGGTGCGTCGACTCGCGCGCGACAACCCGGAACGGCTCACCGCCTCGGTCGCCGAACACCGCCTCATCGCGAGCGCGATCGCCGCCGGCGACGGGGACCTGGCGGCGCACGCCACCCACGTCCACCTGCACAACGCTTTGGCCTCGATCCAGGGCTCCCTGTTTGACACCCCGGAGGAAACGACATGACCGTCACCCACCACGTCCGCGTGTACCGCAGCGATGAGCCGCTGCCCCGCGAGGAGCAGCTCGCCTTCAAGATCGCGCAGGTCGCCGTCGACCCGGTCGCCGTCGCTCCCGAGGTCGTCGAGATGATCGTGAACCGCATGATCGACAATGCGGCTGTGGCCGCGGCATCCGTCACCCGTCGCCCCGTCAGCGCCGCGCGGGCGCAGGCGCTCTCGCACCCCGTGTCGACCGGCGGCCACGGCGGGACGGTGTTCGGGGTCCCGAACGAGACCCGCACGAGCCCGGAATGGGCGGCGTGGGCGAACGGCGTCGCCGTGCGCGAGCTCGACTACCACGACACGTTCCTCGCAGCCGAGTACTCGCACCCGGGCGACAACATCCCGGCGATCCTCGCCGTCGCGCAGCACGTCGGCGCCGACGGCGCTGCGCTCGTCCGGGGGCTCGCGACCGGGTACGAGATCCAGGTCGACCTCGTGCGGGCGATCAGCCTGCACAAGCACAAGATCGACCACGTCGCCCACCTCGGCCCCTCGGCCGCCGCCGGCATCGGAACTCTGCTCGGGCTCGACGTCGACACGATCTACCAGGCCGTCGGGCAGGCCCTCCACACGACCACCGCCACCCGGCAGTCCCGCAAGGGCGAGATCTCGACGTGGAAGGCGCACGCGCCCGCCTTCGCCGGCAAGATGGCCGTCGAAGCGGTGGACCGTGCGATGCGCGGCGAGACCTCGCCGTCGCCGGTCTACGAGGGCGAGGACGGCGTCATCGCGTGGCTCCTCGACGGCAAGGACGCCGCGTACGACGTGCCGCTGCCCGGCGCCGGCGAGCCGAAGCGCGGCATCCTCGACACGTACACGAAGGAGCACTCCGCCGAGTACCAGGCGCAGGCGTGGATCGACCTCGCCCGCAAGCTCGGCACCGAGCGTCCCGAGCTGCGCGACCCGGCGAACGTCGCGCAGATCGTCCTGCACACGAGCCACCACACGCACTACGTGATCGGCTCGGGGGCCGGCGATCCGCAGAAGTACGACCCCACGGCATCCCGCGAGACCCTCGACCACTCGATCCCGTACATCTTCGCGGTCGCGCTGCAGGACGGCGGCTGGCACCACGTCGATTCCTACACTCCTGAGCGTGCCGGCCGGCCCGACACCGTCGAGCTGTGGCACAAGGTCACCACGGCCGAAGACGCCGAGTGGACGCGGCGCTATCACTCGGAGGATCCCGACGAGAAGGCGTTCGGCGGACGCGTGGAGATCACCCTCGCCGACGGGTCGACCGTCGTCGACGAGATCGCGGTCGCCGACGCCCACCCCCTCGGTGCCCGCCCGTTCGCGCGGGAGGACTACATCCGCAAGTTCCGCCTGCTGGCCGAGCCCGTGCTCGAGCCGGCCGAGATCGAGCGGTTCCTCGCACTCGTCCAGCGACTGCCCGAACTCACCCGAGACGAGGTGCGTCAGCTGGACATCGTGGCCGCGCCCGGCGTCCTCGAGGCCGCCCCCGCCCCGAAGGGGCTGTTCTGATGGAGAGCGTGGTCGGCCGCGCGTTCGGTATTCAGTCCCTGCTCTCGGGGACCGGCCGTCGTCCCGCCGTGGCACCCCGTGATCCCGGGGCCTGCGGCGAGGCGCGGCAGCCGTCGCGACTGATGTCGGAACGCGGCCGCGTCGAGGCAGGAGCACGCTGATGCTCTACGCGCAGACACCGGCGCACGAAAAGCGCCGCCTGTTCCGCGAGCGGCTCGCGACAGGTGAGCTGCTGCGCTTCCCCGGCGCGTTCAACCCGCTGTCGGCCCGGCTCATCGAGCGGAAGGGGTTCGAGGGGGTCTACATCTCGGGCGCCGTGCTCTCGGCGGACCTGGGTCTGCCCGACATCGGCCTGACGACGCTGACCGAGGTCGCCGCGCGCGGACAGCAGATCGCGCGCACGACCGAGCTGCCCGCGATCATCGACGCCGACACCGGATTCGGTGAGCCGATGAACGTCGCCCGCACGATCCAGACGCTCGAGGATGCCGGCATCGCCGGGGCCCACATCGAGGATCAGGTCAACCCCAAGCGGTGCGGCCACCTCGACGGCAAGGAGGTCGTCGACGAGGGTACGGCGCTGGGGCGCATCCGCGCGGCCGTCGACGCGCGTCGCGACCCGAACTTCCTCGTGATGGCGCGCACCGACATCCGCGCCGTCGAAGGACTGGATGCCGCGACCGATCGCGCGCGCAAACTGGTGGACGCCGGCGCCGATGCGATCTTCCCCGAGGCGATGCGCACGCTCGAGGAGTTCGCCGCCGTGCGCGCCGCCGTGGACGTGCCGATCCTCGCCAACATGACGGAGTTCGGCAAGAGCGACCTGTTCACGGTCGACCAGCTGCGGGATGTCGGGGTGAACATCGTGATCTGGCCGGTGTCGCTCCTGCGGATGGCGATGGGTGCGGCCGAGCGTGCGCTCGATACGCTGATCGACGAGGGGCACCTCACGTCCCGCCTCGGCGAGATGCAGCACCGCGCCGATCTGTACGACCTCATCGACTACGAGTCGTACAACCACTTCGACACGAACGTCTTCACCTTCCGCATCGACCGATGACGGTCGAGAAAACAGGAGCGAGCATGACCGATCCCGACATCAAGAAGGGGCTCGCGGGCGTCTACGCCGACACGACCTCGATCAGCAAGGTCAACCCCGAGACGAACTCGCTGCTGTACCGCGGGTATCCCGTGCAAGAGCTGGCGGCCACGCAGCCGTTCGAAGCGGTCGCCTACCTGCTGTGGCACGGGGAGCTGCCCACCGCAGACCAGCTCGCGGAACTGCAGGCGGTCGAGCGGGCGAACCGTGCGCTCCCGGACGACGTGAGGGCGTTCATCGACGCGATGCCGGTTTCGGCCCACCCCATGGACGAGGCGCGCACGGTCGTCAGTTTGCTCGGCGCGTTCGAGACGGCGGGGATCGCCAACGTGTTGGATGCCGCGGGGACACCGGCGGAGAACCTGGACCGCAGCATCCGTCTGTTCGCGATCCTCCCCGCGGTCGTCGCCTACGGGCAGCGTCGTCGCCGCGGTCAGGAGATCGTCGAGCCGCGCGAAGACCTGGGGTACGCGGCCAACTTCCTCTGGATGACCTTCGGCGAGGAGCCGGACGAGGTCGTCGTCGACGCGTTCAACCGCTCGATGGTCCTGTATGCGGAGCACTCGTTCAACGCCTCGACCTTCACGGCGCGGGTGATCGCCTCGACGCTGAGCGATCTGTACTCGTCGGTGGTCGGCGCGATCGGGGCGCTCAAGGGGCCGCTGCACGGCGGGGCGAACGAGGCCGTCATGCATATCTTCGACGAGATCGGTTCGGCCGATGCCGTCGTGCGCTGGCTCGACGAGGCCCTCGCCGCCAAGCGCAAGATCATGGGCTTCGGGCACCGCGTGTACAAGCGCGGCGATTCGCGCGTGCCGACGATGAAGGGGGCGCTCGATGCCCTCGTCGCCCACTACGACCGCCCGGACGTCGCCGAGCTGTACGAGACGCTCGAGTCGGAGTTCGTCTCGCGCAAGGGGATCTACCCGAACCTGGACTATCCGTCGGGGCCGGCCTACAGCCTGATCGGCTTCGACACCCTCACCTTCACGCCCCTGTTCATCGCGGCGCGGATCACGGGGTGGACGGCGCACATCATGGAGCAGCAGGCATCCAACTCCCTCATCCGGCCGCTGTCGGCGTACGACGGTGCGGCCGAGCGCCACATCGACGGGTACGTGCCGGATGCCGCCGAGGTCGAGGCACTGGAACGGCCCGAGGAAGCGGCGGGCTGATCCTCCCCACACCGGACACGCGGACGTGGTATTCAGGACTTCTGCGTGATCGGGGTCGAGCCCATTTCTCCCCGGCGCGCCACCCTGGGGGGAATTCATGACCGTACGTCCTGCGCGGACGCGGGGGGCGGCGCGCATCGCGCTCGCCGCTGCCGTGACCGCTGTCCTCATCGGCTCGCTGACCGCGGCGCCCGCGAATGCCGTCTCGAAGGATCCGAAGCTGTTCTGCGACCTGCCGGGCCAGCGACTCGCGATCTCTCCGATCAGCGGTCTGAAAGACGGCCAGAAGGTCACCTGGCGCTCGACCGTCAAGGGCACGACGCCGACGACCTTCACCGGTGAGTACGTCGGCAAGCTCGAGAACGGACTCGGCACGGATGCGAACGGAAAGCCCCGCGACCTGCTCCTCGTCAAGCTCGAGGGCGACGTCGTCGACGGCGCGGACGGCTCGCTGGCGGCGGGAGTGTGGGCAGGTGCCTCGGGATCGCCGGTATACGACGCCGACGGCGCCCTCATCGGCGCGGTGTCGTACGGGTTCAGTGCGCTGCCCGACAACGTCGCCGGGGTCACCCCCGCGGCGTACATGAAGTCGATCGGCACCCTGCCGACGACGAAGAAGCTCAGCGCGTCGCAGACGCAGAAGGTGCAGGGTCTCGCCGACGAGTCGTCGTCGTCCCGCCGCAGCGCACCGTCCAGCAGCACCCTGAATCGGATCGAACCGGTCCGGGTGACGATCGGCGCATCCGCCCAGCAGCTCGACGATCAGACCGACGCGCTCGCCGACCGGGTGGCGGGATTCCGCGGGGTCACGGCGAGCGGTCGCGCCGTCCCGGGTGGGGAGCGGCGGTCATCCGACTACCCGATCGTCGCCGGCGGCAACATCGCCGTCTCGTACGGATACGGTGCGATCACCGAGGCGAGCGTCGGCACCGTCACGGCGGTCTGCGGCACCGAGGTGTTCGCGTACGGGCATCCCAACATGGGCAACTCGAAGCTCGCCGCCAACATCCACGGCGCATCCGCGGCGCGCATCGTCCCCGATCTGATGGGGTCGTACAAGCTCGTCAGCGCCATCGGCAAGGTCAAGGGCAAGCTCGTCGACGACCGCCTTGCGGGCGTCCGCGGAGTGCTCGGCGCGGGCGCGACCACGATCCCGTTGCGCACGTCGAGTGCGGTCGGCGACACCCGCACGGCCGTCTCGACGCAGGTGTCGGAACCCGACTTCCTCGCCACGGCCGCCTACGTGCAGCTGGCGGGCGAAGCCGTCCGCATGCTCGACAACGTGCAGGAGGGTTCGGCCTACGCGCAGTGGACGATCGAGTTCCGGCGTGCGAACGGCAAGGTGGGGACGATCACCAACGCCAACCGCTACTCGGATGTCTACGATCTCCCCGGGATGGTCGGCATGGGCCTCGCAGAGGACATCGCGAAGCTCCAGGCGAACCCGTTCGAGGACATCCGCATCCTCTCCGTGAACGTCGTCTCGAGGTTCGATCCCGATCACCGCGTCGCACGCCTGTCCGGCGTGCAGATGCGCAAGAACGGGGCGTGGGTTAACGTGAAGCCCGACAGCATCCTGAAGGTGTCGCGCGGATCGTCCACCTCGTTCCGCACCGTCCTCTCGCCCGTCCCCGGCTCGAAGCGCGTCACGACGTATGACACGTTCACGGTGACCATGCCCAAGGACGTGAAGAAGCTCTACAAGGTGACGCTGACCGCCCCCTACTCCGAGGACGAGTACCAGGAGAGCCGGGCGCGGAACTTCGCAGAGTTCCTGACCGAGGTCGATGCCAACTTCCGCTCCGACGTGCTCGAGAGGGAAGCGTGGTACATGCCGACCTCCGGCCCGCGCAGGACCCGCGTCGTGGACGACGTGGTCTCGACGGCTCTCGTGGCCGACGGTGCATCGTTCACGTTCCAGCTCGAGGCGCCGACCGCCGCTCGCTGAGCGCCCGGACCGGCCGTCGCCCTGTACGGGCGGCGGCCGGTTTGCGAGCATGAGGGGATGACGGACACCTCATCCGAGCGCATCGCCATCGTCGCCGGCGCGCGCACCCCCGTCGGCCGGTTCGACGGCGCGTTCCGCGACACCCCCGCCCATGAGCTCGGCGCCCAGGCGGTGACGGCGGCACTCGGCCGGTCGGGAGTCGACCCGGCGCGTGTCGGCGAGGTCGTGATCGGCACGATCGGACAGGTCGCGGGTGACGCCTACATCGCCCGTCGCATCGCGCTGGCCGCGGGTCTCGCCGACGACACCCCGGCGTTCACGGTGAACCGGCTGTGCGGGTCGGGTCTGCAGTCCATCTGGTCGGCCGCGCAGGAGCTGCGCTGGGGCGGCATCGACGTCGCCGTCGCGGGCGGTGCCGAGAACATGACGCGGATGCCGTTCTACGACATGGACGCGCGGGCGGGTGCCACCCTCGGTCACCGCCGGCTTCTGGACGGCACCCTCGCGATGCTCACCGACCCGTTCAGCGGGAAGCACATGGGGACGACGGCCGAGACAGTCGCGGAACGGTTCGGAGTGACCCGCGAGGAGCAGGACGCGTACGCCCTCGAGTCGCAGCGACGCGCATCGACGGATGCCGCCCGCGCGGCCTTCGCGGAGGAGATCGCACGGACGACGACCACCGGGCGCCGGCCGGTCGAGGTCACGGTCGATGAGCACCCCCGACCCGACACGACCCTCGAGGCCCTCGCAAGGCTTCGTCCCGCCTTCACCCCGGACGGGACCGTGACGGCCGGCAACGCCTCGGGCATCAACGACGGCGCTGCCGCGACGGTGCTCATGCGCGAGTCCGACGTGCGCGCGGAGGGCTTGTCGGCTCTGGCGACGATCGAGGCGGTCACGACCGCGGCGCTCGATCCGGCGATCATGGGGTACGCGCCGACGCTGGCCCTCAAGAAGCTCTTCGCGCAGACGGGCCTCGCCCCGGCCGACATCGCCACCGTCGAGCTGAACGAGGCGTTCGCGTCGCAGGTCATCGCCGTGATGCGGGACACGGGACTCGACTCCGAGCGGACCAACCCCTACGGCGGGGCGATCGCCCTCGGGCACCCCGTCGGAGCGACCGGGACGATCCTGACGGTTCGCGCTGCACTGACCCTGCAGCGCACCGGGGCCGAGTACGCCGTGGTCACGATGTGCATTGGCGGCGGTCAGGCGCTCGCCGCGCTGCTGCGTCGCTGGGACGGCTGAGCGCGGCGAGCGCCTGACCGGGGGTCAGACCCGCTGCCGGCGGCGGCGCACCAGCACCGCGCCGAGCACGAGCAGGACGCCCGCGCCGCCGAGGAGCGCGGCGAGCGGTGCGGCGTCGCCGCCGGTGCTCGCGAGGCTCCCGGCCAGGACGACCGTGATCGGGATGCGGATGTCGTCCTCGCCGTCGGCGGTGAGCACGAGGGTGTGCGCGCCGGTCGCGAAGTCGCCGGGGACGGTGACCGTGAACGCGGTGCGGCCGTCGGCATCCGCGGCGGGGATCCCATCGATCACGAGCGGCTCGCTGAACAGGGTGGCGCCGACCTGCCGGCCCGGCGTCAGCCCCGAGAGCTCGACGCGGAACGAGTCGCCCTGCTCGACGGTCGTCGCGCTCAGCGTGACGGTCGCCCAGGCGTCGTCGCCGCCTGTGCCCGGCTCGGTCGGCTCACCGGGCTCACCAGGCTCGCCGGGCTCCGTCGGCTCGGACACCTTCACGGCACGGCCGAGTGGAGCCGGGTCGACGACGTCGCGCGAGGCGAAGTAGTCGATGGTGGCGGCGAGGTCGATCTGGCCCGTGTCGGTCCGCGTGGTGCCCTCGGCCAAGGCCGAGAAGCCGTCGCCGCCGGCCGCGAGGAAGGAGTTCGTGACGACCGTGAAGACGTCGTCCGGCTGGATCTCCTCGCCCTGGTAGGTCATCGACGTGACCTCGCCCACGCGTCCGACGCTCTCGCCCGTGAGGGGCGCGATCTCGGTGTACTCGTAGCTGAAGCCCTCCGAGACGCCGAGGTGCAGCTTCGGGCGCTCGCCTTCGGCCTTCCACTGCTGTTCGAGGACGGCTTTCAGCTGCGCGCCGGTCAGCGGCACCGTCACCAGGGTGTTCGCGAACGGCTGCACGTCGGCCGCCTCGCGGTAGCTGACGACACCGTCCTCGCCGTAGAGCAGGTCGGCGCGGAGGCCGCCCGGGTTCATGAGGGCGATCTGCGCAGGCGTGCCGCTGTAGTCCTCGTTCGACGTGGCCCAGAGGTAGACGTCCGCGACCCCGTTGCCGAGCGAGGACTCGACGCCGCGGTCCGATCCCTCTGTGCCGCCGCGGAGGATGTCGCCGCTGATGCGGCCGACCTCCTTCGAGCCCTCCTCGTCAGCGAACGCGGTCGCGTCGGCGACGATCTCGGCGACCTCGGGATCGGCGGTGTACTCGCCCTCGGCGAGGACCTCGGTCGTGCCGGTGATCGACAGGAGCTCCTTGCTGGACCGGTCGACCTCGAGTGACAGGCGGCCCATAGCGGTGCCGTACTGCGCGGCCTGGATCACGGGTCGGGTCTCGCCGCCGGGTCCGGCGACCTCGCACGCATAGGTCTGGTGCGTGTGCGCTGAGACGATCGCGTCGATCTCCTCGGAGGCGCCACGGACCAGCGTGCCGAAGTCGGAGGGGTCGGATGCCACGACGTCGCAGTCGTTCGACGTCGCCGTTCCCGAGTGGGTCAGCAGCACCGTCACGTCGGCGAGGTCCTCGTCGGCGATCTGCGCGGCGACGCGGTTGGCTGCCTCGAGCTGGTCGCCGAACTCGATGTCGGCGATGCCGTCGGGGCTCACCATCGTGGCCGTGTCCGTCGTGACGGTTCCGATGAACGCGACGCGCACGCCGTCGACGGTCTTGACCGTGTACTCGCGCAGCGCCGGCGTCGTCGTCCCCTTCTCGTAGACGTTCGCACCGAGCGCGAGCTCGTCGCTGCCGTATCGGGGGATGACGCGGTCCGTCAGGTCGGCGAAGCCGCGATCGAACTCGTGGTTGCCGACGGCCGAGACGTCGAGCCCCGCCGCGGTGAGGGCGTCGATCGTGGGCTCGTCGTCCTGGATGAACGACGTGAAGGTCGAGGCGCCGATGTTGTCACCCGCCGAGACGAAGAGCGTGTTCGGGTTCTCCGCCTCGGCCGCGTCGACCGCGCCCGCGAGGACGGCGGCGCCGACCTCGTTCCCGTTGGCCTCGATGCGCCCGTGGAAGTCGTTGATCGTGAGGATGTCGACGTCGATCGGATCGAGGGCGTCCTCGATCGCGAACAGCGTGGTCGTACCTGAGACCTCGTTGCCGACGGCGAGCATCGGGATGCCGGTGGGCGACGCGTCAGCCGGGATGAAGGCAATGCCCTCGGGTCCCAGGTCGCCCGCCGTCGCGAGGTCGCCGCCGTCCTCCACCGACTGCGAGAAGTCGCGGTTGTTGATGTAGGTGACGAAGGCGGGGGATGCCGGGTCGGTGATGTCGTAGGCAGCGATCCCGCCCACGCGCTCGAAGCCGATGAACGCGTAGGTGCGTCCGCTCAGTTCGCCGATCACGACGCTCTCGGGCTCGGGGCCCTTGTCGTCGCTGCGGCCCTCCAGGTTCGACTCGGAGTGGTTGGAGTTGAAGAACTCCGGGGCGGCAGCCGCGGTGATCTCCTCGAAGCCCGAGCCCGAGTCCCAGACGAGCTCGCCGTCGGTCGTCCAGATCGCGAACGAGCGTCCGCCGAAGGAGTAGAGCTCCTCGTAGCAGTCGCGCGCCTCGTCGAGTCCGTTCTCGATGGTGACGTTGAGGCGACCGAGGTCGGCGTCGTCGAGGAACCCGGCGACCGGGCTGTCGTCGCAGACGGGCGAGAGGCCGTCGTCGCCGAGGTCCTTCACCCGCGCGGCTTCGACGTAGTCGCCCCATTCGCGGGCGTCGCCCTCGTTGGCCGTGACCAGGTAGGTGGTGCCGCCCGCGGTGTAGGAGTCGATCGCGTCGGGCTGGTACATGCCCTTGAGCCCCTCGTACGTGCGGAGCTCGACGGTGTCGTCGCGGTCGCTCGGGTCGAGAGCGTTCTCCTCCCGGCCATGGTCTGTGAACCCGAGGGCGTGGATGTCCGTGACGGTCGCCGAGGCGAGGTCGACGACGGCGATCGCGTTCGCCTCCTGGAGGGTCGCGTAGGCGGTGCCGCCGTCGACGGTGATGTACTCGGGCTCGAGGTTGCGGCTGACGGGGAAGTCGGCCTCGGGCGTCGGGCCGAACACACGGACGTCGGGGTCGAGCGCGCCCTCGGCCTCGAAGGCGTGGAAGTCCGCGATGCGGACGGCGCTCTGCGCCGGGGCGGTCGTCCCACCGGGGAGCGCGACGACGCCGACGGATCCCTCGGGGTCGCTGCTGAAGTCGTCGGCGGGTTCGCCTTCGTTGGCGACGACCGCGTAGGCGCCGTCCGCCGAGATGGTGACCATGTCGGGCAGTGAACCGACCTGCACGGTGCCGAGCGTGGCGGTGTCGGCGGTGGCGGCATCCGCGTCGAAGAAGACGAGGTGGCCGGGAGCGGTCTTGTCGGTCGCCTCGATGGCGACGACTCCGAGGCCGTCCTCGCGGATCGCGACGGAGTTCGCGACGCCGTCGGAGGCGATCGAGAAGAGCTTCGCGGGAGCCGCGGGATCGGAGGCGTCGAGGACGTCGACGACGCCGGCTTGCGCGTTGACGACGAACAGGCGGTCCTGGTGGGCGGCGACGATCTCGGCGGCCGAGGCGTCGAAGATCCCGGTCTCGTAGGAGCCCACCGGGGTGAAGGTGAGGGCGGCGCCCTCGGCGGAGGTGCTCACGGGGTCGGGCACGATGGCCGCGGTCGCCGAGGTGGCGGCCGTGACGGCGAGTGTGCAGGTCAGGGCGGTGACGGTGCCCAGCGCGAAGGCGCGTCGGGCGGTGCTGCGGAAGGCGTGCGAAGGCATCGGATTCCTCATGATCGGAGTGCTGCGCGAGGTGCGCCCCTCCGTCCTATCGGCGCAGGGTGTCCGGGGCGTGTCGCGAGGTGGCCGCGGGGTGAACGGAGCGTGACGGGCGGGTGGGGGCATCCGTCTGCGAGCATGGCGGCATGACGGATTACGAGACCATCGTCACCGAGACGCGCGGACGCGTCGGGTGGATCACCCTCAACCGACCCGAGGCGCTGAACGCGCTGAACGCACAGGTCATGCACGATGTGGTGGATGCCGCGGAGGCCTATGACGCCGATCCTGGGATCGGAGCGATCGTCGTCACCGGCAGCGAGCGGGCGTTCGTTGCGGGAGCGGACATCAAGGAGATGGAAGCGCTCAGCGGCAACGAGATGCTGCTCGCGGATCACTTCGGGAAGTGGTCGAGGTTCGCTGCGGTGCGGACGCCGACGATCGCGGCGGTGGCGGGGTATGCGCTCGGCGGCGGATGCGAGTTGGCGATGATGTGCGACATCATCCTCGCGGCCGACTCGGCGCGGTTCGGTCAGCCGGAGATCACCCTGGGGGTGATCCCGGGGCTCGGCGGCACGCAGCGGCTGGTGCGGGCGATCGGGTCGTTCAAGGCGGCGGAGCTGGTGCTGACGGGGCGTCAGATGACGGCGGAGGAGGCTGATCGGGCGGGACTCGTCTCCCGCGTGGTGGCCACTGCGGATCTGCTCGACGAGGCGCAGCGGACGGCGGAGGCGATCGCGTCCAAGCCGCTGCCCGCGCTCTATGCGGCGACGGCGGCGCTCGACGTCGCACTCGAGTCGACGCTCGCGGAGGGGCTGCGATTCGAGCGGCAGGCGTTCGCGGGGCTGTTCGACACAGCCGACCAGAAGGAGGGCATGGCGGCCTTCCGCGAGAAGCGGGCACCGGAGTTCGGGCACCGATGAGCGCTGTGCGTCTCGTGCGGTCGAAGGACCTCGCGGCGGCGCCCTACGCGTACGCGTCGCGGGTCGAGCCGGGTGCTGAGGTGATCTTCCTGGCAGGGACGTGTCCGCTGGCCGAGGACGGGTCGACGGTCGCGGTGGGGGATGTGGCGGGTCAGGCGCGGCGGTGCGTCGAGAACATGCTCGTCGCGTTGGATGCCGCGGGTGCCGGGCTCGCGGACGTCGCGTCGACGAGGGTGCTGGTCGCGTCGTCCGACCGACGTGATCTGGTCGCGGCATGGGATGTGGTCCGTGCCGCGTTCGGCGATCATGATGTGCCGAGCACTCTGATGGGCGTGGCCGCGCTCGGGTACGAGGATCAGCTGGTGGAGGTCGAGGTCGTCGCGGCGGTGCGCCGTGGGTGATCGGCGGATGCTGCGGGTCGACCACGAGCCGCCGGCGCGGCCGCCCGTGCAGGTCGCTGTGGGGGAGCGGGTGCAGGTCGGTCGGCGCGACGACGAGTGGCCGGCGTTCGTGTTCGTGACCGCCGAGAGCGGCTCGGGGTGGGTGCCGGCGCGTCACATCGACGAGGGCGTCGTGGTGACGGAGTACGACACGACCGAACTGCGGGCTGTGGCCGGCGACGTCGTCGAGGTCGTAGCAGACGACGTCGAGAGCGGATGGGCGTGGTGTCGCGACGTGCGCGGTCGGGAGGGGTGGATCCCGCATCGCGCGCTGGGTCCGGCGGGCTGAGGGCGGATGCCGCGGCGCGTCGCCCGGCATCCATTGCATCGCGTGACGCCACCCCGCGCGCGACACCGTCGCCGATCGTGCCTCGTGCCGCACCGCAGCACAGCGGCATCCGCCTCGGCCCCGACCGTAGACTCGAGGACGATGCCGAGGAGGAGTCAATGAAGATCGTCGTCCTGCTGAAAGAAGTGCCGGACACGTGGGGTGACCGCACGCTCGACCTCGAGACCGGTCTCGCCGTGCGCGACGCGTCGGAGCGCGTGCTCGACGAGATCGGGGAACGCGCGCTCGAGGCCGCGCTCACCTACTCCGAGGCCCACGAGGACACCGAGGTCGTCGTCATGACGATGGCGTCCGAGGCCGCCGCCGCCTCTCTCCGCAAGGGGCTCGCGATGGGCGCCCACTCCGCGGTGCAGATCGCCGACGACGCCCTGCGTGGCGCCGATCTCGGCGTCACCGCCCGCGTTCTCGCCGCGGCGCTGCGCCGCACCGGGTTCGACCTCGTCATCACGGGGAACCTGTCGACCGACGGCGTCGGCGGCGTGCTGCCCGCGATGCTCGCCGAGCACCTCGGCGTGCCGCAGGCGACCGCGCTCTCGGCCGTCGAGATCACCCCGGATGCCGTCATCGGCACGCGCGCCACCGATTTCGGCACCGCCTCGGTGACCGCCCCGCTTCCCGCCGTCATCTCCGTCACCGAAGCCCTTCCCGACGCTCGCTTCGCGAACTTCAAGGGGATCATGGCGGCCAAGAAGAAGCCCTTCGAGACGCTGTCCCTCGCCGACCTCGAGGTCGACGTCGACCCGGCATCCGCCCCGCAGTCGATCATGACGGCGATCGCGCAGAAGCCGCCCCGCCAGGCGGGTACGAAGATCGTGGACGAGGGGGATGCCGGCGAGAAGCTCGCGGCGTTCCTGATCGAGAACCGGCTGGCCTGAGGACCGAGGAGAACAACGTGACCGACTTCGCCCCTGACGCCGTCCTCGTCTGGCTCGACGTGACCCCCGCCGGCGAGCTCGCAGCCTCGGCCGCCGGCCTCCTCGGCGCTGCCGCATCGATCGGCTCCCCCGTCGCCGTCATCGTCGCCGACCCGTCGCGCCACGACGACCTCGCCGGGGCAGCGGGCGCCCTCGGCGCATCGACAGTCCTCACGGCCGGTTTCGGCGGTGCTGACACCGCTCTGACCGTGCCCATCGTCGATGCGGTGGCCGCGGCATCCGCTCTCGTGCAGCCGGACGCCGTCCTGGTGTCGAACTCGATCGAAGGACGGGATGTCGCGGGCCGGTTCGCGGCGCGCACCTCGGCCGCTGTCTGCGTCGATGCGGTCGGCGTCTCGCGCGACGACGAGGGTGTGCTCGCGCATCATTCCGTCTACGGCGGCGCGTACAACGTCACCGCCGCGGCGACCTACGGTCCGCTCGTCGTGACGGTGCGGCAGGGGGCCGTCGACGCGCGCGCGACGGCCGTCGACTCGCCCGTCGTCGTGCCGCTCGAGGTCACCGCGTCCGGTGCTCCCGCCGCGTCCATCACCGGCTTCGACGAGGCCGTTGTGGCGTCGAGCCGACCCGAGCTGCGCGGAGCGGCCAAGGTCGTCTCGGGCGGACGAGGACTCGGGTCCGCAGACCAGTTCGTCCTCGTCGAGCAGCTCGCCGACACCCTCGGCGCGGCCGTCGGCGCCTCGCGTGCCGCCGTCGACGCCGGATACGTCCCGTACGCGTACCAGGTCGGTCAGACCGGCGTGTCGGTCTCGCCTCAGCTGTATGTCGCTCTCGGCATCTCGGGCGCGATCCAGCACAAAGCGGGAATGCAGACGGCGAAGACGATCGTCGCGGTGAACAAAGATGGAGATGCACCGATCTTCGACATCGCCGATTTCGGTGTCGTCGGGGACCTGTTCACCGTCGTGCCGCAGCTGATCGCGGCGCTCGAGGCGGGAAAGAAGTAGGAGCGGATGGCGACATACGCGCGTTCCGTGCGTCGGGGACTCCCGCGCGTGGCCGGCGGAGACCCGTGGCCGCCCGAAGGGTCGGCGCCGGTCGCCGACGCAGCCGCTGCTCCAGTCGCCGACGCGGCCGCGGAGACTCTCGCCGCCGACGTGGTGACGCCGCCCTCCGAGGCCGCGACGACACCGTCGGCCGAGCCTGCAATGCCGGCTCCCGCTCCGACGACGGCGGGGGATGCTGCGGCCTCGCACCCCGCCTCGACCCCCGCGACCGCGACACGACGCGGACTGCCGCGAACCCCCGGCGGCGCGCCCTGGCCCCCCACATCCACCGGCCCGGTGCCGGCCGAAAGTGGCGCACCGGCGGAGCATCGCCCGGACCCGGAGGCAGCACCCCCCGCATCCGCGGCGGCATCAGCGCCCCACCCCGCCGACGACCCGGGAGCGGCGACCCTCGAGAGCGCGCCCGTCGCCGCATCCATCCCCGCGCCCGGCGCGGTCCGCCGAGGTCTCCCGCGCGCCGTCGGCGGAGACGCCTGGCCCCCCGCCGAGACCACGCCCGCCCCGCCCTCTTTCCGCGAGACTGCACGTGGCGGCCCAGACAGCGATCTCGCGCCGCAGTCTCGGCGCGCACATGCAGTCTCGGCGTCTTCGCAGCCGGAGCCCGTCACCACGTCCGTGCCCGTCGCCCCGCGCGCGCCGCTGGCCGAGCGACCGCTCGCGCACGCGGGCGTGGCCCGTCGCCCCGCGCCCCGTCCAGAACCCGCACGCTTGGGGCCTTTCACGAGGGCGCAGTGGGCGGGCGTCGTGGTCTTGGGCGGTGGCGCCCTGCTCTACGCCGCCGCGATGGCCGTGCTCGCCGTCCGCTGGATCCTCAGCCTCGACCCGCTGCAGGACTTCCTCACCACCTACCCCGGCGAGTACCACCTGCCCGAGGGGGCTCCCGTGGGCCTGCCCGCATGGCTCAACTGGTCGCACTTCCTCAACGCGTTCTTCATGGTGCTGATCATCCGGACGGGGCTCCAGGTCCGATCCGAGAAGCGCCCGGCCGCCATGTGGATCTCGAAGAAGGACCGCAAGCGCCGCATGAGCCTCACGCTCTGGCTGCACCAGGCCCTCGACATCCTGTGGCTCGTCAACGGCGTGATCTTCGTCATCCTCCTGTTCGTGACCGGGCAGTGGATGCGGGTGATCCCGACCTCGTGGGAGGTGTTCCCCAACGCGCTGTCCGCCGCGCTGCAGTACGTCTCGCTGGACTGGCCGACCGAGAACGGCTGGGTGAACTACAACGCGCTGCAGCAGCTGGCCTACTTCACGACCATCTTCATCGCCGCTCCCGTCGCCGCCATCACCGGCTACCGGATGAGTGCGATGTGGCCGAAGCAGGCGACGAGGCTCAATCGGCTCTATCCGGTCGAGTGGGCCCGCAGTCTGCACTTCCCGACGATGTTGTACTTCGTGGCCTTCATCGTCGTCCACGTCGCTCTCGTGCTCTCGACCGGGGCGCTCCGCAACCTGAACCACATGTACGCGGCGCAGGGCTCGACCGACCCCGACGCCTACGCCGACAACTGGACCGGATTCTGGCTCTTCGTCCTCTCCACCGCGGTGATCATCGCGGCCTACGTCGCGATGCGCCCGCTCGTCGTCGCTCCCATCGCCCGCCTGTTCGGCGAGGTCAAGAGTCGCTGACCCGGCGGCGCGGCGACCGACCAGACCGCGGGACGGATGCACGACCGCTGGGGCTGGTGTCGCCCCGCCGAGCCGGCGGCTTCACTCCCGCACCGTGGGTCGTGCATCCGTCCGGCGACGCGGCGACCGACCGCCCGGGAAAAGGCCGACGGCGCGGGATCCGAAACGGGATGCCGCGCCGTCGAGTCTCCGAGCGTGCGTCAGCGCACGAAGCGGACCTCCGTCAGCGTCTCGCCGAGGAAGGGTTCGGTGTGGCTCGCCCCGTCGAGGGTGAACCCGTTGCGGGTGTAGAAGCGGTGCGCGCGGGGGTTGTCCTCGGCGACCCAGAGGTAGAGCTCGGTCTCGTCCTCGGGGACGACCGCGTCGAACAGGCGCTGCCCGATCCCGGTGCCGTGCCATGCGTCGAGCAGGTAGATGAAGTAGAGCTCACGGTTTCGCGGGGCGTCGCGATCGCGGGCGGGGCCGGACCCGGCGAACCCCACGATCTCCCCGTTCACGAGAGCGGCCACCATGAGGAAGTCGGGGCCCTGCTGCGCCCAATGGGTCCACAGCTCGGCGAGCCGGCGGGCCGACACGTTCTCGAGCGCGGCCTTGCTGATGAGGTGGTCGTAGGTCTCGTGCCAGCACGTCGCGTGCACGCGACCGAGCGCCTCGGCATCCACATCGCGAACGGGACGGACGACGGTGTCGGTCTGGAGTTCGGGGTCCATGGCCAGACTCTACGCACGGCCCGTCGGATCGTGAAATCGACAGGGGAGGACCCGTTCCGGGCGCGCCGCGACTGTCGGAGAGCGACAACGGATGCCGCACTGTGCGCGTGACCATGACTAGGCTCGCCGCTCGTGAACGTATGGTGGCGGACCCTTCTGACCTTGATGCGCGCGCGGGTCCTGTACCGCCGCCGCGGCCCCCTCCCTCCCGACACGGTCGGCCGGATCCGGCTGCGGACCCTGCCGACCGATATCGACCTGTTGGGGCACATGAACAACGGTCGATACGCCTCGCTGTTCGACCTCGGGCGCTTCGACCTCCTCACCCGCACGGGCATCTGGCAGACGATGACCGAGCGCGGCTGGTACGGGGTGGTCGCCAGCGAGACGGTCACGTTCCGCAAGTCCCTGCAGCTCTGGCAGCGGTTCACCGTCGAGACCCGCATCATCGGCCACGACGACAAGTCGGTCTTCCAGATGCACCGCGCGGTCGTGAAGGGCGAGGTCTACGCCGAGATGGTCCTGCGCGTCCGTTTCCTGCGCAAGACCGGTGGCATCGTCCCGCTCGAGGAGCTGTTCGACGCCCTCCACCGGCCCGACACTCTGCCCGAGATCCCGCAGTGGATACACGACTGGGCCGCGGCATCCGCTCTTCCTTCGACCCGCGCCGACGCGCCCAGTATCTGGCCCTAGCGTGTCCCGCCCCGGCGGCCGGAGGCGCGCATAGGCTGAGCGTCATGTCGGACAGCTCTGTCGCGCCACAAGCGCCTTCCTCCGACCTCGCCGAGCGGGCCATCGCCCTCGCAGAGCGTTGGGTCGCCGAATCCGCCGAGGTCACCGTCGACCCGTCGGCCGAGCGTCTCGCGGGGGTGTTGAAAGACCCGAACGGCCTTCCGTTCACCCTCGGCTTCGTCGACGGAGTGATGCGGCCGGAGTCCCTCACCGCCGCCGCCACCAACCTGCAGCGCGTCGCGCCGCTCGCCCCGGCGTTCCTCCCCTGGTACCTGCGCGCCGCGGTGCGCACCGGAGGCGTCGTCGCGCCCGTGCTGCCGACCCCGGTCGTCCCGATCGCCCGACGTGTGCTGCGCGAGATGGTGGGGCACCTCATCGTGGACGCCCGACCCGACAAGCTCGGACCCGCCCTGCAGACCCTGCGGGAGTCGGGCGCCCGTCTGAACCTCAACCTCCTCGGCGAGGCGGTGCTCGGCGAGTCCGAGGCCCTGCGTCGGCTGGAAGGCATCCACGAGCTCGTCCGCCGCGACGACGTCGACTACGTCTCGGTGAAGGTCTCGGCGATCGCGAGCCACCTCTCGATGTGGGCATTCGACGAGATCGTCGACCGGGTCGTGGAGCGCCTTCGGCCGCTGTACCTGTCGGCGGCGGAGGACGGCACGTTCCTCAACCTCGACATGGAGGAGTACCGCGACCTCGACCTGACGATGGCGGTGTTCATGCGGGTGCTCGACGACCCTCGCCTGAAGGGTCTCGAGGCCGGCATCGTCCTGCAGGCGTACCTGCCCGACGCGCTTCCGGCGCTGCAGACCCTGACCACGTGGGCGCGCGACCGGGTGGCTGCCGGCGGCGCGCGCATCAAGATCCGCCTCGTCAAGGGTGCCAACCTCGCGATGGAGCACGTGGACGCCGTCATGCACGACTGGCCCGCGGCTCCCTTCGACTCGAAGCTCGACACCGACGCGAACTACGTGCGCTGTCTCGACGAGGCACTGCGCCCCGAGAACACCGCGGCCGTGCGGATCGGTGTCGCCGGGCACAACCTCTTCCACATCGCGTACGCCTGGCTGCTGGCCGGCGAGCGGGGGGTGCAGCGCGACGTCGAGGTCGAGATGCTGCTCGGCATGGCGCAGGGGCAGGTGCAGGCAGTGGCCCGCGAGGTCGGTCACGTCCTGCTCTACGTCCCCGTCGTCCGCCCCGACGAGTTCGACGTCGCGATCAGCTACCTCGTGCGCCGACTCGAAGAGAACGCATCGAGTGAGAACTTCCTATCGGCCGCGTTCGATCTCGCGTACGACCGGGCGATGTTCGTCCGGGAGCGGGACCGGTTCGCGGCCTCCATCGCCCGCGCGGCGGATCGTTCCCTCCTGGCCGGGCCGCGTCGTCGGCAGGACAGGGCCGCGGTCGAGGTCGACGAGAGGGCGGTGACGACGAATGCCGCGCCGCTCGACACCGCGCATCCTGCCGTCCCCGACGACACCGCCCTCACGCAGGTTGTGCTCGGCATCGCGGCGAAGGACGCCGACCCGGACGAGACGCAGCCGGCGGATCTGCCGGGGCGGTTCGGCGGCGACGCGTTCGTCGAGACCGCCGTCTTCTCGCCGCGCGAGAGTGTCACCGCCGCGGGCGCCCCCGGCTTCCGCAACACCGCCGACACGGACCCCGCGCTCCCCGCGAACCGCGCGTGGGCGCGCGAGATCCTCGGTCGCATCGCCTCGTCGACGGCGGGGGATGCCGCGATCGCGGCGGCCCGCATCGGTACCGAGTCCGAACTCGAGGCCGTGCTCACCCGTCTCGGCACCGCTGCCCGCGCGTGGGGCGCGCTGCCGGCCGCCGACCGGGCCGAGATCCTGCTTCGTGCGGCGGGCGCGCTGGAGCGACGCCGGGGCGAGCTCATCGAGGTCGCGGCATCCGAGACGGGTAAGACGCTCGCCGAGGCGGATGTCGAAGTGAGCGAGGCGGTCGATTTCGCGCGCTACTACGCCGCCACCGCCCGCGAGCTCGACCGTGTGAGCGGCGCCGTCTTCGTGCCCGACCGCGTGACGGTGGTGACGCCGCCGTGGAACTTCCCCGTCGCCATCCCCGCCGGAGGTGCGCTCGCCGCCCTCGCGGCAGGTTCGGGTGTCGTGTTCAAGCCCGCACCGCAGGCGCGCCGGTGCGCTGCGGTCGTCGCCGAGGCGATCTGGGAGGCCCTCGACCAGTCGGGTGTCGGCCGCGACATCCTCTCCCTCGTCGACCTCGACGAAGGGGACCTCGGAAAGCAGCTCATCACCCACCCCGCCGTCGATCGCGTCATCCTGACGGGGTCGTTCGAGACGGCCGCACTGTTCCGCTCCTGGCGTCCGGACCTCGCCCTGCAGGCCGAGACGAGCGGGAAGAACGCCATGATCGTCATGCCCTCGGCGGACCTCGACCTCGCAGCATCCGATCTCGTCCGTTCGGCGTTCGGCCACGCGGGGCAGAAGTGCTCCGCGGCCTCGCTCGCGATCCTGGTCGGCCCCGTCGCCCGCTCGCAGCGCTTCTCGCGCCAGCTGGTGGATGCCGCCACCTCATTGCGCGTGGGCGCGCCGGAAGACCCGCTGACCGAGGTCGGTCCGCTCGTCGAGGCGCCGTCCGGCAAGCTCGCCTGGGCCCTGACGACCCTCGAAGAGGGCGAGCAGTGGCTCGTCGAACCGCGCGAACTGCCGCACCAGCGGTACGGCGGCAGGCTGTGGACACCCGGCATCCGCACCGGGGTGAAGCCCGGCTCGCGGGTGCACCTCGAGGAGTTCTTCGGCCCCGTCCTGGGGGTCATGCACGCCCGTTCGCTCGAGCACGCGATCGAGCTGCAGAACGCCGTCGACTACGGCCTCACCGCGGGTCTCTACACGCAGAACCCCGACGACCTCGCGGTCTGGCTCGACCGTGTCGAGGCTGGCAACCTCTACGTCAACCGCGGCACGACGGGGGCCATCGTCCAGCGACAGCCGTTCGGCGGCTGGAAGCGGTCGTCGGTCGGCGGTGGCGCGAAGGCCGGCGGACCGAATCACCTCATCGGGCTCGGATCGTGGCGGCCCACGTCGGGGACGGCCGCATCGTCGACTCTGCATCTCAGGGGACTCGATTCCGCGATCGCCGACGTCATCGAGGCGGCGCAGCCCGCGCTCGGTTACGAGGCGTTCGAGTGGTTGCGCCGGGCGGCGCTGTCCGATGCCGTGGCCTGGGATCGCACGTTCGGCAAGGTCGTCGACGTCTCGCACCTGGGCGTCGAACGGAACCTGTTCCGGTACCGCCCCGCGAGCGTCGAGATCCGGTCGACGGCGGATGCCGCGCCGCAGGCGCTCGTGCGGGCGATCATCGCCGCCGTCCGTGCCCGATCGACCTTCGCGGTCAGCACCCCTGCGGGGCTGCCGGCCACGGTGCGGCAGGCGCTCGGTGTGCTCGAGGTGCCGGTGTTCGTCGAATCGGACGAGGACTGGATCGCGCGGATGGCGGCGCCGCGCGGGGAGGACGCCCCCTCTCGTGCCGATCGCGTGCGCCTCGTCGGACCGTCCGCGCAGGTGCACGAGGTGCGGACGGCGCTCACGGCGGCGATCGCCGGCGACCCCGACCTGGCCGTCCATGCGCACGAGGTGACGCAGGCGGGGCGGATCGAGCTCCTGCCGTTCCTGCGCGAGCAGTCCATCACGATCACGGCGCACCGGTTCGGAAACCCCGACTCCTGGAGCGAATCGGTGATCTGACCGAGCGGTGGAAGGTCGATCCAGTCGGATTTATCCATCCGGCGAAGAAAACAACTTATCTTTCTAGCGCGAAGACGCCAACGGTTGTTGTAATTGCTGAGCGTGCTTCTGGGGAGCGCGCAAGAGAACACTTCGGGGGGAGTGTCGCCCCGGATCGAGGACCAGCGTCCTCGGCCCGGGGCATCTCGCTGTCCGGGCCTGGTCAGGCGTACCGGGGTCGGCGCACAGAGGCATCCGGGTCGGCGTCGTCCCGCGGCACCATGAACGAGTCCACGAGCGCGCGCACGGTGAGGCCGAGGAGCGTCCACTCGCCCTCCGGGTTGCCGTCCCGACCCGACAGGCGATACGTCGGATGCGGGATGCGCTCGAGCGAACGGATCGCGAACCCCTCGGCCATCGCCGCCATCGACTCGGCGAAGTCCTCGATGGTCAGCCCGTCCCGCATCCGCATGCCGTAGGCGTCGATGACGTGCTGGTAGAGGTCGGTGAACGCCTGGATCGATTCGCGGTGACGATCGTGGCTGGCCGCGGTCAGTTCGGGCCAGGAATCGGCCGCCGTCCGGAGGGCGAGGGCGATCCGGAACGACTGTGCCTCGAGCAGGTCGGTCGCATCCTCCGTCGACAGCTCCGCGGAGCGCACGTGCTGCAGGGCCGCCTGCCGGATGATCTCCTCGCCGGTGGCCTCGCCGCCGATCAGCTCCTCGACCTGGGCGCGCATCGCGTCGGCGGGTCCGGCCACCCGCATCCGCATCATCGCGACGGCGAGCTCGCGGTGATAGTCGGCCTGGTCGCTCCAGAGTCGGTAGGCCGCACCGGTCGTGAGTCCCGCACGTCGGAGGACGTCCTGCAGTCGGATGTGCTGGACGCCCGCACTGACTCCGCGCTCGAGGAGCATCTGCATGCCGGTGCGCAGAAGGAGGGCCTTCGTCTGTTCACCCGTGCGTCTGGCCATGCTCTGCATCCTGTCATCCCTCGGCATCCCGCTGCGGCGCCTGTCCACCGCCGCCTCGAGGGGTCTTCCTGGCATGATGGATGCCGGCGTGCCCGATTCGTCGGCTTCTGCAAGCTCCGTCGGGCCTCTGGACAGCGTCCGCCGCCCCGGGAACGAGGAGCGAGAATGACGACGCAGAACGAGACGGCGCCCACGCGGATCGCCCAGCAGCGTCGATACCTGATGTGCCGGCCCGACCACTTCACGGTGTCGTACAGCATCAACCCGTGGATGGAGCCGGCCCACCCCACCGACACGGCGAAGGCCGTCCGCCAGTGGCAGGACCTGTACGACGCGTACATCGCCCTCGGCCACGAGGTGGAGCTCATCGATCCGGTGCCGGGCCTGCCCGACATGGTCTACACCGCGAACGGCGGATTCATCGTCGACGGGCGCGCACTCGGCGTCCGCTTCCGGGTGGATGAGCGCCGCGGCGAGGAGCGGCCCTTCATGGAGTGGTTCGCCGCTCACGGCTTCGAGGTCGTCGAGCCCGTCGAGGTGCAGGAGGGCGAGGGCGACTTCCTGCTGGTCGGCGACACGATCCTCGCCGGCACCGGGTTCCGCTCGGTCGGCGACAGCCACCGCGAGCTCGCCGAGGTCTTCGGGCGAGAGGTCGTCTCGCTGCGTCTCATCGACCCGCGGTTCTACCACCTCGACACCGCGATCACCGTGCTCGACCCCGTCGAGGGCGCCCAGGGCGTCGACCGGGCGAACATCGCCTACCTGCCGTCCGCCTTCGACGACGCGTCGCAGCGGGTGCTGGCCGAGCGCTACTCCGACGCCATCCACGTGTCGGATGCCGACGGTGCCGTCTTCGGGCTGAACGCGGCCAGTGACGGGCGGCACGTCTTCGTCTCACCGCGAGCGACCGGCTTCGCCGCGCAGCTCACCGAGCGGGGCTACATCCCCGTCCCCATCGACCTGTCCGAGCTGCTGCTCGGCGGCGGCGGCATCAAGTGCTGCACGCTCGAACTGCGCGGAGGTGCGCGATGACCGACGTCCGTCCCGAGGCCCCGACCGCGGATCTCATCGCCGCCGAAGAGGCGCACGTCGCGCATAACTACCACCCGCTTCCCGTGGTGGTCGCCGAGGGCGACGGATCGTGGGTCACCGACGTGGAGGGACGGCGCTACCTCGACCTGCTGTCGGCGTACTCGGCCCTCAACTTCGGGCACCGGCATCCCGCCCTCGTCGCCGCCGCGACCGAGCAGCTCGGCCGCCTCACCCTCACCAGCCGTGCGTTCCACAACGACCGGCTCGGGGCCTTCGCCGACGCGCTCGCCGAGCTGGCCGGCAAGGACATGGTCCTGCCGATGAACACGGGTGCCGAAGCGGTCGAGACCGGCATCAAGGTCGCCCGGGCCTGGGCCTACCGCGTGAAGGGTGTGCCCGAGGGCGCCGCGAAGATCATCGTCGCCGCCGGCAACTTCCACGGTCGGACGACCACGATCGTGGGGTTCAGCGACGACCCGCAGGCGCGGGACGGATTCGGCCCGTTCGCGCCCGGCTTCGAGATCGTGCCGTACGGGGATGCCGCGGCCCTGGTCGCCGCGATCGACGAGAACACCGCCGCCGTGCTGATCGAACCGATCCAGGGCGAGGCCGGCGTCGTGATTCCGCCGGACGGCTATCTCCGCGCCGTCCGCGAGGCCTGCACGGCGGCGAACGTGCTGCTCATCGCGGATGAGATCCAGTCCGGCCTCGGTCGCGTCGGGACGACCTTCGCGTGCGAGCGCGACGGGGTCGTCCCCGATCTCTATCTGCTCGGCAAGGCCCTCGGCGGCGGCATCCTGCCGGTCTCGGCCGTCGTCGGCGACCGTGACGTGCTGGGCGTCATCCACCCCGGAGAGCACGGCTCCACCTTCGGCGGCAACCCGCTCGCGGCGGCGGTCGGCCACGCGGTCGTCGATCTGCTTGCGACCGGCGACCTGCAGCGGCGCGCGCTGTCGCTCGGCGACCACTTGCGTTCGCGGCTCGAGCCGCTCCTCGGGGCGGGTGTCACGGCCATCCGGGTGGCGGGCCTCTGGGCGGGCGTCGACATCGACCCGGCCGTCGGCACCGGCCGCGAGGTCGCCGAGCGCCTGCTCGCGCGGGGGGTCCTCGTCAAGGACACGCACGGCCAGACCATCCGGATGGCGCCGCCCCTCGTCATCCGCGCCACCGAGATCGACTGGGCCGTAGAGCAGCTGCGCCTCGCCCTCGCGGACTGACCCGCGGGGCGAAACACTCCGGCAACACCGCCCCGATTAGGCTCATCGCATGGGTGACCTCTTCGACGGATACGGCTCCACACTGGCGCCGCGCAAGACGCCCTCCGGCGTCCCCGCGTTCGACGAGATGTTCGCGGAGGTGGCGCATCCGGGCGAGGCCGCGCAGTCCCGCTCGACATACCGTGAGCTCTATCAGGCGCTGGCGCAGATGACGCAGGAGGAACTGCGCGGACGCACCGAATCGCTCGCGAGCTCGTACCTCGCGCAGGGCGTCACGTTCGACTTCGCGGGCGAGGAACGGCCGTTCCCGCTCGACGCGGTCCCCCGGGTCATCGCCTACGACGAGTGGTCGCGTGTCGAGAAGGGCGTGCAGCAACGCGTCCGCGCCCTCGAGGCGTTCCTCGACGATGCGTACGGTCACCAGCACGTCGTCCGCGACGGGGTGCTGCCGGCGAAGCTGATCGCGTCGTCGCAGTACTTCTACCGTCAGGCCGCGGGCATCCGCTCGGCCAACGGCGTCCGCATCCAGGTCGCCGGTATCGACCTCATCCGAGACGAGCACGGCGAGATGCGCGTCCTCGAGGACAACGTCCGCGTCCCGTCGGGCGTGAGCTACGTCATCTCCAACCGTCGCGTCATGGCGCAGACCCTGCCCGAGCTCTTCGTCTCGATGCGGGTGCGTCCCGTCGGCGACTACCCGAACAAGCTGCTGCAGGCGCTGCGCAATTCCGCGCCCCCGGGAGTCGACGACCCGAACGTGGTCGTCCTCACCCCGGGCGTCTACAACTCCGCCTACTTCGAGCACACGCTGCTCGCGCGACTCATGGGTGTCGAGCTCGTCGAGGGCCGCGACCTCGTCTGCCAGGGCGGCAAGGTGTTCATGCGCACGACGCGCGGTCCCCGCCGGGTCGACGTCATCTACCGTCGCGTCGACGACGACTTCCTCGACCCGCTGCAGTTCCGTGCCGACTCGATGCTCGGCGCCCCCGGGCTCATGCTGGCCGCACGCCTCGGCAACGTCACGATCGCCAACGCGGTCGGCAACGGCGTCGCCGACGACAAGCTGCTCTATACGTACGTCCCCGACCTCATCCGGTACTACCTCGCCGAGGAACCTATCCTCAAGAACGTCGACACGTGGCGGCTCGAGGACCCGGGCGCCCTCGAAGAGGTGCTCGACCGACTCGACGAGCTCGTCGTGAAGCCCGTCGACGGCTCGGGCGGGAAGGGCCTGGTCGTCGGCCCCGACGCGAGCCCCGCCGAGCTCGACGCCCTGCGCACGAAGCTGCTCGCCGACCCGCGCGGCTGGATCGCGCAGCCGGTCGTGATGCTCTCGACGATCCCGACCCTGGTCGACGACGGGATGCGGCCGCGCCACGCGGACCTGCGTCCCTTCGCCGTCAACAACGGCGACGAGGTGTGGGTGCTGCCCGGCGGCCTCACGCGGGTCGCCCTCCCCGAGGGGCAGCTCGTCGTCAACTCCAGCCAGGGCGGCGGCTCGAAGGACACCTGGATCGTCGGCGGCGACGCACCGAACCGCGGCGAGTACGGGCAGTCCCCGTCGCTCGCCGGTCTCGTCGCCGAGCAGGCCACGGCGACCTCCGCCATCCCGATCATCTACGACGCGCAGGAAGAGCCCGCCCATTCGCCGCAGGACCGCCCGCGGACCACGGCCGAGCAGCAGGAACAGCAGCAGCAGGGACGCGACACGACGGGAGGCGAGGGCGCATGCTGAGCCGCATCGCTGAGAGCCTGTTCTGGATCGGGCGGTACATCGAGCGCTCGGACGGCACCGCCCGCATCCTCGACGTCCACCTGCAGCTCCTGCTCGAAGACCCGTGGATCGACGAGGACACCGCGTGCCGATCGCTCATGGGGGTCATGGGCACGACACCCCCCGCCGGCGCCGAGGTCGTCACCCGGGGCGACGTGCTCACGCACCTGGCGGTCGACCGCACCAACCCGTCGTCCATCGCCTACTCGCTGCAGGCAGCGCGTGAGAACGCGCGGCGCGCCCGTGAGATCGTCTCCACCGAGCTCTGGGAGACCCTCAACACGACCTATTCGCGGATGCCGCGCCGCCTCAACGACGAGAAGACGCACGAGTTCTTCCAGTGGGTCCGTGAGCGCGCCGCGCTCGCCGTCGGCGTCACCGACAACTCCGCGAGCCACGACGAGGCCTGGCAGTTCTTCACCCTCGGACGCGCGATCGAGCGCACCGACATGACGGCGCGGATGCTGGCGACGCGGTCGCTGACCGAGGCATCCGGTCCGTCCTGGACGACCATCCTGCGCTCGTGCGGCGCCTACGAGGCGTACCTGCGGACCTACCGGGGGATGCCGAGCTCTCAGAACGCGGCCGAGTTCCTGCTGCTCGACCGGCTGTTCCCCCGGTCGATCATCCACTCGATCCGGACCGCCGAGCAGTGCATGAGTGCGATCGACCCCGTCGCCGACCGGGTGGGGCACTCGAACTCCGTGTCGCGGGCACTCGGACGCATCCGCAACGAGCTCGAATACCGGCCGATCGAGGAAGTCCTCGCCGAGCTGCCCGTGCACATGCAGAGCGTGCAGTCGGTCACCCGTGAGGCATCCGAAGCCATCCGGGCGCGCTTCTTCCCCACCCAGGCGGAACCCAGCTGGATCGGAGAGACCTCATGAAGCGTCTGCGCATCGAGCACACGACGGGCTTCGACTATCCGGGCGAGGTCGGAGCGTCGTACAACGAGGCGCGGATGCTGCCGACGACGAGCGACAGCCAGTTCGTGCTCAGCTCGCAGCTCGACATCGATCCCTCGACGAACGTGAACTACTACGTCGACTACTTCGGCACCCGGGTCGCGGCCTTCGACGTGCTCGCGAAGCACTCGGCGCTCGCCATCACGGCACGCTCGCTCGTCGAAGTGCGCGCCCGGCCGCTCACCCATCCGGACATCTCGTGGGAGGCGCTCGCGCGCGACGCGCAGCGCTCGATCGCGACGGTCGAGATGCTGTCGCAGACGAGCCGGACCGACCCCCACCCCGAAGTGGCCGCGCTCGCGTCGGCCATCGCCGCCCAGCACGAGAACCCGTCGCACGCGGCGCTCGCGATCGCGACCGCGATCGGCGAGGCCGTCGAGTACGTGCCCGGCGCGACCGAGGTGCAGTCGACCGGGGCGGAGGCCTGGATCGTGCGCAAGGGCGTCTGCCAGGACATGGCCCACATCGCTCTCGGTGCGCTGCGCTCGGTCGGCATCCCCGCGCGGTACGTCTCGGGCTACCTGCACCCCAACCCCACCGCCGAGGTGGGAGTGGCGGTCGTGGGGGAGTCGCACGCCTGGATCGAGTGGTACGCCGGGTCGTGGCACGGCTTCGACCCCACGAACGACGCCGAGATCGGCGACCGTCACGTGACGGTGGGGCGCGGGCGGGACTACAACGACGTTCCACCGCTGCGCGGGGTCTATGCAGGTCCGTTCAAGAGCCGGCTCGACGTCCGGGTGCTGATCACGCGCGAAGCCTGACGGCATTCGCGCGCGCTTTCGGCGAGAAACGCCGATGCGGACGGGACACGGGGCGCGCACGCGTGTCCCGGCCCGGATGCCGTTTCTCGCGGGTCGTCGGGCGGGGCCCCGCTCAGGCGGGGGAGTTGTCCGGGTCGAGTGCCTTGAGGGTGTCCTCCTCGACGGCGTTGTCGGCGCCGAGCTGTTCCTCGGTGCGCTCGTCGCCACCGGTCGGGTCGTCCTGGTCGGGTGTCTCGTGCTCGCGGGGGTCGCTCATGGTCGCGACGCTACGCGCGGTGCGGCGCGGCATCCGCCCCCCTTGACAGGCCGTGCGGGTGGTGCGGCGGGGTGGTGTGCGCGATTGCAAGGGATCCGCCGCGACACGCGGTGAGACGCGGGCGGATGTCGGGGTGTCGCGTGCGATCTGTTGCATCCGCGTACGCCTGTCCGCCGCGGCGACGCCTGCTGATCAGCCGCCGGCGAGACGTACGCGCTCGAACAGGTCGTCCGCCCCGACCTGGCCGCCTTTGAGCAGAAGCTCGATCCCGTCGATGTCGGTGTCGTCGGAGTCGGCGCGCAGGAGGACGACGTTGCCTCCCAGGGCGGCGACGAGCGAGACCGAGCGGATGCCGAGGAGGGCCACCACTCGGCTGGACGTGTCGCCGCCGCACACGACGACGCGCCGTGTCGCGCCCGCGCGAACGGCTCCGAGGACGACGTGCGCGGCGGCTCGAGCGATGGCGGGGAGCGGGTCCTCGTCGGCGGGCGCGACGGCGGCGTCGCCCGTGACGGCGACGCTCCGGCCGGCGCGGAGCGCGGCGATCGCGGGATCGGCGTCGGGCGCGACGAGATCGAACCCGCCGACCGTCCACCCCGCGTCGGCGGCGGCGTCGAACTGGCGACGCGTCGCGCGGGATCGGCTGCCCGAGACGACGAGCACCGGACCGCCGGCAGCCGGGCGCACCGCGTCGACCGAGGGAGCATCGGGGAGTGCGAGGGCGACGGCGCGGCTGAGTCCCCCCGATCCGAGGACGAACCGCGGCGCCTCGCCGGGGGACGTGAGAGCACCGCCGATGAGGGCGAGGTGGTCGTCCGAGAGGGTGTCGAGGACGACCGCCGCCGCGTCGGCGTCCCTCAGCTCCGCGGCGACTCGGTCGGATGACGTGAGGGAGGTCAGCGGCAGCGACCCGATCGCCAGGTCGGTCTGGCGGGAGAGATGGCGCGAGATGTCGGACTCGTCCATGGGCGTCGAGGGGTGCGTCGACATCGTCGGCTGCCGGTCGAGTCGGTGCACCGTGCCGCCCTCCGCGGCGAAGTGATGGCCGAAGGCCGTGTAGCGCCCGAAGTCGGGTTGGGCGAACAGCAGGGGCACGGTCGCCGTCCCGAAGACCTCGCGCGCGATCTCGAGCACCCGGCCGAGACTGCCGGTGTCGGGCGAGGAGTCCACAGTCGAGCACGCCTTGTACTGCACCAGCGGTGCGCCCGCGTCGCGGAGCGCCGTCAGCGCGGGGCGGACCTCGGCATCCAAGTGCTCCGTCGGCAGGGAGCGGGCGATCCCGGCGATGCCGACGACGTCGACCTCGGCGGCGGCCCGGCGCAGATCGGCCGGATCGGGCACGCCCACGAACAGGCGTCCGGTCCGGCCCCGGTGCGAGAACTGCAGCAGCACGTCGACGCTGCCGGTGACGTCGTCGCCGTAGTACGCGAGAGTCGCCCGTGGCGCGCCCTGCGGCTCAGCCACGCGGCGCCCCGAACAGCTCCACCGCCCGGCGCAGGGCCGGGCTGGTCGCCATCGCCTGCGCCACCGTCTCACCGCGCTCGGCGGAATCCCACGCGTCGCGCATGCTCGCGACACCGCCGGCGGACCCGTCCGGGTGACCGTGGATGCCGCCGCCCGCCAGCACGAGCAGGTCGTCCGTACCGACCGCGGCGCGCGTCGCATGGGCGAGGCCCGCCCACTGGCCCGACGACAGCACCGGAAGGGTCTCGCCGATGCCGACGATCGGACTTCGGACGTCGGCGATCGCGGCCAGCACCTGGTCGTCGGACTCGTAGAACTTGTTCGCGATGCCGTTCGTGTGCAGGTGGTCCGCCCCGCTCAGCCGGGCCAGCTTCTGCCATGCCCGGAACGCGAACCCCAGCTGATCCGACCGGCTGATCGCCCCGAACATGGCGCGATGCCCATGGATCGGCACGGTCGCCCGTCGCGCGAGGTGAGCGAGTCCCGCGAGCCCGACCATGTTGATGCACGCCATGACGCACGTGCCGCCCGCCGCGACGACCAGGTCGTGGTTTGCCTCGAGCAGGTCGATGTCGTCGGTGATGTTAAACGCGTACATCGGCATGCGCCCGGTGCGGTCGGCGTGCCGGTGCAGCACCGGCATCACCGCGGCGACGCGATCGGCGAGCGGCGAGTGCGGGCCGTTGCCCTGCAGTTCGTCGTCCTTGATGAAGTCGACGCCGGCGGTCACGAGCTCGTCCACCACGGTGGCGAGTTCCTCGGGCGACAGGCCGATGCTGGGCTTCACGATCGTGCCGATGAGAGCACCCGTGGGGCGCCCCGTGAGTTCTCGCGTACCCGAGACGCCGAAGCGGGGGCCGCCGTAGCGCTCGCCGAACGCGGCCGGCAGGTCGAGGTCGAGGAGCTTGACGGCCGCGAGCTCCTTGATCTCGAAGAGGTTGCCCGCCACGGCCGCCTGCATGTTGGGGATCGAGGGTCCGAAGTTGTCGAGCGGGAAGCTCAGCCGCAGCACCGCGCGGCGCCGCTCGGCCGGATCGCCGACCGTGCCCGGGAGCGGGGCGGCGTCGCCCCGGGCGACCTCGGTGAGGCTCTCCACCTGCGCGGCGAAACGCGCACGCACATCGTCGGTCTCGCGGGCCACGCGCACGAACGTGCCGGTGGACTGCTCGCCGGCGAGGATCTCGGCCGCCCGCTCGAGCGGCAGCGACGTCTCGATCGCGTAGGTCGCGATCACCCGCTCGCTCACCACACCACCGGCAGCCAGACCGACATCTCGCCTGCGCCGCGGTTGCCCCACGCGAAGTAGGGGACGAGCCGGGCGGATGCCGCCCCGATGGCGTCCGTCGGGAGCTCGTCGTAGAGCGTCTCGGCGGAGGCCGGGAGCACGACGAGCTCGGTCTCCAGGGCGATGAGCTCAGCCCCTGCGATCTCGGTTTGCACCGGGCGGACCTCCGCTCCGCGCCGGATCGCGGCCTGCTCGAGCAGGACGCCCGCGGGAAGGTCGGCGCTCTCGAGGCAGTACACCACCGGGCCGCGCCGGAGTGCGACCTGTCCGGTGGTCTCCTCGACGAGGCGGTGACCCCGCAGCATCCGGACCGGCATCGGCAGGTCGAGGACGATCTCGTCCCCGATCGACCACGCGTGCTCGATCGGCGTGTAGGTGCCGGGGGCGGATGCCGCGACCGACCGCCCGTTCACGGTGAGGGTCGCGCCCGCCGACCAGCCGGGGATCCGCAGGTGCACCGGCACGCCGCCCCCGGCCACCTCGGTCACGGTGAAGACGATGCGTCCGTCCCAGGGGTAGTCGCTCGTCTCCCGGAGCGCGAGCGTGCCGCCGTCGGGGCGGGTGACGCGCAGATCGCTGCCGCCGTACTGATGGATGTGCAGTCCGTCGTCGCCGACCGATGCGGCGCGCTCGTGGAACCGCGAGAGGGTGCGGGCGGTGTTCGGTGGGCAGCAGAAGCAGCTGAGGTAGCGTTCCCGCAGCCGCTCGTCCGAGGCCGGCGGGGCCGGCACGGGGTGCAGGCCGGTGTCGCCCGGGCGTCGGAGCTCGAACGGGAGGTCCCGCACCTGGCGGAGGGCGTTCGTGTAGAAGTACTCGCGCCCGTTGAGCGAGATTCCGGCGAGCAGGGCGTTGACCGCGATCTGCTCGATGACGTCGGCGTACTTCGCCTCGCCGGTGAGCGCCAGCATCCGCTCGCTCCACAGGATCATGCCGATGTTCGCGCACGATTCGGCGTGTGCCGTCGTGTGCGGCAGTTGATAGGCGCGGCCGTAGGCCTGATGGATGCGGCTGATGTCCTCCTGCCAGGGGTGGCCGTCGGGGGAGGCCCCGTCATACAGCGCGCCGCATCCTCCAGTGAGGTACAGCTTCGTGTCGACGACGTCGTCCCACAGGCGCTCGAGCACCCGTTGCAGCGCGGCGTCCGCCGTCTCGGCGACGAGGTCCGCCAGTCCGGCGTAGAGGTAGTTGGCGCGCACGGCATGCCCGGCGACGACCGCTTGGTCGAGCACCGGCAGACGGTCCTGGTTGTCGTCGCCGCCTTCCTCGAACGCATCGCGCACGCGGACGAACGACTCCGCCAATGCGAGGTAGCGCCGTTCGCCGGTCGCCCGGTACAGCTCCAGCACGGCCATGTAGTGCGACGGGCAGATCGCGCTCCGCGCGAGGTCGAGGGGCTCCTCGGTCGCGAGCCTCTCGAGGAACCCGGCTGCTCGTCGGGCGACGTCGAGCAGGAGGCGGGACCCCGTCACCTCGAAGTGGCGCACGCCGACGGTGATGAGGTGCCCCAGGTTGTAGGTCTCGAAGTGGAAGCGGTCGGCGAGCGCGGTGGCGGCCTCCTGGTTGCGCGCTGCGATGAGGGTCGCGGTGTGGAGGTAGCCGTCCTCGCGCTGCACGCTCGCGATCAGATGCGCCATCTCGTCGATAGTCCGCGCGAGATCGGGGTCGGGATGCGTCTCGAGCTGCGCGACGGCCGCCTCGAGCCACTTGTAGAAGTCGCCGTCCATGAACGGCGGTCCTTCGTGCCGGCCCTCCTCGAGCCCCGCGGCGATGCGGAAGTTCCGCACGGCCGGGCTGACCGACGGGTCGCTCAGCGCCTGCCACATGTCGGGCACGGTTACGCTCCGCGTGCGCTCGCCGACGGCGCCCCAGAAGCCGCTCGCCCAGCGGGCGCCGCCCGCGTCGAGCGCGGTGAGCACGGTCATCCGTCGCGTCCTTCCTGCTCGGAGACGTGCTGCGCGAGCCGCGCGACGCCGGGGGCGACGCTCGAGAGCACGCGCACGTCGACCGCGGCGGCCTCGGCGGCCGAGGCCATCGAGGCCTGGGCAAGCACGACGACGTCGCTCCCGGGTGCGACGCGTTCGATCTCTGCGACGACCAGCGCGTCGTGACGGTCGCGGTCGCCCGAGACGACGGCGTCGAACGCCCCCACGACGAGGCGTTCCTCGATCTCGACGACCGCTCCGGCCCGCTCGGCGCGCTCGCGGAGGAGGGCCACCGTGGGGCGAAGGGTCGTCGGAAGGGTGGCCACGACGGCGATCCGCCGATAGGCGACCGCGTCGTCGGCCATCGCCTCGTCGATGCGCAGGACGGGGATGCCGACGGCCTCGGCTGCGGCCCCCGCCAGGGCCGAGATCGACGAGCAGGTGAGCATCACCACGTCGGCGCCGCCGCGGCGGGCCGCGCGGACGAGGTCCGCCACCCGCTCCGGCACCGAGGCGGCACGGCGCTCGTCACCGAGGTCGGCGACGATCCGGTCGTCCAGGTAGTTCACGACGGTCGCGTCGGGCAGCGCGTCGCGGACGGCCGACGCGATGGGCCCGATGACGACGGCGCCGGTGTGCAGCAGTGCGACCCTGGTCATGCCGTCACCGCCGACGGCGCCGCGGCGACGGTCCGCTCGAATCGGCCGTGGCCGAGGTCCTCGGGTGCCGCGCCCGGCAGGTCGAGCACGGCCGTGGCGCCCACGGGCACCTCGACCTCGACGCGCAGCTCAGTGCCCTCGATCGACCAGGCGATGGACGCCTCGCCGAACGGCGTGAGATGCCGTGCGCGGGCCGAGGTGAGACCCCCGCCGGGACGCGGCGCGAAGCGGATGCGGCGGTACCCGGCATCCTCCGGCGCGAGACCGGCGACGACCCGGTGCATCCAGTCCGCGACCGCGCCGAGCGCGTAGTGATTGAACGAGGTCATCGAGCCGGGGTTGACCGTGCCGTCGGGGAGCATCGAGTCCCAGCGCTCCCACACAGTGGTCGCCCCCATCCCCACCTGGTACAGCCAGGACGGGCACTCGCGTTCGAGGACGAGGTCGTACGCGGTGTCGAGACGCCCGTTCGCGCTGAGCGCGTCGGTGACGAGCGGGGTTCCGACGAAGCCCGTGCCGATGCGGTTGCCCTCCTGGGCGACCAGGTCGGCGAGACGCTCGGCAGCGGGCGAGCGGAGACCGTCGGGCAGCAGGTCGAACTGCAGCGCGAGCGCGTAGGCGGTCTGCGCATCCGAGGTCATCCGCCCGTCCGGCAGGACGTAGGCCGCCTGGAACGCCGCGGTGACCTCGTCGGCGAGTGCGTCGTAGCAGGCCGCATCGGCGGCGTCGTCGAGCACCGCCGCCATCCGTGCGACCAGGCGAGTCGACCGGGCGAAGTACGCGGTGGAGACGAGGTGGCGATCGGTGCGGGCGTCCGCCGGGTCTTCCGGTGGCGCCGCCGGGTCGAGCCAGTCGCCGAGCTGGTAGTCGGATTCCCACAGGCGTGTGGGTCCGGCGAGGTCGGCCACGAGGTCGACCCAGGCGCGGGCGCTCGCGTACTGGTCGCGCACGACTCCGGTGTCGCCGAAGCGCTCGTAGAGCGTCCAGGGGACGACCGTCGCGGCATCCCCCCATGCGGCACCGGGGCGCTGCGGCGTCCACATCGAGTCGGCCGGGATCACGGGCACGAACCAGGGCACGGTGCCGTCCGGCAGCTGTTCGGCGGCGAGGTCGCGCAGCCACCCCGTGAGCATGCCCGAGCAGTCGAAGAGGAAGGATGCCGTCGGCGCGAACACCTGGATGTCGCCCGTCCAGCCGAGCCGCTCGTCGCGCTGCGGGCAGTCGGTGGGCACGTCGACGAAGTTGCCCCGCATGCCCCACACGATGTTGCGGTGCAGCTGGTCGAGCTGGGGGTCGGACGAGTCGAACCAGCCGGTGCGCTCGAGGTCGGTGTGGAGGACCCGCGCGGTGAAGGCACCGGCGGCGCTGTCGGCATCGAGGTCGCCGGGCCACCCCTCGACCTCGACGTAGCGGAAGCCGTGGAACGTGAATCGCGGCTGCCACTGCTCGCCGCCGGGTCGCCCCGCGAAGACGTAGCGATCGGTCGAGAGCGCGTCGCGCAGGGGTCGGGTGTACAGCTCGCCGTCCTGCAGGACCTCGGCCGTCCGGAAGGTCACCGTGTCGCCTTCGGCGCCCGTCCCCCGCAGACGCACCACGCCGACGAGGTTCTGACCGAAGTCCAGGATGCGGCGGCCCGACGGCGATGTCAGCACCGCCACGGGCGCGACGTCCTCGACCACGCGGACCGGAGGAGCGGTCGGAGCGACGAGCGTGGCGGGATCGCGGCGGCGCACCTGGACGCGCTCCCAGCCGGAGTCGTCGAATCCGGGGCTGGACCAGCCGGCCCACTCCTGCCGTGCGTCGTGGGTCTCGCCGTCGTAGAGCCCCGAGGTGAGGATGGGGCTCCGCGCCGCACGCCACGTGGTGTCGGTCGCGATCACGTCGGTCGATCCGTCGTCGTAGACGAGCTCGAGCTGCGCGAGGAAGGAGAGGTCGTCGCCGGAGAGGTTGCGGAACCCGCCGCGCCACCCCAATCGGCCGCGGTACCAGCCGTCGCCGAGCCAGGCCCCGACGGCGTTCTCACCCGGAGCGAGGAGGGCGGTCACGTCGTACGTGTAGTAGCGCAGGCGCTCGCGGTACACGGTCCAGCCGGGCGAGAGCACGTCGTCGCCGACCCGCTGCCCGTTGATCTCCGCCTCGTACAGGCCGTGGGCGGTCGCGTAGAGCCGGGCGCGGACGAGTCCGTCGCGGGCGACGAACCCGCGCCGCACGAGCGAGGGTCGACGGGTGTCGGTGAGCGGGTTCTCGTTCCACATCGCGCCGACGGGGCCGGCCCGCCAGTCGGCGGGCTCGAGGAGGCCCGCTTCGGCGGTCGTCCACGGCCCGGGGTCGCTCCACCGGCCGTCCCGGCCGCGCACGCTCACGCGCACGTGGACGATCTCGCGGGACCGCAACGGCCCGCCCGGCCACGCCACGAGGACCTGCTCGGGGCCGGCGAGCTCGTGCGTCTGCACGGCGCCGTCGCGGTCGATGTCGATCCGCGCGGCGTCCTGCACCCACTCCGCCGGGGCGTGCGTCAGGGTCCACGAGATCCGGGGGGTGCGTTCCCCGATGCCGAGGGGCTCCCGATGGTGCTCGAAACGGGGGGCCGAGACGGTCGGCGTCATAGCGTGCTCCTGATGGTTCGAAACGTTTCAGATGGTGGGGTCGTTGTGAGGGAGAGCATGCGAGTCCTAGGATTGTGACGTTTCAATCCCGTGCGCACCGACGCGCAGACACCGGAGGCCCCGTCATGAAGATCGCCGTCACCGGCAGTAACGGCACGCTCGGGCGCGCCGTCGTCGCCCGTCTCGTCCAGGACGGCCACGAGGTCATCGGCTTCGATCTCACCGGCCCCGCCGGCGCCGGCTTCACGCGCGTGGATCTGCGCGACTACGGGCAGACCCTCGATGCGCTGCTCGGTGTCACCGCGCGTCACGACGGGGTGGATGCGGTCGTCCACCTGGCGGCGATCCCGGTGAACGGCCTCGTGCCGGACGTCGCCACGTTCGAGAACAACGTCCTCGTCAGCTCGCACGTGCTGTTCGCCGCCCACCGCGCCGGCATCCGGACGATCGTGCTGGCCTCGAGCATCACGGCCGCCGGATTCCCGTTCGATGTGGCGCCGCCCCGGCTGCCCGTCGACGAGGGGTACACGAGCGCGCACACCACCTACGGACTCGGGAAGGTGGTCGAGGAGGCCATGGCGGCACAGCTGGTCGGCTGGCGCGACGACCTCTCGATCACCGCGCTCCGCTTCACCAACGTGGTCGCCCCCGAGGCGTATGACACGTTCATGCGCGCCGCCGAACCCGACTACCGTCGCGACCTCGTCGGTTCGTGGGTCGACGCCCGCGACGGCGCCGAGGCGGTCGTGCTCGCGCTCGGCGCCGCGCAGCCCGGCTTCGAGGTCTACAACGTCGCCGCCCCCACCTCGGGCACTGCGGCGCCGTCGCGAGAGGTGGCCGAGCGATGGTTCCCCGGCACGCCGGTCGCCGACGACCTGGGCGAGTTCGAGTCCTTGCTCTCGACGCGCCGCATCCGGGATCGTCTCGGCTTCCGCGCCCGCTACGACTGGCGCTGACACCGGCCTCACCCCTTCACAGCGCCGGCCGCGAGGCCCTTCATGATGCGCTGGTTCAGGAAGAGGTACAGGAACAGGATGCCGAAGACGGTCAGGCAGATCGCGGCGAAAAGCGGACCGTAGTTGATCGCGCCGTACTCGCCCGAGAAGTTGAGCAGCCCGACCTGGATGGTGTTGAGGCTGCGCTTGCCGCCGAAGACGAGCGCGATGAGCAGGTCGTTCCAGATGAGGAAGAACTGCACGATCGCCACCGTGAGGATGGCGTTCCGCATCATCGGGAAGCCGATCGAGAAGAACGCGCGGATCATCGACGCGCCGTCGATCGTCGCGGCCTCGAAGATCTCACGCGGGATCGCTCGGAAGTAGGTCGCCATCATGAACACGGTGAGCGGCAGGCCGCTGGCGATGTAGATGAGGATCATCGGCAGGTGCGAGCCGTTCACACCGAGCTCGTAGAACGTGTTGAACAGCGGCAGGATGATCATCTGCCCGGGGATCATGATGCCGGCGAGGAACAGCAGCAGGATGCCTCCGCGGCCCCGGAACACGAGCACCTCGAGCGCGAAGCCGGCCGCCGTCCCGAGCAGCACGATGAACACGAGCGAGGGGACCGTCACGATCACGGAGTTGAGCACCGTGGTCGACAGGTTGCCCGTCTCCCACGCGTTCGCGTAGTTGTCCCAGCGCCACTCCTCCGGGAAGGTGTACGACGGATTGTTCAGGAAGTCGCTGTTGGATTTCAGCGAGTTGATGAACATCCAGAAGAGCGGATAGGCCGTCACCACGATGAGGAACGTGGTCGTCAGGACCACGGGGATCTTCCCCAGCAGCCGGAGTGCGTTCGCCCCGGTGGAGCGGTGCGGGGGAACGAAGGCCCGTGACGTGTGGACGGCGGTCGTCTCGAGGGTGGAGGTCATCGCGTGCTCCTCAGACGGTGTTGTCGCGACGCGACGAGCGGAAGATGGCGAGGGTGACGAGCAGGCACATGATCGTCAGCAGGAGGGCGATCGTCGAGCCGTAGCCGAAATCGCTGTACTGGAACGCGGTCCGGTACATGTACAGCGTCAGCGGCGTCGTCTGATTGCCGGGACCGCCGCCGGTGAGGGCGAAGACCGAGTCGAACACCTTGATCGTGCCGTTGATGCTGAAGATGAACGAGGCGAAGAGGATCGGCAGCGACATCGGCAGGATGATGTGGCGGAAGAGGCCGAACCGCTGCGCGCCGTCGAGACGCGCCGACTCGATGATGTCGTCCGGGATGTCGAGCAGCCCCGAGAACACGAGGACGCCGTAGAAGCCGACCGAGCGCCAGACGTCCATGATGACGACGACGTAGAACGCCGAGTCGCCGGTGCCGAGCCAGTCGACCGAGGAGAGTCCGACGTTGACGAGGAGCTCGTTGGCGAGACCGTCGTTCGGGGCGGACTGGAAGAGCTTCTGGTACAGGATGCCGATGGCCACCGTCGGCAGGACGACGGGGAAGAAGACGAGGGTGCGCACGATCACCGACGACCGCCGCAGGACGTACTGGTACAGCAGCGCGAGCCCGTAGCCGATGACGACCTGCAGCAGCGTCGTCACGAGCGCGTAGCGGACCGTGAACCAGAAGGCGTCCCAGATGTAGGGATCGCCGGCCAGTCGCGTGAAATTCTCGACACCGTTGAACTCGAAGCCGCCGAGGACGCTTCCCGTGAAGAAGGTGAGGCCGAACGACCACGCCACCGGCACGATCATGATCAGCGTGTAGACGAGCAGGGCGGGGGCGAGCAGGAGGACGATCGCCTTGCGGTCGCCGAGGACGGACTTCATGAGGCGGCCTTTCGGGTGCGGTTCGGGCGGGCGGGCGAGGATCGGCCCGGGATGCCGCGACGGGCATCCCGGGCCGAGGTCGGGGTCAGCCCGCGTCGAGCGCGTCCTGGACGAGCTTCATGAACTCCTCCGCGGACAGCTGGCCGGTCACCAGCAGAGCGGCGTTGGTCGACGAGATGCTGCTCGCCTTCGCGTTGAACAGCGCCTCGAACCAGAGCACACTGTCGGTCGCACCGGCGATCTCGTCGGCGACCGTCTGCGAGATCTCGGGCAGATCGGCTTCCTCGTCGGAGATGAAGCCCGTGATCTGGCCCTGGGCGAGTGCTTCGGTGCCGTAGTTGTCGACGATGCAGGCGAGCCAGTCGCCCACGCCGTTGTCGGCCGAGTACGTCGCGGCGTTGAAGGTCGCCGGGAGGCCCACGTTGGACGGGTACTCGTCGATCGAGCCCGCGCCGCCGTCGACGGCGGGGAACTTGAAGAACCCGACGTTCTCGGCGCCGATCGCGTTGCCCTCGGCGTTGATGTTGCCGAGCAGCCAGCTGCCCATGTAGATCATCGCGGCGTTGCCGGTGAGGAACTCGTTCGAGGCGGCGTCGTAGTCGAGCGAGGCCACGTTGTCGCCGAAGTAGCCGGCCTCACCGAGGTCGGCGATGGCCTGTGCGGCTTCGACGTACTCGGGGTCGGTGAGCTTCGCGTCGCCGTCGGCGACCTTCTGCAGCGCGTCGGGTCCGAGCGAGCGGAAGAGGTATCCGCTGACCAGGCGCGTGAGGGGCCAGCCCTGCTCGCCGGAGGCGGCGAACGCGGTGAGCCCGGCATCCTGCGCCTCGCCGGCGACCGTCAGGAGGTCGTCCCACGTCTCGGGGACCTCCCAGCCGTTCTCCTCGAACACGGTCTTGTTGTAGAAGATGCCCTCGATGTTGTACTGGAACGGCAGGAAGCTGAACTTGCCGCCGTAGAGCTTCTTGATGGTCGAGACGGCACCTTCGGCGACCTTGTCGCGGACGCCGAGCTCCTCGAGCGCCTCGTCGAAGTCGACGAGGTAGCCGGCGTCGGCGAGCTTCGCACCTTCGGCCGGGTTGCCGCCGGCGGAGAACATCGGGGGCAGGCCGTCCTGCGTGGCGAGCAGCTGCACCTGTGCGTCGAGCTCGGCCTGCGGGATCGAGTTGACCTCGAGCGGCATGGCCTCGTTCTCGGCTTCGCACGAACCTGCGGCGAGCGCGTCGAGGACGGGCTGGGTCGTGGTGTTCTCCGCGTTCTTCAGGAACTCGAGGGACGAGGGGGCCTCGGCTTCGCCGCCCTGCCCGCCGCCGCCCGAGCAACCGGCCAGGACCAGGACGCTCGCACCGATCAATGCGGCGGTGCCGACGACCGGCCCGCGGAGACGGCGACGTTCTGCTGTGAACACTTTTCCTCCTTGAAAATGTCGCCTCAGCTTTGAGACGTTTCAAAAGTGATGTTAGGACGCACGCACCGCGCCGTCAATAGCCTTCGGGCAAACTTGAAACGTCACAAAGACGTAACGGGTGGGATAGTCTGACGGCCTGCGCAAGACAAGGAGTCGACGCATGGCCAGAGTGGGCATCCGCGACGTTGCGGTCCTGGCGGAGGTCGCCGTCGGCACGGTGTCGAACTACCTCAACCATCCCGATCGGGTCTCGAGCGACAAGGCCGAGCGCATCCGATCGGCCATCGAGACCCTCGGGTTCGTCCCCAGCAACGCCGGCCGCCAGCTCCGACTCGGCACGAGCCAGGTGATCGGATATCTGGCCCCGGACGTCAGCAATCCGTACTTCGCCGGCATCGCCGAGCGCGTCGAGCGGCGTGCCGACGAGCGCGGGGTGACCGTCTTCCTCGCGAACTCGCACCGCAGCCGCGAGCGCGAGGACGCGTACCTCGCCGTCTTCGAGCAGCACCGTGTCAAGGGCATGCTCGTCTCGTCGCATCTGCCGATCGAGGACCGCCTGGCGCAGCTGCGTCGTCGCGGCACGCCCTCCGTCCTCGTCGGGCAGCGCGCGCACACCGATGAGCAGGCGTCGGTGTCGCTCGACGACGTGTCGGGCGGACGCCAGGCGATGCGCCACCTGCTGGAGGTCGGCTGCCGCCGTGTGGCGTTCGTCGGCGGGCCCGTCGGGATCCCCCAGGTCGCCGATCGGCTGAGCGGGGCGAGCGCCGAAGTGCGGTCGTCGGGACCGGCCACCCTCGAGGTCATCGATCAGCCCGACCGCACCGTCCAGGGCGGGATCGAGGTCGGACGCGCCCTCGCCGCCCGCCCGGCATCCGAGCGTCCCGACGGCATCTTCGCCGTCAACGACCTGCTCGCCATCGGCATCATGCAGCAGCTCGTGCTCGCCGGCGTGACCGTGCCGCGCGAGGTCGCGATCGTCGGGTACGACGACAACGAGTTCGCCGAGGCATCCCTCATCCCGCTCTCGAGCGTCCGCGGCCGGCACGAGGGGTTCGGTGTCGCCGTCGTCGACCTGCTCTTCGACGCCATCGAACGCCGCGAGATCGCCGAACCGCACCGGATGTTCGACCCCGAACTCGTCGTCCGGGCGAGCACGACGGGCTTCGGCGTCGGCTGAGACGCCGCAGCGGGGCATCCGGTCAGAACTCGGCGACGACGGGGCGTCCCTCCAGCCAGGCGATCATGTTGAGCACGAGGAAGTTCCAGTTCTGGAAGTTCCTCGTCATGATCGGCTCGCCGGTGTCGGGGTGGTAATACTCGTGCAGGCAGCCCGTGGTCTCGAGATCGCGACCGAAAAGGGTGACGGTCTCCTCGGCGAGGGCGCGCGCGTCGTCGGTGAAGCCGTACTTCTGCAGCCCCCGGAACACCAGGTAGTTGCTGATCCCCCAGACCGGTCCGAGCCAGTTGGAGGGATTGTTCGAGGCGCGCAGGTCGTACTGCTTCTCGAGCGCGGAGAGGGTGCGTACCCCGTACCCGGCGCGGAAGGTCCGTCGCTCCTGCAGCCGCGCGCGCATGCGGTCGGCGCGCTCCTGCGACGCGATGCCCGCCCACATCGGCAGGAAGCTCGACCACGAGTCGACGCGCAGGAGGACGGCCGACCAGGCGCGCGGCGCACCCCGGTGGAGCCAGTCGTCGGGGTCGATCGCCCGGAGGTTCAGGTCGGCGCTGTAGTACGTGCCGTCCCGCTCGTCCCAGAGGTGCTCGTCGACCGCGTCGGCGAGGTCCTGCGCCCGTCGACGCCACCGCACCGACTCGGCCGGGCGGTCAGCATCCTCCAGCAGCGAACCGAACGCGAGCAGCTCCCGGTAGAGGAGGGAGTTGAGGTAGATCGACGCCGTGCTGCGGCCGGGCCGGTAGTAGACCGACGGGTCGTTGTCGACGCCGATCGCGAAGTCGCTCTGCCAATAGGCGAGACCGGTCTCGGCGTGCACGTGGCTCTCGAGGTAGCGCTCGAGGAAGCGCTCGATCACGGGGAGCGCGTCAGCCACCCAGGCGTCGTGCCCGCCGCGCCGGGCGAGCAGCGCCGTCTGCTGCGCGATCACCGGCTTGTGCATGTTCTCGGCGAATCCGCCCGCCCTGCTCGGGTCGCCGTGGCGGAGCGGCCCGTCGGGTTTCAGCAGGATCGGCATCACGCCGTCGGCGTCGGTGTGGTCGAGGAAGTTCTGGATGGTGCCGCGTTCGTAGGCGGCGAACCGCCCCGGCTCGCCGCGGTCGGCCTCGATCTGCCCGAGGACGACGCTGATGAACCACGAGTCCCAGTCCCACAGCGCCGACGAGTAGTACGGCGAGTCGGGGGAGCTCGGCACCGTGTACGGGTGGGTCAGGACGCCGCCGGGCTCCCGGGTCATCTGAGCGCCGTGCTCGTGGACATGCTCGGTCAGCGACCGCATCCAGCGCTCGATCATGGTGACTCCTGGTTCGGGGCGAGGTCGGTGCGCCGGAAGGTCCCGGCCGCGAGAGCGAGGTCGATCGGTCGCCCGGCGACGTCGACGGTGACCGTCCGCGGCACCCGGTCGAGGTTGGCGGCCAGCACGGTGGCGGTGTCCTCGCGCCGCGCCCCGACCGCCCACACGAGCCCGTCGGGGCTCTCTCCCGTGAGCAGCTCGGCGCCGGACAGTGCGGCCAGGTCGCGGAGCGCGGCCGCGACCGGTCGGTCGGTGCCGTCCGATGAGCGGATGCCGCGGGGTCCCCACTCCTCGAACCAGGCCAGCGAGGCGACCCCGGGAACGGCGTGAGCCGCGGCGCTCGCGATCGTCCAGGCGGCGAGCTTGGGCGCATCCTGCCGCGGGTCGGTGCCGCCGGTGAAGGCCGCGCCGTAGCCCTCGGCGAGGTCGGGGCGCGTGGGGGCGGGCTGCGCGCCGGTGGCGACGTCGTTGAAGCGGGGGCGCAGGGCGATGGGACCGAGGTGCACCGGCAGACCGCCCGCCGTGTCGACCGTCTGGCGGGCGACGAGACGCTGCATCGCGACGGACTCGACGAGCTGGTCCGTGCCGGTCGCGTGGAACAGCGGGGTCACGGTCGTGGTGAGGGCGTCGAGGTCGGCGGGCAGGCGGTGGCGTTCGCGGTTCAGCTCGGTGAAGTGCGACCGGGACCCGCCGACGACGGGCGCCTCGATCCCGGCATCCGCCATCGCCCGACGCAGGGCGGCGACGGCGTCGACGTCCGACACGTGCCGGGCAGGGCCCGCCGAGTGGAACACGGCGATGCGCAGGAGCGGGATGCCGCGGAGCGCCGCGACGGCGTCGCCCAGGACGGCCGCTGCCGCTGCCGGATCGTCGCCGATCGTGAACCGGACGTCGAGGGGGAGGCCCGCTTCTCGGGCGCGGGCCAGTGCGGCGCGCCATGTGGGGGTGCCGAGGTCGAGTTCGACGAGTACGCCGTCGCCCACGGGGCGTGTCGGCGGCGCCGGGTCGGGGGCGGTGGCCGCACCGAGGAGCATGGCCGGGAACACGCCGCCCGGTCGCAGGCCGATGGCGGTGTCGCCGGCGGGTTCGCGGGGAGGCATCTGTCCCGTCACCGTCAGGGCGATGCTCTGCCGCACCCGCTCCCCGGCGGCGAGGCGGTAGGGGAACGGCAGATCGAGCGGCCGGCTGTACGTCTTGAACGACGCGTCCGTCCAGTTGCGCTGATCCTCCATCTCGAACACGTCGCCGTCGAAGCGCGCGCCGATCTCGGCTCCCGCGACGGGCCAGCTCAGGGCGGCGACGTCGGTCACGGGCTGGTGCGGGCTGATCCGTCGGGGGAACGCGGTCCGGGACGCGCGACCGTCGGTGTGATGGACCTCGAGCGGCGCCCCGGCGACGGACGGCGGATGCAGCACGACGAGCCCCGTGCGATTCGTGTCGAACGCGTCGGCGGTCTCGAGGTCGAGGACGACCCGCAGTCCCGCGGTTCGCCTCTCGACCCGCACCACCCCGGCGAACGAGGAGCCGAGACCCTCCGAGCGGACGTGGAGCGTGAGGGACGTGTCGGTCTCGCTCACCCGGTCGACGACGAGGTCGGCGGTGTTCCAGTCGGCGTCACGGACGACGGCGCGGACGCTCCGCAGCACCGCGCGGCCCTCGTACGCGACGTCCGCGAGCTCGTCGCCGCGGAGCGTCAACGACCACGGGCCGCTGCGCCACGGCATCCCCTCGCTCCACCAGCTCATGACGGCGCCGGCATCAGAGCGAGGTCATCCCGCCGTCGACCTGGAACGTCGCACCGGTCGCGAACGAGCCGTCGTCGCTGGCTAGGTAGACCATGATCCCCGCGACGTCGTCGGGCGTTCCGGCGCGACCGATCGGGATACGGCCGACGATCGCGGCGCGCGAGGCGGGGTCTTCGCTGATCGCCGAGACGAGCGGTGTCTCGGTGTAGGCGGGCTGCACCGTGTTCACCCGGATGCCGCGATCGGCGTAGGCCGCCGCGACGGTGCGCGACAGTCCGTGCGTGCCGGCTTTCGAGGCGCTGTAGGCGGTGAAGTCCTTGCCCTCGCCGTTGACGGCCGTCGGGCTGCCGGTGAGGATGATCGATCCGCCGCCGAGGGCGAGCATCGTCCGCACGGCGTACTTCACCGTGAGGAAGGCGCCGGTCAGGTTGACGTCGATCGTGCGGCGCCAGACGTCGAGGTCGAGGTCGGCAGCGGGGGCGTCCTCTCCGAAGAGTTGGATGCCGGCGTTGGCCACCACCACGTTCGGTGCCCATCCGGCATCCGTCGCCGCGGCGAAGCCGGCTGCTACCGACGCCTCGTCGGAGATGTCCATCGTGACGGCCATGGCGGCGCCGCCGATGCGGGCGGCGGTGGCCTCGGCACCCTCGCCGTTGCGGTCGGCGACGATCACGCGCGCGCCTTCGCGGGCGAACCGCTCGGCGACGGCCGCGCCGATGCCGAGGGCGCCCCCGGTGACGAGGGCGGTCCTGCCGGCGAGTCGTGTCATGTCGGTCATCTCCGGGTCAGCGCTCGATGTGGTCGAGGTGCAGCATGCGCGCGAGGTTCCTGTCGAGCTCGTCGTCGCGGAAGATCTTCTTCCAGTCCTCCTTGATGATGCTCTCGCGACCGTAGTCCATGGCGATCAGGCACGCGTCGCTGAACGGGTTGTCGCCGCGCAGGCCGTTCGCGAGCGCCACCTGGGTGTGCCCGTAGAGGATGCTGCGGGCCGCCGCCTCGGGCACGCCCATCGTGTGGATCGCCTCGTCGAGCGCCTCGTTCAGGAGCGATCCGATCATGCACGCGACCGTCTCGACGAGTGTGGGCTCGAGCTGGGCGAGCTGCTTCACGGTGACGAAGTGGACGTCGATGACCGGAGCGTAGATGGCGCGGACCGTCTCCTCGACGATGCGGGCATGCTCGGGGTCGTCGGACTCGACGGCGGCGATCGCGTCCTGCGGCGCGGCGATGCCGCCGAAGGTGTCGGCCCACTCCTCCTTCGTCGTGCGCTCGAGGAACACGGACGGGTGGCACGGGTGCGCGACCGCCTGGACGACGTCCTCGCGCGTGGTTAGCAGCCCCGCGTAGGCGGCCGCCGGGTCGAGCGTGAGGACGATCGCACCGGGCTTCAGCTGAGGGACCAGTTCGGCGGTCACGGCGCCGAGGGCCAAGTCGGGAACGGCGAGCACGAGGATGTCGGCGTCCGCGACGGCGACGGATGCCTCGGTCAACTCGCGTCCCGCTGCGATCGTCCGCTCGCGGCCGGCGGACGAGTTCTCGACGTAGCGGACGATGTGGTCGGTCTTCACGAGGTTGTCGGACACGCGCATGCCCATCTTCCCTCCGGCGCCGATGACGGCGATGGTGTGGCTCATTCGAAGCTCCTCAGGTGGCTCAGGGTGGTGCGGGTCCAGTCCCGCTCGGTGCGGACGGTGGTCTCGGGGTCGCCCTGCCAGGGCAACCAGTGCTCGACGATCTCGTTCACGCCGCGCGTGCGCGGCCGGACCGTGTCGAGCAGGTGGCGGTAGTCGTGGAGGCCCTCGCCCATGCGGGCGCCCGAGTAGGTGAAGCCGACCCAGCCCGGCTGCCGCGCGAAGGCGAAGTCCTTCGCGTGCACATTGACGACGAGGTCGGCGGCCGTCTCGACGCAGGCGCGCGGCGCCTCCAACCGGGCGACGACGTTGGCGGGGTCGAGGCAGATCCCGATGTTCGGGCTCTCCGCCTCGCGCACGAGCCCGACGAGGTCGGTCGTCGCGATCTGCTCGTACGTCTCGAGGGCGAGGGTCACCCCCGCAGCCTCGAACGAGGGGAGGATGCCGCGCAGCAGCGCACCCGCCTCGGCGAGCGACGGCCGGGACCCGGCCCCGAAGACCATGCTCCGCACGAGACGGGCGCCGAAGGCGTCGGCGAGGGAGAGGAACCGCTGCAGATGCGCGGTCTCGATGCCCTTCGTGCCGAGCTCGATCGTGAGGCCCAGCTCGCGGGCGGCGCGGGCGGCATCCGTCACCTCGTGATCGGTCATCGTCGTCAGGGGTGCGAAGTCGCAGATCTGGAAGAGGTCGACCCCGAGCTCGCGCGTGGCTTCGAACGCTCCGATGAGGCTGAGCGGCTCGGGGACGCGATCGGAGTGCTGCCAGAAGAAGGCGTAGGTGCCGAGCCCGATCACGACCCACCCCGCGCGAGGGCGTACGCCTCGTCGAGCACGTCACCGAACGCAGCCGGATCGTGGGCGAAGCGACCGAGGAAGAGCCCGTCCACCGCGGGGCCGAGAGCGGTCAGCAGGCCCGGTCCCGCCGAGCCGCCGTAGATGACACGCGAGCCGGCGCGAGCCGGGTCGGCGGCGAGGGCGTCGCGCACGGCGCCGGCGACGGTCGTGATGTGGTCGATCGGCGCGGGGGAGGGGGCGCCGATCGCCCAGACGGGTTCGTAGGCGACGACGACCGGTCCGGCGGGAGCACCGGCGAGGCTACGGCCCAGCTGGGCGACGGTCGCCGCGGCGGCACCGGCGGCATCCGTCCGCTCGTCCTCGCCGAGGCAGAGCAGGGGGGCGAGCCCGTGGCGGAGCGCGGCGGCGGACTTGGCGGCGACGTCGGCGTCGGTCTCGCCGAAGAGCCGGCGGCGTTCGGCGTGGCCGACCTCGGCGTACGCCGCGCCGGACTCGGCGACCTCCGCCGCGGTCACCTCGCCCGTGTACGCACCGGATTCGAACGCCGAGACGTCCTGTACGCCGAGGTGCACGCGGGTGCCGGCGAAGGCGCCCGCGGCGTCCTCGAGCTGGAGGTACGTGGGGATGACGAACGCCTCGACGGCTCCGGATCGCACGCCCTCGTGCGCGCGCAGCACTGCCGCGGCCGCCGCGAACCAGACGCGCGCCTGGCGGCGTCCGAAATATGCCTTCAGGCTCACCCCCACGAGGACCGGCGCCATCAGCAGGATCCGGTGGTCTCGTACTCGTCGATGACGGCCACCTTCTCGGCCGACGCCGACGACGGGTCGAAGCGGTAGGTCAGCCACTCCCGCACGAGGCGGCGGGCGAGCTCGATGCCGACGACGCGCTGGCCCATCGTCAGCACCTGGGCGTCGTTGGAGAGGACGCCGCGCTCGACGGAGAACGAGTCGTGCGCGGTGACGGCACGGATGCCGGCGACCTTGTTCGCGGCGATCGCGACGCCGAGGCCCGTGCCGCAGATGAGCAGGGCGCGGTCGGCCTCGCCGCGCGCGACACGCTCGGCCGCCTCGATCGCGACCTTCGGATAGGCGGTGTGCCCGTCGGCATCCACCCCGACGTCGAGCACCGAGACCACGCCGTCGCTCTGCTCCAGATCGCGCTTGAGGATCTCCTTGTAGTCGTAACCGGCGTCGTCGCTGCCGATGACGATGCGCAGGGGTGCGGTCATGTCAGATCCTCTCGGGGAGTCGGGCGTCGCCGTCCGGCTGATGACGGGGGCCGCGGCGAGGGTGTCGCCGACGGCGGTGACGATGAGGGCGAAGGAGTGGGCGCCGGCATCGACGGTGCCGACGGCGTGCTCGCCGTGCGTGCGGGCGCGGCCCTTGCGGGGCAGCAGGTCCGCCGTCGCGGCGGCCGCGGCGGTCGCGGCTGCGGCAGCGGTGCGCCACGCATCCGCGAGACGGGCACCCGACGCGACCCCGCGCGTGAGCGTCTCGGTGAAGGGCAGCAGCGCGTCGACCATGGTCTTGTCGCCGATCTCGGCCTTGCCGTGCGCGACGACCGCGCCGACGCCGGCGGCGACCCCGGCGGCGATTCGTGTCGCGTCGGGTCGGCCTGCGTCGCCGAGGCGGTAGGCGAGCTCGGCGAGGAGGAGGCCCCAGAGCGCTCCGGACGTGCCACCGGCCCGGTCCGACCAGGCGTCGGCCGCTCGTGCGAGGGTCGTCGCCGCGCCCGCACCGGATGCGGCAGCCTGCCGCGCGGCGCGGGCGGCCGCGCGCGAGCCGCGCTGCATCCCGATGCCGTGGTCGCCGTCGCCCGCGACCGCATCGATGCGGCCGAGCTCGTCGACGTTCTCGTCGACGGTCCGTGCGACGGTGTCGAGGGCGGCCACGACCGTCGACGCGAGCAGGACGGATGCCGCATCCCCGGCGACCTCGTCGGCGACGACGGACGTGTCGGCTGCTGCGGCATCCCGTCGCTCGGCCGTCGGAACCGCGCCGCGACGGTACGCCGGCGTATCGACCGGGGTCTCCCACAGCTCGGCGAGCTCGTCGTCGAGCCAGAACAGGGTCAGCGACGTGCCCGACATGTCGAAGCTCGTGCAGTACTCGCCCACGTGGGGGTCGACGATCTCGAGGCCCGCCGCGTCGAGGAGTGCGGCGACCCGGCGGTAGACGACGAAGAGCTCCTCGTACTTCAGTGAGCCGAGTCCGTTGAGCAGCGGCACGATCCGGCCGTCGGCGCCCTCGGGCCGCTCGGCGAGCAGCCGCGCCACGAGCATCTCGGCGAGGCCGTCGGCGGTGGGGATGTCGGTCTCGTCGATGCCGGGTTCGCCGTGGATGCCGAGGCCCACCGCCATGCGCCCGTCGGGCACCGAGAACAGCGGTGCCTCGGCACCCGGCAGTGTGCACCCCGTGAAGGCGACGCCGAAGGAGCGGGTGCGGTCGTTCGCGAGACGCGCGACCCGGGCGACGCCGGCGAGGTCGTACCCCGAGGCGGCCGCGGCGGCCGCGGCTCGGAAGACGGTCAGATCGCCCGCGATGCCGCGCCGGCGTTCGCGCTCACCGGGTGCCGCGCTCGCGATGTCGTCGGTCACGACGACGGTCTCGCAGGCGATCCCGTCGCTGCGCAGCCGCTCCTGTGCAGCGTCGAAGTTGAGCACGTCGCCGGCGTAGTTGCCATAGCTCAGCAGTACCCCGCCGCCGGTCTCGGCCGCGCGCGCGACGGCGTGGACCTGCTGGGTCGAGGGGGAGGCGAAGAGGTTGCCCATCGCAGCGCCATGGGCGAGGCCGGGGCCGACGAGCCCGCCGAACGCGGGGTAGTGCCCTGAGCCGCCGCCGATGACCACGGCGACCTGACCCTCGGGAACCCGCGTGCTGCGGACGACGCCGCCCGTGACGCGTTCGACGTAGCGGCCGTTCGCGGCGACGAAGCCGTCGATCATCTCATCGGCGAAATCGGCCGGGTCGTTCCACAGGCGCGTCATCGCGTTCTGCTCCTCGGGTTGGATGGGTCCTGGTCGCTATTGTGCACAACCGGTTGACCAATTGCAAGCGCGTCGGGGTCGGCCTCGGGCTCCCGCTCCCGTATCTTGGGGCCGTGCCCGCTTACCCCTCCGACCGTTCGGCTGAGATTACGGCCGCCCTCGGTGCGCTTCCCTCGGGAACCCCCGTCTCGGAGGTCGCGCGCCGCCTGATGGACCTGTTCACGAGCGGCGAGATCGAGCCGGGGACCCGCCTCCCCCCCGAGCGGCAGCTGTCGCTCACGCTCGGTGTCGGCCGTTCCGCGGTGCGCGAGGCGCTCGCCGCGCTCGAGATCCTGGGGATCGTCGACGTACGCCCGGGCTCGGGCACGTACCTGCGCGGAACGGCGAGCGACCTCCTGCCGCAGACGCTGCGCTGGGGGCTGCTGATCGGAAAGCGCAGCACCGACGACCTGCTCGACGTCCGCTCCGGGCTCGAGATCTACTGCGCCCGCCTCGCCGCGTCACGAGCGGATGCCGGCGACATCGCCCGCCTGGCGGAGTCGCTCGCGCGCATGAACTCGGCCGGCACCGACCTGGCGGCCTTCGCCCGCGCGGACGCGGCGTTCCACGATGCGCTCGCCCGCGCCGCCGGCAATGACGCGCTCGTCGATCTGCTGCACGTCGTCCGCTCGCTCCTGCAGGTCTACGCCGACCGCGCCGTGCACGACGACGACGCCGCGCGCCTCGCGATCGCCGAGCACGACGCCGTGTTCCGGGCGGTCGAGGCGAGGGATGAGGATGCCGCGGCATCCGCCATGGCCGTGCACATGGCCACGGCGGCCGCCCGTCTCGCCGCGTCGTCGCGGGACTGACGCGCCCGGCGTCGCACGCCACCGACGCTCCGGGGACGCGAGCTGTCGCCCGTGTCGCACCGACGCGGCACAACGAGTCCCCGGAAGCGCATGCGCACCGCGTTGCGGAAACCACTGAACGTTATTTAGTCTTTCGACGTCGGGACCATGCCGCGTCCCGCCGCCACGACGACGTCGCAGGAGACCGCAGTGACCGCATCCTTTTCCACCGCCCCCGACGGCACGCGCTACCGCGACCTGAACCGCAACGGCGTGATGGACCCCTACGAGGACCCGCGCCTGCCGATCGCCGAGCGCGTCGCCGACCTCGTCGCACGACTCTCGCTCGAAGAGAAGGCGGGGCTCATGATCCAGACGATCGTCCCGACGACGACCGACGGCGAGGTCGACGGGCCCTCGACGATGCCGGGGCGCACCTCGGCGCGCGAGTTCATCGAGGGCATGCACGTCACGCACCTGAACATCCACCAGATCCCGGACCCCCGGGCGATGGCCCGCTGGGTGAACGGGCTGCAGCGCGTGGCCGCCGCATCGGGCCACGGCATCCCGGTCACCATCTCGACCGACCCCCGCCACTCGTTCACCGAGAACGTCGGCGCCTCGTTCACGGCCGGCCACCTCTCGGCCTGGCCAGAGCCGCTGGGCCTCGGCGCGCTCGCCGACCCGGGCTCCGTGCGGGAGTTCGCCGACATTGCACGGCAGGAGTACCTGGCCGTCGGCATCCGCTCGGCCCTGCACCCGATGCTCGACGTCGCGACCGAACCGCGCTGGCCGCGTCAGTACGGCACGTTCGGGCAGGATGCCGAGCTCGTCGGACGCCTCGGGGTCGCCTACGTCGACGGCTTCGAGGGCGACCGGCTGACGGCGGCGAGCGTCGCCTGCATGGCCAAGCACTTCCCGGGCGGCGGGCCCGAGAAGGACGGCGAGGACCCGCACTTCCCGTACGGCACCGACCAGGTCTACCCCGGGGGCATGTTCGAGTACCACCTCGAGCCGTTCCGCCGCGTGATCGACCGCGGGGTCTCGGCGATCATGCCGTCCTACGGGATCCCCCGGGGTGTCGTCCTCGACGGTGAGCGGGTCGAGGAGGTCGCCTTCGGCTTCAACCACCAGATCATCACCGGGCTGCTGCGCGAGAAGCTCGGGTTCACGGGGGTCGTCTGCACCGACTGGGGGCTCATCACCGAGTCGCGGCTGATGGGCAAGGTGCTGCCGCCGCGGTCGTGGGGCGTCGAACACCTCAGCGAGATCGAGCGGGTGCGCAAGGCTCTCGACGCCGGCGTCGACCAGTTCGGCGGCGAGGACGACCCGGCGCTCGTGCTCGAGCTCGTGCGCTCGGGAGCCGTTCCGGAGTCCCGCCTCGACGTCTCGGTCGCGCGGCTGTTGACCGTCAAGTTCGAGCTCGGCCTGTTCGACGACCCGTTCGTCGACGAGGATGCCGCGGGCGAGATCGTCGGCAGCGCCGAGTTCCGGGCGGCCGGGGACCGGGCCCAGTCCCGCTCGGCGGTGATCCTGCCCGGTGGGGCGGGGGAGGCGGCATCCGTCCTGCCCCTGCGTCCGGGGACGGCGGTGCACGCACCCGAGGTCTCGGACGATGCGCTCCGTGCGGCGGGGCTGGTGCCGGCCGCGGATGCCGCGGGTGCCGACGTGAGCGTCGTGAGGCTGCAGCCGCCGTTCGACCCGCGCGACGAGTACATGCTCGAGGCGCACTTCCACGCCGGCTCGCTCGCCTTCGACGACCGCGTCGTCGCGGAGGTCGCCGAGGTCGCGGAGGCGACCCCGGCCGTCGTGGCGATCCACCTCGAGCGCCCCGCGCTGCTGGCGCCCGTCGCGGCGCACGCCCACGCGGTCGTCGCGACGTTCGGCGCGTCGGAGCAGGCGCTCCTCGACGTGCTCACCGGCCGGGTGCCCGCCGCAGGGCGACTGCCGTTCGAGATCCCGCGCGACGAGGCGGCTGTGCTCGCGGGTCAGTCCGACGTCCCGGGTGGGACGGCGGACCCCGTGTACGAGGCGGGCACCCCTTCGCTCGTGGTGACCGCGGATGCGTGAACGGCGGAATTCGGCGCAGGGTCGGGAGAGTCGGGAGCTGATCCTGCAGACGGCGCTCGAGGTCATCGGGCGGCGCGGATACGGCGCCACCTCGCTCCGCGACATCGCCGCCGAGGTCGGGATGACGCAGGCCGGCATGCTCCACCACTTCGGCACCAAGGAGAACCTGCTCGTCGAGGTGCTCCGGGAGCGCGACGTCGCAACGCGCGAGGCGCTCACCGAGCAGGACGGCGACGAGCCTCCCTCGGTGCGGGTCGCGCGTCGCAACGCGGAGACCCCCGCGCTCGTGCACCTCTACACGAGCCTGCAGTCGGCGGCATCCGCTGCAGACCACCCCGCCCGCGTCTTCTTCGAGGAGCGCCAGCGGAGTGTGCACGCGGTCGTCGCGGCCGACATCCGGTCGCGACAGGACGCCGGTGAGATGTCATCCGGCCTCGACGCCGACACGGCTGCGACGGTGCTGCTCGCCCTCTCGGACGGCCTGCAGCTGCAGCAGGGGGTCGACCCGTCGATCGACATCGCCGCCGTCCTCGCGTGGACCTGGGAGCGGATCGCGGCGGCGAACTGAGCGGCCCGCGCCTGGGCCGCGCCCGCGGCTCGCGTACCGTATTCAGTCGGCGCGCGTCACCCGGATCGCCATGAACTGCCGTCCCGGCAGCTCGACGCGCACCTGGCCGCGGTACGTCCCGGGCAGCTCCTCCACCGTCATCCCCCAGGTGTCGATGACCTCGACGCGCCAGTCGCCCTCGTCGAGGATGACGTTGCGGAACCGCGGCCGGTTGAAGCCGAAGTACGCCACCTTCTGCTGCCCGGCGGCGCCGCCCCAGGGCACGTCCCAGTCGCTCGGGAGCGGATCCCAGACCCCGTCCGGCGCCTCGGCCTGCAGCCGTTCGAGGAAGGCGATGCGCTCGGGCGAGGTGCCGTGCAGCGCGCCGCCCTTCGACCACCAGAGCACCTCGTCGTCGTCGCCGACGGATGCCGCGCCCTCGAGCGCGGGCGGGTAGTAGGTCTCGCCGTGGCCGACGTACCCGCCGCGGACGGCGCCCTCCCAGAACCGGCGGACCATCTCCTCGCCGGTGATGTTGCCCCAGCCCTGGTCGATGTCGCCCTCGTAGGCGCACTCGTCGATGACGACGGGCTTGCCCCACTCCTCGCGCCACTGGTCGGTGTTCTCGGCCGTGCGGTAGACGTCGACCCGCTGGATGCTGACGTGGGTGATCCACGGTTTCGTGTAGTCGTAGACGGGCCGGCAGTTGTGGATCGAGTTGAGGTGACCGAAGGCATCCTCCTCGCTCACCACCGCAGCGAGACGCTCCCAATCGTCGAGGTCCTTCGACCACAGCAGGTCGTACTCGTTCGCCATCGACCACCACACGTTGGCGAATCCCGACAGGCGCCGCACCACGTACCGCAGGTACCGCTCGTCGACGGCGGGGCCGAGGTCGGCGAACCCCCACCGGTCGTACGCGTGGAAGAGGATGAGGTCGGCCTGGATGCCGAGGGCCGCCAGCTCGCCGATCCGCTGCTCCAGCCGCCGGAAGTGCGCGGGGTCGAACCGGGTGTGGTCGAAACCGCCCTTCAGGCTCCCGACGAACGGGAAGTCGGCCGGCTCGTTCGCGTTGTAGAGGTACGACTTCGGGAAGACGCACATGCGGAGCTTCGCGAACGGAGCCTCGGCGAGCGTCTCGAGGGTCTTCCCCTGCAGTTCGTCGGGTTGGTGGGTCCACGCATACGCGGTCGTGCCGATCGGGCGGTGGCGCGTGCCGTCCGCGTGCCGGAAGTGGAACCCGTCGACCCGCACCGGACCGTGCGAGCCCTCCCGTGCGCCGACGACCTCGACCGACCCGGTGATGCCGTCGAGCGACCGTGCCGTGGACCGCGTCTCGAACGTCCAGGTGCCGACCGTGTCGGCCAGGGCCCGGACGATGTACACGCCGTCGCCGTCGTAGAAGCCGCCGACCCGGATCTCGTCCTCGCCGCGGCGGAAGACCGCGTCGAGCTCGACGTCGACGAACGGGTTACCGTGCGAGGGCCCGGCGAAGCGCAGCTCGAGCGGATCCCACAGCGGCGCCGGCCCCGGAACCGTCACGGTCGCAGACGCCCGCGCGACGTCGTCGCCCTCGTACGTGGGATCCGGGGCGATCGCCGGCGCGTACGGCGGGCGCCCGGCTCCGGACCCGACGGCGGCGAGCGCGGCGAAGAACTGCTCGCGCACCTCGAGGTCCTCGAGGGCGGGGACGATCGCGACGAGCTGCCCCAGACGGCCGCCGCGGAATTGCGTCGCCATCGGCGAGGCGGCGACGCCCGGCAGATACCGCTCGAGGATCGCGCGGGCGTCGGGGTCGTCGAGGGCCTCGCCGAAGGTGCTGGCGCGATCGAACATGGTGTCTCCTCGAAGGGTCAGGCGGATGCCGTCGCCCGCCGGATCGCGTCGTCGACGGACGCGAGCAGGTCGGGCGGGGTGAACATGAGTGCGGTCGTGACGGGGCGCCCGGCGCCCCAGCGGGTCTCGGACCGGATCGCCTGCGCACGATCCGGGTCGACCGCAGCGATCGTGTCGATGAGCGCCGCGTGGGCGCGCGGGTCGTCGATGACGTCGGCGAGCGACGCGTGCAGACCGTCGAGCTCCGGGCGGGCCGGGGCCGTCGGCGCGGCGAAGCGCCACTCGTGGCTGCCCGAACCGACCTCGTCCGGGGCGCCGGGGATCGCGACCTCGGCGCGCGTGTTGGCGGGCACGACGGCGATCACGACGATTTCGCCGCCGTCCCGGCGCCACGACACGGACGCCTCGCCGTACGGCGTGAGGTGGCGTGCCGAGGCGGACGACAGGCTCTCGAGCGGCTGCGGCGCGATCCGCAGCCGTCGGTACCCGGGCGCAGCGGGTGCGAGCCCGGCGACCGTGCGGTGCAGCCAGTCGGCGACCGCGCCGAGCGCGTAGTGGTTGAACGAGGTCATCTCGCCCGGGTTGACGCTGCCGTCCGGCAGCAGCGAATCCCAGCGCTCCCAGACGGTCGTCGCCCCCTGCGTCACGGGGTAAAGCCATGAGGGGCACTCGGTCTGGGTGAGCAGGCGCTCGGCCGCCGCGAGATGACCGGCCCCGGTGAGGGCGTCGGCCACGAGCGGGGTGCCGACGAAGCCCGTGCCGATCCGGTACCCGCCCTCGCGCACGAGCGCCGCGAGGCGGTCGGCGAGCGACCCGCGCACCGCGGTGTCGGTCACGAGGTCGAACTCCAGGGCGAGGGCGTACGCGGTGGGGGCGTCGCTCATCATGCGACCGGCGGGGGTGACGTATTCGGCGACGAAGGCGCGCCGGCTGCGCTCGGCGAGCGTGCCGTAGTGCGCGGCATCCGTCTCCAGCCCGAGCAGCCGTGCGGCCTCTGCGACCTGACGCAGCGACCTGGCGTAGTACGCGGAGGCGACGATGTCGCTGTCGACCTTCGCCTGGCCCGGCTTGTCGGGCGGTGCCGACGGGTCGAGCCAGTCGCCGAGCTGCATGCGGCCCGCCCACAGGCCGCCCTCGCCGGCGTCGCGCCCCACGGCATCCACCCACGCGCGCATGCTCTCGTACTGTGCGGCGAGGATGTCGCGGTCGCCGAAGCGCTCGTGCATCACGGTCGGCACCACGGTGGCCGCGTCGCCCCAGGCGGCGGGGGAGGCACCGCCTCCGGTGAACCCGCCCAGGGCGGAGGGCACGACCACGGGCACCGATCCGTCGTTGCGGGCCTGCTCGTGCGCGAGGTCGCGCAGCCAGGACGTGAGGAACCCCGCGCTGTCGTAGAGGAAGGATGCCGTCGGTGCGAACACCTGCAGGTCGCCCGTCCAGCCGAGGCGCTCATCGCGCTGCGGGCAGTCGGTCGGGATCGAGAGGAAGTTGCCGCGCATGCCCCACACGACGTTCTCGTGCAGCCGGTCGATGAGCGGATCGGATGCCGCGAACCACCCGGTCCGCGTCATGTCGGTGTGGACCACGACGGCCTCGACGTCGGCGGGGTCCACCTCCGCACCCGTGATCTGCGCGTACCGGAATCCGTAGAAGGTGAAGCGGGATTCGAGCACGTCCTCGCCGCCGGAGAGCTCGAACGTCGCGGTCGCCGCCGCGTTGCGCAGCGGCCGGAGCGCGAGCTCGCCATCCTCGAGCACCTCGGCGTGACGGATCGTCACCGTCGTGCCGGCGGCGCCGCGCACCCGCACGCGGAGACGTCCGACGAGGTTCTGGCCGAGATCGAGGATCGTGCCGCCGGACGGCGTGGCGAGGGTGCCCACCACCGGGAGGGACTCGATCCGGCGCACCGGCGGGGCGATGCGCGCCTCGGGCACGGGGATGTTCTCGTAGCCCGGCTTCGCGGCGGCTCCCACGCGGACGGGCGAGAACCCGCCCACGTCGCGGCGCAGGTCCTGATGCTCGCCCGCGTAGATGCCGCTGTCGACCATCGGGCCGTCGGATGCTGCCTGCCACCCCTCGCCGGTCGCGGCCACGGTCGTGGTCGTGCCGTCGTCGAAGGTCACTCGCAGCTGTGCGAGGAACGAGGGCTGCGTCCCGTAGAGCCGGTCGGCGAAGGCGAAGAAGCCGTACTTCTCGGTGTACCAGGCGCCCGCGAGCGTCGCCGAGAGCACGTTCTCGCCCTCCCGGACCAGCGCCGTGACATCGACGGTCTCGTGCACGAGCCGGTCGCGGTACGCCGTCCAGCCGGGTGAGAGCACATCCTCCGACACGGGGGTGTCATTCACCTCGGGCTCGGCGACGCCGAGCGCCGTCCAGAACAGCAGCGCCCGGGTGACCGGTCGCCCCAGCCGGAAGCGCGTGCGCACCACGGTCGGCTGGGCGTCGCGGTCGGGGGCGGCCAGTCCGACCGGCTGTGCGACCCATTCGCCCGGTGCGAGGAAGCCGGCGGCGACGGTGAGCGGCTCCGACCAGCTCGTCCACGTGCCGGATGCCGCCTGTGCGCGCACCCGCACCTCGCGCTGCTCCCCGGCCGACAGCGGCGCGAACGGCCACGCGATCAGGGCGCTCTCCTCGCCGGTGAGCGCGACGATGCCGGTGCCGTCGTCGACGTCTGCCGCGACCTGCATCCAGCCGGGCTCGTCGGTGTCGACCGTCCAGCTCAGCCGGGGGCTGGGCGTGGCGACGAACGCGGTGTCGTCGCGCAGTTCGGCGCGGAAGGCGGCGATGCGGGATGCGGGGGTCACAGGGTCTCCGGTCGGGGTCAGGAGAGGACGCGGCCGAGCTCGGCGGCGAGGGCGACGGCACGCGGATCGGCGCCCCCGGGCCACGGCCCGCGGGCGATGGTCCAGGCGAAGGCGACACCGGTGTCGGGGTCGACGCACGCGAGCGCGCCCGCCGCGCCGTCGTGGCCGAACGAGCGCGGACCGCCGAAGGCGAGCTGCTGCGACGGCTTCTGGAAGACGATCGCGTGCGCACGGTCGTGCTGGTGCAGCACCTCGTCGTATCCGCGGATCTGCTGCTGCCCGATCTGCGACACGGTGTCGGCGCGGAGGAACGGTTCGGCGCCGTCGACGCCGGTGACCGCCGAGGCGAAGAGTCGGGCGAGGCCGCGCGCGCTGCCGGTGCCGCTGCCGCCCGGGTGACCGTAGCGCCAGCTCCGGGGCGAGTTGCCCAGATCGACGTCTCCGCTCATCGATCCGAAGACGAGGGGGCCGAGCGCGGAGTACTCGCGGACGAGGGTGTCCGACACCGGGCGGATCATCGGGAGCACGTCCGTGCGCCGGTCCTCGAGCTCCGCCGGGAGGCCGAGGTAGAAGTCGATGCCGTGCGGAGCGCGGATCTCCTGCTCGTAGAACTCGTGGAGCGTGCGGCCGGTGACGCGGTACACGAGCTCGTCGCCGAGATTCCCGATGGTGATGGCGTGGTACCCGAACGCGCTTCCCGGGTGCCAGAACGGCGTCGACTCCGCCAGGCGTGCCGCCGCCGCGTGGTTGTCGAGCAGCTCGTCCCACGTGAGGCTCGTGTCGGCCTGGGGCAGGCCGGCCTGGTGCGACAGCAGCTGGCGGACGGTGACGGCCCCCTTGCCCTTCGCGGCGAACTCGGGCCAGTACGTGGACACGCGCTCGTCGAGGTCCAGCTCGCTGCGTTCGACGAGCAGGCCGACCGACAGGCCGATCGTGTTCTTCGTCACCGAGTACGGAACCATGACCGAGTCGCGCCCGAGGTGCGGGCCGCCCCACGCGTCGAGGACGAGCTCCCCGCGGTGATACGCCGCGACCTGGAACGACAGGTCCGGGTCCGCCTGCAGCCAGCCGTCGAGACGGTCGGCGATCCCCGAGAGCCGGTCGTCGACCGTGCCGTCGAGCAGGCTCACGCGTCCGCCTCCCACGCGAGCTCGAGCGGCAGATCAGCGACCGACGCTCCCACGCCGAGCGTGAAGACGCCGGGCTCGACAACCCAGCCGTCCGCCCAGTACGCGAAGCGGCGGGGCGGCAGCGGAACGGATGCCGTCGCGGTGGCCCCGGCATCCGCTCGGACGACGGCGTGACCGACGAGCCATCGCACCGGGCGCTCGACGGACGAGTCCGCGCGCTCGGCGTAGACCTGCACGACCTGCTTGCCGGCGCGCGCGCCGGTGTTGCGCACGGTCACCTCGAGGGTGTCGCCCTGACGGGTCGCGGACTCCCAGTCCCAGGTCGTGTAGCCCAGTCCGTGGCCGAAGGCGTACGCCGGCTCGGCACCCGCGCGCAGCCACGCGCGGTAGCCGATGTGGATGCCCTCGGTGTAGCGGAGGACGCCCTCGTCGGGCGTGACCTGCGTGACCGGGACATCGGCGAGCGAGGCGGGCCACGTGGTGGGGAGGCGGCCGCCGGGCTCGGCGGCACCCGTGAGGATGTCGGCGACGGCGTGCCCGAACTCCTGACCGCCGAAGTAGCCCTGCAGGATGGCGGCGACGTCGTCTGCCCAGGGGAGGACGACGGGGGAGCCGGCGTTCACGACGACGACCACCGGGGTGCCGGTGGCGGCGACGGCGCGGACGAGGTCGTCCTGGCGGCCCGGCAGGTCGAGGTCGGTGCGGTCGTACCCCTCGGACTCGACCTTCGCGTTGGTGCCGACGACCACGACGGCCACGTCGGCGGCGGTCGCCGCCTCGACGGCCCGGGCGATGAGCTCGGCGGGGTCGGTGCGCTCGGGGGCGATCCCGACGGTGGCCGACATCGCACCCGACAGTGCACCCATGTCGGCGCGGTCGAACTCGACCCGCACGTCGATCGGGTTCCCCTCCTGCACCGCGACGGTGGCGGTGAGCGAAGGCGGGTTGAGGAAGGCGGCGCCGAGGTCCGTTCCCTCGATCACGGGCGAGTCGTCCAGCAGCAGGTCGCCGTTCACCAGCAGCCGGCCGGGGTTCGCGCCGGCGAACCCGAGCTCGACGTCGCCGGTGGACTCCGGGGTGTAACGGGTCTCGAACACGACCGTGCGGCTCGCGGCGATCGGAGCGTCACCGCCGAACCAGACGAGGGCGCTCGAGCGGCGGTCCTCGGTGAACAGGACCTCGCCGTCGTCGCCGAGGAAGGTGACCCGCAGGCCGGATTCGCCTGTCGCCGGGTTCGTCATGCGGTCGAGGTCGAGCTCGGCGACGCCCTCCTGGACGACCGCGCCGATCTCGTAGACCACGTCGGCCCCCCGAAGCGCCTCGCGGATGCCGTCGAGCGGCGAGACGGTGCGCTCGGGAAGGACCGTGGCCGAACCACCACCCTGCGTGCGGGCGTCGCGGGCGTTCTGGCCGATCACCGCGACGCGGCGGAGCGCGCCGGCGTCCAGAGGCAGCACGCCCTCGTTGCGCAGGAGAACGGAGCCTTCCACGGCGGCCTCGCGGACGAAGGCGACGCCGTCGACCGCGTCCGGCTCGGCCGCCTCGTGGCCGGCGAGTGCGCCGACGCGCTCGGCGAGCAGCAGCATCCGCAGCACCTTGCGGTCGAGATCGGCTTCGTCGAGCCGGCCGTCGCGCACGGCGTCGGCGAGGTCCGCCCATGCCGGCGCGGGCCCCGGCATGGCGAGGTCCTGCGAGGCGGGGACGGAGCCCAGCGAGCGCACGGCCGTCCAGTCGCTGATCACCACGCCGTCGAAGCCCCACTCGCTGTTCAGCGGCGTCTCGAGCAGGTCGTTCTCGGTCATGGTGACGCCGTCGACGGAGTTGTAGGCGCTCATGACGCTCCACGTGCCCGCCTCGACGGTGCGCTCGAAGGGCGCCAGGTAGAGCTCGCGCAGGGCGCGGTCGTCGACCTGGACGTCGACCGTGAAGCGGTCGGTCTCGGAGTCGTTCGCGACGTAGTGCTTGGGGGTGGCGGCGACGCCGTTGTCCTGCAGGCCGCGGACGTACGCGGCACCGAGGCCGGCGGAGAGCTCGGGATCCTCCGAGAAGCACTCGAAGTGGCGGCCGCCGAGGGGCGAGCGGTGCAGGTTGATAGTCGGGCCGAGGACGACGTCGACACCCTTGCGGCGCGCCTCCGCGGCGGCTGCGGCACCGTACCGGTGGGCGAGGTCGACGTCCCAGGATGCCGCGAGCGCCGACCCCGAGGGCATGTTGAGCGACGGGTCGCGCTCGTCCCAACGGGGTCCGCGGACGCCAGCGGGACCGTCCGAGAGGGTCATCGCGCGCAGCCCGATCTCGGGCAGCGGCACCGTCGTCCAGAAGTCCGCGCCCTGGACGAGGGCCGACTTCCGCTCGAGCGTCAGCTTCTCGAGGAGCGGGCGGAGGTGGTCGGTGGACGCGGTCGACGTCGTCGTGTCAGTCACGGTGCTTCCTTGCAGTCGAAGAGGAGGTGGGGGATGCCGACGCGCGAGCGTCTGTGCGCCGGCATCCGATCAGGCGGCGCCGGCGACGGACGAGCCGGCTTCCGACGCGAGGAACGCCTTGCGCGCGGCGCGGCGCTCCTCCTGCTTGTCGGGGTCGGGCACGGGCGCTGCCATGAACAGCCGCTGCGTATAGGGGTGCTCGGGCTCGGAGGTCACCCGGTCGCCGTCGCCGTACTCGACGATCTCGCCGCGGTACATGACCGCGACGCGGTGGCTCACGTGGCGGACGACGGCGAGGTCGTGCGTCACGAAGAGGTAGGCCACGCCGGTGCGTTCCTGGATCTCGACGAAGAGGTCGAGCACCCGCGCCTGCGTCGACAGGTCGAGCGCCGAGACGGGTTCGTCGCAGACGATCAGTCGTGGCTCGAGCGCGAGGGCGCGCGCGATCGCGACGCGCTGGCGCTGGCCGCCCGAGAACTCGCGGGGGAGTCGGCTCCGGGCATCCGACGGCAGGCCCACTTGGTCGAGAAGGTCGCGCACCCGCGTCCGGGCGATGTTCTTGGCGACCCCCGCCGCCGTCAGCGGCTCGATGAGGATCTCCTCGATCGTCATCGACGGGTTGAGCGACGAGTAGGGGTCCTGGAACACCACCTGAATCTCGGAGGTGAGCGTGCGGCGCTGCCGCCGCGACAGGTGTGAGATGTCACGCCCGTCGTACGTGATCGTCCCCTCGGTGACAGGTGCCAGCCCGAGGGCGGCGCGGCCGAGGGTGGTCTTGCCCGACCCGGACTCGCCGACGAGGCCGACGGTCTCGCCGGGCAGGATGTCGAGCGAGACGCCCTTGAGGGCGCGGAAGGGTTCGGCGCGGAAGCCCTTGCCGGGGTATTCGACGACGAGGTCCTTCACCTCGAGCAGCGGAGCGGTCATGCCCGTGCTCCCTTCGTGGCCAGCGGCGGGCGGGCGGGACCCTCGTCGAGGATCGCGTCCAGGAGCGCCTGGGTGTACGGGTGGCGGGCCTGGTGGAAGATGCTCCGCACCGGACCCTGCTCGACGAACAGGCCGTTCTGCATGACCGTCACCCGGTCGCAGAGGTCGGCGACGACACCGAAGTTGTGCGTCACCAGCAGCATCGCCATGTTCCGCTCGGCCTGCAGGTCGCGGAGCAGATCCAGGACCTCGGCCTGCACCGTCACGTCGAGCGCCGTCGTGGGCTCGTCCGCGACGATCAGATCGGGGTCGGTCGAGACGGCGCCGGCGATGAGCACACGCTGCGCCATGCCGCCCGAGACCTCGAAGGGGTAGGCGTCGAACGTGCGCTTGGGCTGCGGGATTCCGACACGGGCCAGCAGGTCCAGCGAACGCTCCGTCGCCTCCTTCTTGGACAGTCCGAGGTGCTTGCGCAGCGGTTCGACGAGCTGGCTGCCGATCGTGAACGACGGGTCGAGGTTGCTCATCGGCTCCTGCGGGATGTAGCCGATGCGCTTGCCGCGGATGCCCGCGTACGTGCGCTCCGACGCATCCGCCAGCTCGGTGCCTTCGTACAGGATCGAGCCGCCCGTGACATGGCCGCCGCGGGGAAGGAGTCCCAGGACCGCGAAGGCGGTCTGGGTCTTGCCCGAGCCGGACTCGCCGATGAGGCCGTGCACCTCACCCTTGCGGATGTCGAGCGAGACGCCGTGGACGACCTCGATGTGCGACCCGTCAGGCTGGTCGTAGCCGACCCGCAGATCGCGGACCTCGAGCACCTTCTCCGTCGCCTTGCTGCGGGCATCCTCGGCGTGACGGATGACACCTTCGTTCTCGATGACGGGCAGTTCGTCGGGATCCTCGATGGGCTCGCCCCCGCTGAGGGAGACGGAGGTCGTGACCGCGGCGATCGAGCCGGTCGCGGTCGTGACGGCGCGGCGCCGCTTGCGACGGACCGAGACGGTGCGCTCGAGCTCGTCGCGCATGACGTTGGCGAGCAGCGTCAGGGCGATGCAGGTGAGCGCGATCGCGAGCGACGGCCAGATCAGGAGCAGCGGTGTCCGGGCGATGTTCTTGAAGCCGTCGTTGAGCATCGACCCCCAGGTGGGGACCTTGACGTCGCCGAGGCCGAGGAACTCGAGCCCGGACTGGATCGCGAGGGCGATGCCGGCGATGATCGCCGCCTGGATGATGATCGGCGCCCGCACGACCGAGAGGACGTGCCGCCCGATGATCCGGGTGTCGCTGAGGCCCGACACCCGCGCCGCGTCGACGTACAGTTCGCCGCGCACCGCGGTCACAGCGGCATAGACGAGCCGGAAGAAGGAGGGGGCGAGCAGGATGCCGAAGATGAACATCGAGATCCAGACCGATGGGCCGAGGACGGCCCTCGCGGCGAGCAGGATCACGATGCCGGGAAGCGCCATGTTGAGCTCGGTGACCCACGTCGCGACGGCGTTGAACCACCCCTGGTAGTAGCCGGCGATAAGGCCGCTCACCACGCCGATGACGATGGCCACGATCACCGCCAGCAGGGCGGCGAGGACGCTCGTCTGGGTGGCGGCGAGAAGTCGCGACCAGACGTCACGACCGCTGCTGTCGGTACCGAGCAGGTTCTCACCACCCGGGGCGGCGAGGACGTTGCGGATGTCGGCGTAGTTCGGGTCGAGCGGTGCGATCGTCGTGCCGATGACGGCGATGACGGCGATGAGCAGGAGGAAGAGTGCGGCACCGACCCCGACAGGACGCTTGAGCAGACGTCGTGCGAGGTGCATGCGCACCGGCGCGGCGTTCGCCGGGGCGAGCGACAGGGCGGGGTTGGCGGGGGAGCCCATCGTGTCGGTCATGAGAGCCTCACCTTCGGGTTCAGAGCGGCCTGGGCGAGGTCGATCAGGAGATTGACGATGACGACGAGGATGGCGAACGCGATCACGAGCCCCATCACCACCGGGATGTCGCCCAGGACGGTCGAGCGGACGCTCAGCTGTCCCATCCCGGGGATGGAGAAGATCTGCTCGACGACGACGGCGCCGCCGAGGAGACCGACGAACTGCAGGGCGAGGACGGCGAGCGCCGGTCCGCCGGCGTTCCGCAGCACGTGCTTGTAGATGACGGACGTCTCGCTGAGGCCGCGGGCGCGGAGGGTGCGGACGTAGTCGCGGGAGGTCGCGTCGATCACGGATCCGCGTACCTGCACGGCGACCGAGGCGATGGCCCCGATCGAGAGCGCGATGATCGGCAGCGTCACCGAGGCGAGCCACCCGCTGAAGGATGTCGCGATCGGGACGTACCCGGTCGCCTTGAACCAGTGGAGGTTGACGGCGAAGACGAGCACGAGGATCAGCGCGATGAGGAAGCCCGGCACGGCGAAGCCGATGAGCGAGAGGATCTGGACGGTCCCGTCGATGGCGCCGCCGCGGCGGGCGGCGAGGACGCCGAGCACGATGGCGATGACCGCCGAGATGAGCGTCGCGCCGATCACGAGCGAGAGCGTGACCGCGAGGCGGTTCGTGACGCTGACGCTGACGAGCTCGCCGGTGAACCAGCTGCGACCGAGGTTGCCCGTGATCGCCGAGGTCAGCCAGTCGGTGTACTGGGTGAGGAGCGGCCGGTTGAGACCGAGCTCCTCGGTCTTCTTGGCGACCGTCTCAGCGGTCGCGTTCTCACCCAGGATGCGACGGGCGATGTCACCGCCACCTGCGTAGAGCAGGAGGAAGGCGACGGCGGAGATGACCGCGACGAGGACGACGCCGGACACGACGCGTCTGACGATGAATGACAGCATGATGACCTTCCCGGGCATGGCCGGCAGATGGCGGCGCGGACGCCGCCATCTGCCGGATCGATCAGTTCTTCGGCGAGAAGTCGAAGATCGACGGGTAGGCGTTGGTCGGCCAGAAGGCCAGATCGGTGTTGGCGTCCACACCGAACGAGCCCTGCACCCGGAAGAACGGGGCGAACCAGGCCTGGTCGACGATGTACTTGTTCAGCTCCTTGACCGCGGCGGTCGCCTCTTCCTCCGTGCCGTTCTGGACCGTCGAGATGTAGCCGTCGACGGTGTCGTCCTGGTACTTGAAGGGGTTGAAGGTGGCGCTCGGCGCGATCATGAAGTTGATGAGCTGCCAGTCGGGGTTCTGCTCCAGGGCCATCCACGTCGCGGGGTACTTCGGCGCGAGCATGTCGGTGATGAAGTTGCCCGTTCCGGGGTCGGTGTAGTTCACCGTGATCCCGATGTCGGCGAGCTGCTGGGCGACGAGGTCGAACGTGGTCTGGAAGGCCGGAGTCGACATCATGTTCAGCGTGAACCCGTTCGGGTAGCCCGCCTCGGAGAGCAACGCCTTGGCGGCATCCGGGTCGTACGCGTACGTGCTGTCGAGCGACTCGTCGTACGCCTCGCTCGTCGCGGGGAAGACCTGCTCGGTCACGGTGCCGTAGCCGCTCTGCAGCGACTGCAGCAGCGCCTCGCGGTCGAAGGCCATGTTGATCGCCTGGCGGACCTTGACGTCGGCGAGCTCGGGCGCCATCGTTCCGGCGCGGTCGAGCAGGAGCAGACCCTGGAAGTCGAGCTCGTTCGACTCGATCGTCCAGCCGGCGCCCTCCACCTCGGCGATGGTGTTGTTGTCGGCGATCTTGGCGCCGTTCGCCTCGCCGGCCTTGATGGCGTTGAGGATGGCGGTGGTGTCCTCCATGACGTTGATCGTCAGGTTCTCGTACTTGACGGCGTCCTTGTTCCAGTAGTCGGGGTTCGCCGTGTAGTTGTACGTGGTGCCAGTGACGCTCGACGCGCTGTCGAGGATGTAGGGGCCCGAGCCGACCGGAGTGGTCGCGGAGTTCTCGTCGTCGAAGCTCGAGGGGGCCTGCACGAGGCCGGGGGCGATGGAGAGGAGGTTCTCGAGCGACGGGTCCGGGGCGTCCTGCGAGATGGTGACCGTGGTCGCGTCGACGGCGGCGAACTCCTTGCCGGCGAGCGTGGCGGCCTGCGGCGAGGTGCCGTCGCGGAAGCGCTCGAGGCTGCCGACGACCGCCTCCGCGTCGACCGCGGTGCCGTCCGTGAACTTCGCGTCATCGCGGAGCGTGAGGGTCAGGACGGTGTTGTCCTCGTTGTACTCCCACGCCGTGGCGAGGTTGGGCTGGATCTCGCCCGAGGAGTCCTTGCGCAGCAGCGTGTCGAAGACCGCCTCGAAGAACTCGCTGCGGTTACCCCATTCGGCGCCGGCGCCGATGTCGTAGCTCGTCGGCGCGGCGATCGAGATGAGGGTCAGGCGGTCAGCCTTCCCACCCTCCCCGCTGGAGTTCGTCGTCTCCCCACCGCCGGCGCATCCGGTCAGTGCGAGTGCTGCGACGACGGCGACGGCTGCTGTGGCCTTCCATCGGAACATCTTTGTCCTCATTTCGGGTGGCGATACCCCTGCGGATCGCTCTGCCGACGGACGCTAGCAGCAAATCCGAACGAGGACTAGGTTTTCAAAACAAAAATCTAGTCATCGCTAGGTTTTCGTTATCGAACCGTGCAGACTGGGCCGCGACAGGCGCCGACGGGGGCGTCTGGAGAGAATGACGGTGATGACGAACACGGACACCACGGCGACGGCGCAGGGACGCCGGCGCGGCACCTACGCCAAGACCGAGGCGACACGTCAGGCGATCCTCGACGCGGCGCTTGAGGTCTTCTCCGGCTCCGGGTACCGGGCCGGGTCGCTGCGCGAGATCGCGCTGCGTGTCGGCATGAGCGAGGCGGGGCTGCTGCACCACTTCCGCAACAAGAGCGCCCTCCTCGAGGCGGTGCTCGAGGAGAAAGACGAACGTGCGCGGACCATCGTCCCGACGGGCTCGGAGGATGGTGCAGCGGTCCTGCGCGGCCTCGTGGATCTCGCCGCCTACAACGCGTCGATCCCCGGCGTCGTCGAGCTGTTCGCGACGCTCTCCGGCGAGGCGACCGCGCCCGACCATCCGGCGCACGCGTACTTCGTCCGCCGCTACAACTTCACCCGGACCACGATCGAGCGTGCCCTCGACAACCTCGAGCGGGACGGTCGCCTCCGGCACGGGATGACGCCGCGCCGTGCCGCCATCACCATCATCGCGATGATGGACGGACTTCAGGTCCAGTGGCTCCTCGACCGCTCCGTTCTGGACATGGCCGAGGAACTGAAGGCCCTCTTCGCGACCTTCGCCGACATCGACTGGGACGTCGACACGGCTGGGGATGACGAAACCGCCGAGGTCGCATCATGACCCGTTTGCTCCTTCACGACGGCTGGACCGCAGGCCCCAAACTCGGCCCCTTCGAATCGCCCGCCGAGGGCCACGGACCCGTGCCCGTCGTCCTGCCGCATGACGCGCTGCGTGATCTGCCCCGCTCCGCCGACGAGGTCCAGGGCGTCCACTCCGGCTACACCCCCGGTGGCGCGTTCGAGTACGTCCGCGAGCTGGACGTCCCCGAGTCGTGGCGCGAGAAGACCGTCCGACTCGAGTTCGAAGGGGTCTATCGCGACGCGGTCGTGCTCCTGAACGGCGAGGTCGTCACCCACGAGGCGAACGGCTACGCCGGGTTCACCGCCGAGCTCGACCCCTACCTCCGCTTCGGCGAGACGAACCGGCTGACCGTCGAGGCCCGCGCGCACCGCGACAGCCGCTGGTACAGCGGCGCCGGGATCTACCGCCCCTTCCACCTCGTCGTCGCCGATCCGGTACACATCCCGACCCACGGCGTCATCGTCACGACCCCCGACGTCGACGAAGAGCGCGCGATCGTCGAGGTCGCGGTCACCGTGCGCAACGCCGCACGGCATACGCGCGAGACGCGGGTCGAGTGGACGATCGTCGGACCGGACGGCGCACCGGTCGCCTCCGGCACGTCTCCCGCGACGGTGCTGCCCGGAGTGGATGCCGTCGCCCGCGCGCGTCTCGTCGTCACCGCGCCGCACCGCTGGCACCCCGATCACCCGCACCTGTACGCGGTGCGGACGACGGTGACGGACGCCGCCGGTGCGGTGCTCGACGAGGAGTCGACGACCTTCGGCATCCGGACCCTGCAGGTCGACCCCGTGCGGGGCCTCCGCATCAACGGGCAGCCGGTGAAGCTCCGCGGCGCATGCGTGCACCACGACAACGGCGTGCTCGGTGCGGCGACGCACGACGACGCCGAGGATCGACGCGTGCGACTCCTCAAGGACGCCGGGTTCAACGCGCTGCGGAGCGCGCACAACCCGATGAGCCGAGCGATGCTCGACGCGTGCGACCGGCACGGCGTGCTCGTCATGGACGAGCTCGCCGACGCCTGGACGCGCGCGAAGGCGCCCTTCGACGCCACGATCACGTTCCCGGAGCGGTGGCAGCGCGACATCCGCTCACTGGTCGAAAAGGACCGCAACCACCCGAGCGTGATCATGTACTCGATCGGGAATGAGATCCTCGAACTCGGCACCCCGATCGGATCGACGTGGAGTCGGCGGCTCGCCGAGGCCGTCCGTGCGGCGGATCCGACCCGCTTCGTGACGAACGGCATCAACGGGATCATCGCCAACCTGCCGCGCATGGCCGAGGCCCGCGAGCAGGTAGAGGACGCGAACACGATGATGGCGAACATGGGCGACCAGATGGGGCTCATGAACGCGTCGCCGCTGGTGAGCGCCTCGATCGAGGAGTCGGCCGCGGTGCTCGACATCGTCGGGTTCAACTACGCCGATTCCCGGTACCGACAGGATGCCGTCGACCACCCGAACCGCGTCATCGTCGGTTCCGAGACGTTCCCGGCGCGCATCGACGTGATGTGGGGGCTCGTCGAGGAGCTGCCGCACGTCATCGGCGACTTCACCTGGACGGGCTGGGACTACCTGGGCGAGGCCGGCATCGGCCGAGTCGACTACACCGACGAGCCCGGCTACACCGACACCGGGACCGCGGGCCCGTACCCGTACCGACTGGCCGAGTCGGGCGACCTCGACATCACCGGGTACCGGCGGACGATCTCGTACTACCGCGAGATCGTCTACGGCCTGCGCACCGAGCCGTACATCGCTGTCCACCGCCCGCAGCACCACGGCCGGCCGACCGCGACGACGCCGTGGTCCTGGACCGACACCGTGTCGACGTGGAGCTGGGATGCCGCGCCCGGCGTTCCCGTGACGGTCGACGTCTACGTGGATGCCGACGAGGTCGAACTGCTCCTCGACGGCGAGAGCCTGGGCATCGCACCGGTGGGCGCCGAGAAGGCGTTCGTGGCGCGCTTCGAGACCCCGTTCCACCCGGGCGAGCTCGTCGCGGTCGCTCGCCGCGGTGCCCGCGAGACCGGTCGCCACGTCCTGCGCACGGCCGGCACCCCGCGCCTGCAGGCGCACGCCGAACGCGACGAGGTCGCGGTCGGCGGGCTCGCGTTCGTCGCGATCACCCTCGCGGACGACGACGGCATCGCCGTCGTCGACCGCGACGTGCGGGTAGAGGTCCAGGTCTCGGGTCCCGGGCTCCTGGCGGGTCTGGGCTCCGGCCGTGCCCGGACGGAGGAGTCGTTCGGCGACAGCGCCTACACGACCTACGACGGCCGCCTGCTCGCCGTGGTCCGCGTCGACGGGCCGGGCGAGGTGGTCGTCACCGCCTCCGCAGCGGGGTTCGACGCCGTGCGCACGGTGGTCACCGGCGTCTGAGCGGCGCCGCGCGGCATCCCCCTCCCGGTCCGGGGACTCACGATGCCGCTCCCGGCGGCGCGACGCGACGCTTCGCGTCCCCGGAACCCGCGCGCGCTCTGCCCCGGGGACGCCGCCTGTCGCTCGCACGCCGGGGATGCGACACATCGCGTCCCCGGAACCGGCTCAGCTGCGCCGCGTCTCGCCCTCGGGCAACCGGATCGGCGTCGTCGCGGCGACCTCGTCGCTGAACTCCTCGGGGGCGATGACGCTGATCGGGCGGGTCTCGTCGATCGTCATCGCGAAGCGGCGCGTCTCGTGACGGTGCAGGCGACCCGAGAACAGCAGCCAGCCGCCGCCGACGCAGAACGCCACGAGGGCCGCGGCGGCGCCGAGCAGGATCGCCGTGCGCGGGCCGAACGCGTCCGCGACCCAACCGACGATCGGGGCGCCGAACGGCGTGCCGCCCATGAGGATCGCCATGTAGAGCGCGAGCACGCGACCCCGCAGAGCGGGTTCGGTCGTGGTCTGCACGTAGCCGTTGGCGGTCGTGAGCGTCGTGACGGTCGCGAACCCGATCAGCATCAGGGTCGCCGCATAGGCGATGTACACCGGCATCGCCGCCGACAGCACCGACGCGATCGCGAACAGACCGAGTCCGCCGATCACGAGCCGCATCCGGGCGCGGTCGCGCCGGGCCGCGAGCAGCGCGCCCGCGAGCGACCCGATCGCGAGGATCGAACTGAGCACGCCGTAGCCGTCCGCGTTCTGACCGAACTCGAGGGCCATGGTCGAGGCGAGGATCGGGAAGTTCATGCCGAAGGCGCCGAGCAGGAACACCATGATGAAGGTGACGACGAGGTCGGGGCGGCTGCCCACGTAGCGCAGCCCGTCCGCCATCCGCGCGGAGCTGCGCAGCTTCGGGCGCGGAACGAGTTCGGACGAGCGGATGAGCAGGAGCGCGACGAGCATCGCGAGGAACGTCAACGCGTTCACGAGGAAGACCCATCCGGTCCCGACCGCGACGATCACGAGGCCCGCGACTGCCGGGCCGATCATGCGGGCCGTGTTGAAGGATGCCGCGTTCAGCGCGACCGCGTTCGACGCGTTCTCGCGGGCGACGAGGTCCGAGACGAAGGCCTGCCGGGTCGGGTTGTCGAAGGCGGCGACAACGCCGAGCGCGAAGGCGAAGGCGTACATCGTCCACAGGTCCATCGCGCCGATCAGCAGCAGGACGCCGATCGTGACCCCGAGCAGCATGAGCGAACCCTGCGTGACGAACAGCAGCTTGCGGCGGTCGAACCGGTCGGCGACGAGTCCGGTGACGCCCACGAGCAGCAGAGGAGGCGCGAACTGCAGTGCCATCGTGACGCCCATGGCGGTCGCGTCGTTGTCGGTCAGCTGCGTCAGCACCACCCAGCTGAGGGCGGTCGCCTGCATCCACGCGCCGACGTTCGAGACGAGCGCGCCGATGAACCAGACGCGGTAGTTGAAGACGGAGAAGGAGCGGAACATCGCGGAACTCATCGTTCGGCCACCTCCTGCATGATCGCGGAGGCCTTCGCGAGGGTCGCGCGCTGCGTGGCGGTGAGCTCCCCGAACGCGTGCTCGAGCCAGGAGTCCCGACGGCGGACGGTCTCGACGACGACCTCGCGTCCGCTGTCGGTGAGGTCGATGACCACCTTGCGACGGTCGTTCTCGTCGGGGGTGCGGCTCAGGTAACCGAGCTCTTCGAGGCAGTTGACCGTGCGGTTCATCGAGGGAGCTGAGACGCGCTCGCGCTCGGCGAGCTCGCCCAGTGTGTGCGGACCGTGCACCTTCAGCGCCGCCAGCACGGCGAACTGCCCGTCGCTCATCGTGTCGACCGCGCGCTGCGATCGCAGGCGCCGCGCGAGACGGAAGGTCGCCATCCGGAAGTCGGATGCCGCGTGAGCGAGGTCCTGGGTCGGGTCACCGGTCGCATCGCTCATGTTTTTTTAGCCTAGCTCATTAGTCTTGCTAACGGCTCGGAGTCACCTGCCGGGCCGGGCCTAGGATTCGAGCCATGCCCGAGTTCATCGATGCACACGGCATCGCGATCGTCTACGACGTCTACCCCGCCGAGGGGACGCCGCGCGGCGTCGTCCAGCTGCTCCACGGGGTCGGCGAGCACGCCGGTCGGTACGGCGCCCTCATCGCCGCCCTCACTGCCGACGGTTTCACGGTCTACGCCGACGACCACCGCGGTCACGGCCGCACCGGCCTGCGGCAGTGGAACGGCGACCACTCGCGCCTCGGCCGACTCGGGCCCGGTGGCCTGCGCGCCGCGATCGCGGCGTGCCGGCAGTTCACCGAGCTCATCCGCGGCCGGCATCCCGATCTGCCGCTGGTCCTCCTCGGCCATTCCTGGGGATCCTTCCTCGCGCAGAAGCTCCTGAACGCGGATCCCCGCGCCTACGACGCCGTCGTCCTGTCCGGCTCATCGCTGCTCTGGCCGGGGGCGCTCAACGCCGCGCCGCTGAACAAGCGGTGGGCAGGTGCCGGCGCGACGGGCGTCGAATGGCTGTCCACGGATGCCGCGGTCGGCCGCGCCTTCCTCGATGACCCCCTGACGACCATGACGCCGCTGCCGACGCTCTTCGGGCCCGCCGACACGGTGCGGCTGATCGGCAAGCCGACGCGCAATCTCGGCGTCGACGTCCCCGTCCTCCTCATGGTCGGGCGGGACGACCCCGTCGGCGGGCCGCGCAGCGTCCACCGTCTCGCCGACGCGTACCGCACCCGGTCGGGGCTGTCGGATGTCACGACCCTCGTGTACCCCGACGCGCGCCACGAGATCTTCAACGAGCACTGCGCCGCCGAGGTGCGCGCTGACCTGCTCGCGTGGCTCGACGCGCGTATCGCGCGGCGCGACGCGGCATCCGCTCCCGGCGCCGATGGCACTGCGGAGACGGGAGAATAGGGGCATGCACGGCGAGTACAAGGTTCCTGGCGGCAAGCTGGTCGTCGTCGACCTCGAGGTGGCCGACGGCCGTATCGCGGACTTCCACCTGGCGGGTGACTTCTTCCTCGAGCCCGACGACGCCCTCGCCGACATCGACGCGGCCGTCACCGGGCTCCCGGCCGAGGCCGACGTCGCCACGATCGCCGCCGCGGTGCGCGGCGCGCTCCCCGAGGGCGCGCAGCTGCTCGGCTTCACCCCCGAGTCGGTCGCCACCGCCGTCCGTCGCGCGCTCATCGTGGCGCCGGGCTGGAACGAGTTCGACTGGGAGGTCGTCCACGAGAAGGCCGTGTCGCCCGCGATGAACCTCGCGCTCGACGAGGTGCTCACGACCCGCGTCGGCGACGGTCGCCGCACGCCGACGCTCCGCATCTGGGAGTGGGACGAGTCCGCCGTCGTCATCGGCTCCTTCCAGTCCCTCCGCAACGAGGTCGACCCCGAGGGAGCGGCGAGGCACGGCTTCCAGGTCGTCCGGCGCATCTCCGGCGGCGGCGCGATGCTCATGGCCGCCGGGTCGATCGTGACCTATTCGCTGTACGTCCCGGCATCCCTCGTCGCGGGGATGACGTTCGCGGATTCGTACGCGTTCCTCGACGACTGGGTGCTGCACGCGCTCCGCTCCCTCGGCATCGACGCGACCTATCAGCCGCTCAACGACATCGCCTCGTCGAAGGGCAAGATCGGAGGCGCCGCGCAGAAGCGTCTCGCCAACGGGGGAGTGCTCCACCACGCCACCCTCAGCTACGACATGGACGGCCAGGTGCTGACCGAGGTCCTCCGGATCGGTCGCGAGAAGCTGTCCGACAAGGGGACGGCATCGGCTGCGAAGCGCGTCGACCCGCTGCGCAGCCAGACCGGTCTGCCGCGCGCCGAGATCATCGAACGGTTCACGGAGACATTCACCTCGCTCTACGGCGCGAAGCCCGGGTCGATCTCCGAGGAGGAGTACGCCGAGGCCGAGGCGCTCGTCGAGTCCAAGTTCTCGACGGACGCCTGGCTGCGCCGCGTCCCGTGACCGTCGAGATCCATCTCGGCGACAACCTGGAGGTCGCCCGGCGCCTGCCGGACGCCTCGTTCGCCCTGGTCTACCTCGACCCGCCCTTCAACACCGGCCGCACCCAGGAGCGTGCGATCGAGTCCGCGCTCCGTATTCAGTCCGCAGCGGATGCCGCGGCCCCGGCATCCGCGGATTCCCGCCCCGCCGGCGCCGCCGCGGCGCCGACCGGACTGAATACGGGACACCTCGTGCCCGACCCCGATGCTCCGCGGCCGCCGGCGGGCCCGGTCAAGGGCGGGTTCCGAGGCAGCTCCTACGCCCGCACGCGCGGCGCGCTGAAGCTCTACGACGACCGATTCGACGACTACTGGGGCTTCCTCGAGCCGCGGCTGCGCGAGGCGTGGCGGCTGCTCGCCGATGACGGCACGCTCTACCTGCACCTCGACTACCGCGAGGCGCACTACGCGAAGGTCATGCTCGACGCCGTCTTCGGGCGGGACTGCTTCCTCAACGAGCTCATCTGGGCCTACGACTACGGTGCGAAGTCGCGCAAACGCTGGCCGAGCAAGCACGACACGATCCTCGTCTACGTGAAGGACCCGTCCGCGTACTTCTTCGACTCGGATGCCGTCGACCGAGAGCCCTACATGGCACCGGGACTCGTGACGCCCGAGAAGGCCGCGCGCGGCAAGCTGCCGACGGACGTCTGGTGGCACACGATCGTCCCGACGTCCGGGCGGGAGAAGACCGGCTACCCGACGCAGAAGCCTGAGGGCATCCTGCGGCGGATCGTGCAGGCCTCCAGCCGACCCGGCGACCGTGTGCTCGACCTCTTCGCCGGCTCCGGGACCACCGGCGCCGTCGCCGACGCCCTCGGGCGCGACGCGGTCCTCGTCGACCACAGTCCCGACGCGCTCGCGGTCATGCGTGCACGCATCCCCGATGCGCTCGTGGTCGGCTGAGCTCAGCCGCGACGGATGCGAGGGGCCAGAGCGCGCAGCCGGGCGACGTCGGCGTCGTCCAGCAGCTCGCGCGGCAGGATCATCGCCGGCCCGATGAGTCCGTGGATGCGCACCATCACCGAGTGCGGCGCTGTCGAGATGCGCCAGAGAGCGGATGCCGCGACCGTGAGACTCGTGGCCGACGTGGTCACCGTCAGTCCCGTGTCGGAGACGGTGACGGTCAGGCGATCGCCCGCCGGATAGAGGCCCTCGATGACGCGGGTGAGCTTCTGCGTGCCGAGGTGGCGGATCGCGACGAACCCGATCGCGATGACCAGCCCCCAGAACGCGGCCATGATGAGGGAGCGGGCGTTCCCGTTGAGCGCGAAGATGCCGAATCCGAAGAGCAGGACGATCGCCGTCCCGCCTATCCACAGCGCCGGCTGCTTCTTCCGCTGGTGGTCCCGCGCGAGACGCCTCGAGAGCGCGTGACCGACGAGCATGCTCTTGCTCGTATCCGTGTGCTGCACCGCGGCATCCGTCATCGCGACCCCCTCGCTCGTGCCCTCATCGTGACATGACCCGCGCTCGCGGTTCCACCACCGGATCGAGAAACGGCGTCCGGGAGGACACGCATCCCGGACGCCGTTCCTCGGCGGGAGGGCTCAGCCGCGCAGGAAGCTCAGCAGCGCCTCGTTGACCTCGGCGCCGTGGGTCCAGAGCAGGCCGTGCGGGGCGCCCTCGATCTCGACGTACGTCGCCTCGGGGAGGAGCTCGCGGAAGCGGCGGGCGGTCACGTCGATCGGGAGGATGTTGTCGGCAGTGCCGTGCAGGATCAGTGCCGGCACGGTGACGGCGGGGATGTCGGCGCGGAAGTCCGTCGCCCAGGTCAGCGGGGCGGCCGCGATCGCGGCGTTGCCCGCCTGATTGGCGACGCCGACCGACGCGTCGAGCGCCTCCTGCGAGATGCGGTTCCCGAGGTAGTCGTCGAGGTTGTAGAAGTCCCGGAAGAAGCCGGTCAGGAACGCGTAGCGATCCTCGGCGACGGCCGCGGAGGTGCCGTCGAAGAACGCCTGGTCGCCGGCGCCGTCGGGGTTCTCCTCGGTCTTCAGCAGCCACGGCTCGAGCGAACCGAGGAAGGCGACCTTCGCGATGCGGTCGGCGCCGTAGCGCGACAGGTAGCGGGCGATCTCGCCGGTGCCCATCGAGAACCCGACGAGCACGGCGTCGGTGAGCTCGAGTTCCTCGATGAGGGCGTGCAGGTCGGCCGCGAAGGTGTCGTAGTCCGAGCCCGATGCGGTCTTCGTCGAAGCCCCGAATCCGCGCCGGTCGTAGGCGATGACGCGGTAGCCGGCGTCGAGGAGCGCGGCCTGCTGCTTGCCCCACGATTCGCCGTTGAGGGGGAATCCGTGGATCAGCACGACCGGCTGACCCGACCCCTGATCGGTGTAGAAGATGTCGACGTCGACCGAGTTCTCGGTCCCCACGGTGATGTACGCCACGACGGCGCTCCTTCCCGCCGGAACGGTCGTCCGGCGACATCCCCGACGCTATGTTTCCCGCCCGGCCGTGACTAGCGCTTGACGGATCCTTCGCCCGCTGTTCATGGAACGACGCCGGTACCGTGGCCTCATGGCGGCGATCGACCTCAACGCGGACCTCGGCGAGACCGTCGACGGCGTGCCCACCGCCGACGACGAGGCGATGTTCGCCGTCGTCTCGAGTGCGTCCGTCGCCTGCGGCGGCCACGCCGGCGACGTCGCATCGATGACTGATGCTGTCAGGGGCGCGGTCGCGCAGGGCGTCGCGGTCGGGGCGCACCCTTCCTTCGTCGACCGCGCCGGGTTCGGCCGGGTGGCGCTCGCCGTCCCGCCTGACCTCCTCCGCGAGCAGGTGCGGGCACAGATCGCGGCCTTGGCGAGAGTCGGTGCCGACCTCCGCTACGTCAAACCCCACGGCGCGCTGTACCACGCGGTCTCCGCCGACCCCGAGGCGGCGGGCGCCGTCGCCGCCGCCGTCGCGGACGTCGCCGCGGACCTCGGGCGCACGCTCCCGCTGCTCGGGATGCCGGGGGCGATCGTCGATGCCGCCGCGAGCCGCGGCATCCCCTTTTTCGTCGAAGCCTTCCTCGACCGCGGCTACCTGCCGTCGGGCGCCCTCGTCCCCCGCTCGGATCCCGGCGCCCTCCTGCACGACGCGGAGGTCGTCGCCGCCCGCGCCGTGACGCTCGCGACCGGCGGCGGCGTGGCGGCGGTCGACGGCTCGATCATCGAGGTCGACGCGGCATCCCTCTGCCTTCACGGCGACACCCCCGGCTCGGTCGCGATGGCGCGCGCGGTGCGGGCGGCCCTCGACGCGGCGGGGGTCGAGGTGCGCGCGCCGTGGTGATCCGCCCGTTCGGCGACAGCGCGCTGCTCGCCGAGGTCGCTGCGCTCGCCGACGTCCTCGCGCTCCATGCCGCCCTGGCGCGGACCCGGCCCCGCGGCGTCGTCGACCTCGTCCCCGCTGCGCGCACCGTGCTCGTCCACCTGGACCCGGCCGTCCTGCCGCTGGCCGCCGCGCGCGCCTGGATGGAAGGGGTGGATGCCGCAGGCCCCCCGGCCCGGGATGCGTCGACCGACGAGATCGAGATCCCGGTCGTCTACGACGGGCCTGATCTCGACGAGACGGCATCGCTGCTCGGACTGACGCGCGACGACCTCATCGGCCGGCACCTCGCCGCGCGCTGGAGCGTCGCGTTCACGGGGTTCGCCCCCGGCTTCGGCTACCTGGTGAGCGAGGACTGGCGGCTCGACGTGCCGCGCCGGGCGACGCCCCGCACGCGGGTGCCGCGGGGGGCCGTCGCGCTGGCGGGGGAGTTCACGGGCGCCTACCCCCGCGAGACCCCGGGCGGCTGGCAGCTCATCGGCACGACGCACGCGCCCCTGTTCGACCCGCACGCCGAGCGCCCCGCCCTGTTACGCCCCGGCGCGCGCGTGCGCTTCCGGCGCGCACAGGCGGCGCCCGCATCGCTCGTCCCACCTGAGGCCGCGCCGGCGGGCACGCCCGCCGCGGTCGTCCTGGACCCGGGTCCGCTCGCGACGGTGCAGGATGCCGGTCGCCCCGGCGCGCTCGCCGACGGCGTGTCGATCTCCGGGGCCGCCGACCGCCCCGCCCTCGCCGCAGCGAACCGTCTCGTCGGCAACGCGCCGGGCGCCGCGGCGATCGAAGTCACCCTCGGCGGATTCCGCGCGACGGCCGTCCGCGACCTGTGGATCGCCGTCACCGGGGCGTGGGGGAGCATCCACGTCGCGGGTCGCGAGGTCGATCCGTACCGGCCGGTCCTCTGGCCCGCCGACGCGGAGCTCACCCTCGGTGCCTTCCGCGCCGGCGTCCGCGCCGTGCTCGCCGTCCGCGGGGGCATCTCGGGGTCGCCCGTGTTCGGGTCGATCGCCGCCGACACCCTCGCGGGTCTCGGCGTCCCGCCGCTGCGCGCGGGCGACGGGATCACGACGGCGGATGCCGCGCGGCATCCGGTCCCGCCCGTCGATCTGTGGCCGTGGACCCCGCCGCCGGCCGTCCTCGACGTCCCCGTCGCGGCGGGGCCGCGCGCCGACTGGTTCCCTCCGGAGGTGCGACGCGCGTTTCTCGAGACGGGATGGATGGTGGGAGCCCGCGCCGACCGCGTCGGCATCCGACTCGACGGCCCGCCCCTGGAGCGCCTTCCGGATGCGGTCGGCCGCGAACTCGCGAGCGAGGGCATGCTGCCGGGCGCCGTCCAGGTGCCGCCCGACGGTCAGCCGGTGATCCTCGGACCCGACGGACCCGTGACCGGGGGGTACCCCGTGATCGGCGTCGTGATGGCCGCAGGGCGCGCGGCGCTCGCACAGGCCCGCCCCGGATCGCATCTCCGGCTGCGGAGCGCAAGCCCTCGGCCGTGATCGTCGCGGGCGCGTAGGGTCTGCCCCATGCCCTTCCGTCGCGCCTCCGCCGCACTCGCGCTCGTCGCCGTCCTGGGTGGAGCGTCGGTGCTGGGGCTGACCGGGTGCACACCGGAGTCCGCGCCGCCCGCCGAGTCGGAGTCCGCTGCGCCCTCCGAGACCGACGCGGTGGAGTTCGCCCCCGCGACCGGGGCGGAGGTCGCGACCGACGAGTACACGTTCCGCCTGCCCGAGGGGTGGGGCTTCCCCGACGGCGCACCGGACGGTTTCGATCCGACGACCTTCGCCGCCGATCTTCAGGACGGCGACGACTACCCCGACAACGTCAACATCCTCGTCTCGCCCGGCGGCGAGGTGACCTCCGACCAGGTCGAGGAGACCGGCATCGCCGAGCTCGAGGGTGCGGGCGCCACCGACGCGCGGGCGCTCGCTCGGGTCACCGCGGCGGGGTCCGAGTCCGCGCACCTGACCGCGACCGTGTCGACGGGCGAGGTCCCCTACGTCATCGACCAGTACTACCTCGTCGACGCGGGGCAGACCTACATCGTCACGTTCTCGTCGAGTGTCGACGTCCCGCAGGAGGACCGCGATGCGCTCGCGCTCTCGGTCCTTTCGACGTGGCAGTGGGTCTGAGCGCGCAGGTTATACCGCAGCATCCGAAAGTCGTCAACGATCCGACTGGACACGGCGCGTCGCGCGTCCTATAGTGGGTAGTTGCGCTCCCCTCTACTTGCCCTCATATGGTGGTCGGCTTGTGCCTGCGCCCCCGACGGTCCCCGTCGGCGCGCGCCGCAGGCGTGGATGCGGGAGTACTCCACCTGACGACAAGGAAAACCAGCCCTCCCCGGGCTCACGGAGGTAATTCCCTTGGCTGCTGCGCGCAACGCAACTTCCACCACCACCACCACCAAGAACGGCCGCGGGGCATCCCGCCTCTCGTTCGCCAAGATCTCCGACACGCTGACGGTCCCCGACCTTCTCGCGCTGCAGACCGAGTCGTTCGACTGGCTCGTCGGCAACGAGGCGTGGAAGGCGCGCGTCGCCGAGGCGCAGGCCGCCGGCCGCACCGATGTGCCCGAGATCAGCGGCCTCGAGGAGATCTTCGAGGAGATCTCGCCGATCGAGGACCTGGGCGAGACGATGCAGCTCTCGTTCACGAACCCCTACCTCGAGCCCGAGAAGTACTCGATCGAGGAGTGCAAGGAGCGCGGCAAGACCTACGCCGCCCCGCTCTACGTCGAGGCCGAGTTCATGAACCACCTCACGGGTGAGATCAAGACGCAGACGGTCTTCATGGGCGACTTCCCGCTCCAGACCGCCAAGGGCACGTTCATCATCAACGGCACCGAGCGCGTCGTCGTCTCGCAGCTCGTGCGTTCGCCCGGTGTCTACTTCGACAAGACGCCCGACAAGACCTCCGACAAGGACATCGTCTCGGCGCGCGTCATCCCGAGCCGTGGTGCCTGGCTCGAGTTCGAGATCGACAAGCGCGACCAGGTGGGCGTGCGCATCGACCGCAAGCGCAAGCAGTCCGTGACCGTCTTCCTCAAGGCCCTCGGCCTCTCGAGCGAGGACATCATGCAGGAGTTCGCGGGCTTCAGCTCGATCGAGGAGACCCTCGAGAAGGACACGATCCTCACCAAGGAGGACGCGCTCCGCGACATCTACCGCAAGCTCCGTCCGGGCGAGCAGGTCGCCGCCGAGGCCGCCCGCGCGCTGCTGGACAACTTCTACTTCAACCCGAAGCGCTACGACCTGGCCAAGGTGGGTCGCTACAAGATCAACCAGAAGCTCGGCATCGACAAGCCGCTCAGCGACTCGGTCCTGACCGTCGAGGACATCGTCGCGACGATCAAGTACCTCGTCCGCCTGCACCGCGGCGACGTCAGCTACGACGGCGTCCGCAGCGGCAAGGCCGCCGAGATCCGCCTGGACGTCGATGACATCGACAACTTCGGCAACCGTCGCATCCGCGCCGTCGGCGAGCTCATCCAGAACCAGGTCCGCACCGGTCTGTCCCGTATGGAGCGCGTCGTCCGCGAGCGCATGACCACGCAGGACATCGAGGCGATCACGCCGCAGACCCTGATCAACGTCCGCCCCGTCGTGGCCGCGATCAAGGAGTTCTTCGGAACGTCGCAGCTGTCGCAGTTCATGGACCAGAACAACCCGCTCGCGGGTCTGACCCACAAGCGTCGCCTCTCGGCGCTCGGCCCCGGCGGTCTCTCGCGTGAGCGTGCCGGCGTCGAGGTCCGTGACGTCCACCCGTCGCACTACGGCCGCATGTGCCCGATCGAGACGCCGGAAGGCCCGAACATCGGCCTCATCGGTTCGCTCGCCTCGTTCGCGCGCATCAACGCGTTCGGCTTCATCGAGACGCCGTACCGCCGCGTCGTGGGCAACAAGGTCACCGACCAGATCGACTACCTGACCGCCGCAGAAGAGGCCGACTACGTCGTGGCCCAGGCCGGTGTCGAGCTCAACGCCGACGGCACGTTCGTCAACGACCGCATCCTGGCCCGCCGCGGCCAGGGCGGCGAGGTCGACCTGTTCCCGGTCGACGAGATCGGCTACATGGACGTCTCGCCCCGCCAGATGGTGTCGGTCGCGACCTCCCTCATCCCCTTCCTCGAGCACGACGACGCGAACCGCGCCCTCATGGGTGCCAACATGCAGCGTCAGGCCGTTCCGCTGCTGCGCAGCGAGTCGCCGATCGTCGGTACCGGTATGGAGGGCTACGCCGCCATCGACGCGGGTGACGTCATCACCGCCGACAAGGCCGGTGTCGTCTCCGAGGTCTCGGCCGACGTCGTCACCGTGCAGCTCGACGAGGGCGGCACGCAGGACTACTTCCTGCGCAAGTTCGACCGCTCCAACCAGGGCACGTCCTACAACCAGCGCGTCGTGGTCTCGGCCGGCGACCGGGTCGAGGTCGGCGAGGTCATCGCCGACGGCCCCGCCACCGAGGACGGCGAGCTGGCGCTCGGCAAGAACCTCCTCGTCGCGTTCATGACGTGGGAGGGTCACAACTTCGAGGACGCCATCATCCTCAGCCAGGAGCTCGTCAAGAATGACACCCTCTCCTCGATCCACATCGAGGAGTACGAGGTCGACGCTCGCGACACCAAGCTGGGCAAGGAGGAGATCACCCGTGACCTCCCCAACGTCAGCCCCGACCTGCTGAAGGACCTCGACGAGCGCGGCATCATCCGCATCGGCGCCGAGGTCCGCCCCGGCGACATCCTGGTCGGCAAGGTCACGCCCAAGGGCGAGACCGAGCTCTCGGCCGAGGAGCGCCTGCTCCGCGCGATCTTCAACGAGAAGAGCCGCGAAGTCCGTGACACCTCGCTGAAGGTGCCCCACGGCGAGCAGGGCACGATCATCGCCGTCAAGGAGTTCAACGCCGAGGACGGCGACGACGAGCTCGGCTCGGGCGTCAACCGCCGCGTCGTGGTCTACATCGCCCAGAAGCGCAAGATCACCGCGGGTGACAAGCTCGCCGGCCGCCACGGCAACAAGGGTGTCATCGCGAAGATCCTGCCCGTCGAGGACATGCCCTTCCTCGCCGACGGCACCCCGGTCGACGTCGTGCTCAACCCGCTCGGCATCCCCGGTCGAATGAACTTCGGTCAGGTCCTCGAGACGCACCTCGGCTGGGTCGCGAAGCAGGGCTGGAAGGTCGAAGGGTCGCCGGAGTGGGCTGCCAAGCTCCCCGAGCAGGCCCGCGAGGCCGCTCCCGGCACGAAGGTCGCCACCCCGGTGTTCGACGGTGCGTTCGAGGAGGAGATCGCAGGTCTCCTCGACTCCACGAACCTGACCCGTGACGGAGAGCGTCTGATCGACAGCTCCGGCAAGGCGAAGCTGTTCGACGGCCGCTCCGGTGAGCCCTTCCCGGCTCCGATCTCGGTCGGCTACATGTACATCCTGAAGCTGCACCACCTTGTCGACGACAAGATCCACGCACGCTCGACGGGTCCCTACTCGATGATCACCCAGCAGCCGCTCGGCGGTAAGGCCCAGTTCGGTGGCCAGCGCTTCGGTGAGATGGAGGTCTGGGCGCTCGAGGCCTACGGCGCCGCTTACGCGCTGCAGGAGCTGCTGACGATCAAGTCCGACGACATCGTGGGTCGCGTCAAGGTCTACGAAGCCATCGTCAAAGGCGAGAACATCCAGGAGCCCGGCATCCCGGAGTCGTTCAAGGTCCTCATGAAGGAGATGCAGTCCCTCTGCCTGAACGTCGAGGTCCTCTCGGCCGACGGCACCGAGGTGAACCTGCGTGACAGTGACGACGAGGCCTTCCGCGCAGCGGAGGAGCTCGGCATCAACATCTCCACCCGGTTCGAGTCGACGTCGATCGACGAGATCTGACCCGTACCGGCAACGAACAGAATTCCGACACAGGAGAATCAGTGCTCGAGTCACACACCTTCGATCAGCTTCGCATCGGTCTCGCCACCGCCGACGACATCCGTCGTTGGTCCTTCGGCGAGGTCAAGAAGCCCGAGACCATCAACTACCGCACGCTGAAGCCCGAGAAGGACGGCCTCTTCGGAGAGCAGATCTTCGGACCGTCCCGCGACTGGGAGTGCGCCTGCGGCAAGTACAAGCGTGTCCGCTTCAAGGGCATCGTCTGCGAGCGCTGCGGCGTGGAGGTCACCAAGTCCTCCGTCCGCCGTGAGCGCATGGGGCACATCGAGCTCGCCGCCCCCGTCACCCACATCTGGTACTTCAAGGGCGTGCCCTCGCGCCTCGGGTACCTGCTGGACATGGCGCCGAAGGACCTCGAGAAGGTCATCTACTTCGCCGCCTACATGGTGATCTCGGTCGACGAGGACGCACGCCACCGCGACCTGCCGACCCACGAGGCGAACCTCCGTCTCGAGATCAAGAACATCGCCGACCGTCGTGACGCCCGCGTCGCCGACCGCCTGCAGAAGCTGGAAGACGAGCTCGCCGCCCTCGAGGCGGAGGGAGCCAAGGCCGACCAGAAGAAGAAGGCCAAGGACGCCGCCGAGAAGGAGATGGCCACCATCCGCAAGCGCGGCGACGAGCAGGTCGCCAAGCTCGAGCGGATGTGGGACGAGTTCCGTAACCTCGAGGTCGGTCAGCTCAAGCAGGAAGACGACATCTTCCAGGAGCTGCAGGACCGCTTCGGTCAGTACTTCGAGGCCTACATGGGCGCCGAGTCGATCAAGCGTCGCCTGCTGGCCTTCGACCTGGCCGCCGAGGCCGAGTCGCTGCACCTGCAGATCTCCGAGGGCAAGGGCCAGCGCAAGATCCGTGCGATCAAGCGACTCAAGGTCGTCAACTCGTTCCTGTCGACCGGCATGAGCCCGGCGTCGATGGTCCTGGACGTCGTCCCGGTCATCCCGCCGGAGCTGCGCCCGATGGTCCAGCTCGACGGTGGCCGTTTCGCCACCTCCGACCTGAACGACCTCTACCGTCGCGTCATCAACCGCAACAACCGCCTCCGTCGCCTGATCGACCTCGGTGCCCCCGAGATCATCGTCAACAACGAGAAGCGGATGCTGCAGGAGGCCGTCGACGCCCTGTTCGACAACGGCCGTCGCGGTCGTCCCGTCACCGGCACCGGCAACCGTGCCCTGAAGTCCCTCAGCGACATGCTGAAGGGTAAGCAGGGTCGTTTCCGCCAGAACCTGCTCGGTAAGCGCGTCGACTACTCGGGCCGTTCGGTCATCATCGTCGGTCCGCAGCTGAAGCTGCACCAGTGCGGTCTGCCCAAGCAGATGGCGCTGGAGCTGTTCAAGCCGTTCGTGATCAAGCGCCTCATCGACCTGGGTCACTCGCAGAACATCAAGGCCGCCAAGCGCGCCGTCGAGCGCACCCGTCCCGAGGTCTGGGACGTGCTCGAGGAGATCATCCGCGAGCGCCCCGTGCTGCTGAACCGTGCGCCCACGCTGCACCGTCTCGGCATCCAGGCGTTCGAGCCGCAGCTCGTCGAGGGCAAGGCCATCCAGCTCCACCCGCTCGTCTGCGCCGCCTTCAACGCGGACTTCGACGGTGACCAGATGGCCGTCCACCTGCCGCTGTCGGTCGAGGCTCAGGCCGAGGCCCGCGTGCTGATGCTCGCCTCGAACAACATCCTCAAGCCGTCGGACGGCCGCCCGGTGACCCTGCCCTCGCAGGACATGATCATCGGTCTGCACCACCTGACGACCATCAAGGAGGGTGCTGCCGGTGAGGGTCGCGTGTTCGGCTCCGTCGGCGAGGCGATCCTGGCCAAGGACGAGGGCACCCTCGACCTGCAGGCCAAGGTCCGCATCCGCGTCCCCGGTCTGACCTTCCTCGAGGGCGAAGCCCCCGAGGGCTACGAGCGCCACGGTCTCGTGGACGCCTCGCTGGGCCAGGCGATCTTCAACGACACGCTCCCCAAGGGGTACCCGTTCGTCCGCGAGCAGGCCGACAAGGGCAAGCTGTCGCAGATCGTCAACAAGCTGGCCGAGGAGTACCCGAAGACCGAGGTCGCGGCATCCCTCGACCGGATCAAGGACGCCGGCTTCTACTGGGCCACCCGTTCGGGTGTGACCGTCGCCCTCAGCGACGTCCTCACGCCGCCGAACAAGAAGGAGATCGTCGCCGCCTACGAGAAGCAGGCCGCGAAGGTCCAAGGCCAGTTCGAGAAGGGTCTCACGACCGACGCCGAGCGTCGTCAGGAGCTCATCAAGATCTGGACCGAGGCGACCGACGAGGTCCAGAAGGCGATGCGGGACAACTTCCCGGCCGACAACACCATCAACCGCATGGTGAGCTCGGGCGCCCGTGGTAACTGGCTGCAGATCCGCAACATCGCGGGTATGCGAGGCCTGGTGAACAACCCCAAGGGTGAGATCATCCCCCGTCCGATCATCTCCTCGTACCGCGAGGGTCTGTCGGTGGCGGAGTACTTCATCGCGACGCACGGTGCGCGTAAGGGTCTGGCCGACACGGCCCTCCGTACCGCCGACTCGGGTTACCTCACCCGTCGACTCGTCGACGTCTCGCAGGATGTCATCATCCGCGAGGAGGACTGCGGCACGACCAAGGGTCTCGAGTTCACGATCGCCGCTCCCGGCACCGACGGCACGCTCGTGCGTGACGCCAACGTCGAGAACTCGGTGTTCGCCCGTACCCTCGCCGCCGACGTGGTCGACGCGCAGGGCACCGTCCTGGCCGACGCCGGCGACGACGTGGGCGACGTCCTCATCGACAAGCTGGTCGCCGGTGGCATCGAGAGCATCAAGGTGCGCTCGGTCCTCACCTGTGACTCGGCCGTCGGTGTGTGCGCGAAGTGCTACGGCCGTTCGCTGGCCAGCGGCAAGCTCGTCGACATCGGCGAGGCCGTCGGCATCATCGCCGCTCAGTCGATCGGTGAGCCCGGTACCCAGCTGACGATGCGTACCTTCCACACCGGTGGTTCGGCGTCGGCGGATGACATCACCCAGGGTCTTCCCCGCGTCCAGGAGCTGTTCGAGGCCCGTACCCCCAAGGGTGCGTCCCCGATCGCCGAGGCCGACGGTGTCATCAAGATCGACGAGACCGAGAAGGCCAAGAAGGTCATCCTGACCCCGGACAACGGCGACGAGCCGCACGTCTACCCGGTCCTCAAGCGCGCCACCCTCCTCGTCGAGGACGGGCAGCGCGTCGTGGTCGGTCAGCCGCTGCAGGTCGGAACGCTCGACCCCAAGGAGGTCATGCGCGTGCAGGGTGCCCGCGAGGTGCAGAAGTACCTCGTCGGCGGCGTGCAGGGCGTGTACCGCTCGCAGGGTGTGCCGATCCACGACAAGCACATCGAGGTCATCGTGCGCCAGATGCTGCGCAAGGTCACGGTCGTCGACCACGGCGAGACGGACCTGCTTCCCGGTGAGCTGGTGGACTTCAAGCGCTACCAGCAGATGAACCGCGAGGCGGTCGCGGCGGGCAAGCGCCCCGCCTCGGGTCGCCCCGAGCTGATGGGTATCACGAAGGCGTCGCTCGCGACGGAGTCGTGGCTGTCGGCCGCATCGTTCCAGGAGACCACCCGCGTCCTCACGCAGGCGGCCATGGAGGGCAAGAGCGACCCGCTCGTCGGCCTCAAGGAGAACGTCATCATCGGAAAGCTCATCCCCGCCGGCACCGGCCTTGCGAAGTACCGCAACGTCGTGGTCGAGGCGACGGAGGAGGCCAAGAGCGAGCGGTACCCCAACCGCATCTTCGCCTCGGACGGCGCCTACAGCGACGCCGACCTGAGCTACGTCGACTTCGACAGCTTCTCGACCGACGACTTCACCCCCGGCAGCTACAACTGATCGAGGTCTGATCGTCTGACCGAAGGCCCCCGGGATCTCCCGGGGGCCTTCGGCGTCGTCGGCGCGGGAACCGGCGCGGGGGACGGCTACCCTGGGACGCATGGCAGGGGTGGGAGGGCGCAACGCCGGGTTCGCGTGGTTCGTCGGCGTGGTCAGCGCAGCGATCGTCGTGACGCTCCTGGTCCTGGCCGTCCCGATGTTCCCGGCCGCATCGCGCTGGATCGCCGAGGCGGCAGGTGTGCCGCAGCCCACGGCATCCGCTGCTCCGACCTCGGCGCCGCTCGGCTGCCGCGACCTCTACAACGAGGCGGCCTGGGCGGGTCTGCGGTGGACGGAGGGCGCCGAGATGGTCGCCTCGACCGACGCACCGGTGTCGACGGCCTCCGACCTCGTCGCGGCTCTCGAGCCCCAGGTGCTCGTCACGTGCACATGGACCTCCGCACGGGGCGAGATCTCCACGACGGTCGCGACCGTGCCACCCGATGCCGGGGCCATCGCGACGGCCGCGCTTCCGCCGCTCGGGTTCGAGTGCGGCCCCGAGGGCGACCGCACCCGCTGCGCGCGCACCGACGGTGAGCTGCTCGAGACGATCGAAGCCGGCGGTGGGCGGTGGGTGTCGACGTCGCAGCAGGCGTGGCATCCGACCCGTTACGCCGACGGAGTCGCCGCCGCCGTCTGGTCACGCGAAGGCTGAGGGTCAGCCCCAGATCGACCGGACGATCGCCGCCGTGTAGCCCTGGGGGGCGAGGTTCGAGTACTGCGTGTCGATGGCCACCCCGTCGCGCCAGTAGACGGTGCGCCCCACAGGGAGTCCTAGTTCGTCGGTGCCGCTCTTCTCGCACCGCAGCCCTTCATCCGGTTCGTAGCAGGTGTAGCCCTCGTCGACGCCGAGCAGGTAGAGCGCGTCACGTGCCTCGCGTTCGGGGGAGTAGCCCACCACGGTGACCAGGCTCGTCCGGCTCGCGCCGGGGTCCGCCCAGACGCACACGCGGCTGCTGTCGGGACGGATGCCGCCGCCCATCCCGGGTGCGTTGAGGGGGATCCCCTGCAGGGTGGCGAGGATGTCCGGGGTCAGGATGCTCTCGCAGTCCTTCGGCAGCGGGGTGGTCGAGGTCGACGGACCGAACGGGAACTCCGCGATCGCGACCGGGGTGACGACGGGCGTGGGTGTTCCGGATGCCGCGTCGGTCGGCGCGGGCGGCACGCTGTCGGGCTCGGGGGCGCAGGCCGCCGTGACGAACGTGAGGGCGAGCCCCGCGATCGCACCGACCAGGGCGCGGCGGATCCGGGGGCGTCGGCTCGTCATGCGTCCACGATACGTCGCGGGGTGGACGCCACGTCGAGACACGTCGGGGCGCCTCCGCGGCAGGTGCGGACGCCGAGGATACGCTCACTGCAGCGGTGGCCCACGCCTCCGCGTGAGGAGTGACACCGCCATGAGCGACCCCCAGTTCGGCGAGCGGAACGAACGGACGCGCGAGCCTGCCTACGGTGAGCCCGTCGAGGAGCCCACGTCCACCGGCGAGCCGCGCGACGTCGACCACGTCGTGGGCAGTGCCAACGACAGCCTCGCCGAGGCGGAGGCCGCCTCGCGCGCCACCGACGACCGCCCCCGCGGTGACGCCGAGTTCACCGCGGCCGATCGCGGTTCGGACCTCTCGATCGACTACGGCAAGTACAGCGAGCCGGATGCGCCCGTCACGGCATCGGCCGTCGACGATGAGCCCCTCTATCGCCCGGCTGCGACGGAGCCCGCCGAGGGGTCGTCGCCCACGGCCGACACCGCCGTCGTCGACGCGCCCGCCCGTCACGACGACGATGCGGAGCACGCCACTGCGGCAGCCCCCGCCGCCGCGACGGCCGCGTACCCGCACGCCGACCAGACTCCGACGACGGTCACCTCGAGCGAGCCGCCAGCTGCCGCCGCGCCGGCGCCCACTGCGGTCTACTCTCAGCAGCCGATCTTCGTGCAGGCTCCCGAAGCCCCGCGCCCCCGCGGCAACCGCGGCGCTGCCGGTGCGATCGGTCTCGTCGCCGCGGTCGTCTTCGCCCTTCTCTACCTGGCCGCCACGCTCGGACTCGATGCGCTCGACGAGCCGATCGCGGTCGCCGACCTGGGCCAGCGGACCCTCGACATCCTCACCACCTGGGCCTTCTGGGTGCCGGTCGCCGTCTTCTTCCTCGGCTTCTGGATCCTCGGTGCGTTCATCAACCGCGGCCGGTGGGGTCTGTGGGTGGTCTTCGGACTGCTCGTGGGTGCCGCGGCCTACGGCGGGCACCTGCTCGGCCAGCTGTTCCAGGCTCCCTTCTGGTCGATCGCACCGTCGCAGGCGGCGCAGATCGTGGGGGAGCAGCTGCTCGCCCCGCTCGCGGTCATCGCCTTCGTCCTGGGGCGCGAGATCACGGTGTGGTTCGGTGCCTGGGTGGCCCGACGCGGCCGCCGCGTGACCGAGCTCAACGACGAGGCGCAGCGCGAGTACGAGCGCACCCTCGAGGCCGGCCCGCAGCTGCACCAGTACTGACGGCCCAACGCGACCGATGTCGCCGTCCGAGGGCGTCGCGCGGCCGATCGCCGCGTTCTTCGCGACGATCGGCTTCGCGGCGCTCGCGATCTGCGGGTTCGGGTTCACGAGCCTGCTGACCGACACCGACGTGATCGCTGAGCCGAGGCTCGGGCAGGGCGCCGGCATCACGGCGATGCTCCTGGCCGGTGTCGTCTTCGCGGCGACGGTGTTCGGCGCGATCCGTCGCGCACGCTACGCCGGTGCGGTCTGGGTCATGGTGGCCACGGTGGCGGCTTACCTCGTCGGCGTCGTGCTCGGCGGCATCCTCACCGGTGCCGACCCTGCGCTCGCGCTGGGGGTTGCGGGCGAGTTCGCGCTGTCGTGGTACGCGCTCGTGCTCGCGGCGACCGCGGCGGTGGCTGCCTGGGCGGGGATCGCCCTCGGTCGTACCCGCGCGAGCCGACCCGAGTGGCCGTGGGAGCGCGAGGACGAGGACGGCTGACGCGGCGGCATCCCGCACCTCGGAAATGCCCCGATCGGCGCGGATCTCCGCGACAATGGAGCCGTGGAGCGCTCGCTCGAGACGCAGGTGAGCCAGGCCGTCGACGCCTGGCTGCGCTGGCTGCCGCGCTGGGAGCCCGCGACGCACCGCGGACGGGTGGCCCCCTGCCGGCGATGTCTGGGTTCTCCTGTGCTCTCGGCCGCCGGGCTCGGCTCGGACGTGCCGCACGGTGTGCAGCACGGCCTATCGACGCGGATCAAGACGATCGTCGACACCGCCGTCGCCCACTACACGGCCCGCAATCTGCCAATGCTGCAGGCGGAGCTCGACCAGCAGGCCGATCGCAACCGCTCCCGGACCTACCGCCCCGCCGAAGGGCTCGAGCCCGAGTTCGACGGGCTCCCGATGGACCCCGACCCGGTTCCCGGCGCTCCGTTCCTGTTCACGATCGCCGGGATGGCGGACGAAGCGGATGCCGAGGTGCCCGCCCTCCCTCCCCTCACCGAGGACGCGAAGGCGGCGCTCCGGCAGGAGGTGAGGCTCGCGGACGAGTACGCCAGCATGGTGGGGCGCGAGGTGTGCACGATCCTGCTGCGCCACCGCCTGCGCATCCAGACCGCCGTCGCGCAGTACGTCGAACCGCAGATCGCCGCGCTCCTCGACGAGTTGACGCGGTCCCTCGACGCCCCCTTCGATGCGGGCGACGGCCTGCCCGGGGTCTGACGTGTCGTCGACGTGCCGGAAGGCGCGGGGCGGGCTCGCTTAGGGTGGGGGGATGATCACGGGTGTCGACAGCGGTGCGGGTGTCGTCCTCGGACTCCTGGCCGTCATCCTGAGCGTCGCGGTCTACGTCTGGGTGGCGCTCGCGTTGTCCGCCGCGTTCCGCAAGATGGGCGAGGAGTCGTGGCGCGCCTGGGTCCCCCTGCTCAACATCGCGGTGCTGCTCCGTTGGGCCGGTTTCTCGATGTGGCTGGCGCTCCTCGCACTCGTGCCGGGGCCGGGCACGATCGCCGTCTGGATCCTCGTCATCCTCGCGGTGCACCGGATCAACCCGGGCTTCGGTTACGGCGCGGGGATGACGGTCGTCGGCGCTCTGCTGTTCCCGGTGTGGGCGACGATCGTGGGCTTCGGTCCGGCGGACTGGCGGGGTGCCCGACCCGCACACCTCCGGATCGACCCGCGTCCCGCGTCGCCGCCGTACGCGCCCTTCGGATCGATCGCGCCGGAGTTCGGTGCGCCGTTGCCGCCGCCGCCGTTGCCGGGACCGGCCCCGGCGACGGGCGATCTCCGGTCGGGGTCCGCGCCGGCACCGGCGGCATCCGTCGCGCCGCAGCCGTGGGTGCCCGAGTCCGCCGCATTCGCGGCTCCCGGTGAAGCGCGCGGGACGACTCCGGAGCCGACGGGCGCCGACGAGCGGCCCGATCCGACCGCGCCCACGCCCACGCTGCGTTCGGCGGCCGGCTGGGTCGCCGCCGGTGAGACACCCGCCGGCCCGCAGGCTCCCTTCCCGCCGCACGCGGCACCGCACGCGCCGCGCGACGTCAGCCCCCCGATCGCCGCCGCGCCGGGGATCGTCTCCTCCGTCCCCGGGCGGGAGGAGGCGCCGGTCACCCGGCTGCGCCCGCCCGCCGTCGGCGCCGAGCGCGACGAGAGCGACGTGTTCCCCGAGTTGACGGGCGAGGTGTCGGCCGTGCCCGGATCGCCTGCAGCCGGCGCACCGGTGTCGGCGGCGGCGTCGGTCTCCGCGCAGGAGCGCGAGAACCGCGAGGCGGAGGCATCGTCGTCGTGGGACGAGGATCTCGAGCGCACCGTCGTCGTGCGCCGCGGTCACGCCCGGTGGGAGCTCGTGCTCCCCGACGGCACGACCACTGCGCTCTCGTCGGACGTCGTCATCCTGGGGCGCAACCCCCTCGCGGACCCCGCACGCCCCAGCGCACAGTTGATCGCGATCGCCGACCCGACACGCACCGTCTCGAAGACGCACGCGCGGCTCGAGCGACGCGGCGAGGCCTGGCGCATCATCGACTTGCGCTCGACCAACGGCATCCTGTTGCCGAATGCACTCGGTGCCGACGTCGAGGTGGACGCCGGCGGAGAGGCAGAGGTGGCCGATCGGTTCCTCCTCGGCGACGCGGCCCTCCGGTTGCAGCGGACGGAAGCCGGTTCCTGACCGGTCGCAGCGCCCAGCTGAGCAGTCGCGGTGAAGTCCGCCCTCGTTTGACCCACCTTCGCGATCCCGCGTATCATTGATCGGGTGTGCGCACACGCGCGCCCTGCGACGTGCCCCGGCACGGGACAGGCGAGGCGAGCGCATCAGGGACAGGGCCTGCGAACAGGCCACCCCCACGGCATATCCATCACTCCCGTTCGTCGCGGTCGCGGCGTGCCGATGGATCTGTGGTGAAACCACGAACGCTGTCACCGTGCAGCACCTGTGCGAGGCGAGAGTCGCGCGCAGATCGACAAGGAGAGAACGTGCCAACCATTCAGCAGTTGGTTCGCAAGGGTCGCTCGCCGAAGGTCTCGAAGACCAAGGCGCCCGCCCTGAAGGCGAACCCGCAGCAGGCGGGTGTCTGCACCCGCGTGTACACGACCACGCCCAAGAAGCCGAACTCGGCCATGCGCAAGGTCGCCCGTGTGAAGCTCCGCAACGGGACCGAGGTCACCGCCTACATCCCCGGTGAGGGCCACAACCTGCAGGAGCACTCGCTGGTGCTCGTCCGCGGCGGTCGTGTGAAGGACCTCCCCGGTGTGCGTTACAAGATCGTCCGCGGCGCCCTGGACACCCAGGCCGTCAAGAACCGTAAGCAGGCTCGCAGCCGCTACGGCGCGAAGAAGGGTTGAGTTAGATGCCTCGCAAGGGACCCGCACCCCGCCGCGTCGTCGTCAACGACCCGGTCTACGGTGCTCCGATCGTCACCCAGCTGGTGAACAAGATCCTCGTCGATGGCAAGAAGTCCATCGCCGAGGCCATCGTCTACAACGCCCTCAAGGGTGTCGAGGCGAAGAACGGCCAGGACGCCGTCGCGACGCTCAAGAAGGCGCTCGACAACGTCCGCCCCACCCTCGAGGTCAAGAGCCGCCGCGTCGGTGGCTCGACCTACCAGGTTCCCGTCGAGGTCAAGCCGCACCGCGCGAACACGCTCGCGCTGCGCTGGCTCGTCTCGTACGCGAAGGGTCGCCGTGAGAAGACCATGACCGAGCGCCTCCAGAACGAGATCCTGGATGCCTCGAACGGCCTCGGTGCCGCGGTGAAGCGCCGCGAGGACACCCACAAGATGGCCGAGTCGAACCGCGCCTTCGCGCACTACCGCTGGTAATCAGCACCTCGGCGACCGGCCGGGCAACCCCCGGCCGGTCGCCCCGCGACATCCGTCACTACACGTAAGGACACCCCGTGGCACAAGAAGTGCTCACCGACCTCAACAAGGTCCGCAACATCGGCATCATGGCGCACATCGATGCCGGCAAGACGACGACGACCGAGCGCATCCTCTTCTACACGGGTGTCAACCACAAGCTGGGCGAGACCCACGACGGTGCCTCGACCACCGACTGGATGGAGCAGGAGAAGGAGCGCGGCATCACGATCACGTCGGCCGCCGTGACCTGCTTCTGGAACAAGAACCAGATCAACATCATCGACACCCCCGGTCACGTCGACTTCACGGTCGAGGTGGAGCGCTCGCTCCGCGTCCTCGACGGTGCCGTCGCCGTCTTCGACGGCAAGGAGGGCGTCGAGCCCCAGTCCGAGACCGTGTGGCGTCAGGCCGACAAGTACGACGTCCCCCGCATCTGCTTCGTCAACAAGATGGACAAGCTGGGCGCCGACTTCTACTTCACGGTCGACACGATCATCAAGCGCCTCGGCGCCAAGCCGCTCGTGCTGCAGCTCCCGATCGGTGCCGAGAACGACTTCGTCGGCGTCATCGACCTCGTCGAGATGCGCGCGCTGGTCTGGCCCGGCGACGCCAAGGGTGACGTGACTATGGGCGCCAAGTACGAGGTCCAGGAGATCCCCGCGGACCTCAAGGACCGTGCCGACGAGTACCGTCAGCAGCTGCTCGAGACCGTCGCCGAGAGCGACGAGGAACTCCTCGAGAAGTTCTTCGGTGGCGAGGAGCTCTCGGTCGCCGAGATCAAGGGCGCCATCCGCAAGATGACCGTCGCCGGCGAGCTCTACCCCGTGCTCTGCGGCTCCGCGTTCAAGAACCGCGGTGTCCAGCCGATGCTCGACGCGGTCGTCGACTACCTGCCGTCGCCCCTCGACGTGCCCGCCATCGAGGCGCACGACCCGAAGGACGAGGAGAAGGTCATCGAGCGTCACCCCGACGCCAACGACCCGTTCGCCGCCCTGGCCTTCAAGGTCGCCGTGCACCCGTTCTTCGGTCGCCTGACCTACATCCGCGTCTACTCGGGTCAGCTCGACTCGGGTGCGCAGGTCATCAACTCGACCAAGGGCAAGAAGGAGCGCATCGGGAAGATCTTCCAGATGCACGCCAACAAGGAGAACCCGGTCGACGCGGTCACCGCCGGCAACATCTACGCCGTCATCGGCCTGAAGGACACCACCACCGGTGACACCCTGGCCGACCCGAACGAGCCCGTCGTCCTCGAGTCGATGACCTTCCCCGAGCCCGTCATCGAGGTCGCCATCGAGCCGAAGACCAAGGCCGACCAGGAGAAGCTGGGCATCGCGATCCAGAAGCTCGCCGAAGAGGACCCGACGTTCCGCACCGAGCTCAACCCCGAGACCGGTCAGACCGTCATCAAGGGCATGGGCGAGCTGCACCTCGACATCCTCGTCGACCGCATGAAGCGCGAGTTCCGCGTCGAGGCGAACGTCGGCAAGCCGCAGGTCGCGTACCGCGAGACGATCAAGAAGACCGTCGAGCGCTACGACTACACGCACAAGAAGCAGACCGGTGGGTCGGGTCAGTTCGCGAAGATCCAGTTCGCGCTCGAGCCCCTCGAGGTCACGGCCGACAAGACGTACGAGTTCGAGAACAAGGTCACCGGTGGCCGCATCCCGCGCGAGTACATCGAGCCGACCAACCAGGGCTTCCAGGACGCCATGCAGGTCGGTGTCCTCGCCGGCTTCCCCATGGTGGGCGTGAAGGCGATCCTCACGGACGGCGCGTCGCACGACGTCGACTCGTCCGAGATGGCGTTCAAGATCGCCGGATCCATGGGCTTCAAGGAGGCCGTCCGCAAGGCGAGCCCCGTGCTGCTCGAGCCGCTCATGGCCGTCGAGGTCCGTACTCCCGAGGAGTACATGGGCGACGTCATCGGCGACCTGAACTCGCGTCGTGGCCAGATCCAGTCGATGGAGGACGGCTCGGGCATCAAGATCGTCCGCGCTCTCGTCCCCCTGTCGGAGATGTTCGGCTACATCGGTGACCTGCGCTCGAAGACCTCGGGCCGCGCGGTCTACGCGATGGAGTTCGACAGCTACTCCGAGGTCCCGCGCGCGGTGGCCGACGAGATCGTCCAGAAGACCAAGGGCGAGTAACACTCGTTCTTCGGATGCCGGGGGCCCGGCCCCCGGCATCCGCCCAAACTGAATATCGACACGTCAACTACACTGACAACATCCCCGTAGAAACCCGGTCGCAATCCAGCGCCCGGATGACTACACGACAGTCCTGAGGAGGACCCAGTGGCCAAGGCCAAGTTCGAGCGGACCAAGCCGCACGTCAACATCGGAACGATCGGTCACGTCGACCACGGCAAGACCACGCTCACCGCTGCCATCTCGAAGGTGCTCGCCGACAAGTTCCCGTCGGCCACCAACGTGCAGCGTGACTTCGCGTCGATCGACTCGGCTCCCGAAGAGCGTCAGCGTGGTATCACGATCAACATCTCGCACGTCGAGTACGAGACCCCGAAGCGTCACTACGCACACGTCGACGCCCCGGGTCACGCTGACTACATCAAGAATATGATCACCGGTGCGGCTCAGATGGACGGCGCGATCCTCGTGGTCGCCGCCACCGACGGCCCGATGGCTCAGACGCGTGAGCACGTCCTGCTCGCCAAGCAGGTCGGCGTTCCGTACCTGATGGTCGCGCTGAACAAGTCCGACATGGTCGACGACGAGGAGATCCTGGAGCTCGTCGAGCTCGAGGTCCGCGAGCTGCTGTCCAGCCAGGGCTTCCCCGGCGACGACGCTCCGGTCGTCCGCGTCTCGGGCCTCAAGGCTCTCGAGGGCGACGAGACCTGGGTCCAGTCGATCCTCGACCTGATGGACGCCGCTGACGAGTCGATCCCCGACCCGGTCCGCGACAAGGACAAGCCCTTCCTCATGCCGATCGAGGACGTCTTCACGATCACCGGTCGTGGCACGGTCGTCACCGGTCGCGCCGAGCGTGGCACCCTCGCCATCAACTCCGAGGTCGAGATCGTCGGCATCCGCCCGACGCAGAAGACCACGGTCACGGGTATCGAGATGTTCCACAAGCAGCTCGACGAGGCCTGGGCCGGCGAGAACTGTGGTCTGCTCCTCCGTGGCCTCAAGCGCGACGACGTCGAGCGTGGCCAGGTCGTCGTGAAGCCGGGTTCGGTTACCCCGCACACCAACTTCGAGGGCACTGCCTACATCCTCTCGAAGGAGGAGGGTGGCCGTCACAACCCCTTCTACACGAACTACCGCCCGCAGTTCTACTTCCGTACCACGGACGTCACCGGCGTCATCACGCTGCCCGAGGGCACCGAGATGGTCATGCCCGGTGACACCACGGACATGACGGTGGAGCTCATCCAGCCCATCGCCATGGAAGACGGTCTCGGGTTCGCGATCCGTGAGGGTGGCCGCACCGTCGGCGCCGGCACGGTGACCAAGATCATCAAGTAAGTCCTTCGGACTCACCGACAGGGGTCGGGCCTTCGGGCCCGGCCCCTTCGCCGTCCCGGAAAGGGGGTGCGGGGCTCCTGCGCTCGTCCTAGACTGACCGCGCCGCGGCCACCGCGGTCCGAGACGGAAGGAATCCCATGGGTATCGACGACGTGGTCAACAAGGGCAAGCAGTTCCTCGAGCAGCACAAGGACGAGATCGACCGCAACCTGAAGTCGGACAAGGCAGAGGACGTGAGCGACAAGGTCCTCGACGCTGCGGCCGAGTTCGTGAAGAAGGTGGCTCCCGACTCGGTCGACGCGAAGGTCGACGAGGTTCGCGACAACGTCGATCGGCGCATCGGGAACGAGTGAGGTCTGCGAGGGGTCGGATGCAGCCGCATCCGGCCCCTCTGCTCTGCCCGGCCGGGGACTGCACGTCTGACAGAATGAACGTCGGATGGTGAGGATCGGATGACGCAGGTGAAGCGGGTCGCATCGTGAGCGGCATCCTGGTCCACGAGTGGCTCTCTCCCCGGGGCGGTTCCGAGAACGTCTTCGCGGTGCTCGGTGATGTGTTCCCCGACGCGGAGCGCTGGTGCCTGTGGAACGAGAGCGGCGGACGGTTCGAGGGGGTCGAAGAGACCGTGCTGGCGCGCACCCCGCTGAAGGGGCGCAAGGCCGCTGCCCTCCCGCTCATGCCGTTCGCCTGGCGGATGCTGCCGGAGCGCGACGCGGACTGGGTCCTGTGCAGCAGTCACCTCTTCTCCCATCATGCGCGCTTCGATGGGCGCGCCGGCGAGGCGCCGAAGCTCGTGTACGCCCACACACCGGCGCGGTACATCTGGGCGCCCGAGCTCGACGGTCGCGGCCAGGGGGTGGCGGCACGTGCGGCGTCGGCGCTGCTGAAGCCGCTCGATCGTCGGCGCGCGGCAGAGCCGGTGGCGATCGCAGCCAACAGCGCGTTCATCGCCGAGCGTGTCGCCCGCGCGTGGGAACGCGAGGCGACGGTCATCCATCCGCCGATCGACGTGGCGCGGTTCGCCGAGGCCCGGGCGACGGAGCAGACCGAGGCGGTGCTCGCGACGCTGCCGGGCGACTACCTGCTGGGGGTCTCGCGGTTCGTCCCGTACAAGCGGCTCGAGCTGGTGATCGATGCCGGGATCGCGTCGGGGCTGCCGGTGGTGCTCGCGGGTGGCGGGGCCGACGAAGCGCGGCTGCGCGCCTATGCGGATGACCGAGGCCACCCCGTTACGATCGTGCGGGATCCGTCGTCGACGCTGTTGGCCGCCCTGTACCGCGCCGCCGTCGCGCTCGTGTTCCCTGCCGTCGAGGATTTCGGCATCATGCCCGTCGAGGCGATGGCGACCGGTACCCCCGTGGTCGGCAACGCCGTCGGGGGTGTGGCGGAGAGTGTCGTCGACGGGGTGACCGGCGCACTGGTGCACGAGTGGACGGCGTCTGAGCTCGCCGCTGCGGTAGGACGCGCAGCCGCGTCGGATCGTGAGGTGTGCGTGCGCCGGGCGTACGAGTTCGACCGGCCCGTGTTCGAGGCGGAGATCGCCGCCTGGGTTGCGCGGGAGACCGGATGAGCGGGGTGTTCGTCGACGACCGGTATCGCGGCGCTCACGGCATCGGGCGCTACGCGCGCGAGGTGCTCGGCCGCGTCGAGGTGCCGTGGCGGGGCCTGGGGTTGAGCGGGACCCCGTACGCGCCGCTCGATGCCTTCCGACGGCTCAGCGGGGTCGCGGCCGACGATGTCGTCTATTCGCCGGGGTACGGCGCGCTGCTGCGCGCCCCGCGGCAGGTGCTCACGGTGCACGATCTGATCCAACTGCAGTCGGCCTTGCCGGGGCGCGCGAAGTTCCTCGCCTATTACAACGGGCCGGTGCGCCGGGTCGTGCGGCGTGCGGGGGTCGTCCTCACGGTGTCCGAGACATCGGCGGAGGCGATCCGTGCGTGGGTGCGGGACGACGCGGTGCGGGTCGTCAATGCGGGGAACGGATGCTCGGCGGCGTTCACGCCCGAGGGGCCGCGGGAGGCGGCATCCGATCCCTACGTCCTCTTCGTCGGGAACACGCGGGCGCACAAGAACCTCGACGTCGTGCTGCGCGGTGTGGCCGTGGCGCCGGGCGTGCGTCTGCGCACCGTCGTCCCCGCGGACGAGGCGGATGAGGTGCGTAGTCTGGCCGCGGCCGCAGGCGTCTCCTCGCGGGTCGACGTCCTGACGGGGGTCGAGGACGAGCGGCTCGCCGAGCTGTACCGCGGCGCTGCGGCGACCGTGATGCCGTCGCTGCTCGAAGGGTTCGGCCTGCCCGCGCTCGAGTCGGTGGCCAGCGGAACGCCGGTGATCCACTGGAGTGGATGCCGCGCCGTCGCCGAGATCGTGGCGCAGCGCGGCTGGTCCCTGGCGGATGCGCACGACGCGCGGGAGTGGGCGGCGGCGATGGTCGAGGCAGTCGGATCGCCGCGGACGGTCTCGGCCCCCGTCGGCGTCTACGACTGGGACCGGACGGCTCGGATCGTGTCCGAGACCCTCGCCGCGGCGCGGGGGTGACGCGCGTTCAGTCGGCGAGCCCGGCGAGGAAGGTCGCGAGCTCGCCGGCCTTCGCCGCCCAGGAGTGGTTCTCGGCCGCGCGCCGACCGGCGACGTTGGGGGAGGGATGCCGCAGCGCGGCCACGAGCGCCGCGTCAGCCGTCTCGGGCGAGTCGTAGGTGTGGATCCCGGCCTCGGTGTCGGTTCGGATGCCGGGGGTCTCCCGCGAGACGACGGCCAGGCCCGCGGCGAGATACTCGTACAGCTTCATGGGGCTGCGACTCTCGTTGGATGGGTCGTCTGAGAGGGGGAGGAGCCCGGCACGGGCCCCGTGCAGGAGTCGGGGGAGCTCCGCGTACGGCACCGGTCCCACGAGCTCGACGTTCTGCGGCAGGGAAGCAGGCGGTGCGGGCTGCGGGCCGGCGATGACGAAGGGGACGTCCGGGTGCGCGGTCGCCCACGTCCGCACCTGCTGCCAGTCGAAGCGGGCGTCGAGGGCGCCGACGTACACGCACACGACGGGGCGGGTCTCGGCATCCGTCGTCGTGTCGGTGAACGCGCCGAGGTCGACGCCGTTCTCGATGACGAGCGACGGGAGGGTGAGGTGGCCGAGGCCCTGCAGGACGGCGCCCGAGGTGGCGACGACGGCATCTGCGGAGGCGAGGATCCGTTCTTGCAGCGAGCGCTTGAGTCCGTCCGGATAGAGGTCGGTGGGCCGGTAGACGAGCGTGTCGCTCAGGTCGCGGACGGTGTCGTCCCACAGAAGGGGCTGGTCGATGAGGATCGCGTCGAAGCGCGCCTCGATCCCGGCGCGGGTGAGCGCGCGCGCGACCCGGAAGGACCCCCACGGGCGGGGGAGGAGAGTGCGGGGGACCAGATGGGTGACGCCGTCGGCGTCGCGGTGTGCGTCGCGAGGGACGGTTGCAGCCACGCCCGGGGGCACGCGTCCGGTGACCCGGTGAGCGAGGGAGATCGGCGTGGACAGGTGCACGACCTCGGCGCCCAGGCGGGCGAGTTCGCGGGCGTAGTGGTGGCTGCCGACGCGGAAGGCGCCGAAGACGTGCGTGTGCGAGAGGAAGAGGATGCGGGCGCCGGTCACGCCCGTGCCTTTCGGATCGCGGTGCGGATCTCGTCCTCGAGCGCCGTGAGGTCGGCGGCTGCGGCGGCGACCCGGTCGGTGACCTCGTCGGCGCGGTCGATCTGTCGCCGCATCCGCTCCTGCATCTCGGCGGGGCTTAGGGTCGCCGCGTCGGCGGTGAGCTCGGTGAGCCCGATGGTGGCGAACGCCGCGGTGATCTTGTGGGTCGGGGAGGGGACGAGCTCGAGCGGAGCCGCGCCCGAGAGGGCGGCGAGGACGAGCACGTGCATGCGGTCGCTGATCACCAGGCGAGCATCGTCGTAGCGCTCGCGCAGGCGGGCTTCGCGGGCGAGCGGGTCGGCGTCGCCCCAGGGCTCGAAGGTGCCGCCGAGGGCGTCGGCGAGCTCGCGGGCGCGTGTCTCGTCCTCGCGGACCTGAACGACCGTGCGGATGCGGAGCCCCTCGGATGCGGCGAAGGCGTGCACGGCCTCGTGCCAGTTCCCGTCGGGCATCGGTCGCGTGCCGCGGAGGCTGACGATGAGATCGCGGCGGTCCGCCCACGGGGTCCCGGGGCGGATGCCGGCGGCGAAGCCGATGTCGGGCACGACGCGGGCTCCGCCGGCGAGGACCGCACTCGCGGCATCCCGCCAGAGGGCGAACTGAGACAGACGGGCCGCGACCGAGTGGATCGCTGCTGCCGATTGGGTGGCTGCACGGATGCCGCGCGGCGGCCGGACCACCACGCCACCCTTCAGTCGGACGAGGAGTGTCTCAGCGAGGAAGACCAGCTCGCGCAGGACGTTGCCGCGGTCGAGGGGGATCTCGCCGGATTCGAACACGAGCACCGGATGCCGCGGCGCCGTCGCGATGAGCCAGAGCCACCTCGCGACGCTCCGCTTCGAGCGGAGCACGCGGGTGCCGGAGGGGAGGCCGAGTTGGTGCAGCCAGGTGTCCGGCGCCTCGCCGACGTAGACGACGAGCTCGTCGGACGTGCCCGCCGCCCACCGGACCGCCCCGCGCCGGATGAGCGCGTCGCCGATGTTGCCGGCCGGACCGGTTGCGGAGACGAGGGTGCGGGTGGGGCGTGCGGTCATGGCTGTCTCCCCGATCTCTCCTCCCCTGAGCCTCCCCGCCGTCCACCGGGCTCCGCCAGACCCGTCAGCATCAGAGCCTGCAGCTGATCGATCTGGTCCCTCAGGGCCGTCTGGTTAGCGACGAGGCGCTCATACTGCTGGAGGGAGACCCCGTACTCGTGACGCGCATAGAAGCTCGCCTGGTACATGGACGCCGGAATGATTCTGCTGAGAAGTCGGCGGATACCGGTCCGCGCAATGGACGGCGGCATGATCTGAGGGCGCTCAGTGGTTTCGCGAGACACGGGCGCCGTCATCGAGGCGGCATTCTCTTCCCGGAGGCGCTCAATCTCCATCTCGGCCTCGGCGAGCCTCGCCTGAGCTCGTCGGACTGCTCGCTTCTCGCGGTCGCGCTCGCTCCGGGCGCGGTCAAGGGCCCTCCGCTCCCGCCTGATCAGGCGTTCGAGGAACAGCACGTTCTGATGGAACAGCACGCGGGTCGCGGCCGCGCTCGGTGCCTCCGTTTCGTCCTTGGCGAGGCGCCCGTGGATCAGATCCGCGTACAGGCGGTCGTAGTCGTGAGCGGTCGCACGGTGCGCCGCTGCACGTGAACCCGCGGACAGTCTCACGTACGCGTCCCGGTCGCTTGCGAGGTCGGCGATGGCGTCCGCCGCAGCCTCACGATCGCCCTGCGGAACAGCTACCATCCCTTCGTTACCTTGCACGGTCGCGAGCCAGGGCAATTCGTACATGACGATCGGCAGACCGAGCGCCTGAGCCTCGACCAGGGCTAGGGGGTAGCCCTCGATGACGCTGGTGCTCACGTAGATGTGCGCCTGGGCGGCCAGGCTCAGCAGTTCGGGGCCGTTGACGGCGCCGACCAGTTCCACGTCGGTTCCGATGCCACGCTCCGCGGCGAGCGATGCGAGCTGCTCAGCACTCAGGTCCGGTCCATCGGGCCCGACGATCTTCGCTCTAGCCGGGATGCCCCTGGAACGCAGCAGCGCGGTGATCTCGATGATCTCTCGAACCTGCTTGGTGGACTGTTGCAGACGTCCCCACCACACGAGTTCGATCCCGTGGTCCGGTGCGTCTCTCGTCGACAGCGCTGGATCGATCGATTCCAGCAGTGGTGACGGCGGGTTCGGCAGGTAGGTGACCTGTGGGAACCCGCGGAGCTTCCAGTACGCCACATCCGCCTCCGACAGGACGACCACAGTCGCCAGGATATGGAGGTGCCGGTCGAGAAACGACAGCCGGGTCGATCCGTCGACGATCGGTCTGAGTGCGAAGTTGTGCAGCCACCCGATCGTGGGGATGCCGCGCGTCGCGGCAATCAGTGCGAAGTAGGGCCATGTCTCGTTGTAGAAGATGTAGTGATCGATGATCACGTCCACGTCACCCTCAGCGCAAAGTTTGGCGAACGCCTGCAGACGCTGGCTCCTGATCTGGCCCGTGATCTGGAAGACATCCACGCCGTCGGGCAGGGCGAAGGCAGCAGCCGGTGTGGACTCGACCGCGATGGTGACGCGGAACCCGGCCCGCGCGAGATGCCGAGCCTGCGCGACGACGACGCCCTGCGCACCACCCGTTCCGAGGTTCGACGCGCGGATCAGGATGTGTCGCGGTGGCCTCCGACCGAGCGCGGCGGCGCCCGCGCGATCTGTGAGTACCGGGAGCGCTCGGCGACAGTGGTCCGCAGCTGCGAGGATGACAGTCTGCGCACCGACTCGACCCACCAGGGCCTCCAGACACCACTCCCGCAGCGGGATGTTCCGGATATCGACGATGTAGTCGAGGATCAAGCCGATGACACTCAACCGGACCGATTCATAGGTCGCAACCACGGTCTGCGAGTCTTGAACCGTGGCCGCTGCATCGTGCACAGCGTCACAGATCGCGTCGATCGAGCCGATGGCGCTGCTCAGGAAGTCGAAATCCTCCCGCGACGATATCGTGTGCCCACTCGCGCCGCGGCGGAAGTGGTACCGGTAGAGCTTCTCGGTTGTGGAGACATAACGCTTCGCATGCATGAGCGCCAGAAACACCAGGGGCAGGTCGTTCACCCTGGCGAGGCGGAGGTCGCGGGACAGCGACTCGTACGCGCGAAGGAGCAGCGACCGGTCGAAGAGGTAACGCCAGAGCTGGCCCTGGGCGCGGGCACCCTGTGGAAACAGATGAGTGAGGATCGAGCCCCCGCGCAGGTTCGGATGGACCGGCTGCATGCTTTCTTCGTATCGGCCTCCTGGCCGTCCGTCTGCTCTGATCACCGTGCAACCGAACCCGACGACGTCCGCCGACTCCTCGCCCGCGAGCCCCAGAGCGATCTCCGCGGCCCGAGGGTGAAGTTCGTCATCGCCGTCGAGGAAGAGCACGTGGTCTGCACTGGCGGTCTCGATGCCGACACGCCTCGCGACGAACGCTGATCGATTGATCTCCAGCCGCACCAGGCGGAGGCGGCCGTCGTGCTCGGCAAAGGCCTCGACGATCGACGCGGTGTCGTCCGTTGACGCGTCATCGACGGCGATCACCTCGATGTTCTTGATCGTCTGAGACAGGCTGCTCTCGAGGGCAGCGGCGACGTGATCGGCATCGTTGTACAGCGGGATGATGATGGAGACGCGGGGCTTCATGCGAGTACTTTCGGTTTTCGTATGCCGGGCGGCATCCGTCGGCGGTGGGTCAGAAAGGCCCGTCGCCCGGGCGACGTCTAGAGATGCCGCGGGCGTCGAGGTCCGTGAGGAACTGAGCGCGGTCATCGTCGTCGAGGGTCGCGAGTTGCTTTTGCGCGCCGCGCAGCGTCGAGTCGACGATGGCGCGGAGCGCCCGTCGGTCTCGGCCGGACAGCGGAGTGTCGTGTGCATCGAGAGCGTCACGCATGTCCTCATGCGCGGTCAGGTAGCCCTCTATGGAGCGCTTGGCCTGGAGAGTCGTGATCGTGGAGCCGGGCCGCAGGCGGCGCGCATACGCATCCGTGGCCGTGTGCGCCGCGCGCTGAGCGCTGAGAAGAAGGCGGAAAGTGAAGGGGTTGTCCTGATGGACGATGCCGGGGATGAAGCGCGGGCCCACCTCGGCCAGGAAGTCTCGATTGGTCAAGTAGAGACCCACGTGCGGCTTGTAATCGCCCTTGCGACGCATGCGCGCTGCGAGCTGGGCACCCCCCAGCACACGTCGATAGGACTTCTTCCGGGCGTAGTAGCCGGAGTACCAGGACCACAGCGACGGGTCTACCTCGCCGTCCAGCTCCGCTCGACCGTCGAAGAGGAGGACGTTCAGCCGGTCGGCATCCGCTTGGGCTACGAGGGTGGCCGCAACATCGGAGATCCAGTAGTCGTCGCTGTCCACAAAGGCGATGTAACGTCCGCGTGCGGCATCCATGCCCCGGTTGCGAGCGGCAGATTGGCCCGCGTTCGCCTGGTGGATCAGTGTGATGCGTGAATCCTCGTCGCGCATTCTTCCGGCGAGGGTCGCGCTGCCATCCGTCGAGCCGTCGTCCACGCAGACGACCTCAAGATCAAGTCCCGTCTGCCCCAGAAGGCTTCGAAGACATTCTTCGATCCACGGGGCCGCGTTGAACAGCGGGACGACTAGTGAAATGTCGGGGTCGGCCGTCACGCTGACCGCCGCCTCCGCGCCGGATTCTGGCGCGTGAAGAATTCCCTCACGGCCCGCGGAATGTAGGTGACGGCCCGCCCGATGCGGAACGAGGCACCGTTCTCGACCTGCTGGATCTTCCGTCGCAGACGATCGCCATCCTTGCGTGCATCGCGCGTGCGTCGCATGTATCGCGCGTTCCGTTCCGAGAACCGCACCATCCACGCCAGGAGCAACCGGGCGTCGTCTACCGAAGGCTCGGGTGAGAACTCACGGCTGAGCTTCCCGTCGAGCAGGTCGACGATGAGCGCGCCGATATCCACTGCCGCGACCTGTCGGGCAAACGACACGGCCGATTCGGAAAGGTGGGCGTAATGCTCAGGCGAGGTTGCGATCTTTGAGATCTCAATGGCAATCGCGTCGCGATCGTCCTGGGGAACGGGGATGATCGCGGGGCTCTCCTGAGTGCTGGAGATCCATGGCAGGTCGTACATGATGACGGGCAGCCCCAAAGCCTGAGCTTCCATCAAGGTGAGTGGCGAGCCTTCGATCGCGCTTGTGAGAACCATGAGATGAGCCGTGGACAAAACCGTGAGGAGTTCTGATGGCGTCTGGTCCCCCACCAGTCGTACGCGCTCGGCGACGTTTCGTTTCTTTGCGTATTCGAGAACGGATCTATTGGACAACGCGGCGGAATCCGGCCCGATCAAGGTCAGTATGAAATCCACACCTCGCGTTCGGAGCCGCTCCGCGACCTCGATGAGGTGGAGCACTTGTTTTGTGCTCGGGTCGAATCGTCCCCACCACACCAATTCGATCGGTCCCTCCGCCAGACTCCGAGTCGGAGGCGTCTCGAGCGCTTCGCGCGCCAAGCGGGAGAGCGGATTTGGGAGATACACGACATTACCCAGCCCGCGAAGTTTCCAGAAGGCGACATCGGTGGCTGAGAGAGTGACGACGTTGGCGAGGGAGCCCAGATGCTTCGAAAGGAACTCGATGCGTGTCGTCCCATCGAACACGGGTCGAAGCGCGAAGTTGTGAAGCCATCCGTGCGTCGGTACGCCCGCCGACCGCGCCATCAGGACGAACCATGGCCAGTTTTCGTTGTACAGGATGTGGTGATCGAGGATCGCGTCGATCTCGAGCTCTGTGCAGAGTTCTCGCCATCGAGCGAGGCGCTCCGGCAGGCGCGCATTCCCTGTGACGACGCGCGATACACCCGCTGGCAACTCCATCTCATGCTCGACGTCCCGTGTCAGCGCCACAGTGACCCGGTACCCTCGACGCGCCAAGGCGCCGGCCTGTTCGATGAGTACTCCCTGAAGTCCTCCGGTGCCGAGGTGGGCAGTGGTGAGGAGGACATGTTTGACCTCCCGGTGGGGGGCGGGTAGCGCTGCTGCGCGAGCGGTGAGAAGCGGGAGCGTGTCTGGCGCGAATTCGACAGCACTCTCTACCAGCGTCTGATCGCCTACCAGCTCGGCAAGCTGGTCGACACATGTGCGTCGCAGATTCCGGTCATCGATTGCGGCGGACGTGCGCAGGAGGCTGCCGACAAGATATCGGCGGGCGGACCGGTAACTGTCCACCAGTAGTTCTGGCTCATCGAGCGTCGAGGCGACTCGCAGCACCTCGCCCTCAGCTTCCGTAAAGGGTTGAAGGCCGCTCGCGAGAAAGTCGAAATGGCTCACATTCTGGATGGCGTGACCGCTTGTCCCGCGGCGGAAGTGGTAACGGTAAAGCAGCTCCTTGGTGGAGACGTAATCCTTTGCTGCAGCGACGGCGAGGAACGCAATAGGCAGGTCGTTCGCGCGGTAGAACTTCGCATCTACGGGCATGCCCGCGTATGCCGCCTCCAACAGGTGTCGACGGTAGAGGTAGCGCCACAGGTGTCCGTTCGCGGGTTTGCCCGGCGGGAAGAGGGATGGCACGATCTCGCGGCCATGGAGTTCATCGAACTGTGGCTGCAGGGCTGCTTGGAAGCGGGCAGGAAAGTCGCTTGTCTCCGTGACGATCTGCACCCCGATTCCGACGAGGTCGGCACCCGTCCGCTCTGCTGTGTTGGAACTGCTCGCGACCGCCTCCGCAGCGAGTTCATCGTCCCCGTCGAGGAAGAGAATGAAACGACCGCGGGCAGCCTGGATACCGACTCGCCGAGCCTGGAACGCGGACGCGTTATTGGTCTGCTCAATGAGTCGAACTCGTGAGTCTCGGTCGCAGAAACCCCTCACGATCGTGACTGTCGCGTCAGTTGAGGCGTCATCTACGCAGATCACCTCGAAGTCGCCCGATGTCTGCCGCAGACAACTTTCGAGCGCTGCAGCTACGTGCTCCTCGTCGTTGAAGAGGGGGACAACGATGGAGACCAAGGGGGCGGTAGACATGCGGGAAATCTCCTGTCCTGAGCGTGTCACGACAGCGTGCTGATCCGCCATCCAACGGCTTGCTTCTGAGCAACGTTCATCGCGTCGTTGAGGGCCATTCGAGACGCCTGGCCGTGCTCCGGAACGCTGAACTCGCCCCCCTCGTCTGGAGTGAAGGGTGAACCGAGTTCGACCAGAGAGCCGTGCTTGGTGTCGTAGTACGAGGAGCCGGACCAGAAAACGCCGCTGGCACCGGCGCGCGCCGCCATCAGGTGCGGGTGGAATCGTTCGGTGATCATGACGTCGCGAGCGCCGAGACGAGGCTCTTCGAGGAGCTGTCGGACGCCGGCTGACTCGAAGAAGGGGTACTTCTTCGCCAACTTGGCGTACGCCACGGTGTCGGCAGGCTTACATGCCCAGAAGACGTGACGCTCGAACGCCCCGACAAACTCCGGTGACATCCGCTGGATCATCCCCTCACCGGCGCTGTCGTCCCGCAACGACACATGCAGGGTGCGGCGGGATGACTGCTGGGGAGGCACGGGGTAGAGGAAAGCGTCGTCGAGACCTTGGATGATCTTGTCCCTGCGGCTTCCGGTGAGATTTCGCTGGAGATAGTTGTACGAGAAAGTGTCGCGGACCTCGATCAGCTCAAACGCTTCGACCACCTCATCGAGCAGTCGCTGCTGATCGGGGTTCGGGTCGTCTAACGGCCCCAACCCGAGCCCGGTCGCCACGGCGTGCGTGCCCGATGCTGAATGCGCAGCCGCTGCAAGACCCAGCACGAACGCGTGACTCGGCCACTTCTGGTTGATGTACCCGCCACCGTGGATGTGCAAGACCAATGCCGACTTCGCCTGCGCATACGCCGACTTGACCGACGCCGTTTCGCTGTCGCCTGAAGTCAGCCCACCGCCGAGGGCGCCCCAGAAGCCCTTCTCACGGAAGGCGAGGCGAGCGTTGCGCACGTTGTGGGACCACTTCGCCCGTGGGAACGAGTCGCTGAAGGTGCTCTGCAGAACTCGTGAGCGGTAACCCTCCACCACGATGTCTCGAGCGGCAGTCGAGTGAGAATCGTGCCAGGTAAGCCAATTGCGAATGATGAGCTCATCCCCGTAGTTGGGAATTCCCCCGCCGCCGACGAGCAATAGCATGAGTCTCCTTCGAAAGCACGCGCCCACGATCAGTGGGCGCGTGCACCAGCATATAGATGTCGCCTTCATGCACGAGTCGACTTGGGCCGTCGGTCGAGAGCGTGCTCGCCCCCTTCGCCGCGCATCGGCGTCTCGCGGTGTCTCTGCGGGGCTGCGTTGAGACGCGGCGGTATGATTGATTCGGCGTGCGTTCGTGCAAGTTGGGGAACGCGCCGATTCATTACGTCGTGGAAGGGGCGGCTAGATGGTTCGCGCTCTTCCTCAGTTCGACGCCGAGGGGTTGACCCTCGTCGGTCAGAGACCGCCTTTTTTCGCCTACCTCAGGGACGCCTGGCAGCGTAGGTCTTTTGCCTTCACCCTCGCCAGCCATCGTCTGGTCGGTAGCCTGCTCCCAAACCGACTGGGCGTCTTGTGGATCGTGATCAAGCCGCTGGCGTTGGCGATCATCTACGGCACGATCTTCCACTTCGTCCTCTCTGGCGCTGCACGCCCAGCGGATTTCGTGCCTTTCTTGATCGTCGGAGTTTTCATCTTCGAGTTCTTCACCGGCTCGTTCGGGGCCGGGGCCAAGTCGATCACCGGGAACGCGAAGCTTGTCCAGAGCATCGGCTTCCCCCGTATCCTGCTTCCCGTCGCTGTGGTCATCGAGCAGGCGCTGCGAATCATCCCCGTGATGTTGCTCCTTGCGGTCCTCCTGATCGTGCTGGGAGTACCGCCCCGTCTCTCATGGGGCCTCCTGATCCCGATCCTGTTCACGATGGGAGTCTTCAACCTCGGTGTGGCGATGATCGTCGCGCGCCTGTCCGTCCACGCGAGAGACGTTCAGCAGCTGATCCCCATCATCAATCGGGTGCTCTTCTACGTCAGTGGGATCTTCTTCGACGTGGATGGAGCACTGGCAGACGCGCCCGTTCTCCTCACCGTTGCCCACCTGGTGCCCACATACGACTTCATCGCCATTGCGCGGGCGGTGCTCCTGGACTCGCACGATGCGCCGCTTCTTGCGTGGATCGCTGCTCCGGCCTGGGCGATCGTGACGTTGATCGTCGGGGCGGTGTACTTCTGGCAGGCGGAGGCTAGGTACGGGCTCAGTGAGTAGTTCCACAATGCCCGGCGACGTCGCTGCGGACGACCAGGGGCGCGAACCGCTACCGATGATGGTCGCGGACGATGCTCACGTCACGTATCGAGTTCACGCGTCGGGCAAGCGAGTCGGACCCAGGGAGAGCCTCCTCAGCCTCAGCGCAGCCCGCGGCGGCCGGGAGTTGAAGGCTGTGCACGCCCTGCGTGGAGTCACCTTCACAGCCCGCGAGGGCGAGACCATCGGTGTAATCGGGCACAACGGCTCCGGAAAGTCCACGCTCTTCAAGGCGATGAGCGGGCTCATTCCGACGTCGGAGGGGCGAATCTGGGCGAGAGATCGTCCCGTTCTCCTCGGGGTCAACGCTGCGCTCGTCCCCGAGCTTTCGGGCGAGGACAACATCAAGCTCGGCCTTCTCGCGATGGGCTTCAGCAAGGCCGAAGCTGCTGAACACGTCGACGAGATCGCGGACTTCGCGGAGTTGAACGAGTTCATCCACCACCCGATGCGAACGTATTCCTCTGGAATGGGCGCGCGGTTGCGGTTCGCGATCGCTTCAGCGAAGACACACTCGATCCTTTTGATCGATGAAGCCCTCGCCGTCGGGGACCGTAAGTTCCGCACGAAGAGTGAGCAGCGCATCCGGAACCTGCGAGACAGTGCCGGGCTCGTCATGATCGTGAGCCATTCCGTCAGCTCGCTCAGAGATTCTTGCGAACGCGTCCTCTGGATCCACAAGGGCGAGCTCCGTGCCGACGGCCCCGCCGGACCAGTGATACGGGACTACATCAAGTGGACCAAAGACCCGCAGAGCTTCGCGGTGGGCGGCACACACATGGTGAAGCCGAACCCCCGCCCCCGGCAGGTGGAGCGCACGTCTTCCCCGGTGGAAGTGGTGCCCCGCGTGCCCGCTGGTCGTTCGCGTCGGGCCGATCAGGCTTCCTCCGGCGGCATCGAGGAAGTTTTTGGAGGCCTGATCGAACCGGCCGGCGTCGTGTCCACTGCGCCCGCTCCAGAAAGCTCGCGTACCATCGCGCGGCGCGAGCGCTATCGGCAGACGGTGCGCGCGCGCAAGCGTCGCCGCGTGATCGCGGTGGTGGCGACGATCGTGACTTTGCTGGTGGCCGCCGCCGCCGGTGCGGCCATCGCACTGCTCGCCAACGCGCCCGAACCGGCGACTGCCCCCGCGGCGGCTGTGACGTCCGAAAACCGGACCGCGCACGCCCCGACCATCGATTCCTTCGCAGTGGCGGAACCGACAACCATGTGCGAGAACGGTGCGACCGAATCAGCCGTCGCGCTGTCCTGGACGGTGTCCGGTGCCGTCAAGATAGCTCTCGCGTCAGCGACGACCCATGTCGATGCGTTGGAATCTCCCACGCTGGAGGATCTGCCGAAGCAGAGTGTGGCCCAGACGATGAAGTATCCCTGCGCCCACGCAACGCACGCCTACACACTCACGGCGCAGAGTTCCGATGGAAGCCGGACGAGTGCCTCGCTGGTGGTCGAGCGAGTGTCTGCGGTGGCGGATTCGTCCGGAGACGTCGAGACCACCTCGCCTGACGCGCCCGTCAGCGGATCCGTGCCGCAGTCCGACCCGGTTCAAGTCCCCGGCGATTCGTCCGATCCGGAACCCGCTCCCTCGGCCCAGCCGTCTCCCACCTCGCCGGTGCCGGACCCGCAGCCGACCGAGGTGCCTGACCCGGAACCCAGCGAGCCGACGCCTGAGCCGACCGCGAATCCGGAGCCTGTCGTGACGCCAGATCCTCTGCCCACGATCGACCTCCCGCTGCCCGGCTCATCTGAGCCGACCGGCTGAGCTGGTCATCGTCGTCAGCCGCCGATACCCAGTCGCTTCTTCAACCGGTGGGCGAGGGGACGAAGTCCGGGGAACGTTTCCAGCGCGCGGCGCCCGACCGGGGCGACTGCTCGCCACAGCCGCGCGCCGATCCAGGAATCCGTAGCCGGACGCGAAACGACCGTGGCAGCGCCCGCCTCCGCATAGAAGCGGAACAGGCCGAGCAGTGTCTGTGCGTCATCAATCGTCGGCTCTGGCGTGAAGTCCGGTGTCACTGTTCCGCTGATGACGTCCTGGAGGAGGTGTGTGAAATCGAATGCGGCGGCGCGCTCTGCTGCGATCAACGACGCGCCCGAGAGCTTCGCATACTCCGTGGGATCGCTCGTGGCGCGCACGATCGCCGCGGCGAGGGCCGCGGCATCCGATTGGGCCGTCGCGATGATGCCTTCGTTGCCCTGCACGAGCGTGAGCCAGGGCAGCTCGTACATGAAGACGGGCAGTCCGCGAGATTGGGCTTCCGCGATGGTCAGCTGGTAACCCTCAATGATGCTCGTGGACACGAAGCCGTGGGCTCCGTCGATCAACCTCACGAGGTCTGCGCCGCGACGGGGTCCAACAGCTGTGACGTGTCGGCCGACACCCCTGCGTTTCGCCGCTGCGTTGAACTTCGCTGCGGTGGAGCCCTCCCAGTCCGGGCCGATCACGGTGAGCGTGAAATTCTCCCGATGCCGCCGGAGGTGGACGGCGACCTCGATGAGTTCGCTCACCCGCTTGGTTCCCTCTTCGAGCCGTCCCCACCAGACCAGGCGGAGCGGACCCTTTCCTACTGCCCGAGGCGCGGGGTGGGCAGGTTCTGACAGCATCGCGGAGGGGGGATTCGGGACGTAGGACGCATGCGACACGCCCCTCAGCTTCAGGTAGGCGACATCCAGCGGCGAGAGTGCGACGACGTGAGCAAGGACGCCGGCGTTCTCCTCGATGATGCGGAGACGATCGTCACGGTCCAGCAACGGCCTCGCGACGAAGTTGTGCAGCCATCCGACGGTCGCGGCGCCGTGTGCGCGTGCCATCGCCGCGAACTCCGGCCAGTACCGGGTGTAGAGCATCTGATGATCGATGACGAGGTCAACCGCGAAACGGCGGCACAGATCTGCCCACGCCTCGAGGCGTCGCGTGAGATTCCCCTCGGTGAGCTCCACGAACTGGATCCCCTTTGGGACGAGGCTGAGATCGCTACCGCCGTTGCGGGCGACGACCACGACTCGATAGCCGGCGTCCATCAGGTGGCGAGCCTGCGTCGCCAGGACCGCCGCGACCCCGCCCGTTCGCCAGCTCGACGTGGCCAGGAGGACGGTACGAAGGGGGCGTCCGCTGAGCGGCACTGGCGACATGTGACGTGCGAGGGCTGTGAGGGACCGCGGCGAGAAAGCCGCAGCGGCCGCTAGCAGGTCGTCATCGGCCACCCTCGAGCGGACGTGATCGATCGCCGCATCGACGATCACGGGATCCGCCCGTTCGATCAACTGGAGGCAGACGTACCCAATGATCCAGCGGCGCGCGGCGCTGTACGACGTGAGGATCTGATGAGGGTCGCCGGCTGCAGACGCGATCGCCTCCACGGCGCCGCGGATGCTCTCGATCGAGTCGATCGCGGCCGCGTAGAACTCTGCGCGCTCGATCGTGTCGACGTCGTGCCCGCTCCCGCCGCGCCCGAGGTGATAACGGTAGAGCTTCTCGTTCGTCGAAACGAAACGCTCCGAGAGGGCCGCGACGAGGAACATGAGCGGAAGGTCATTGACCCGGACGAGGATCAGCCCGTCGGGGATAAGAGAGTATGCCCGGCGTACCACGGCCGTGCGGAAAAGGTAGCGCCAGAGCTGACCCTGTGCGGGCGTCCCCGGCGCGAAGAGCTCCCCGAGGATGTCGCTGCCGACCAGTCCCGAGTGCCGAGGAGCGAGCCGCTGCTCGTAGGTGCCGCCGGAGCGCCCGTGACGGTCGATGACACTGACGTCGAACTGGACGAGGTCGGCGTCCGCAGATCGCATGAGAGCCGACGACACCTCCGCCGCTCGCGCGGCGAGTTCGTCGTCTCCATCGAGGAACAGCACCGCGTCGCCGCGTGCCTGCATCACACCGGTCCGGCGCGCCTGCAACGCCGACCGGTTCTCCTCGTGACGGACGAGGCGGATGCGGCTGTCCTTCCGCTGCATCCGCTCGATGGCGGCGACCGTACCGTCGTCGGATGCGTCGTCGACGCAGACGACCTCGATCTCCCGGAGCGTCTGTGCCAGGCAGGACGCGAGGGCCGCCTCGATGGTGCCCTCGTCGTTGTGCACGGGGACGACGATGGAGACGAGAGGTGCAGGTGACATCGCACAGATCATACGGCCCGGCATCCGCGGTCGATTCTGCGCTCGCAGGCTGGTCTGTGATGATGGACGCTCACTTCCCACACCCTTGGAGGGGCATCGCCATGCAGATTCGCCGGCGAACCATCTACATCGGCGCGGCTATCGTTCTCGTCGGGGCCCTCACCGGGACCGCCGTCGCGCTCACGACCAGCGGCTCGTCGGCACCGCCGGCAGCGCGACCGGCGCCGTCCACCTCGGCTGCCGCCCCCACCCCGACGCCGACTCCTGAGCCCACCCCGGTCGCGGCGCCCCAATCCGTCGCTGCGGCGGGGCAGTTCGCCTCGTGGAAGCGTGCCCCCACAACCAAGGTCGCGCGCGTCGTCCCCCAGGTCGGCCAGGCTGCGGACGGTTCGGTCGCCGCGTACATCGATGCGCCGGTCATCGACGGCAAGACGGCCGCCCTCGCCGTGGATGCCGCAGTCGTCGCCGGTGCGTCCTACGAGTTCTCCGCGCAGGTCCGCTCCCTGACGCCCCTGCCCGAAGCGGTGGATGCCGCGATCGAGATCGACGGTCAGCGCATGGCCCTGCCGGATCTGAGCGCGGCCTGGTCGACGGTGTCCGGAACGTTCGTCGCTCCGAAGGATGCGGAGGTCGCGCAGGTCCGCGTCGTCCTCGACGGCCCCGTCGAGGCTCTCGGCATCGACGCGGTCTCCCTTGTGGGCGCCGATGGGAAGAACGTCGTCCCCAACCCGTCTTTCGAAAAGGTCGAGGGCAACAACACCATCGTCAACCGCTCCCTCATCCTCCCTGCGTCGAATCCGATGCTCGCCGTCCGTGCGCCGGCCGGCGACGTGTCATGGACGGCGACGGATGCCGGTGGCAACGTCGCGGCCAAGGGCACGGCCAAGGTCTCCAACTCGCTGGAGGCGGTCCCGCTGACCGGCCTTGCGGAGGGGTACTACAGCGTGGCGCTGACGACGGGCGCATCCAAGGTGACGACGCTGCTCGGAGTCATCGACTACGAGGGCACGACGATCGCCGCCGACCCACGTTTCGGTGTCGGTCTGCACGTGGAGAACGACCTCTACACCGACGCCGCCGATCTGACCGCTTCGCTCGGTCTCGGTCTTGCGCGCAACGACGTTCTGTGGCGCTTCAACGAGACCACCAAGGGCGAATACGACTGGGCCGACCACTACGTCGACGGATTCGACCGTCTTCACGCGCACGGCATCCACCTCCTGGGCATCGTCAACTACGGCAACGAGCTCTACGGCAACGGCAAGGTGCCCACCAGCAAGGCGGCGATCGCCGCCTACGGTGACTATGCAGCAGCCATCGCCGACCGTTTCGATCTCGTCGGACTCGAGGTCTTCAACGAGTTCAACCACACGCGCTTCAACAAGACCGCCTGTGGGACGAAGCCGTCGTGCTACGTGCCGCTCCTCGACTCGGTGCACACCGCGGTCGAGAAGGTGGACCCGGACCTCCCGATCATCGCGGGCTCGACGGCGCGTTACGACGCTCCGTGGTTCGACGGGCTGTGGAGCGCCGGAGGGATGAAGTACGCGGACGCCATGAGCTTCCACCCCTACGAGGTCACGAGCGATCCCGAGTCGCTCGCCGACGTGATCGCCGAGGCGAACCGCAGCATGACGGACAACGGCAAAACGACCCGCCCGATCTGGATCACCGAGTTGGGCAGCTCCTCGAAGACCGGTGGCCGGAGCGTCTCCGCGCAAGCCGACTACCTGGTGCGGACGTCGATCACGGCGCTCGCCGGCGGTGCCGAGAAGTTCTTCTGGTACGACCTCATCAACGACGACCCGGACCCGGCCAAGCACGAGGGCAACTTCGGCATGTACTACCAGAAGGCATCAGGTGTGGCCGCCTTCCAGCCCAAGCCCGTGGGATACGCCCAGGCGCTGATGATCGCTCGCCTCGGTGGGCGTGCCCTGGCGGCGGATGAATCGGCCAAGGGTGTCCATTCGGTGCTCTTCGGCGACGAGAAGGATGCCGTCCGCGTCGTCTGGGCACCGAAGGGCGAGGCGACGTTGTCCGTCCGCAGCGACGTCGCAGTGACGGTGACGACCATGAACGGCGCCGCGAAGACCATCGAGCCGGTCGACGGCGTGGCGACGATTCCGGTGACCGTTCGCCCGCAGTTCGTCGAGAGCGCGCTCGAGCCCGCCACCCCGACCCCCTCCCCGACGGTCTCCCAGACGCCCGCTGATTAGGATGTGACCCATGCCTCCCGAGACCCGACGCGCCGCCCGCGAGGCGGCCGAGCGGGACGCGGCCGAACGTTCCGCCGCGCCCGACGACTCTGACGACGAGATTCCCCGGACGTCCCGTGGCCGCATCGTCGGACGCGTGATCCTGATCGTCGTGATCCTTCTCCTTGCCCTCGCGGTGTGGCTCGTGATCAAGGTCGTGATCGCGAAGAACGGTCTCGAATCGGCGCAGGCCGCAGTCAGCTCGATCCAGAAGGGTGAGAGCGTCTCGGACGCGCTTCCGCAGTTGTCCTCCGGCGCGGCGGATGCGGCCGGTGCGGCGGCGGACCCGGTGTGGCGGATGGCGGAGCTGATTCCCGGCGCCGGAGACAACCTGCGCGGGGTGCGCCTGGCCGCCGAGACTCTCGACGTGTTCGCGAACGACGTCGGTGGACCGGTCTTCGAGATGCAGGAGGACGGTCAGGGCAAGATCCTCGCCCGGGCTCTCCCGCTGATCGAAGCGGCCGCCCCGGAGATCTCCAAGCTGAGCTCCGAGCTGAAGGATGTCGCGGGATCCGACGCCCTCATCGGCCCCGTCCGTTCGGGCGTCGATCAGGTGTCCGAGGTGGCCGGCGCCGCCGGTCCGATGTTCACGCTCCTGCCGAAGCTCCTCGGAGCGGACGAGAAGCAGAACTACCTCCTGGTCTTCCAGAACAACGCCGAGGCGCTGCCGCTCGGCGGCAGCTCGGCCTCACAGACGCTCATCACCGCGGACAAGGGCGACCTCGAGATCGCCGGGCAGGCCAGCAGCGCCTCGTTCGTGGAGGGCGAGGCACTCGATCTCGACATCTCAGAGTCGGCGAAGGCGCTGTACGGCAGCCGATACGGCAGCTACATCAACCTTGCTCCCTCCCAGCCTGACTGGCCGGGTGTGTCCGAGATGGTGAAGGCCTTCTGGAACCGCGACATCGACGACACGCACATCGACGGCGTCATCTCGGTCGATCCCATCGCGCTTCAGCGCATCCTTCTCGCGACCGGCCCTATCGAGGTGGACGGCAAGACGCTCGACAACAAGAACGCCGTCACGACACTGCTCAGCGACGTCTACCAGTGGTGGGATCCCTACACGGACCCGGATCTGAAGTCCGACGCGTTCTTCGCCGGCGTTGCGAGTGCGGTCTTCGAGAAGATCGCGGGCGGCGACTTCAACATCAAGGACATGGCGTGGGCCGTTGGCGAGAGCATCGACGCCGGCAGCATCCTGGCGTGGAGTGAGGATCCGGACACCCAGCAGATGATCTCGGAGTCTGGTCGGCTCTCCGGCATCCTGCCCACCGACAACGCCGCCGAGACCGTGAACGGCGTCTTCTTCCGCAACGTGTCGGCGTCGAAGATCGACTACTACACGAAGACCGCCGTCGAATCCACGATGTCCTGCGCCGATGGCGTGACGACCCTGACCACGACCGCGACGGTCTCGCTCGACATCAGCCAGGCGGACGCCGAGCAACTGCCGCGGTACGTCCAGAGCCGCAGTCAGCGCGCCGCCTACTTCGGGACCCAGGTCTACATGTACGCGCCTCCCGGAATGGAGCTCGCGTCCGCAGAGACCACGGGTGGCGCCTCCGCCTTCCGGACCGGCAACGTCGATCTCGGACGTGTCGTCGAGCCCTTCCAGGCACGGCTGCGACCGGACGGCAGCTTCACCGTGACCGCGACCTTCAACGGGAAGGGCGATTTCGGCCCGCTGTCGCTGTGGACGACGCCCATGATCAACGAGACGGAGACGACGGTCACCGACACCTGTCATTGATCCAACGCCTGGTCGAATGCGGTCGGTTTGGTAGCATCCTGAGAGATTCGCAGCACACGTCGTCGACGGCGCGACCTGACGCGCAGAGCGGTGCGACCTGGCTGCGTCGTCGACAGGAAGGCTGACCTCCGTGATCCGATCCGCGCTGCGGCTGCTGTCGGCTCGGTCGTCGGCACCCTTCGCGGCGGCTGAGGGAGTCGCGTGCTGAGGCGGGCGGCTGCGACTTGGACCGCGCCACGGGTCCGACGCTCGGATCGCCGGGTGAATCGCGCGGCGGTCGTCGTCCCGGCTCGGCGCTCGTCACGTGACTGGCCGGCACGATTCGCCGGCCGCCTCGTCTACAGCGACATCGTGGTGGTCGCGGCCGTCCTCGTCGGCTTCTTCACGCTGGTCTTGCCCGATGAGCGGCGTGACGTCACCTGGGACGGCGGGCCGCGCATTCCCTACGTCGCAGCGCTGATCCTCCTCGGAATCGTCTGGCTCGTCGCTCTGGGTGTCTTCGAGACGCGCGATCGCAAGATCGTGGGGACCGGCGAGCAGGAGTACCGCCGGATCGTCAACGCCACCGTGGCCGTCTTCGCACTGTTCGTCGCGATCGCGTTCTTCCTCCGCATCGAGGTCTCACGCAGCCTGTTCCTCGTCGCGATGCCGGTGGGTCTGGTCGCTCTCATCTTCAGCCGGTGGCTGTGGCGGCTCTGGCTCCGCGGACAGCAGCGGCGCTCGAAGTACGTGTATCGGGCCCTCGTACTCGGTGAGCCGGCGAAGGCGGGCTCGATCATCCGTGCCATCCGCCGAGCCGAGGCGTCGGGGTTCGACATCGTGGGAGTCGTGACCGAGGTCCGCGGCCGTCAGTCCGTCAGTGACGTCCCGGTCGTCGGCGGCTTCGCGTACGCGGTCGACGCGATGGATGCCACGGATGCCGACACCATCATCATCGCCGGTGCTGACGAGGTCCACCCCGAGATGATGCGTCAGCTCGGCTGGGACGTGGCGGACCGAAACGGCAACCTCGTCGTGGCGCCGGCCCTCACCGACGTGGCGGGTCCCCGCATCCACTCCCGTCCCGCGGCCGGCCTGCCGCTCGTGCACGTCGAGTTCCCCCGGCTCGACGGCGTGCGTCGTTTCGTGAAGCGGACCTTCGACATCATCGGCTCGGTCGCACTCATCGTGGTGTTCTCGCCGGTCATGCTCGCGACCGCGATCGCCATCCGGGCGGAGACACCCGGTCGCGTCATCTACCGCCAGCCGCGGGTCGGGCTCGGCGGTGACGAGTTCGGCATGCTGAAGTTCCGCTCGATGGTGGCGGATGCCGACGACCAGCTCGCGAGCCTGCTCGATCTGCAGGGGACCAGTGACAGCCCGCTCTTCAAGGTGGCGGACGACCCGCGCATCACGAAGGTCGGGCGGGTCATCCGCAAGCACTCGATCGACGAGCTGCCGCAACTGTTCAACGTCCTCGTCGGGACGATGAGCCTCGTCGGTCCGCGGCCGCAGCGCGCGGCCGAGGTGGCGCTCTACGACGACGCCGCCCACCGCCGGCTGCGCGTGAAGCCCGGTATGAGCGGACTCTGGCAGGTGAGCGGGCGCTCCACGCTGTCGTGGGAGGACGCACTGCGCCTCGACCTCTACTACGTCGAGAACTGGTCGTTCATGCAGGACATCCAGATCCTGTTCCGTACTCTGAGCGCTGTGGTGGCGCCGGGTCGCACTGCCCACTGAGCGCGGCCGGGGGAGCGTACCCTCACGCGCGACACGCCCGGGTTTGCGACACGCCCGAACGGCACGTAGACTGTACAGGTTCCACATTCCTGCGCTCTGCGCGGGATCACTGCCAGGGCAGTGCATAGGCGACGAGCCTAGGCCGCGGGCAGCAGAACATCACATCCCCACACCCCACTCCGGAAACGGATTCGCACGCGTGCGTGCGGGGTGCGGATGCCGCAGGTCTCCTGCGGACTGACATCAGAACAGCGGTGACGGATTCCTCGCCTTCGGGCGGGGAGAAGTGCCCGGCGCGTACGCGCCCCGTGCGTCCAATGCCCCCGAGGTACGACGCGAGAAAGAGAGTGAGCAGACAATGGCGGGACAGAAGATCCGCATTCGCCTGAAGTCGTATGACCACGAGGTCATCGACTCGTCGGCACGCAAAATCGTCGACACCGTGACCCGTGCGGGCGCGACGGTCGTGGGCCCGGTGCCCCTTCCGACCGAGAAGAACGTGATCGCAGTGATCCGTTCGCCGCACAAGTACAAGGACAGCCGCGAGCACTTCGAGATGCGCACCCACAAGCGCCTCATCGACATCATCGACCCGACGCCCAAGGCCGTCGACTCGCTGATGCGTCTCGACCTCCCGGCCGACGTCAACATCGAGATCAAGCTCTGAGGTCGATCATCATGGCTGACATCAACTCCAAGGTTTCCAAGGGCCTGCTGGGCACCAAGCTCGGCATGACCCAGGTCTGGGACGAGAACGGCAAGGTCGTTCCCGTCACCGTCATCGAGGTCGCCCCCAACGTGGTGACCCAGGTGCGCACGCCCGAGCGCGACGGCTACAACGCCGTGCAGATCGCTTACGGCCAGATCGACCCCCGCAAGGTCAACAAGCCCCAGACGGCTCACTTCGAGGCCGCTGGCGTGACCCCGCGTCGCCACCTCACCGAGGTGCGTACGGCGGATGCCGCTGACTACTCACTCGGTCAGGAGCTCACCGTCGACGCGACCTTCGAGGCCGGCCAGCTGGTCGACGTCGTCGGCACCAGCAAGGGCAAGGGCACCGCGGGTGTCATGAAGCGTCACAACTTCAAGGGCGTCTCGGCTTCGCACGGTGCGCACCGCAACCACCGCAAGCCCGGCTCGATCGGCGCGTCGTCGACCCCGAGCCGCGTCTTCAAGGGCATGCGCATGGCCGGCCGTATGGGTGGCGAGCGCGTGACCGTCCTCAACCTCACGGTGCACGCCGTCGACGCCGAGAAGGGTCTGCTGCTCGTCAAGGGCGCCGTCCCCGGTGCTCGTGGCCGCATCGTCTACGTCCGCAACGCAGTGAAGGGTGCCTGATCATGGCTGACTCGACTCTCGCGCTCGACGTCGTGAAGGCAGACGGCAAGAAGGCCGGCTCCGTGGAGCTGCCCGCCGCGCTGTTCGACGTCAAGACGAACATCCCCCTCATCCACCAGGTCGTCGTCGCGCAGCTCGCGGCGGCTCGCCAGGGAACCCACTCGACCAAGCGTCGCGGTGAGGTCTCCGGTGCCGGCCGCAAGCCCTTCAAGCAGAAGGGCACGGGTAACGCCCGTCAGGGCTCGATCCGCGCGCCGCACATGACCGGTGGTGGCATCGTCCACGGTCCGAAGCCGCGCAACTACTCGCAGCGCACCCCCAAGAAGATGGTCGCCGCCGCCCTGCTGGGCGCGCTCAGCGACCGGGCTCGCGGCGGGCGCCTGCACGTCATCGACTCGTTCGGCATCGAGGGTGCGCCCTCGACCAAGGCCGCTGCGGCGGTCCTGGCTCAGCTCGCGCCCACCAAGAACGTCATGGTCGTCATCACGCGTGATGACGAGCTGAGCGTCAAGAGCGTCCGCAACCTCGCGTACGTCCACGTGCTCACGTTCGACCAGCTCAACGCCTACGACGTGCTCGTCTCCGACGACATCGTCTTCACCAAGGCCGCCTACGACGCGTTCGTCGCTGCGAAGGCCGGCGCCACCGAGGAGGTCTCGGCATGACCGCCGTCAACAAGGACCCGCGCGACATCATCCTGAAGCCGGTCGTCTCCGAGAAGAGCTACGGGCTCATCGACGAGGGCAAGTACACGTTTCTCGTAGACCCGCGCGCCACCAAGACCGAGATCAAGCTCGCCATCGAGAAGATCTTCGGCGTCAAGGTCGCGTCGGTGAACACGCTCAACCGCCCGGGCAAGGCCCGCCGCACCCGCTTCGGCACCGGTAAGCGCAAGGACACCAAGCGCGCCATCGTGAGCCTGAAGTCGGGCACCATCGACATCTTCACGGCCGTCGGCTGACAGCTGGGATAGAGGACTAGAGACATGGCTATTCGCAAGTACAAGCCCACGACCCCCGGTCGTCGCGGTTCGTCGGTCGCCGACTTCGCTGAGATCACCCGGTCGACGCCCGAGAAGTCGCTCCTTCGCCCGCTGGCGAAGACCGGTGGTCGCAACAACCAGGGCCGCATCACGACCCGTCACATCGGTGGTGGCCACAAGCGCCAGTACCGCGTGATCGACTTCCGTCGCAACGACAAGGACGGGATCAACGCCAAGGTCGCTCACATCGAGTACGACCCCAACCGCACCGCGCGCATCGCGCTGCTGCACTACGTCGACGGCGAGAAGCGGTACATCCTCGCCCCGAACAAGCTGTCGCAGGGTGACATCGTCGAGTCGGGCGCCGGCGCCGACATCAAGCCCGGCAACAACCTGCCCCTGCGCAACATCCCGACCGGTACGGTCATCCACGCCATCGAGCTCCGTCCCGGTGGCGGCGCGAAGATGGCGCGCTCGGCCGGTGCGTCCGTCCGCCTCGTGGCGAAGGACGGCCCGTACGCGCAGCTGCGTCTGCCCTCGGGTGAGATCCGCAACGTCGACGCGCGCTGCCGCGCCACCATCGGCGAGGTCGGCAACGCCGAGCAGTCCAACATCAACTGGGGTAAGGCCGGCCGTAACCGCTGGAAGGGCATCCGCCCGACCGTCCGCGGTGTCGCCATGAACCCGGTCGACCACCCGCACGGTGGTGGTGAGGGTAAGACCTCCGGTGGACGTCACCCCGTCACTCCTTGGGGTCAGGCCGAGGGTCGTACCCGGCACCCCGACAAGGAAAGCGACAAGTTGATCGTTCGCCGTCGCAACGCCGGCAAGAAGCGGAAGTAGGAGTAGAGGAAGATGCCTCGCAGCCTTAAGAAGGGCCCCTTCGTCGACGAGCACCTGCTTCGCAAGGTCGTCTCGCAGAACGAAGCCGGTACCAAGAACGTCATCAAGACCTGGTCGCGTCGTTCGATGATCATCCCGGCCATGCTGGGTCACACCATCGCCGTTCACGACGGACGCAAGCACATCCCCGTGTTCGTGTCCGAGACCATGGTCGGTCACAAGCTGGGCGAGTTCGCGCCCACCCGCACCTTCCGCGGCCACGAGAAGGACGACAAGAAGGGCCGTCGCCGCTGACGCGGCGACGCTCTCAGAGAGAGGAAGAGGAGGAGTACAAATGGTGGAATCCATCGCACGCGTGAAGCACATCCGCGTGACCCCTCAGAAGGCTCGTCGTGTCGTCGCGCTCATCAAGGGCAAGCAGGCTCAGGAGGCTCTCGCCATCCTGAAGTTCGCTCCCCAGGGTGCCAGCGAGCCCATCTACAAGCTCGTGGCCGCTGCGGTCGCGAACGCTCGTGTGAAGGCCGACAAGGACAACGAGTTCCTGGACGAGCAGGACCTGTACGTGAAGAACGCGTACGTGGACGAGGGCACGACGCTCAAGCGTTTCCAGCCCCGCGCCCAGGGTCGCGCGTTCCAGATCAAGAAGCGCACCAGCCACATCACGGTCGTGCTCTCGACCCCCGAGGTCGCCGAGTCCGCCCCGGCTGCCCAGACCAAGAAGGCGAGCAAGTAATGGGACAGAAGGTCAACCCGTACGGCTTCCGCCTCGGCATCACCACCGACCACGTGTCGCGTTGGTTCTCGGACTCCACCAAGCCCGGGCAGCGTTACGCCGACTACGTGGCGGAGGACGTCAAGATCCGTCGCCTCCTGACGACGTCGCTCGACCGTGCCGGCGTGAGCAACATCGAGATCGAGCGCACGCGTGACCGCGTCCGCGTCGACATCCACACCGCCCGTCCGGGCATCGTGATCGGCCGCCGCGGCGCCGAGGCCGAGCGCATCCGTGCCGACCTCGAGAAGCTCACCGGCAAGCAGATCCAGCTGAACATCCTCGAGGTCAAGAACCCCGAGGCCGACGCACAGCTGGTCGCTCAGGGCATCGCCGAGCAGCTCTCCGCCCGTGTGGCCTTCCGCCGCGCGATGCGCAAGGGTCTGCAGGGTGCCCAGCGCGCCGGTGCCAAGGGTGTCCGTATCCAGGTCTCCGGCCGCCTCGGCGGCGCCGAGATGAGCCGGTCGGAGTTCTACCGCGAAGGCCGTGTGCCCCTGCACACCCTCCGCGCGAACATCGACTACGGCTTCTACGAGGCGAAGACCACCTTCGGCCGCATCGGCGTGAAGGTCTGGATCTACAAGGGCGACCTCACCAACAAGGAGCTCGCTCGCGAGCAGGCCAACGCGCCGAAGTCACGTCGTGACGACCGCGGTGGCGACCGTCGCCGTGGCCCGCGCAGCGAGGCCCCCGTCGCAGAAGGAGCGTCTGCCTGATGCTTATTCCCCGCAAGGTCAAGTACCGCAAGCAGCACCACCCGAAGCGCGACGGCGCCGCCACCGGCGGCACCACGGTCAGCTTCGGTGAGTTCGGCATCCAGGCCCTCACGCCCGCCTACGTGACGAACCGTCAGATCGAGTCCGCTCGTATCGCCATGACGCGTCACATCAAGCGTGGTGGAAAGGTGTGGATCAACATCTACCCCGACCGTCCGCTCACCAAGAAGCCGGCCGAAACCCGCATGGGTTCCGGTAAGGGTTCCCCCGAGTGGTGGGTCGCCAACGTCAAGCCGGGTCGCGTCCTCTTCGAGGTCGCGGGCGTCAACGAGCAGCTCGCTCGCGAGGCCCTGACCCGTGCCATCCACAAGCTGCCGCTCAAGGCACGCATCATCAAGCGCGAGGAGGGCGACGCGTAATGGCCGTCGGCACCAAGACGCTCGCCCCGAGCGAGCTGGACACGTTCGAAGACCAGCGCCTCGTGGAGGAGCTGCGCAAGGCCAAGGAAGAGCTGTTCAACTTGCGCTTCCAGTCGGCCACCGGCCAGCTCGAGAGCCACGGCCGCATCCGTGCGGTCAAGCGCGACATCGCGCGGCTCTACACCGTCATCCGCGAGCGGGAGCTCGGCATCCGTGCCACCCCCGCCCCGGTCGAGACGGCCACCAAGGCGAAGAAGAGCAAGGCCAAGAAGGCGGACGAGTCCGCTGAGGCCGCGAAGGAAGAGGCCGAGTGATGGCTGAGAAGAAGGATGCCGCTGCGGCGCCCGTGGCCGCCGGTCACGAGTCCGCCGAGCACGACGTCCGCGACGTCAACGCCCGTGGGTACCGCAAGGCCCGCCGTGGCTACGTCGTCAGCGACAAGATGGACAAGACGATCGTCGTCGAGGTCGAGGACCGCGTGAAGCACCCCCTCTACGGCAAGGTCATCCGCCGCACGTCGAAGGTGAAGGCTCACGACGAGCAGAACACCGCCGGCATCGGCGACCTCGTCCTCATCAACGAGACCCGTCCGCTCAGCGCCACCAAGCGCTGGCGCCTGGTCGAGATTCTCGAGAAGGCGAAGTAAGCAATGATCCAGAACGAGTCTCGCCTGAAGGTCGCCGACAACACCGGCGCCAAGGAGCTCCTCACGATCCGTGTGCTCGGTGGGTCCAACCGCCGCTACGCGGGTGTCGGGGATGTCATCGTGGCGACCGTCAAGGACGCGATCCCGGGCGGCAACGTCAAGAAGGGCGATGTGGTCAAGGCCGTCATCGTCCGCACCGTCAAGTCGACCCGTCGTCCCGACGGTTCGTACATCAAGTTCGACGAGAACGCCGCCGTCATCCTGAAGAACGACGGGGAGCCCCGCGGCACCCGCATCTTCGGCCCGGTCGGCCGTGAGCTTCGCGACAAGAAGTTCATGAAGATCGTCTCGCTGGCACCGGAGGTCATCTGATCATGGCGCACATCAAGAAGGGTGACCTGGTTCAGGTCATCAGTGGCCGTAAGCAGGACAAGGGCGGCGACCGCGGCAAGCAGGGCAAGGTCCTCGAGGTCCTCGTCGAGCAGAACCGCGTGGTCGTGGAGGGCGTGAACTACGTCACCAAGCACACCCGCGTCGGCCAGTCGCAGCGCGGCACCAAGACGGGCGGCATCGAGACGATGGAAGCCCCGATCCACATCTCCAACGTGGCGATCGTCGATCCGTCGACGAAGAAGCCGACCCGTGTCGGCCGTCGCGTCGAGGAGCAGACGAAGGACGGCGTCAAGCGCACCGTCCGCGTCCGCTACGCCAAGAAGAGCGGCAAGGACCTCTGAACATGAGCAACGCAACTGCCGCGGTGGCTGGCAAGATCCAGCCCCGCCTGAAGCAGAAGTACCAGGCCGAGATCAAGAAGGCCCTGCAGGAGGAGTTCGGTTACGCGAACGTCATGCAGATCCCCGGTCTCGTCAAGGTCGTCGTCAACACCGGTGTCGGTGAGGCTGCGCGCGACAGCAAGGTGATCGATGGTGCGGTCGACGACCTCACCAAGATCACCGGCCAGAAGCCGGTCGTCACCAAGGCCCGCAAGTCCATCGCGCAGTTCAAGCTGCGCGAGGGCCAGGCCATCGGTGCCCACGTCACCCTTCGCGGTGACCGCGCGTGGGAGTTCGTCGACCGTCTCGTCAACCTCGCTCTGCCCCGCATCCGCGACTTCCGCGGACTGTCGGCCACGCAGTTCGACGGCAACGGCAACTACACCTTCGGTCTCCAGGAGCAGTCCGTGTTCCACGAGATCAACCAGGACAAGATCGACCGCGTCCGCGGTTTCGACATCACGATCGTCACGACGGCCAAGACGGATGACGAGGGTCGGGCGCTCCTGAAGCACCTGGGCTTCCCGTTCAAGTCGGCCGACGCTCAGGCGTGATCCGATAAGATCGATCGTTCGGCCTCGGGGCGTGCTCCGGGGCCGAACGACTGCACAACTGAATATCGCTCATTCATAGAAGGTCGCCTGTCGTGTAACGGCAGTCGAAACCTCATGACTAAAGGAACACACTTATGACGATGACAGACCCGGTCGCAGACATGCTGACCCGTCTGCGCAACGCGAACTCGGCGCAGCACGACTCCGTCGCGCTGCCGAGCTCGAAGCTCAAGACGCACATCGCCGAGATCCTCCAGCAGGAGGGCTACATCTCCGGCTGGGAGGTCTCCGACGCCCGTGTCGGCCAGACCCTCACTCTGACCCTGAAGTACGGCCCGAACCGCGAGCGGTCGATCGCCGGCATCAAGCGCGTCTCGAAGCCCGGCCTCCGCGTGTACGCGAAGTCGAACGAGCTTCCCAAGGTCCTCGGTGGCCTCGGTGTCGCGATCCTGTCCACCTCCTCTGGCCTCCTCACGGACCGCCAGGCCGAGCAGAAGGGCGTCGGCGGGGAAGTCCTCGCCTACGTGTGGTGATCTGACATGTCGCGTATTGGACGTCTTCCCATCGACATCCCCGCCGGTGTGACCGTCACGGTCTCCGGCCAGGACGTCGCCGTCAAGGGCCCCAAGGGTGAGCTGTCGCTCACCGTGGCACAGCCCATCGAGGTCAAGGTCGAGGAGAACCAGGTTCTGGTCTCCCGCCCCGACGACGAGCGCGAGTCGCGTGCTCTCCACGGGCTCACCCGCACCCTCATCAACAACAACATCATCGGCGTGACCCAGGGCTACACCAAGGGCCTCGAGGTCGTCGGCACCGGTTATCGCGTCGCCCAGAAGGGCACGGCGGTCGAGTTCGCGCTCGGCTTCTCGCACCCGGTTCTGGTCGAGGCTCCGGCGGGCATCACGCTCACCGTCGAGGGCAACAACAAGGTGACCGTCGCCGGTATCTCGAAGCAGGCCGTCGGCGAGGCAGCTGCCAACATCCGCAAGATCCGCAAGCCCGAGCCGTACAAGGGCAAGGGTGTGCGGTACGCGGGCGAGGTCGTTCGCCGCAAGGCCGGAAAGAGTGGTAAGTAACCATGGCTCTCAAGTCGAAGTCCGACGCACGTTCGCGTCGTCACGCCCGTCTTCGCAAGAAGATCGTGGGCACCGAGGCGCGTCCGCGTCTCGTCGTGACCCGCTCCGCCCGCCACGTCTTCGTCCAGCTGGTCGACGACAGCAAGGGCTTCACCGTCGCATCGGCCTCCACCCTCGAGGTCGACCTGCGCACGTTCGAGGGTGACAAGACCGCCAAGGCCCGCAAGGTCGGCGAACTCGTCGCTGAGCGTGCGAAGGCTGCCGGCATCGACACGGTCGTGTTCGACCGCGGCGGTAACCGCTACGCGGGCCGCGTCGCTGCGATCGCCGACGGCGCTCGCGAAGGAGGTCTGAACCTGTGACCGAGAACAAGGAGAACGAAGTGACCGCGACCGAGCAGCCCGCTGCGGCTGCGGCTACGGCCGAGGCGCCCGCCGAGCGCGAGCGCGAGCCGCGCCGCGGTGGCCGCGAGCGCAGCCAGACCCGCGACCGCAACTCGCGTGACCGGGGCGACAACCAGTTCCTGGAGCGCGTCGTCACGATCAACCGCGTGTCGAAGGTCGTCAAGGGTGGTCGCCGGTTCAGCTTCACGGCGCTCGTCGTCGTGGGCGACGGCAACGGCCTCGTCGGCGTCGGCTACGGCAAGGCGCGTGAGGTCCCCCTCGCCATCTCGAAGGGTGTCGAGGAGGCCAAGCGCAACTTCTTCCGCGTGCCGCGCGTCGGCTCCAGCATCCCGCACCCCGTCCAGGGTGAGGCTGCTGCCGGTGTCGTGCTGCTGCGTCCGGCCGCTGCCGGTACCGGTGTCATCGCCGGTGGTCCGGTTCGCGCCGTCCTCGAGTGCGCCGGCATCCACGATGTGCTGTCGAAGTCGCTGGGTTCGTCGAACACGATCAACATCGTGCACGCGACCGTCGCAGCGCTGAAGCAGCTCGAAGAGCCGCGCGCCGTCGCTGCGCGTCGTGGTCTCGACTTCGACCAGGTCGCCCCCGCGCGTCTGGTCCGTGCCGAGGCTGACGCTGCCAAGGCTGCAAAGGTGGGTGCATGATGGCTGCTCGTCTGAAGGTGACCCAGGTCAAGTCCAAGGTGAGCGAGAAGCAGAACCAGCGTGACACGCTGCGTTCGCTCGGTCTGAAGCGGATCAACGACTCCGTCGTTCGTCCCGATGACGCGCAGACGCGCGGGTACATCAAGACCGTCGCGCACCTCGTGAAGGTTGAGGAGATCGACTGATGGCTGAGAAGAAGGACGAGACGGTCGAGACCGTCGAGCCCAAGGCCAAGAAGCCGGCAACCCGGAAGGCTGCGGCAAAGCCCGCCGCCGAAAAGGCTGCCCCGAAGAAGGATGCGGCGCGCCCCGGCGTGCTGAAGGTCCACCACCTGCGTCCGGTCCCCGGTGCCAACGTCGCGAAGACCCGTGTCGGTCGCGGTGAGGGCTCGAAGGGTAAGACGTCGGGCCGCGGTACCAAGGGTACGAAGGCTCGTTACCAGGTCAAGGTGGGCTTCGAGGGTGGGCAGATGCCCCTCCACATGCGTACGCCGAAGCTGCGCGGGTTCAAGAACCCGTTCCGCGTCGAGTACCAGGTGGTCAACCTCGACAAGCTCGCGGAGCTGTACCCCAACGGTGGCGACGTCACCGTGACCGACCTCGTCGCCAAGGGAGCCGTGCGCAAGAACGAGAAGGTCAAGGTGCTCGGCACCGGCGACATCTCGGTCGCGCTGACGGTCTCCGTCGACAAGGTCTCGGGTTCGGCCGAGCAGAAGATCGTTGCCGCCGGCGGTTCGATCAAGTAATCACGTGCCAGGGGCCGGAGGGTAACCTCCGGCCCCTGTTGCCGTATGTTGGAATGCGGCGTGCCCCGGCGCGCCCGGCATCCCACTGGAGGAAATCCCTTTGTTCAGCGCCATCGCGCGGGTCTTCCGCACTCCGGATCTCCGTCGGAAGATCGGTTTCACGCTCGGCATCATCGCCATCTACCGATTCGGCGCGCACATCCCGGCTCCGTTCGTGGACTTCCCGAACGTGAAGACCTGCCTCGACCAGTCCGGGTCGACCGAGGGCCTGCTCTCGCTGGTGAACCTGTTCTCGGGCGGTGCGCTGCTGCAGCTGTCGATCTTCGCGCTCGGCGTCATGCCCTACATCACCGGCACGATCATCGTGCAGCTCCTCCGCGTGGTGATCCCTCACTTCGAGACCCTCTACAAGGAGGGTCAGGCCGGCCAGGCCAAGCTCACCCAGTACACCCGTTACCTGACGATCGCGCTGGCTCTGCTGCAGTCGACGACCCTCGTGACCGTCGCCCGTTCGGGTCAGCTCTTCGGCATCACCGGCGTCGCCGAGTGCCAGCAGCTCCTCACCGACGAGGCCTGGTGGGCACAGCTCCTCATGATCGTCACGCTGACCGCCGGTACGGGCCTGATCATGTGGATGGCCGAGCTCGTCACCGAGCGCGGCATCGGCAACGGCATGTCGCTCCTCATCTTCACCTCCATCGCGGCGACCTTCCCGTCGGCGCTGTGGAGCATCGCCGTCGCCCGCAGCTTCGAGATCTTCCTCCTCGTGCTCGCCGTCGGCATCGCGACCGTCGCCCTGGTCGTCTTCGTCGAGCAGTCGCAGCGGCGCATCCCGGTGCAGTACGCCAAGCGCATGGTCGGCCGACGCACCCTCGGCGGCAGCAACACGTACATCCCGATCAAGGTCAACATGGCCGGTGTCGTGCCCGTCATCTTCGCGTCGTCGCTGCTCTACATCCCGGCGCTGATCGCTCAGTTCAACGCCAACCCGGCAGCGGACGGAAGCGTTCCCGGCTGGGTCTCGTGGATCCAGGCGAACTTCGTGAACGGTGACCACCCGCTCTACATGGCGGTGTACTTCCTGCTCATCATCGGGTTCACCTACTTCTACGTCGCGATCACGTTCAACCCCGTCGAGGTCGCCGACAACATGAAGAAGTACGGCGGGTTCATCCCCGGCATCCGTGCGGGTCGTCCCACCGCGGAGTACCTCGACTACGTCCTCACCCGCATCACCCTGCCGGGTTCCATCTACCTGGGCCTCATCGCCCTGCTTCCGCTCCTGGCCCTCGCGACGGTGGGTGCCAACCAGAACTTCCCGTTCGGTGGTGCCTCGATCCTCATCATCGTCGGTGTGGGTCTCGAGACGGTGAAGCAGATCGACGCCCAGCTCCAGCAGCGCCACTACGAAGGACTCCTCCGATGACGCAGACCCCCGCCCGCCTCCTGATCATCGGCCCGCAGGGCTCGGGCAAGGGGACGCAGGGGGCGCGGATCGCCGATCTGCTCGGCATCCCCACGGTCTCCACCGGCGACGTCTTCCGCGCGAACGTCAAGGACGGCACCGAGCTCGGCCTCAAGGTCAAGGCGATCATCGACGCCGGCGACCTCGTGCCCGACGAGCTGACGAGCGAGATCGTCCGCGACCGCCTGTCGCAAGAGGATGCCGCGCACGGCTTCCTCCTCGACGGGTATCCGCGCAACCTCGCGCAGGTCGGCCACCTCGACGCGTTCCTGGACGGGCGCGGCGAGCCGCTGACGGCGGTCATCGAGCTGTCGGTCCCGCGAGACGAGTCGATCGCGCGCCTCTCGCGTCGCGCTGCGGAGCAGGGCCGCGCCGACGACAACGAGGAGTCGATCGCGAAGCGACTCTCGATCTACGAATCCGAGACGGCGCCGATCCTCGACGTGTACCGCGAGCGGGGGATCGTCGACGAGATCGACGGTGTCGGATCGCTCGATGAGATCACCGCGCGCATCACCGCAGCGCTCGCGGCGCGCGGCATCTCCGCCTGATGGTCTTCGGGCGCTCCATCTACAAGACACCCGCGCAGCTGCGTGCGATGGTCGAACCGGGGCTCATCACCGCCGCGGCCCTCGACGCCGTGCGTCCGGCTGTCCGAGCCGGCGTGACGACCGCGGAGCTGGACGCCATCGCGGAGCGGACGATCCTCGCCCGCGGAGCGGAGTCGAACTTCCAGCTGGTCCGCGGGTACCACCACACGACCTGCATCTCGGTGAACCAGGAGGTCGTCCACGGCATCCCCGGTGACCGGGTCCTGCAGCCCGGCGACATCGTGTCCATCGACTGCGGTGCGCAGTTCGACGGGTGGAACGGTGATTCGGCCATCACGATCGTCGTGCCCGACCCTGACCGGCCCGAGCTCGTCGAGCGTCGTCAACGGCTGTCGGATGTGACCGAGGGGTCGCTGTGGGCCGGGATCGCCGCGCTCGCGTCGGCTTCGCGCGTCGGCGAGATCGGCGACGCGGTGCAGACCTACGTCGAGGCGTCGGGGGAGGGGTACGGCATCCTCCGTGACTACGTCGGTCACGGGATCGGCCGCAAGATGCACGAGGGCCCGACCGTCTTCAACTACCGCGTCGCGGACCTCGGCCCGGAGGTGCGACCGGGGCTGTGCGTCGCGATCGAGCCCATGATCGTGGCCGGAGACGAGTCGACCCTGGTCGAGGACGACGACTGGACCGTCAGCACCGTCGACGGCGAGGACGGCTCCCATTGGGAACATAGCGTCGCGGTGCACGATGGAGGCATCTGGGTGCTGACCGCCCCCGACGGCGGCGCCGCGGGACTCGCGGCCTTCGGCATCACCCCCACACCGATCTCCTGAGGAGGACACGCACATGGCGACGGCCACCGGCAAGACCAACTGGTTCGCGATCTGGGTCAGTGTCGCCGTGGTCGCGGTCCTGGCGGGTGTCGTCGCGGTCGTCGCGGTGCTGAACTCCCAGGCGTCGGACCCCGGTCCCGTCCCGCAGGCCAGCGGCATCAACCGCGAGACCGGAGCGATCACCTTCGGTGACGGTCCCGACAAGGTCGCGACCTACGTCGACTTCATGTGCCCCTACTGCGGTCAGTTCGAGGAGACCGAGGGCAAGACGATCTCGGGTCTCGTCGACGACGGCAGCATCACGCTCGAGGTGCACCCGGTCACGATCCTCGACCGGCTCTCGCAGGGCTCGGAGTACTCGAGCCGTGCGGCATCCGCCATGTACGCCGTCGCCGAGGCCGACCCCGACAACGCCTACGCCTTCTTCCGGGCGCTGTGGGACAACCGGCCCGAGGAGCAGACCCCCGGACTGACCGACGACGAACTCATCCAGATCGCGAAAGATGCCGGTGTCGACATGACCGCGGATCTCGAGAAGTCGATCACGGACCACGAGTACGTCAGCTTCGCCCAGTCGCAGGAGCTGCCCGAGGGTGCCACGGGAACCCCCACCCTCCTCGTGAACGACGAGCTCGTCCCGGTCACCTACGACCCGCAGGCCGACATCCTCTCGCGACTGTCCGCGGGCTGAGCACGCAGGCGACACGCAGAGTGGCGGGTCGTCCCGATATCACGTACACTAAATCTTTGGTGCGTTGCGCCTGTTTCGGCGTGTCACCACAATCCCCACTCACCGCAGACCGACCGGTCTGCCAACTGTAAGCGAGCGTATGGCGAAGAAAGACGGTGTCATCGAGATCGAGGGTGTGATCTCCGAGGCTCTCCCGAACGCGATGTTCCGCGTCGAGCTGAGCAACGGTCACAAGGTCCTGGCCACGATCTCCGGAAAGATGCGGCAGAACTACATCCGCATCATCCCCGAAGACCGCGTCGTCGTGGAGCTCTCGCCTTACGACCTCACGCGCGGTCGCATCGTCTACCGCTACCGCTGAGACCGGTCGAGAAGTAACGCCCCGCACACCCGTGTGCGTCGGCGAAGACAGCGAATCAGGAAAATCATGAAGGTCAACCCCTCCGTCAAGCCCATCTGCGACCACTGCAAGGTCATCCGTCGCCACGGTCGCGTCATGGTCATCTGCAAGTCGAACCCGCGTCACAAGCAGCGCCAGGGCTGATGGGATGCCGCGCCCCGGCGCGGCCTCGCAGGCTCACAACTGAACACATCTCGGCAGGATCAGAACCCGCTCAGCGGGGGACACCTCGGGTCGGAGGCCCGGGCACCGATCCTGCTCCACACCTCCACTGACTCCTAGGAGACATCGCATGGCACGTCTTGCCGGCGTTGACATCCCGCGCGACAAGCGCGTGGTGATCGCCCTCACCTACATCTACGGCATCGGCCGTACCCGCTCCGTCGAGATCCTCAGCTCGACCGGCATCGACGAGTCGATCCGCGTCAAGGACCTCACCGACGAGCAGCTGGTCGCCCTCCGCGACCACATCGAAGGCACCTACAAGGTGGAGGGTGACCTGCGCCGCGAGGTCGCCGCAGACATCCGCCGCAAGGTCGAGATCGGCTCGTACGAGGGTATCCGCCACCGTCGCGGCCTGCCCGTGCGCGGCCAGCGCACGAAGACCAACGCGCGTACCCGCAAGGGTCCCAAGCGCACCGTCGCCGGCAAGAAGAAGGCGCGCTAAAGCGCGGCCGCCACAGGTTTAGGAGAACACTCACATGGCACAGGCCAAGTCCGCTGCGCGCAAGCCGCGCCGCAAGGAGAAGAAGAACATCGCGCTGGGCCAGGCCCACATCAAGTCGACGTTCAACAACACGATCGTCTCGATCACCGACCCCTCGGGTGCGGTCATCAGCTGGGCTTCCTCGGGTGGCGTCGGCTTCAAGGGCTCGCGCAAGTCGACCCCGTACGCTGCCGGCATGGCCGCCGAGTCCGCTGCGCGTCAGGCGCAGGAGCACGGCGTCAAGAAGGTCGACGTCTTCGTCAAGGGCCCCGGCTCGGGCCGCGAGACCGCGATCCGTTCGCTGACCGCTGCCGGCCTCGAGGTCGGCTCGATCCAGGACGTCACGCCCCAGGCACACAACGGCTGCCGCCCCCCGAAGCGCCGCCGCGTCTGATCCTCGACGGATGCCGGGGGTGGCGACGTGCGTCGCGCCCCGGCATCCCGGACACAACTCAACACTTCACCAACTGCACGTGTCATATAGCGGTCACGTGACTGAAAGGAACACATAGTGCTCATTGCACAGCGTCCCACTCTGACCGAGGAGAAGGTCGGCGACTTCCGTAGCCGATTCGTCATCGAGCCCCTCGAGCCGGGCTTCGGCTACACGATCGGCAACGCGCTGCGCCGCAGCCTGCTGTCGTCGATTCCGGGTGCCGCGGTCACCAGCATCCGCATCGACGGCGTGCTGCACGAGTTCAGCACCGTCCCGGGTGTCAAGGAGGATGTCACCGAGATCATCCTCAACATCAAGCAGCTGGTGGTCTCCAGCGAGCGCGACGAGCCCATCACCGCCTACCTGCGCAAGACGGGCGCCGGCGAGGTCACGGCCGCCGACATCTCCGCTCCCGCGGGTGTCGAGGTCCACAACCCCGAGCTGGTCATCGCGACGCTCAACGATTCGGCGAAGTTCGAGCTCGAGCTGACGATCGAGCGCGGCCGCGGCTACGTCTCGGCCACGCAGAACCGCAACGAGTACGCCGAGGCCGGTCAGATCCCGATCGACTCGATCTACTCGCCCGTCCTCAAGGTCAGCTACCGCGTCGACGCCACCCGTGCCGGTGAGCGCACCGACTTCGACAAGCTCGTCCTGGATGTCGAGACCAAGTCCTCGATCAGCCCCCGCGACGCCGTCGCCTCGGCCGGTCGCACGCTGGTCGAGCTGTTCGGTCTCGCCCGCGAGCTGAACGTCGAGGCCGAGGGCATCGAGATCGGCCCTGCGCCGGTCGCCGAGGTCCTGACCAACGAGCTCTCGATGCCGATCGAGGACCTCGACCTGTCGGTCCGGTCGTACAACTGCCTCAAGCGCGAGGGCATCAACACGGTGTCCGAGCTCGTCGCCCTCTCGGAGACGCAGCTCATGAACATCCGCAACTTCGGTCAGAAGTCGGTCGACGAGGTCAAGGACAAGCTCGTCTCGCTCGGTCTGTCGCTGAAGGACTCGGTCCCCGGGTTCGACGGTGCGCACTTCTACGGCGGCTACGACGACGAGACCGTCTGATCGGACTCCGGTTCGCCCCGGTCCACTGACTGAATTTCTTTCCAGGAGTAATTGACATGCCCAAGCCCACGAAGGGTGCCCGCCTCGGTGGCGGCCCCGCCCACGAGCGTCTTCTGCTTGCGAACCTCGCTGCCGCGCTGTTCACGCACAAGTCGATCACCACGACCGAGACCAAGGCCAAGCGTCTGCGTCCGTTCGCCGAGCGCCTGGTGACGTTCGCCAAGCGCGGCGACCTGCACGCACGCCGCCGCGTCCTGTCGGTCATCGGCGACAAGAGCGTCGTGCACGAGCTCTTCGCCGAGATCGCGCCGCTGGTCGCCGAGCGTGAGGGTGGCTACACCCGCATCACGAAGGTCGGCAACCGCAAGGGCGACAACGCCCCCATGGCCGTGATCGAGCTCGTCCTCGAGCCCGTCACCCCGAAGGCGAAGTCGTCGAAGAAGGCTGCTCCGGCTGCCGCTGCGCCGGCCGCCGAGGAGCCCGCTGCCGAGGAGACCGAGGTCGAGACGCCCGCTGAGGACGCCGCTGACGCCGGTGCCGAGTCGCCCGAGGAGGGCGCCGCTGCCGAAGCCACCGCCGAGGACGCCGTCGCGTCCGAGGACGAGAAGGCCGAAGAGGCCAAGTAAGGCTCCCTCCCCGGAGGGAATCCGAGGGCCCGCCCCCGTTTCGGGGCGGGCCCTTTCTCGTGCCCGCGCGACGCGTCTCCGGCTTCGCCCCTGCGTCGACATCATGTGCTCGGAACGAGGACACACGCTGCGTACGGGTCGCGACGTGTGTTCTCGTCGCGAGCACATGATGCGGGCACCGGTCCAGGGCGGACGAGGCGGCGCCGCCGCGCGCCTCCCGGCGGGACGGCGGCCTCAGCGCGGGGAGCCGAACGCCTTGGCGACGGCCCACTGGGCGAGCTCGACGCGGTAGCGGAGCTGCGCACGGCCGTTCTCGACGCTGTCGATCGCCTCGGCGACCGTGTCGGCGTATCGCTGCCCGCCTCGGGCGCCGGGGTGGATGCCGTCGCCCGCCAGCAGGTCCTCGTGACCGGCGATCGCCCCCGACCAGTCGGCGATCGCGACGCCGGGCGTGTGCGCGGTGAAGGACTCCAGCTCCTCGTTCACGCCCGGGATCCAGTCGCGCGGAGCGTGGGCGGTCACGAGGACGAGGGTGCGGTTCGGACCGACATCCTTCTTCAGCCGGGCCAGGTCGTCGGGATCGACCGGTCCGTTTGTTCCGAGCCCGACGACGACGTAGTCGCGCAGTTGTCCCTGTGCGGCGAGACGATCGACGACGGCGACACCGGCACCCATCGACCGTGAGACCTTCGCGTCGATCTCGGCGCCCGGCATCCGGTCGAGCAATCCTCCGGCCGAGGCGAGCATCACCGAGTCGCCCACGGCGGTCACCCGGGCGCCCGCGACGCGGATCTCGGCGGGAGGCGCGGGGCGGCCGTCCGGCGGCGCGCAGAGCCCGTCGTCGTCGCTCAGGTGCGCGGACGGGCATTCGGGCCGCAGGACGGCACCGTCGCTGCGGACGGCGACGCCGGGCAGCGTCGCGTGATGCGAACGAGCGGATGCCGCGTCGAGGGCGGCGCGCCCGTCGCGGACGGCGGCTTCGCTCGAGGCCATCGGGGGCGCGTCGGCGACGGCCGCCGTGGTGCCGGCGGCGACGAGGACGCCGGCGGCGATCGCGGTCGTCGCGGCGAGGCGGCGCACCGGACCCCCGCGGAACGCCCGGCCGACGGTGAGAAGCGACGCGCGGAAGCCCAGCCGGCGCACCGGCTGCTCGATGAAGCGGAACGACACCTCCGCGGCGAGGAGGGTGAGGGCCAGGGTGAGCAGAGCGACCTCGAGCGGCACGGCGACGTCGGGTGACGAGCGCGTGGTCGCGACCGTCAGGATCACCACGAGCGGCCAGTGCCAGAGGTAGATCCCGAAGGAGCGTTCCCCGATCCATCGCAGCGGCGCGGCGTCCAGCGCGCGTCCGAGGCGCGAGCCCGGGCGCACGGCGCCCGCGATGGCGACCACGGTGAGGACGGATGCCGCGACCAGCAGCCCCGGGAAGGTCTCCACCCCGTCGCCCGGGGTCACGAACGCGAGGGCGACGATGCTCGCGAGGGCAGCGCCGCCGACGACAGCGGGCACCCCGCGCCCGCGCTCGGCCGGCCGGGCGAAGGCGAGCGCGACGCCGAGCAGCAGCCCGAAGGCGTGCGTGTCGGTGCCGTAGTACACCCGCGTCGCCCCGTCGCCCGAGAGCAGCACCGCGACGACAGCGGATGCCGCAGCCAACCCGACTGCGACCGTCGCGCGGCCGCGACGCAGCCGCAGGACGAGGGGGAGCAGCAGCGGCCACAGCAGGTAGAACTGCTCCTCGACGGCGAGCGACCAGAGGTTGCGGAGCAGTTCGGGGGCGGAGGAGTCGAGACCTCCGCCGAAGTACGACGACCCGTTCGCGACGGCGACCCAGTTGTACGAGAAGGTCGCTGCGCCCAGAAGCTGCCCGCCGAGGCCGACGAGGATGTCGCCACCGACCATCCAGGCGAGCGAGGCGGCCACGAGGACGACGACTCCGATCGAGGGCAGGAGACGCCGGGCACGGCGCCGCCAGAAGTCCACGAGACCGATGCGTCCGTGCGCCTTCCGCTCGCGCAGGAGGAGGGTGGTGATGAGGAAGCCCGAGAGCACGAAGAACACGTCGACGCCGAGGAACCCGGCGGGGAGGGCCGGGAACAGGTGATAGACGACGACGAGCAGCACGGCGACGGCGCGGAGTCCGTCGAGGCCTGACAGGCGCGCGGAAGGAGGTCGAGTCATGTCGGGGCAGCGGGGGAGGTCGAGGGCGAGTGGGCGGTTCGCGGCATCCAGTCTAGGTCGGCATCCTGGACGGGCCCGCCTCTTCCCGCCCCGCCCGCTGCCGGATAGGTTGGCATCACCGAGACACGGACGAGCGCCGCAGACGTCACCGCGATCCGGCAGGCGCATCGCCCCCAGAAGGGACGTGCAGCATGACTGGGAACATCATCGTCGGAGTGACGGGCGCTCCCGTCTCGCGTCGCGCGGTGGACTGGGCGATCGATCGCGCCGCGCGTCGGCGTCAGTCGGTCGAGCTCGTGTCGGTCGTCGGCGGTGCGGTGGGAGCGGTCGGCGAGGCGGAGGTGCTCGGCGCGGCGCAGACCGCCACGCAGCAGCTGCTCGACGGCGAGGCGGCACGGGTGAGGGATGCCGGTGTGTCGGCGTCGACGCGGGTCGAATCCGGCAACCCTGTCACGAAGCTGATCGATGCCGCCGCCGGCGCGGCGTTGCTCGTCATCGGCAGCGACTACCGCGGACCGGGCACGGGGCCGGCGCGCGGGGTCCACGGCATCCGGATCGCGGCGGGCGCGAAGTGCCCCGTCGTCGTCATACCCGACCGGGACCTCGGCGAGGGCATGGGGGTCGTCGTCGGCATCGACGGCTCGGACGTGTCGGAGCACGCGATCGAGTTCGCCGCCGCGGAGGCCGATCGCCTCGGAGAGCCGCTCATCGCCGTCAACGTGTGGACCCCGGTGCACACGCCGCGGAACGCGATGGAGGTCTACCCCGACCTGTACCTCGCGAACATGCAGTCGACGGCCGAGGAGGTGCTGGCGCTCTCGGTCGCCGGACTGTCGTCGCGCTACCCCGACCTGCGGATCGTCCGTCGTGTGGAGCGCGGCTATCCCTCGCAGGTGCTCGCGGGCATCGCGGCCGACGCGCGCATGGTCGTCGTCGGCACTCACGGCCGCGGAGCGATCGCGCGGTTCCTCCTCGGGTCGATCAGTCAGGAGCTCCTTTCGCACCTGCCCACGGTGACGGCCGTCGTAAGGTGACGGCCGTCGTGCGGTGACATCGATGTGCGCGCCCGCGGGCGACGTGCGAAAGTGAGGGCATGACCTCTCGGCCCTCCGTCCTCGTCATCGGCGAGGCGCTCATCGACATTGTCGAGCGCGAGGGCGGTGACGTCGAGTTCGTCGGCGGCAGCCCCGCCAACGTCGCGGTCGGCATCGCACGGCAGGACGTGCCGGCGACGCTGCTGACACGCCTCGGTCGCGACGACCGCGGACGGCGCATCGCCGACCAGGTGGGCGCGTCGGGTGCATCCGTCCACGATGCCTCGTGGACGGATGCCGCGACCTCGACCGCTCGTGCGCGGCTGCGCGCCGACGGCTCAGCCGCCTACGAGTTCGACATCGTGTGGGAGCTCGACGCGGAGGCGGCAGCGGAGGCGGCAGCGACGGCATCCCTTGTCCATTCGGGGTCGATCGCGCTGTTCCTGCAGCCTGGGGGAGAAGTCGCGCTGTCGACCCTGGGACGGGCTCGGCAGGCGGGCACGATCGTGACTGTCGACCCGAACGTGCGGCCGGCTCTCGTGGGCGCCGACCCGCTGCCGGTCGCCGAGCGCGCGTTCGCTGCCGCGACGCTGGTGAAGCTCAGCGACGAGGATGCCGAGGCGCTCTACCCGGGCGTTCCCGCGGCGCAGGTTCTCGAGACCATCGCGGCACTCGGCCCGCGGATCGTCGTGATGACACGAGGCGGTGAGGGAGCTCTCGGTCTCGGAGCCTCGGGTCTCGTCGAGGTCGCGCCCCTCGCCGTCGAGGTCGCCGACACGATCGGCGCGGGCGACGCCTTCATGGCGAGCCTCATCACGAGCCTCGTCGACGATGCCGACCTGCTGGCCGGCGACGCCGCCGCCCTGCAGCGCGCGCTCCGCCGTGCCGCCGTCACCGCCGGCATCACCGTGTCGCGCGAGGGCGCCGACCCGCCCGTGCGGTCGGAGGTCGACGCGGCGGTCTGACCGGCGCGGATAGGCTGACACCGTGCGCCTGCGGATCGATCTCGCCTACGACGGCACCGACTTCCGAGGCTGGGCGCGGCAGCCGGGTCTGCGGACCGTGCAGGGGACGCTCGAAGCGGCGATCGCCCGCATCCTCGGCGGAGATCCGCGGCTGGTCGTCGCCGGTCGGACGGATGCCGGGGTGCACGCCTCGGCGCAGGTCGCGCACCTGGATCTCACCGACGCGCAGGAGCGCCGGCTGCTGTCGGGGCGTCGGCCCGAGCCCGAGGCGCTCGCCGCGCGCATCAACGGGGTGCTCGGTCCCTACCCGGACGTCGCCGTTCGCCGCGTGGGCGTCGCGCCGGAGGGGTTCGACGCCCGCTTCTCGGCCGTGTGGCGTCGGTACGCGTACCGCGTCGCCGACCGCGTGACCGGGTACGACCCGCTCGAGCGAGGCCGCACGACCTGGGTCGCCGCGTCGCTGGATGTGGCGTCGATGGATGCCGCGGCTCGCAGCCTGCGCGGCCTGCACGACTTCGCGGCCTACTGCAAGCCGCGTGAAGAGGCGACGACGATCCGCACACTGCTCGAGTACGGGTGGCGACGCGACGAGTCCGGCGTGCTCATCGCCTCGGTGAAGGCGGATGCGTTCTGCCACAGCATGGTGCGCGCCCTCGTCGGCGCGTGCGTCGCGGTCGGGGAGGGGCGGATCGGGATCGACCGGGTCGCGGAGATCCGGGATGAGCTCGTCCGCACGAACGAGGTGAAGGTGCTGGCCGCCCGCGGGTTGACGCTCACCGAGGTGGGCTACCCGGCTGACGATCTGCTCGCGGCACGCGCCGAGCAGACGCGTGCGCGACGCGAGCTCGGTGCCGCCGACGACTGAGCGGCGGCGCTGGACGACGAAGAACCCCCGGACCGTGGCCCGGGGGTTCTTCGTCGTGCGATGGTTCGCGAGTGCCTTATGCCCGACGCGTGCGGCGGACCGAGGTCGCGACCGCGATGCTCGCACCGGCGAGGACGAGGACGCCGCCGCCGACCCAGAGGCCGAGGAGCGCGTCACCGTCGAAACCGGTCTCACCGAGGACGGGACCGCCGTCGCCGCCGGCAGCTGCGGCGACACCGATGGTGGTCGACGCGGACGTGCCGCTCTCGAGACCCACCGCGGCCAGCGTGTACTCGCCGGATGCGTTGGACGGGAGGGTGACCTCGACGGAAGCGTTTCCGTCTGCGTCGGCATCCTTCGTGGTGGAGGTTGAGCTGACAGCGAAGGAGACGAACGCGAGAGTCGCTCCGGCGCCGTTCTCACCGGTGAGGGTGAACTGCACACCCTCACCCGGGAGGAAGTCCGCGAACGTGAAGGTGCCGGTGCCGCCGGGAGCGATGGTCCCAGGACCGCTCTCCACAACGGGGGAGGGGGTGTAGGCGCTCGCGACGGCCGGAGCCGCGAAGACCGCCGCGGTGGCGATGGCGAGAGCCGCCGCCGCCTTGCTGATCTTGTTCTTCATGGTGCTTCTTTCGGTCGTCGTGAGTTCGAGGCTCGGACGGCATGAAAAGATCCAACCGACCGCCCCTCGTTGGTTGGACGTCACCAGTATTCAGGATTCGCTCAGGAACAACAACTAGAGCCGGTTTCGATCAGGTAAACAGTGTCGCACTTCGACATATCGGCGGCGGGCGGACCGCGGCATCCGCGCTTGTAGACTGACGGCACCGCAGGGAGGGGTCATGATGCGGATGAGTACCATGCGTCTGGCCGCTGCCGCAGCGGTCGTCGGGAGCGCCATCGTGCTGTCGGGCTGCGGCCCGTCGCCCTGGGCGCTGCAGAGTCCGTCGCCCTCGGCCACGCCCGTGGTGTCGAGCCCCCCGGTCGTCGTCGCGCCCCCCGTCGAGAACGACCTCTCGAGCGGTTCGACCCAGCGCGACTTGAAGGCCGGTGCGGTCAGCGTCGCGGTCAACTACTGGTCGGACCTGCGGATGGACCGATGGACGGCGAACGCCGTCAAGCCCGTCAGCCTGTCGCTGCTCACCACCATCACCCCGAACGACGGCCAGAAGGTGTACCTGCAGAAGGCCACCATGCTCGCCGTCCCGGCCAATGCCGAAGAGACGTTCCCCGCTCTCGACCCGCAGGTCGACGCGGCCAGCGTCAAGAACGGCTACCTGGTCCTGAAGCCCTACAGCTACTCGCAGACCTTCAACGTCGGCCAGGTCCCCGAGGGGGCGACCTACGTGACCCTGCAGTTCACGTACGACTTCCTCGTGCAGACCAAGCCCAAGGCCGACGAGTACGCGAAGCAGACGGCGACCGACACCGTGACGGTCGCGATCGCGCAGCAGGCGGCATCCGGCTGAACCTCAAGAACCTCAAGATCCGGTAAAGAGCAGCGCGAGGCTTCGCGAAGTCACCGGTGAGCGAGACTTTTGGCCCCTACGGTGAGGACGTGGCACTGGCGGCGGCGACCCGAACCCCGCCGCCGGTGCCCTTCATCCTTCTCATCGAACGAGGTTCGCGAATGTCCATCCGTCCCACCGCCCGTCGCCGGCTCGGCGTCGTCGCCCTGGCCGCTGCGGCAGCGCTGTCCCTGTCGGGGTGTGCTCAGGTCGTCGAGGCCTTCAACTCCATCTCGGGGACGAGCCAGAACGTGGCCGCGACTCCCGCGCCGAACGCGACGCCCGCGACCGGCACGGTGGAGATGCCGTTCGACTCCCAGTTCACCTACGACGGCTCCGTGCAGATGACGTACGAGATCGCCGACGGGCTCAACATCATCCTCGACTTCTGGGCCGTCGACTCCAAGCGCACCCGCGAGTGGTACCCCGACAACGCGAAGACCTTCGGCTTCGCCGTCAACGTCAAGGACACCCGCGTCGACGAGAAGGCGGTGCTCAAGCAGAAGCGTCGTGTCTACCTGTCGAACGTGTCGATCTCCTCGCAGACGGCGCAGGCCTCGAACCAGGTGAGCTCGCCGTTCCAGTTCAGCGCCGACCCGCGCACCCTCGTGCCGACCGACACGATCCGTTCCAGCAAGGGCCTGCTGATCAACAGCTACCAGGGCGGTCTGCTCGTCCCCGAGACGACGATCAACCAGCTGCCGCCGGACACCTACGGCATCACGCTGCAGTTCGCGCTCGATGTCTGGGTCGAGGGCACCGCCAACGACGACAAGTCGTTCGTGCAGCAGACGGTCTACCCGGTCATCCCGATTGCGATCTATCCTCGTGAGACAGAGACCGAGGGGTCCACGGGGGGCGCAACGGACGGCACGTCGTCGGACGACGGCTCCCAGGGAACCACGGGTACCGACGGGTGGACCACCACCCCCGGTACCGGCGGTCCCACCACTCCGTGAATGCAGTTCGAGGAACCGACGTGACGAGTCCGTACATCCCCGGCCCACAGGGCTGGCAGCCCGCGCAACCCGCGGGGGCGCAGCCGCCGGCCGGTGCGTGGCCTGGGCACGACGCGCAGTGGGGCCAGCAGCCCACGTGGCAGGCCGCGCAGCAGCCGCAGTGGCAGCAGGCTGCGCAGCCCGCACAGCCGGTTCAGCCGCAGCCCGTGCAACAGCAGTGGCAGCAGCCGGCGCAGCAGTGGCAGGAGCCGCAGGCGCAGTGGCAGGATGTCGCTCCGCAGGGGTCCTGGCAGGCGATGCCGGATCAGGTCGGCTACGCCGCCTCGCCCGGTGGTCCGGGCGAGCTCGTCCCGGTCGACGAGTTCGCCGACGATTTCGCCTCGGTCCTCGAGAACCACTCGGTGCACCGGTCGACGATCGGGTGCGTCGTCCCGGCCTACAACGAGGCCGAGTCGATCGCCGATGTCATCCGCTCCCTCCTCGAGCAGAGCCGCGTGCCCGACGTCATCCACGTCGTCGTCAACAACACTTCGGACGACACCGTCAAGATCGCGTCCGAGTTCTCGGGCCCGCACGAGGTCGAGACCGAGCTCGGACTGCAGTTCACCGAGGTCTTCGTCCACGACATCGGCAAGAACCCCGACAAGAAGGTCGGTGCGCTCAACTACGGCTACGCCCTCGTCGAGGGGTACGACTACCTACTCGGTGTCGACGGCGACACGACCGCCGACCGTCGCGCGGTCGAGTACCTGGAGAACGAGGCCGTGTCGGACTCGCGCATCGGCGGCATCTCCGCGATCTACACGATCGACGACCGCCCCATCAAGGGCTTCATCGCCAAGTGGCTGATCGCCGGTCAGCGCACGCAGTTCGCGGCCTTCAACATGCAGAACCTGCTGCGCGGCCGCAACATGGCCGTCCTCGGCGGACAGTTCTCGATCTTCTCGACGACCGCCCTGCGCGACGTCATGAAGGAGAACCACCAGAACTCGCCGTGGGTCAAGGACTCCGAGGTCGAGGACTCGCTGCTCTCGCTGCAGATCAAGTCGGCCGGATACCTCACCAAGATCAGCCCGTTCGCACGAGCGGATGTCGGTGGGATGACCACGCTCAAGGGGTACGACGCGCAGCAGGTCAAGTGGACCTACGGCGCCATCGAGCTCATGTGGCCGGGTCAGCGCGGCGACACGAAGGGGCAGCCGTTCCACCCGAACCTGCGTCTGCGCTGGTTCGAGCAGTTCTCAATGCTGACGAACTTCTTCGTCCGCGTCGCGTTCCTCACGCTCCTCGTCGCCTCGCTGTCGATCAACGCCTTCGTGTTCTCGCCGTGGTGGCTCATCCCGCCGCTCGTCGCGGCCGGGCTGAACTTCCGCATGGCGCGCGCGATGGAGAAGTCGAACTCGCGCGACATCGCGTTCGCCGTGCTGCTGTTCCCCGCCGAGATCTTCATGTGGATCCGCATCAGTCACTTCATCAGGTCGTGGACCCGATTCCTCTCGAAGAAGAAGGTCGACAACTGGGCGCTGCAGGCGCGCGCCGAGAAGGGTGGCGTGAGCTTCGGCCACTGGACGCCGTTCATCATCCTCGCCATCGTCGCCATCGCGATCGCCGTGATCTGGAACCTGCTCGACCCGATCACCCAGTCCGCGATCCTCTGGGTCGGCTGGCCGATCGTCGGTGTCGTCACGGTGCTGCAGACCCTCACGATGGCCATCAAGCTGTTCCAGCGCCACCAGGGGTACAAGGTCTGACCCCGCCTCGACAGAGCCCTCGGAGGATGTCTCCGGGGGCTTCAGTCGTTCGCGGCGCCGCGTTCACGGATGCAATGGATCCTCGGCGACACGCCGGGTGGTCGCGCGACGGTGCGGGGTGTCGCGCGGCATCCATTGCATCCGCGCGCAGGGGTAGCGGATGCCGCGGCGCGGCGCGCGGTCAGGCGCCGGCGACGGTCTCGGAGGTGAGGCGGTAGCCCACGCCGCGGACGGTCTCGATGTACCGCGGGTTGTTCGGGTTGTCGCCGAGCTTGCGGCGCAGGTTGGTCATGTGCGCCTCGATGGCGCGCTTGTCGGCCTCGCCGACGAAGTAGCTCGTCACGTAGGACTCCCCGCGCAGCACGAGCGTGAGGTCGGCCTTGCTGCGCACGCGCCGCTTCGACTCCATGAGGGTCGAGAGCAGGTCGAACTCCGTGCGGGTGAGGGTCAGCTCGCGCCCCGCCACGAGGACGACTCGGTGCTCGGCGTGCACGGCGAGGTCGCGGTGCACGGTCCACCCGGGACCGCCCACGGGCGGAACAGCAGATGCCGGGGCCACCGCGTTGCCCGGATGCGCGACCGGCGCCGGCTCGCCGTACTGCGGCGCACCCTGCGGGGGCATCGCCTGCTGCGGCGCGCCCTGCTGCTGTACGCCCGGCTGTGGAGCGATCTGCGGCGGCAGGACCACCGCGTTCCCCTGCTGCGGCTGCTCGCTGTAGACCGGGGTCATGATGCGCTCGTCGAAGACGGGAGAGGTCGGGACCGCGTCGTACTGCGGGGCCGCGGGCCGTGCGCCGGGGAACGACGGTCCGGTCGCCTCCTGGCGCGGCGCCTGGGCGACGGTCGTGCCGGTGGCCCGGGGGCGGCGCAGCAGCGACTCGACGCGGGCCCGCAGTTCGCGCGGGCGGAACGGCTTCACGACGTACTCGTCGGCGCCCGCACCGAGGCCGAGGACGACGTCCGCCTCTTCTTCGAGACCGGTGATCATGATGATGTAGGTGTCGCTCTGAGCCCGGATGCGGCGGGCCGCCTCGAACCCGTCGATCCCGGGCATGTTCACGTCAAGGGTCGTGATGAGCGGCTGGTACGAGAGCACGGCGCGCACGCCGTCGATGCCGTTACCGACCGAGACGGTCGAGAATCCGGCGGCCTCGAGCACCTCGACGATGAGATGACGGATGTCGGGATCGTCTTCGACGATGACCGCCGTCTTATGCATCGACATCGAATCACTCATCGATGTAGCCCCCGATTCCGGTGTGAAAGTCGGTCCTCATGCTACACAGCGGCACGTGACAGGCTTGCGCATCATGACGGCGACTCACCGGACGTCCTGCGTCAGCTCGACGCCCGCCTCGGGCCAGTAGACGCCGGCCGCGGGGCCGCCGCCGCACTGGCCGTCGCTCTCGCCGGGCGGTTTGATCCAGAGGTTGGTGTCGACCACCGCGTCGTGGAACGAGCCGCCCGGCTCGCCCACGAGCTGTCCGGGCGGGTTGCACCACTCCCCGCCGGAGGTCGCCGCGCCGCTGCGCGACGTGTCGACGACGGCGTGTGCGCCGCCGAGCAGTGACGACAGGGATGCCGCATACGCGAACTCGTCGGCGGGCGCCTGATAGTTCGAGACGTTGGTCGCGAAACCCCGCACGCGGTCGATCACCCCCATCTCGGTGATCAGGTCCGCCATCTGCTGCGGGGGCAGCCAGTTGCTGTGCCCGCCGTCGATGTAGATCCAGGTGTCCGGAGAGGTGATGATGTCGACGGCCGTGCTCAACTGGCGCGCCCGCTCGGCGACGTTGCCGCACTCCTGTGACAGCGCGATGCTGTCGGGCTCGAGCACGACGATCTTCTGCACGTCCGGCGCGGTCTCGAGGGCGGCGCCGATCTCGCGCAGCCAGATCGGGTAGTCCTCTTCCGACAGCCCGCCGGAGGAGTGGTTGCCGCAGTCGCGACCGGGCAGTCCGTAGATCACCAGCGCCACCGATCGGCTCTGATCGCGCGCCTGCGAGATGAGGTCGAGGACGGTTCCGCCCGCGGTGCCGATGGGGTCCTGTTCGGGGGTCAGCCAGTAGGCGGTTGGCTGTGCCGCGAGGTACTCGGCGGCATCCTTCTGCTCGCCGGAGAGGTCGCGAGCGGCCGCCGCGACCTTCGCCTGCGTCGGCGCGATCACCGTCGTGCCCATCTCGGGAGCACGTGCCGTGAGAGCCTCGAATCCCCGGGTCACGGCGTTCCCGATGACGCCGATGAGCACGAGGACGACGACGAGTCCCAGCACGATGCCCACGGGGACGAGTACGCGGGCCGGGGGCATCCGCAGCTTCTTCCTGGGAGCCACTCTTGAACTCTAGTCATAGGCTGATACTCCGATGATCACTGTCGTCTCGTACAACCTGCGCAAGCACGCCGCAGCGGGCGAACTGACCGAGTTGGTGAGCCGCTACGACGTCGACGTGCTGTGCCTGCAAGAGGTGGACACGACCGACATGCCCGAGCGTATCGGGGGCCTGGTGCTCGCCGACGCGACGCGATCGAACCGCCTGGGTCTGGCGATCTATTACCGCGAGAACGGGTTCCGTCCCGGGGCCAGTCGCACCTTCTCTCTCAAGAAGTCGCTGCACGACATCGTCCTCAAACCGGCCGACGAGCGGATGCTGGGCCTGCACCTGCGTGACATCGACAACGGCACCAAGTTCATCGTCGCGTCGTTCCATGCGGCGCCCCTCACCGCGTTGAACTCGCTGCGCCGTCATCAGATCCGCGCGGCGCTCCGCGAGCTCTCGACGCTCGGCAAGGGTGCGCCGATCCTGATGGTCGGCGATTTCAACTACCCCGTCTTCAAGGAGAACCTCGGGCAGGTGATCCGCGAGAGCGGGTACGAGCTCAGCCTCAGCGATGCGCGGACGTACACGCGGTACAAGTTCTTCAAGGGCTACTACGACTTCGCCACCTCGAGCGGGTTCGAGATCCAGCAGGTGCGCACGCTGCCCCAGGGTGCGAGCGACCATCTGCCGATCCTGGTGACGGCGAAGCCGATCGTCCGGTCGAAGCCGAACGTCGCCTGAGTCAGTCGTCGATGCGGTCGCGGCGACGGCGCAGGCCGGTCGCGACCAAGATGACGGCACCCGCGGCGACGAGCGCACCGGCACCGATCCACAGACCCATGAGCTGGCTGCCGTCGAAGCCGGCGCGCACGAGCGGGTCACTGCTCTGACTCGTGTCGATCACGGCGCTCGCCGTGCCGCCGGCGGAGGTCGCCGAGACGGCGGCGACGTTGTAGACGCCGCGGGCGTCGGACGCCAGCGTGATCCGCACCGTGGGGAGGGCGCCATCGGCGTCGGACTGATAGACGGCGCTCGCCGTCGATACGGCCATGTTCACCATCGCGAACGTCGCGGCGGCGCCGTTCTCACCGGTGACCGTCACCGTCACGGTCTCGTTCGCGCCGAACGTGGTTGCGTCGCACGAGAAGCTGATGGTGGAACCCGGACCGGCGCCGGCGGCATCCGATTGGCAGGCGTCGACCGGCGGATAGATTGTCGAGGCGTGGGCCGCGGCGGGCGCGCCGACGATCACTGCCGCGAGGGCGAGGGTCGTGAGGAGGGCGCGGGGGGGACGGCGCATGGGGGTGCTGCTTTCGGGCCGGGTACTAACCTGAGTGTAACCGAGGGGCTCGGACCTGGGGTTTCGGTCGGATGACGATCGGGTGGCGTGTCAGGTCAGCCCAGTGTGACGCCGGTGTCGTTAGAGGCGCACGTGGCACGAACGATCGGCGACCGGTCGGCGTCCGCCGTGGGGGTGACCCACGCTTCGGCGTTCTGGATGTCGGTGTCAGCGATGACGTCGATGGTCACCGTCTGAGAGTCCCCCGGCTTCAGGTCGATCGAGTACGACAGCACCTGTCGGTCGCCGACCATGCCTCCGCTGAATCCGCGACCGGTCGTGATCGCCGACGACGCGACTTCGAAGCCCTCTGGGAGATAAACCTCGCCGACGGTGCGCGCGGTTCCGGCTGGCACGCCGTATGCACCACCTCCGGTGATGTAGGGGGGGAGAGCCGATGCAGCATCGGCAGGGGCTGTGCTTGTCAGCGTCACGGTGAGGGAGATCGTCCGCGGTGTGGAACCCGCAGCACAGCCCGTCCATGCCAACTCGACATCGGGGGTGACGTACCAGTCCATCTTCGAACCGGTGCCGTCGTTGAAGTAGACGCCGAAGCGCGCTGTATCGGACGAGTCGGCGGGCGGTGCGCCGGCCAGGGTTGTTCCGTCGAGGATCACCTGATCCTGCTCGCGAGCACTCCAGAGGTACAGGCGATGCTCCGTGCCAGCGCGACCGAGCGCGGTGATCAGTGCTCCGGGGTCGACATCGCCTGCGGTCAGTGCGGCGAAGACTGCTGCCGCCGCCCCGGAGAACACTGCGTCCTGCGCATTCGCATCGTCGTACGTGAGGTAGACGCCGTTCAACAGGAAGCCCGCCGCGTTGGCACTCGTCAGCTCGTCCCCGGTGGGCAGCCGCACGGGACCGGTCGCTTTCAGAAGGTAGGACAGTGCGACAGGGTCGATCGATATGACGCCGTCGACCGCGACGTCCTCGCGCGCGGCGAACTCTCTCGCCAACTCGGCGGTCAGCCGGAAGTCCGGCACCTGTGTGATGTTCTGCAGGAAGCGCCCCGGCTTCGCCTGATAGATCGAGCCGTACTCACCGAGGTCGAGAATCGAGTCCGGGTACTTCGTCGTCGACCGTGCCTGGATCTGGTCGCCCAGGGACAGGCGCCCGTCATCCGCTCGGACGGGTGTCATGGAGCCGACGATGCCGCCGAGGGTGCGCCATTCGGCATTGTTCTGGACCAGCAACAAGTGGTTGCGCGCGCCGTCGGACCCGAGCATGGAGGGCAGCAGGCGGCTCGCTCGGGCGAGGGTGTCGGTGCCCGAGGCGACCTGCGCCATCAGGTCGCCGAGCTGGTCGATCGCACTCGCGACGGGCGTGACGAGCGGCGTCCGGTCGATCGCAGCGACGCTGTTCCGAGAGGATGCCGCGACCTCCGCGGCGTCGGTGGCGGGCTCCGCGAGCGCGGCGAACACCGAGGTGTCGATGCGTCCGTCGACGGGGATGAAGGCCTCGACGCCGAATCCGTCGGCGACCGATGCGATGGGCTTCACGGTCCCCGTCACCACGTCATCGACAGCCGCCGCGGCGTCGGCGAAGGCGGCGAGCTGGGGGCCGAGCCATGCCACGCCCTCGGCGCCCTGCCAGAGGGGGTCGGAGGTCAGCTCTCTCGCAGCGGCGGTGTGCCGGGCGATCTCGTCGATCGCCTCACCGGCGGCGCTGAGGTCACCGATGTCCGAGGCGATCGCCGGCGCCTGCTTCTGGGCGCTCGACAGGTGGTCGTACGCGAGGTACCCGCGCACCGCGATCCACCCGAAGGCGAAGAGCAGGAACAGCAGGGCGAGCCCGAGGACCCACACGACGATGCGGCCCGCGGTGCGGGCGGCGGGGGGCAGGAACGTCTCGGGCATCGGCACGATCCTACGGTGACGAACTCGCGAGCCCGATCAGGGGGCGAAGACCGCGCGCTCCCACCGGTCGCCGCCCGACACCTGAGCGTGCGCGGCAGCGTCGCCGGCGGCGGCCCGCAGGCGATCGAGGTCCCAGTCCGCGAGCGGCGCGGCGGCGACGCCGATGCTCGCCGAGAGGCGCACCGGCACGGCCTGCTGATCGGTGAACGTTCCGACGCGTTCGAGCAGTTTCGACATCAGTGCCCGCACTGCGGTGTCGGGTCGTGGCAGCAGGACGAGGACCTGCGTCCGCGACACCAAGTGGAGGTCGGCCTCGGGAGGCATCACGTCGCGGATGTCGCTGGCGAAGCGGGCCGTCACTCGCTGGAAGGCGCGCCCGCTCGAGGCTTCGAGCAGCTCGTTCGGGTCGTCGAGCCGGATGTCGAGAAGCGACCACCAGCGATCGTCGGCGGCCTGCGCGCGGGCAAGGCGGTCGCGCGCGATCGTGGAGAAGTCGGGTGCCCGCTGCGGGTCGGCACTCTGCTGGCCGCGACGCACGAGGTAGAGCAGGGTGACCAGCGCGCACACGAGGTAGAGCAGGGCGACGAGCTCGTTGAGCGCGTAGAGCCCCGACATGGCCGCCTCGGGCTGTCCGCTCTGTCCGTTCACCCATCGGGTGACGCCGTCGATGCCGACGAGCACCGCGAGGCCGACGAACCCGACCGAGGCGACGAGCAGGGGGAGTGACATCTCCAGCTCGGGTTTACGCAGCCGGGCGAGTTCCCACACCGTCAGTGCGGCGACGACGGCTCCCACGGCGAAAGCGACGCGGAAGACCCAGCCGTACGCCGCCGTCTCGGCGGTGAGGCCCAGGGCGACGGTGAGCACGCTGAAGACGGTGATCGTGGGGATCAGCATGATCGGCTCGCGCCCGCGGCGGGCACGCAAGCCGACCCAGATGAACGCGGAGGCGCACAGGATCGGACCGTGCGCGGCGGCACGGACCATGCTCGAGTCGACCTGGTCCGCGGCGACGAGCAGGTAGCAGCTCAGCATGGCGACGGCGAACCCCGAGGACCAGATGGCGGCGGCTCGTCCGGGGTAGGGCAGGAATCCGAGGCCGATCATCATGATCGTGCAGGCGGTGGCGAAGGCGACCAGCACGATCGTCACGTCGACGTGCGTCATCGCTCACCCCCCTCCTCGCGACCTGCGGCGGGGAGCCGGACCGTGACGGTCGTCCCGCGTCCGAGAGAGCGCTCCACGGTGATGCTACCCCCGTGCGCCTCGACGATGTCGCGAGTGATGCCCATGCCGAGGCCCGTGCCCGGGACCGACCCCTCCTGCGCGTTCTGGGCACGGAAGTAGGGGGTGAACACCCGCTCCACGTCGTCCGACGTCATCCCGATACCCTCGTCGGCGATCGAGATCACGACCCACCCGTCGTCATCGAGCCCTCCGACGACGCGCAGCGTGCCGCGGTCGCTGTACTTGATGGCGTTGCTCATGATGTTGTCGACCACCTGCCGCAGGCGGAATTCGTCGCCGTCGACGGGGAGGGGGCCGGCGACGATCGGGTCGATGGTGAGGGCCGATGCGGATGCCGCGGGCTCGAATGCCTCGATGGAAGCCTCCACGAGCTGGGCGGCGTCGAACTGCGCGTGATGGTCTGCGGCATCCGTCGACTGCGCGAGCAGGCCCTGGATGAGGGTGAGCATCCGCTCGCTGGCCGATTCGATGACGTCGAGGTGGTCGCGCTGGCCGGGGGTCAGGTTCGACCCTTCGAGCAGCAGGTCGGCGTGCCCCAGGATCACGGTCAGCGGGTTGCGCAGCTCGTGCGCGACCACTCTCGTGACGTGCGGCCGCTCGCGCTGGGCGTCGGCGACGGCGGTGAGGTCGGCGAGCTCGATGACGGCGGTGCGCTGGCCGAGTGAATTCGGTGCCGCGTCGCGGATCGACAATCCCAGGGCGCGCCAGGTGCCGTTGCGGTCGAAGAGCCACAGGCGCTCGTTCTCGACCACCTCGCCGCGGCCGGCCCGGGCGATCGCGGTTTCAGAGGGACTGAGTGCGCGACCGCGGTAGTCGGAGTACTCGACGGCGCCCCCGAGAGGAAAGCGGAGGTCCTGCGTGTCGAGGGAGTAGAGCGCGCGGTACGCGGCGTTCGCGGACACGATCTCGCCGCCGCGCGTGACGCGCGCGAGGGCCACCGAGATCGAGTCGAAGACCGCGTTGACGCGCTGCTCGGCCGATTGCACGCGGTCGACGGTCGCGGTCAGCCGCTGTGCCTGATTGCGGGCGAGGACGCGGAACGCGCGGGTCCGTCGTGCGCCGACGGCGATCGTGATGGCGAGGAAGGCGAGTGCCAGCACCACGATGAGCAGCTCGACGATCACGTCGGACGAGAAGCCCCAGCGCGACGGGTCGGCCAGGCTCATCACGGCGACGGCGCTGATGGCGAGCACGATCTCGGCGGTGCCGAAGTACGTCGCGATCCACGCGATCGGGAAGAGCCAAAGATACCCGAGGCTCGATTCCACGAGGGCGAGGAATCCGATAGCGACGATGTCGGTGAGGGGGAGGACGAAGGCCGCGTGGCGGGGAACTCGGGCCCACGGCGTGACCAGTGTGGCGATGGAGCAGATGATGATGACGAAGACGCCGACGAGGTAGCCGGGGGTTGCCAGGAGCTCGACGTCGAGGATGCTGACGACCACCGTGATGACGACGACGCTGAAGGTGAAGATCAGCTGCCACTGCCAGACCGATCTCACACGGGTGCCGATGAGCTGACTGTCAGCCCAGCGGCTCTCGGTTGTCGGCATCAGGTGGCTCCGTCGCCAGTGTAGCCACGTGCGGACGGGGCGATGTCAGAAGGCGGTCTCACCGGGCGCGAGCGCGGCCCTGGCAGTCTTGAAGAGGATGACGAGGTCGCCCACGAGCGTCCAGTTCTCGACGTACGAGAGATCGAGTCGCACGGACTCCTCCCACGTCAGCGACGAGCGACCGCTCACCTGCCAGAGCCCGGTGATCCCCGGCTTCACGAGGAACCGGCGGTGGACGTGGTCGGCGTAGAGCTCGACCTCGCGGGGGAGCGGCGGGCGCGGCCCGACGAGCGACATCGATCCGCCGATGACGTTGAACAGCTGCGGCAGTTCATCGAGGCTGAGGCGGCGCATGATGCGTCCGATGGGCGTGACCCGCGGGTCGTTCTTCATCTTGAAGAGGACCGTGTTGCCGGCATCGCGCTCTTGCTCGAGCAGCGCGGCGAGGCGCTCCTCGGCGTCGATGACCATCGAGCGGAACTTCAGCATCGTGAACTCGCGACCGCCGTGACCGACACGGGCCTGGCGGAACAGGATCGGGCCGGGGCTGGACAGGCGGATCGACATGGCGAGGAAGAGGAGGACCGGGCTGATGAGCATCACGCCGAGCGACGCGGCTGTCACGTCGAGGATGCGCTTGGCGACCCGCTGGCCTCCGCTGAACCGCGGCGTCTCGACGTGCAGCAGGGGGAGGCCGGCGACGGGGCGGCTGCTGATGCGGGGGCCGGCGATGTCGGCGATGCCGGGGGCGATCACGAGGTGCTGGCGACCCGCTTCGAGGCTCCACGAGATCTGTTTCACCTTGTCGGCGGGCAGTTCGTCGGTGCTCGTGACGACCACAGTGTCGGCATTCGTGACGGTCATCGCGCTGCTCAGGGACGCGATCGAGCCGATGATCGGGATGTCGGTGCCGTCCACGGTGTCGGCCACCGCCGCACCGGGGATGCAGGCGCCGACGACGTGGTACCCCGCGCTCGGGGTGCGGACGAGCTCGTTCGCAATGTCGACGACCGACTGCCGCGACCCCACGAGCAGGACCCGCGCCGAGAAGTGGCCCGTGCGACGCTGCGCGATGAGCCACTGTCGCCAGAGCCACCGTTCGAAGAGGAGGACCAGGATGCCGAGGGGCAGGCTGATGAGCAGGAAGCCGCGCGCGACCTCGATCTGCGTGAGGAAGGCGAAGATCGCGATGATGCCGAAGAGGGTGACGCTGGAGCGGGCGATGCGGGCGTACTCGGCGGAGCCGGCGCCGATCACGCGGTAGTCGCGGGTGTCGGCGAGGCTGAGGGTCAGCATCCAGACGAGGATGAGGGCGGTGGAGAAGCCCCAGTACGAGATCTCGCCCCCCACGCGGCCCGAGCGGATGGCGATCTCGGCCGCCCCCAGGCCGAACCAGGCGATCTGAGTGCCGTAGACGACCCAGATGAGCACGAGCAGGTCGCTGACCCAGAGGCGTCGGGCGTAGACGCGGCGCCAGGGGGCTGTCGGCGCGGATGCGATCGCGCGCGGCATCCGCTCACCCGCTGTCTCGGGAGTCACCGTGCTCGCCATCTTTTCCCCCACGTGAGAGGGTTCTCACGACCTCTCGGATGCACCGTAGCAGGGGCCTGTAACACGCGTGTGTCCGAGACGTCATCGGTCTAGGTCGTCGGTGCCGCCGGCAGTCGGAGCGTGGCGACGACACCCTCGCCGGGTCGCGAGGCAAGTGTGATGTCGCCACCGTTGCGTCGAGCGAGCTCGCGGGCGGTGGCGAGCCCGAGGCCGATCCCGCTCGCGGTGCGCCCTTCCGCCTCGCGGCCGCGGTAGAAGCGTTCGAACGCGCTCCCGAGGGTCTCAGGGGACATCCCGGGTCCATCGTCAGCAACGACGACCGCGACGTCGTCCCCGATGCGGTAAGCGCTGACCGAGACGGTGCCGCCCTCGGCGAAGGTGATCGCGTTCGAGACGAGGCCCCAGAGGGCTCGGCGTACGTCCGCTTCGACCGCGAGAACGTGGTGTCCGGAATGCACTGTGTCGAGAGTTGTCCGCCGCGACAGTGCGTCAGCGTGATGTGCCGCGCAGATGTCGTCGATGAGCGTGTCGACCGGCAAACGGTCGGGATCACCCCCGGTGCCCGGGGAGGTGAGGCTGTCGATCAAGTCCTTCAGTCGGGCCGCGCCGCGACGGATGGCGTCGACCCAGCTGCGCTGTTCGGCTGTGAGCGCCGACTCCGCGAGCAGGTCGGTGTATCCGAGCACGTTCGTGACGGGCGTCCGCAACTCGTGGCTCGTCGCGGTGGTGAAGTCCTCTCGTTGCCGTTCGAGGTCGAGCTGCTGAGCGATCGCGGTGGCACGGGTCCGCTCGGCGGTGGCGATCTCGTGGGCAGCCTGCACCGCGAGGGCGGCGTTCGCGAGGCTCTCGTGTCGGGCCGCGGCGACGAGCACGGTGAAGACGCCGACGGCGCTCATGAAGACGACGAGCGTCACGGCGGACTCGGCGGATTCGACGATCCCGACGCGGGAGGTACCGCCGGCGGTGCGGGTCAGCACGAGTACCGCGACGGAAGTGAGCAGAGAGAGCCACGCCGCGAGGCGCATCGGGAATCGCAGGCATGCGCCGGCGAGGATCGCGAAGACGAGGAAGGACAGGTGTGTGTACCCCGGTGGTCCGAAAGCGAGGAAGATCGCGGTTCCCACGGCGAGGAGGTGCGCAGCGATCTCGACAAGGCGGACGTGCCTGCTCCGGTCGCGGGGCAGGATGGCGAGGCTGCCGATCAGGATCATCGCCGAGCTGTGCGAGGCGAAGGCGATGATCGATGCCGGGAAGAATGAGCCCGTCCCCAGCAGTGTGTTCGCCGAGGCGATCCCCGCGGCTGCGACGAGCGCGCCCCCGAGAGCCGCGCCCGTGAACCGAGCGGCGTGCTTCAGCGAATCCAGACGGAACGGCTCACCGAGGCGGCTGAGGAGCACGACGACGATGACGATCTCGACGGTGTTGAACAGCCCGTAGAGCACGGCGAGTGCGGCGGGACGGCCGGCGATGGCGTTGGCGGAGGAGGTCAGCGCGAACACGAGTGCGATCGCCACCCACCGGTGAGACGGCGCGGTGCGCAGGACGAAGGCGAGGGACACTCCGGCGGCCGGCCACCAGAATGCGATCGGAACATCGACGGCCTGCAGGCCCAATCCGAGGAGAGCGAGGGCGAAGACCGAGAGCGGGGCGAGAATCCAGAACGCGATGCTGCGCCGGCGGGCGCGCCTCGGCGCGGCGGGATGCCCCTCCGTCGTCGTCACGCGTACACCGTACAACCGGTTCGATACAACCAGCGTATGGACGAAAGGTCGGAGTGTAATGTCAGCACCATCGCCGACGTTCGGAGTCGGCACGATGACGCGAGGTGACCGCGTGGCGCATGTGCTGGTGGTGGAGGACGACGTCGATGTGGCGTCGCTCCTGCAGCAGGTGCTCTCGCGCGTCGGCCACGAGGTCGATGTCGCACACGACGGCGGTGCGGGATTGGATGCTGCGCACGCCCGGCATCCGGATGTGGTCATCCTCGACTGGATGATGCCGATCAAATCGGGCATCGAGGTGTGCTCGGAGCTGCGGTCCGATCCGGGTTTCGCCCGGACGCGCATCATGATGCTCACGGCGCGCTCGTCGCCGCAGGACGTCTCGCGCGCGAGGGCGGCGGGCGTCGACGACTACGTCGTCAAGCCGTTCACGCCGCGACAGCTGCGCGAGCGGGTCGAGACGCTCCTCGCGGGCTGACCGACCGGGTCACGGCGGCGGCAGCGGAAACTCGCGCTCGAGGACGACCTGGTCACCCACTTGGCGCAGCGTCGTCTCGGCCGCACGTGTCCCGAGCCCGGTCGCCGGGGAGACAAGCGCCCGTGACGACAGGATGCCGGGGCTACTGATGCGCAGTCGCAGCCGATCGTCGGTGCGTTCCATCTCGACGGAGGCCTCGCGCGCCGCGGAGTGCTTCACCGCGTTGACGAGCGCCTCATTGACCAACCGGCTCGCCTCTTCTCCGATCGCGGGGTCGTCGAAGGCTGCGCGCGCCTCGGGCTCGGCTCCGACACGGACGTCCATGACGACGGACCACGCCTCGACGAGGTCTTCTATCGTCTCCTCGACGGCGTGGTTCGCGCCGCTCCGCAGCTCGTCCAGGACTTCGTCGGTCTGCGGACGGAAGGTGTCGATGGTAGCCGCGTCGGCGGGAGTCTCGTCCACGTGGGCGGCGAGGATCACGCATCGGCTCTGCAGACGACCGTGGAGCAGGTCGCTCGCCCGTCGGAGGGGTGCCCGCGCCGACTCGACCGCCGTCGCGAGGGTGCGCGCCGCGGAGCGAAGCGTCGAGGTGGCGCGGACCTCCTCGGCTCGCGCTCGGCGATAGGCGTCGACGGACAGGCTGATGATCGCCGCGGTGAGGGGGAGGGCCAGGAGCGGCACGAGACCCAGTGCACCGACGTGGGGAAGCAGCGCGTAGGTGAGGGCCAGGACTCCGACGCCCACGAGGGCCCAGGTCGTGAGGAAGAGGAGGCCGCGCAGGGTCACCCGCAGTCCTCGTGCCCGCCGCAGGAGGAAGGTCGCGGCGAGGTCGAGGGCTGCGCAGGCGGTGACCGCGGCGACGACGACCGACGGTCCGCCGTGGGTGAGACCGAAGGGGATGGTGGCTGCCACGTACGTCAGTCCGACGCTGAGCGGTGGCGTGTCGCTGAGGCGAGCCAGCACCGGAACACCACGCGCGTCGTCGACGTCGACGTCGACCGACGTGTCGTCGGGCGGCCACTGCGTCAGCTCGTCGAGTCGGTGGCTCGCGGAGCGCACGCGCGTGGAGTAGTCGCGGACGGCGTCGTAGTCGACGGGGCCGGCGAGCAGACGGTCGCGGTGGCGCGTCAGATCGTCGGCGATCTGAGCCAGGACGGTCGGTACCGTGCTCTGCAGGTGGGCGGCTTCGGCGATGCTGATCCGCATGAGCGCGCTCGCGGATCGAAGTCGACGCGTCGTGGCGCGGAGGCGTCGGTGATGGGTCACGGCGATGGCGCAGACGGTGAACAGGATGACCGACGTGACGACATTCGTCGTGATGCGGGTTGCCCAGTTGCCCCCGGTCGAGAGGCCGAACAGAGCAGAGCTGACCGCGTCGTTGAGGAAGGGACGGGCGGCAGAGAAGCCGACGATGGCGGCAGCGATCACGGCCACTCGCTCGCCCGGACTCGTCGCGAGTCGTCGTTCGGCGTACGCGGCACCGAGCCCGATGGCGGCGAGCGGCATCCACCCGACCGCCGCGACCGCGACGCCGCGCAGGTATCCGTCGAAGGAGGGGATGCCGACGCTCGGCACGCTCAGAAAGGTGCCGACGACGAACGACATGATCAGGGACCAGCGGGTGAAGTACTCCCCGCTGATGAAGGGTGCCGCCAGCACGGTGAGAGACGTGCGCAGGCGACCCCGCAGCGCGGCGCGACGATGATGACGAGTCACCGTCCCCCCTTTCTGCACGGCCGTCATGGGCAGCGTAGCGGCAGACTCAGCGGGGTGTGGACGTCAGCGCGTCACCTTTCCAGAGCCAGATCGCGTCGTCGGTGAGGGCAAGGGCGATGGGCGAGGCAGGATCGGCGTCGGTGCAGGCGATCGCCTCCGCGTTGCCCGCGGTCGACAACGTGGACAGCTGCAGTCCGTCGCAGTCGGGCGTCACCGTCGCGGCGACGACCGCGCCGTCGTGGACGTCGAGGGCGACGACACCGTCGGCGAGACGCGTCGTCTGGCCGGCGACCGTCTCGTAGGCGGTGCCGTCGCAGACGAAGGCGACCGTGTCGCCCGACGCACGTAGGCCCCACGGCTGCGCACAGGGCGCGCTGAGGGAGGTGCCGTCGATCACCACGGTGTCGTCTGCGAGGTAGGCGGTTTTCGCGAGGACCTCTTCGTAGGGCGACCAGAAGGCGCCGTCGGTGAAGGTCTGGAGGGCCTGTATGTCGCAGTCGTCACCGACGTCGGCGACGAGGGTGGCCTGCGTGTCGGCGAAGGGGAGGAGGCTGCGGACCTGCCCGATCTCACGGTAGGTGGGTGTCTCGTCGGTCCAGGTCGCCCCCTCGTCGACGGAGCGTTCGACGACGGGAGCGGTGTCGCCGCAGATGCCCGCGGTCGCCCGCCAGATCACGCCGTCGCCGACGGCGAGGAATCGCTCGGCCGAGCCCGGCGCCGCAACAACCGGCGGCGCCGAGGAGGCCGTGACCGACGGCGACGGTGACACCACCGGCAGGGGGTCGGCGACCCGCTCGGTCGTCGTGCCCTGTCCGCGTTGCAGTGCGAGCACGACGAGGCCGCCGACAGCGACCGTCAGCGCGACGAGGAGAACGGCGACGACGACGGAGGGCAGGCCTCGGCGGACCGGGGACCGGCGGGCCATGGGTCAGCGGACGGCGGTGTCGCCGGCGTCGCGCGCTTCGCGTCGCGTGTCGAACCCGATGTCCCCGATTGCGGGGGTGGTGTCGGGGACGACGGCGACGGGCGTCTTACGCTTACGACCGCGCGCGGCCTTCGGCTGCTCCTGCGTGTAGCCGTAGCCGCCGTACCCGTAGCCGTAACCGTACCCGTAGCCGTTGTAGTACGAGTCCGGACCGCGGGTGGGCACCATCGACATGACGAACCCGGCGACCTTCGCCCCGACTGTGTGCAGCGCCTCGACGGCGCCCTCGAGCTGGTGGCGGGTCACCTTGCCGGCCGAGGCGACGAGGATCGCGCCGCTCGTGCTGCGGGCGAGGATGGCGGCATCCGTCACGGGCAGCAGCGGGGGAGCGTCGCACAGGACGACGTCGAAGTCGCGTTCGAGGACCTCGAGGAGGGTGCCCATCTGCTTCGATCCGAGCAGTTCGCTCGGGTTCGGCGGGATCTTGCCCGCGGGCAGAACGAACATGCTGCGGCCGCCCCACGGGAGCATGACGTCGCCGACCCTGGCGCGTCCGATGAGCACGTCGGTGAGGCCGACGCCGCCCTCGACGCCGAGGTACTCGGCGACCTTGGGCTTGCGCAGGTCGGTGTCGAGGAGCGCGACCTTCTTGCCGGCATCCGCGAGCGCGATCGCGAGGTTGATCGTCGTGGTCGACTTGCCCTCGCTGGGGACCGAGCTCGTGATGACGAAGCTCGAACGGCCGCCCATGTCGAGGAACTGCAGGTTGGTGCGCAGGGCGCGGAACGACTCGGCGCGGGGGCTGAGCGGATCGGCGTGCACGATGAGCGGGCGATCTTTGGCCTTGGTGTCGAAGGCGATCGCGCCGAGCGACGGGGAGGAGGTGATCTGCTCCGCCTCGCGCGGGGTGCGGACCTTGTTGTCAAGGACGGTGCGGAGCACCGCGATGCCGATGCCGAGCGCGAGCCCGACGAGCGCGCCGAGCGCGAGGTTCAGCGGGACGTTGGGGCTGGCGGGTGCGAGGGCCGGCTGCGCGTCGCTGACGCGGGTGAGGCGGATCGGGCTGCCGCCTTCGTCGATCTGCGGCTCGATCTCGGGGACGACGGTCGACAGGCTGGCGGCGATCTGATTGGCGAGGTCCGCCGCCGCGACGGCGTCGGGGTCGGACACGGTGATCGTGATGATCGTCGTGTTGAGGGCGGACGAGGCGGTGACCTGCTGGGCGAGGGACTCAGCCGTGACGCCGAGGTCGAGCTCGGCGATGACGGGGTTCAGGACGATGGGCGTCCGCACCAGTCCGACGTAGGTGTTGATGCGCGTCTGCGCGAAGTTGGCGCCCTGCTGGATGTCGGATGCCGTGCCGCCGGTCTGCGTCGAGACGGCGACGCTGCTCGACGACTCATAAATAGGAGTGCGCGTCAGCGAGTACGCTGCGGCAGCTCCCAGACCGACGAGCGTCAGCACGACGATGATGAGCCAGTTCTTGCGGAGGACGCGGATGTAGTCGCTGAGCTCCATGGTGCCTCTCGTGCCTCCGCCCCGTCGGGCGTCCGATCAATTCGGCTCAGTCTGCCACAGGGGTGTGTCGGGCAAATGACGCCGGGGAGTCTGCTCGACTGCGCGAAGATCATCGAGTGACGTTTCTGCCTGACGATGTCTACGAGCTCGTCGAACGGTCCGTGCCGATCCTGTGTGTCGATTTCTTTCCGATCGAGATCGATGCCGCGGGAGGGATGCTGGTCGGGCTGATCATGCGCCATTCGCCCTTCGGCGAGGTCTGGTGTCACCTCGGTGGTCGCGTCCTGCGAGGAGAGACGTTGCGCGATGCGATCGATCGACACGCCCTCGACACTCTCGGTGCGGGCGTTGAGGTGGAGAGCGACCAGCCGCAGCACGTCTATCAGTGGTTTCCGCCCGAACTCGCCCCATCGGACGGCACCGTGCACGGTGACGACCCTCGCAAGCACTCGGTCGGGCTCACCTACCTGACGCGGCTGACCAGCGTCGCGTCCCCCCGGAACGAGGCACTCGACTTCCGGTTCTTCCCGGTCGACGCGCTCCCGTCACCGATGTGGCCGGGGTCCGCGGATCTGCTCGCGCGCGTGCTTCAGACCCGGTAGTCGCCGATCCACCAGTCCGAGATTCCGGCCATCTGCGCGGCGGCCTCGCGGTGACGCGGGTCGGCGCGGAAGACGGCGAAGGCGGTCTCGTCAGCGAACGTTGCTTCTTCGATGAGGATGCGGCCTTTGCGGTCGTCGAGCGATCGGGCGATGTGCCAGCTCTCGACGCACGGGAGGTCGGCCAGAGACCGGAGTGCGTCGATGGCCGCGTCGACGTCGTGTTCTTCCACATCGTCGTGGATGCGGAAGAGCACGACGTGACGGTAGGTCACGGGTTACTCGCGGATGGTGTCGGCGTGGTCGCGGTACCAGGCGACGGTGCGTTCGAGGCCTTCTTGCAGGCTGATCTTCGCGGTCCAGCCGGCGTCGGCGAGCTTGGACACGTCGAGGAGTTTCTGCGGTGTGCCGTCGGGCTTGGTGGTGTCCCACTTCGTGTCGCCGGTGAACCCGGTGACCTCGGCGATAGTCTCGGCGATCTCGCGGATGGTGACGTCGCTGCCGGTGCCGACGTTGACCTGGTCGGGTCCGTCGTAGTGCTCGAGGAGGTGCAGGACGGCGTCGGCCATGTCGTCGGAGTGCAGGAACTCGCGGCGCGGGGTGCCGGTGCCCCAGTTCGTCACCGCGTCGGCGCCGCTCTTGGCGGCGTCGTCGTAGCGGCGGATGAGGGCGGGGAGGACGTGCGACCCCTTCGGGGAGAAGTTGTCGTTCGGCCCGTAGAGATTGGTGGGCATGGCGCTGATCCACGGCAGCCCGTACTGGCGGCGCACCGCTTGGGTGTGCAGGATGCCGGCGATCTTGGCGATCGCGTACGCGTCGTTTGTGGGTTCGAGGTGCCCGGTGAGCAGCGAATCCTCGCGGATGGGTTGCTCGGCGAACTTCGGGTAGATGCACGACGACCCGAGGAACGCGACCCGTTCGACGTCGTTCGCCAGCGCCGCGTCGAGCACGTTGGTCTGGATCCGCATGTTGTCGGAGAGGAAGTCGACCGGGTAGGTGCTGTTGGCGAGGATCCCGCCGACCTTCGCCGCAGCGAGCACGATATAGCGGGGTTTGATCTCGGCCATGTAGGCGAACACGTCGTCACGGTTCTTCAGATCGAGCTCGGCGGAGCTTTTCCCGACGACGTGGGTGAACCCTTCGGCTTCGAGCTTGCGGACGATCGCCGATCCCACGAGCCCCCGGTGTCCGGCGACGTAGAAGGTCGCGTCGCGGTCGAGGGGGGTGGGGGTGTAGGTGACGCCGTCGGTGGCGGTGGTCACTTGGTTCCCCACGAGGCTAGGTTCACCGTGTCGATCCATTCGGGACCCTTTTCGAGTGCTTCCACGTCGGCGTCAACCATGAGCTTCGCGAGTTCCTTCCCGTCGATGGTGGGAACCCAGCCGAGCTTGTCGGCCGCCTTCGACGGGTCGCCGATGAGCGCGTCGACCTCGGTGGGCCGCAGGTAGCGCTCATCGAACTTGACGAACTCCTGCCAGTCGAGCCCGACGTGACCGAACGAGGTCTCCAGGAAGTCCTTGATCGTGTACCCGACACCGGTGCCGAGGACGAAGTCCTCCGGCTCGTCGACCTGCAGCATCCGCCACATACCCTCGACGTACTCGGCGGCGTACCCCCAGTCGCGGGTGGAGTCGAGGTTGCCCAGGTACAGGTCCTTCTGCACCCCGGCCTTGATGCGGGCGACGGCACGGGTGATCTTGCGGGTCACGAACGTCTCCCCACGACGCGGCGACTCGTGGTTGAACAGGATCCCGTTGACGGCGAACATGTCGTACGCCTCGCGGTAGTTCTTCACGATCCAGTACGAGTACAGCTTCGCCACCCCGTACGGGGAGCGCGGGTAGAACGGGGTGTCCTCACCCTGCGGGGGAGGGGTCGCACCGAACAGCTCCGAGGTGGATGCCTGATAGAACCGCGTCTTGATTCCTGACAGCCGCACCGCCTCGAGCAGGCGGATCGTGCCGGTCCCGGTGGTGTCCGCGGTGTGCTCCGGCTCGTCGAACGAGACGCGCACGTGCGACTGCGCGGCGAGGTTGTACACCTCGTCGGGGTTGATCTCGCTCATCAGCGTCACCATGCGGGCACCGTCGCTGAGGTCACCGTAGTGCAGGAACAGCTTCGCGGACGGGTCGTGCGGGTCGACGTACAGGTGGTTGATGCGGTGCGTGTTGAAGGTCGACGCGCGACGGATCAGCCCGTGCACCTCGTACCCCTTCGACAGCAGCAATTCGGCGAGGTACGAGCCGTCCTGTCCGGTGATGCCGGTGATGAGTGCGCGCTTGGTCACAGTGATGTTCCCCCTGGGCTAGACGAGGCTGTCTGCTCGCCGACGCGACGCCGTCCGCGGGGACCGCGCACGGTCTCCATCGATGAGCGTTTGGAGCAGAGTAGCGAACGAATCGATCGCGAATGTTTCGTCGAGCACCGTCTCGCGGTAACGCTTGCCGTTCTGCCCCAGATCGTCGGCGCGGGCGTGGTCGCGCCCGAGCGCGAGGCTCTCGTTCAGCAATGCCTTGGGGCTGCCGGCGGGCACCACCACGCCGGCGCCGGCGGAGCGGATCTCGTCGGCGGTGATGCCCTTCTCGTCGGTCGCGGCAATGACGGGCCGCCCGCTGGAGAAGTACGACGTCAGCTTGCTGGGCACGGCCATCTCGCTGACACCGGGGTACTCGTTGACGAGCAGGATGTCTGCGGCTGCCAGGGTGGCCGAGAACTCGGCATCGGGCAGCGGGTCGATGAACTGCAGGGTCGGGATGCCGTCGCCCAGGGCGCGCAGGCGGTCGCGCTCACCGCCGCCGCCCATGAGGACGAACCGCACGTTCTCGCCGCGCTCGGCAGCGAGCCGTGCCGCGTCGACGACGTTGCCGAGGCCTTGCTTGATGCCCATGTTGCCGGCGTGGAGCACGACGACCTCGTCGCCCCAGCCGCGGGCGGCGCGTGCCTGGGCGCGGTCGACAGGGGGAGTCGGGGCGAGGTGCGTCCAGTTGCGGACGACGCGGATGCGGTCGCGCGGGATGCCGAAGTCCTCGCTCACCCGGGCGGCGAAGCGGTCGTGGATGACGACGACACGATCGGCGTTCGAGAGCAGCCACTTCTCGGTCAGCTGGATGATCTTGCTGCTCAGCCCGCCGGCCTGACCGGTCTCGCGGAGTCCCAGCCAGTAGAGGTCTTGCACCCAGACGACCAGGGGCGTCTTGCGGTGGAACATCTTCACCCGCAGCGCCGCGGCCGCAGAAGAGAAGAGGGCCGGCGACACGGCGACGACCGCGTCGGGCTGCTGCAGAGGTGCGGTCAGCAGGCGCACGCCGAAGCTCAGTTCGGAGAGCAGACGACGGATGCCGCTGGGCTTGCCGGGAACGTAGTGCCGCAGTCGGAGCACGTCGGCGCCGTCGAGATGTTCCCTCCGTGACCACTGTCCGTAACCTGGCGATACACGCCACTCCGGATAATGAGGATGCGTCGTGACCACGTGAGTCCGGTATCCACGCCTCGTCAGGCCGCGCGTCATCGCACCGGTGTAGGGGGAGATCCCGGTCGGCTCGGGAGGGTAATTGACTCCCAGTACAGTGACTGCGGGGGCGGGACGCGACATGTTCATGACCCTAGCCGCGCGTCGGTTTCGGTCTGGTTTCAGAAGGTGGACGATGTCTGACATCCCGGTGATCGACCTTTCCAAGGCCCCTGGAGAGCGTGCGGCGTGGGATCGACCGAGGTGGGTCGTCTATCTCTGGGCGGTGTGTGAACTGCTCTTCGTCACCAACGCGTGGCAAATCAGCTCGGGTGTCCGGGTGCGGATACTTCGCGCCTTCGGCGCCGAGATCGGGCACGGCGTCGTCTTTCGCCCCCGGACACGCGTGAAGTTCCCCTGGAAGTTGCACATTGGCGATCGTTCGTGGATCGGCGAAGGAGTCTGGTTCCACAATCAGGACCACATCCACATCGGGCACGATGCCGTCATCTCTCAGGAGACGTTCCTCACGACGGGCAGCCACCGGCATCGCAAAGATATGGCCCTCATTACGCGACCGATCACCGTTGAGGACGGGGCCTGGATTACTAGCAGGTGTGTCGTTCTCGGCGGCGCTGAGGTCGGGCGGTCTGCTCTGGTTCGCCCGACTACGGTCGTGTCCGGTGTGATCCCGCCCGGATCGATTGTTGCGGGCGCCGAGTGCAGGGTGGTTGGTGATCGGTTCGAATGAGTAGGTCACCCTTCGCGATCCGACGTGTCAGCAAACCGCGCTTTGTGATTTACCTAGCGGTGCTCCCCTTTTACCGCCAAGCTTGTGTCGACGTTCTAAGACGTAGGTTCGGTAGCGACCTGGTCATCTTTTCCGGGCCTCGTCAACTCGACAGGTCGGTGCGCACAGGAATCGCGCCCGGAGACTATAGGCCGGTCCGGAACATATCGATTCTTGGCCGCGCCCTCCTCCAAGTGGGTGGCTGGGGGCAAGCCATCCGAGCTGAGGCAACCGTCTTGGACTTGAATCCGAGGAGCCTTACTAGCTGGCTGCTATTGCTGCTTCGGAAGGCACTCGGACGAAGGACGCTGCTGTGGGGTCATCTAAGCCCGAGAAAGGGAAGAGACAGTGCCACGAGTCGGCTCAGGGAGTTGATGAGAGGTCTCGCCAACGGGACCATTCTGTACGGCTATGACAGCGTCTTGCCAGCTCGTGAGATGAATCCTGGGGTTCCGCTATGGGTAGCGCCCAACTCGCTGTACCCGGCGGAGCAGATGATTCCGGCGTCGATTGAATCCTCTGTGAGCTCGGTCTTGTACGTGGGCAGATTGGTGCCATCGAAGAAGGTCGAGCTCTTGATACGAGCCCTGGCCGAACCGAGAGCCAAGTCGGCTGGTGTAGTTGCCGAGATCGTCGGCGCCGGGGAGGAAGAGGTTCGCTTAAAGCGGCTTGCCACGGAACTGGGCGTTGCAGATCGAGCGATCTTCCACGGCGAGATAACTGCTCCGCTCGATCTGCGAGCGCTCTACAAACGGGTTGCGGCGGCGGTCTCGCCCGGGTACGCCGGGCTCAGCGTCACCCAAGCACTTGGGTTCGGCGTGCCCGTCCTTATCGCCAGAGATGAGCCGCATGCGCCCGAAGTGGAGCTGGCGAGGTTGGGCGGCATCGAATTCTTCGAGAGCAATAACCCGCAGGCGTTGGCAGCGGCGATCATGACGGAGGTCGAGGGTGCGCCGAGCCGAGATCGCGTAGGTCTGTCGGCGGTCGTCCGTCGGGCATACTCAGCCGAACAGATGGCCACGGGATTAGCTGACGCGCTTGAAGGACGTAACCAGAGTCTGAACGATGAGGGGTGGCCCGCGTGACAGCTTCACTGATTCCGGCGAATCGGAGTCGACTGCCCAGGCCCGTCGAGCGTTTGGCGCGAAGAATTATCAACAGCCGCCAGTTGGGCCGGAACGTGACACACGGTCCAGGACTCCGTCTCGGTCTGGGATCTTACGTAGGCAGCCCGCATGGCTTGACGCTGGGAGCGAACGTCTCGGTGGGCAAAGGCTCGCTGGTGGAGGTCGACGGTTCGATCGGCGACTTTGCCCTGATCGCACGTGGCGTTCAGATCGTGGGGAGACTCGACCATCGGATAGATCAGTTGGGCGTTCCGATCGCGCTCAGCGAATGGGTTGGGGACCGGGAAGCTCAGCAGCTTGACCGTATCTCGATCGGACGCGACGTGTGGATCGGGGCATCCGCCGTCCTCCTGGGTGGCATCTCGGTCGGGGACGGCGCGGTGATTGCAGCGGGGAGCGTGGTGACTAAGGATGTACCCGCGTTCGGCATAGTTGCTGGCAACCCAGCGCGTCTGGTCCGCTATCGGTTCACGGAAGCCGAACAAGCCGATCACCTGAAGCTATTGGCGAGGTTTCAAGCTCGTGGGTAACACGCAGGGGGCGCATATTCGGAACCGATGGTTACGACGCGTGACGTCCGTTGTCGCAGTCGGCGTCGCACTGGCCCTCGCGGGCGCGGTGTCGGGTCAGATTCTTATCAGCTTTGCAGCAATGGTCATTTTGTGTCTGGCGTGGTGGATACCCCCGGCGCTTATTCGACTAAGCGTGGTCCTCGGCGGCACCCTCTTCCTATTCCAGAACGCGGCCGTGGGTGCTCAACTCAAATTCGCGTTCGTCGCGCTGTGCTTGACGTTCGGAGCCTGGTCCTTCTGGTCTCTTCGCGATCGCTGGTCCAGTGCTGCCCCACTGGACCGCGAGGTTGTCAAACCCATCATGGTGGCGGCCATAATTTTGATGGTCGTGCCGATTCTCACTCTGCTGCAACTAGGTTTCGGACCCGCTACTCCTGATTCCTGGTTGCGTGACGCGGTTGGGTACCTGTCCCTTCCAGCTCTTCTGATGGTCGGGGTCGAATCCGGTCTAAAGCTGTCTTGGCGAACGGTCACAGTGGTGGTTTCGGCAACGTCATTCATCGCGGCTGCGCTCGCGCTCACGACCTGGCTGTCGAGGAGAGGCGGTGATGTTCTTGGATTCTCGCAACTCGGCTTGGCGTCCTCTATGCCTGTGTTCGCAGGCATAGCCCTCGCGCTCGCGATGTATTTCAACAGCAAGACGACCGGTCTAGCTTGGCTTCTTCTCGGACTAACGCAGATCGCGATTCTGGTGAGCACCGGTGGACGCCAGCCGGCGATATTCGCGGTCGTTGGGCTTGTCTTAGCCGCGGTGTTCAGTCGTCGCGGCCTCATGCAACGGACGGCGCGGCTAATCTTCGCCGGAATCGCCGCGCTCATTTCCTTCGGGGTCGTGATCGCCTTTTCAGAGACGTTCGGCGGTGGTATTGCAGCCCGGCGGCTAGACTTTTTTGACCGAGTTCTCGACTCTGGCTGGTCAGCAATCCAGCAAGACGGGTCCATTATCGACAGGTCGAATGCATACGACTGGACTCTTCAGATATGGTTGTCCAATGCATGGCTTGGACGAGGGCTGGGAATTAATTTCCCCTCGGTTCGCTCGGGTTACACCGATGATGGGAGTTTCACTCTCGACACACCGCTCGTCGTCCTGGCAAAGTTCGGCCTCCTGGGTGCCGTGGCGATCGTCTTGGCCGTCTTCCTTGTTTTCCTCGCCGTCTTTCGGTCCCGGAAGTACTCAACTATTCGAGAACTCCAGGCGCCGACTTATTCGATGGTTGCGATCGGTCTTGTTCTCTGCACTGTCCTGAATGGCTTTCCAACGGAGAATCGAGGGTTCGGCATCTTCTTCAGCGGGCTAGTTGTCGTCGCCCTCGCTGCCTCCCGTCGAGCAGGCTTCTTCGGTAACGAGGAAGGCGCCGAGACTGGGCTTTCGATCGCGTCGACCCGTAGTGGCAGGCTTCGATGAGCCTGGCGAGCGCGGGAGAGGCCGGACGACGTCCCGCGGGGGGTGTGTTGCGAGGGGCGGTTTCGCTGTCCGTTGGGACCGCGGCCGTGCGAGGTCTTTCGGCGGCGAGTCAGCTTGTCCTGGCGATCTGGTTGCTTCCTGCCGAATTTGGCCTCTGGGCAGCGTCGCTTTCGTCGTTGACGTTCTTCACCAGCATCGCAAACTTCGGCGAAGTCAATGGTTACTTGTCTGGGAGGTCGAATTCGTTCCGTCGACTAATACGCGCAACACGACGTCAGAACGCCGTACTGATGGCGGTTGCGTTAGTTGCAGCGATTGTCGTGTTCTTGGCTGCTGGCGCCGAGGGTGGTGTTTTGGCGTTGATTATCGCACTTAGCATTCCCTTCCAGGGCGAGGCCGATGTGTACTACGCAGCGGGAGTCAAGGTTCGAGCGTACGCGAAACTGGTGATCGCTCAGTTGGTCGCAGCATCTCTCAAACTCCTCGTCGGGGTGGGACTCGCGATCTGGTTGGGAAATGCCCTAGCGTTGGCCATTCCGACGCTCCTCTACTACGTGGTCCAAATCGCGCTTCTGCGAGGCCTCCGGAAGCAGGTCGCGGAGCGCGAAGAAAATCCCGAACCTGTCACGATCTGGGAACGTTTCTCATGGGCGATCAATTCGTTGGTGATGACGCTGCCGCTGCAAATCGGCTTCTTTGTCGCGCAGTTCGTCACCGATAAGGAGACTTTGGGGCTCTATTACCTCGCATTCCAACTCTCGCTCGGTATTTCTGGTCTCCTCGCAGTTCCCCTCGCGCGAGTCGCCCTATCGGCTTTTGGAGAAGAGTCGGGGCCCGGCCGTGTGAGGTTGGCCGTGAGTCTTTCCCAAATTCTCGGTGCCGCAGTGACGTTAGCCGTGGCGGGGCTGAGCGCTGCGGTTGTCTTCCTCGGCCCGATCGTTCCTACTGATTGGCGCGCCGCAGTCCCCGTCGCCATCGTTATGATGGCGAGCCTGCCGATCAGACTGATAGGTCCAGTTCTGGAGGGGTACCAGCAGTCGAACAAGCAATGGTGGCAAAGCACAGTCTTCAATGCCATAGAGACGGTAGCGTCCGCCTTGATTGCACTTACGCTCGCGCAAGTCGATCTGGTCACGTTTGCTCTGATACTCACGGCTTGGCGCCTGCTTTTCGGTATCGTGCGAATGATTGTGGTGCTGCGCTCGGGCGGTTGGTTTGCCATAGCTTTCGTCGCGGTCTCCATCGCACTATCAACCGCGCTCCTGTCATCTAGCGTGCTTGTGGACGGCAGCTATCCATTCATTCTCTTGTCCGTTGCAGCGGCTCAGGCGCTCGTCTGGCTTGCAGTGCTCGCGTGGCGGACATCCAAAGGTCGAATCATTCCGAGGAAAAGGGCAGTGTGATGACGTCTAACGATCCGTTCGTGAGCATTCTGATTTTGACTCACAATGCTCCGGAGTATGTGGAGCTGACGATCCGCAGTCTCCGGAGAAATACGGATGAAGTCGCGTATGAAGTCATAGTGGTCGACAACGCGTCAGGGCCAGAGACAGTGGACCTGGTCACAAAACTTTGGGACGAAGGCCTTATAGACAAGCTCCACCTGTCCGAGGTCAATACGCTGTTTGCAGGCGGCAACAACATCGCCGCAGGAATGGCGGCACAGGAATCGACCCACTTCTTGCTGTTGAACAGCGATGTCGAGATCAGGAGCCCGGATTGGCTAGTGCGCCTGCTTTCGCATCATAAGGAGGGAGCGGTCTCCTACGGTGTTGCAACGGACCCACTCCGACTGGACGGCTACTGCCTCCTGATGGACGCGCACATATACCGCAATTTTCCGCTCGATGAGGGGCATCAATGGTGGTGGTCCGTGACGAAACAGCAAGCTGCGATCCTGGTGGCGGGTTATGCAGCCTCCGGGTTTTCCGAGCATGAGCAGTATGTGCACCACTTCGGCGGGAGAAGTGGATCCGCCTTTCTGTCCGCGAAGGGGATGAACGTGGGCCGGCGCGAGGTTTACGGTTGGTTCCGCGGGAAGCAACCTCGGATCATCGATCGAACGCCACCTACACCGTTGAAGAGCCGCCTCATCGCAGGCGCCATGCGTTTTGCGAGTGCGATCGGGTCAAGCTGAATGATGGTGAAGGCAATTCTTGTTCTGTCGCCCTGGGGAACGGCGGGAGCGTACTCCGGCCCCGTGACCCTTCAGGAGCGCTTGTTCGGCGAGTTGGCGGGGGCGAGCGGGATTTCGATCGATCTCGCATATCGGCGCCGCAGCAAGGATGAGGGTGGTGCCAGCTGGGCTCGGGAGAACATCGAGTTGGTTCGAGGTGATCGGCTCGGAATCGTGACACAGATCATTTGGGCGCTGAGGGCCTGTTGGCTCTTATTGACAACGGCGCGACGGTATTCCCATATACATCTGCATGGCGCGTATTGGATGAACCTGTTCCCGGCCCTCCTGGTCCCGCGGTCCACCCACCTGTTGATACTGCCTGTGCTGCAGAACGGGGATCTGCGTACATCGGGGAAGCGTTCAAGTGCAGCGAAGCGGCTTCTCCTTCAACGAGTTGTCCGTCGGGCCCATCGAATTTATGCGCTGTCGGACGGCATTCGTGCCGAGGCGCTCGCGCTAGGGGCCAAGGATCGACGAGTGGTTCGCATCGCAAACCCCGTCAGCGATGACTTCCGAGTCGAGAGAGTCGCGCCGCCCGTTGAGGATTTCCCATTGCTCTTTTGCGGCAAGCTCGGCCCTGTCAAGCAGCCTCACCTAGTCGTGGAGACGGTGCGTGCCCTCCGCAAAGCGGGCGTTCCAGCCCGCGCCATCTTCGTTGGTCCATTCGTCGATGCGGGGTACGAGAAGGAGTTCATCGCGGCGACAGAAGGCATCACAGAGTGGATCACCCTACTTGGCTATGTTCCAGAGACGTCACCCGTCTACGGTCAACCTTTGGCAGCGTTCGTGCTGCCGTCGAAAGCCGAAGGGCTCCCCGGCGCACTGGCGGAGGCGATGTTCGCGGGCCTCCCCTCGGTCGTGACTGACGTCGGCGCCATGGGTGAAATAGTTCGTAGAAGCGGCGGGGGGGTTGTGATTGCCGGGCTGGGAGAGATGGTCGAGCGTTTGCGGGAGATCGCGGCGGAGCCCGGTAAGTGGGCAGAAATGTCCCAGGCAGCTCGCCAGTATGCACATGATGAGTTCTCAGTTCGCGCGGTAGCGGCCGCATACCGCGCCGGCCTCGCGTGACTCCAGGAAGAGGATGTCTTATGGACGGATCGAGCAGACACGAGGCGGCAGCTTGGCCTTCGTGCGACCAGCTGTTTGATCAGCTTTCCGCGTGGCGCGGTGCTAAGGCGTACGTCGTCGAAATGACCGATCGCGCCGGGCGGGCGTTGGGCAACAACGGTGACTTCTTGATGCACGCCGTGTTTGACCGCATGCTGTCGGAGCTGCGTATCGAACGCGTTATCCCAGCTGCAGCGGACCTGATCATCGTCCCGCCCAACGGTGCATTGCTCGAGGTCTACCAGTTTCCTTCGATCCTTCGAGAGCGGATCGTTGACTACCCCAACCTGCCGCTCGTCATTTTTCCATCATCGGCGCTTTTCGAGACCGTCAATCCCTCCTTCATCTTCGAAGGTAGGACCGCGGCGGCCGTGTGGTTCTTCCGCGAACGGTACTCATTTGAGAAGACTGAATCGACCTGGGGTGGCGATCTCAAAGCCCTTGGCGTGCAGTTGCTACTTGATCACGACGTCGTCGCGTCCGGCAATCGCTTCGTCGAAGATGTATTGCGTCCCTATTCGCCTCGCTCGACTGGTTTGGGTCGGCGAATGCTAGTTGGCGGGCGAACTGACAGCGAGTCCCGCGCTGCTAAACCAGCGGGCAGCGGGGTGGCCTCGGGCGGATCACTCCTCAAGCGTGCCGCGCGAGGTGCCTTCTTTGCGCTGCCTCACGGGATGAGGTCCGCTGTCGCTCGGCGACTCTTCCAGAGGCGCCTTCAGGCCGCAGGGTCGCAGCTGCTGGAGCGTGTGGCAGCGGCGGGTCACGAAGTCCGAACCGGCGACTTCGACAGAGTCACCAGCGTGGACGTCAGCGCGCTCGAGTACTCAACGTTCAGCTTCTACCTTCGAGCCGTGTCCGAGGCTGATGTCGTGATTTCCGATCGGCTGCACATTGCGTTGCCCGCCGCGGTGCTAGGAAAGCAGGTCTATCTGGTGGAGGCCGGCTATCACAAGCTGACTGGCGTCTACGAACAGTCGTTGAGAGAGTTGCCGAACGTCACTCTGGTGAGGTAGCTGAGGGCGAGTGCCGTTGAGTCTTAGGCGCAAACTCATGTACGCTGGTTTTTTGGTGCCTGCGTCCTGCTGGCCTTGCACCGCGAACGTGAGCCCTCCACTGGCGTGTTCGACCGGCATCCCGAGCGAACCACCCCGGAGTGGGATTCACGAACCTCTCCGTTCGAATCAATGAAAGCAGCACTACTGTGACGCGCACGTACACCCCCAAGGCCGGTGAGATCACCCGTGAGTGGGTGGTCATCGACGCATCCGATGTCGTCCTCGGCCGCCTCGCCTCGCATGCTGCCACGCTCCTGCGCGGCAAGCACAAGCCCACCTTCGCGAACCACGTCGACACCGGCGACTTCGTGATCGTCATCAACGCCGACAAGGTGGCTCTCACCGGCCAGAAGCTCGAGCAGAAGAAGGCCTACCGCCACTCCGGTTACCCGGGTGGCCTCAAGTCGGTCAGCTACGCCGAGCTCCTCGAGAAGAACCCGGTGCGCGCCGTCGAGAAGGCCGTCCGCGGCATGCTCCCCAAGAACAGCCTGGGTCGCCAGCAGCTGTCGAAGCTGAAGGTCTACGCCGGTGCCGAGCACCCGCACGCGGCCCAGCAGCCCACCACGTACACCTTCGACCAGGTCGCCCAGTAAGCGCCGCAGAGAAGAACAAGGATTATCTGATGGCGAAGATCGCTGACTCCCTCGACCAGACCCCTGAGAACTACTCGACCGAGACCCCGGCTACCGCTGAGGCCGCCCCGGCTCGTCCCGTCCTCTCCGTCCCCGGCGCCGCTGTGGGCCGTCGCAAGCAGGCCATCGCCCGCGTGCGCCTGGTTCCCGGCTCGGGCACCATCACGGTGAACGGCCGCACCATCGAGGACTACTTCCCCAACAAGCTGCACCAGCAGCTCATCAACGACCCGTTCACGATCCTCGGCCTCGCCGGTGGCTACGACGTGATCGCCCGCATCTCGGGTGGTGGCCCCTCGGGCCAGGCCGGCGCCCTGCGCCTCGGCATCGCTCGGTCGCTGAACCAGATCGACGAAGAGAACAACCGCCCGACCCTCAAGAAGGCCGGCTTCCTCTCGCGTGACGCTCGCGTCAAGGAGCGCAAGAAGGCTGGTCTCAAGAAGGCGCGTAAGGCTCCTCAGTACTCGAAGCGCTAATCCTTCGATGGCACTGTTCGGGACGGACGGTGTGCGGGGCCTCGCGAACGGCCCCCTCACCGCCGATCTCGCGCTCACCCTGGCCCAGGCGACCGCGGTCGTCCTGGGCCAGGGTCGTATCGCCGAAGCCCGCCGCCGCAGCGGACGCCGTCTCACGGCCGTCGTCGCACGCGACCCCCGGGTCTCGGGTCACTTCCTCAGCGCAGCCGTCGCCGCGGGGCTCGCATCCTCGGGCGTCGACGTGCTCGATGCCGGTGTGCTGCCGACCCCGGCCGCCGCATTCCTCGTCGGTGACATCGACGCCGACTTCGGCGTCATGATCTCGGCATCGCACAACCCGGCACCTGACAACGGCATCAAGATCTTCGCCCGCGGTGGAGTCAAGCTGCCTGACGTGGTCGAGCAGCGCATCGAAGAAGCCATGGCCGGACCGAAGCTCGCCCCCACCGGGGGAGCCGTCGGCCGCATCAGCCGGTTTGCCGACGCCGAAGACCGCTACGTCGTGCACCTGCTCGCCTCACTGCGCACCAGCCTGCGCGGCCTGCACGTCGTGCTCGACTGCGCCAACGGTGCCGCCTCGGGCGTCTCACCCGAGACCTTCCGCGATGCCGGCGCCAAGGTCACCGTCATCGGTGCCGACCCCGACGGCCTCAACATCAACGAAGGCGTCGGCTCGACCCACCTCGACAAGCTCATCGCCGAAGTGCTGCGCACCGGTGCCGACCTCGGCATCGCCCACGACGGCGACGCCGACCGCTGCCTCGCCGTCGACGCCGACGGGCGCATCATCGACGGTGACCAGATCATGGCGATCCTCGCCGTGTCGATGAAAGACCGCGGTCTGCTGAAGGACGACACCCTCGTCGCGACCGTGATGAGCAATCTCGGTCTGCATCGCGCGATGGCGGCCCACGGCATCCACCTCGAAACGACTGCCGTCGGCGACCGGTACGTTCTCGAGCGCATGAACGAAGGCGGCTACTCGCTCGGCGGTGAGCAGAGCGGGCACGTCATCATGAGCGACTACGCCACCACGGGTGACGGCCTGCTCACTGGCCTGCACATCGCGGCGGAGGTTGCCCGTCAGCGGAAGCCGCTTTCGGAGCTCGCGAAGGTCATGACCGTGTTCCCGCAGGTGCTCATCAACGTGAAGGGTGTCGAGCGGTCGCGCGCGACGGATGCCGATGTGCTGTCGGCCGTTGCTGAGGCGGAAGCCGAGCTCGGTGATTCCGGGCGCGTGTTGCTGCGCCCGTCGGGGACCGAGCCGCTCGTGCGTGTGATGGTCGAGGCGGCGTCCGAGGCGGACGCGAAGCGGGTTGCGGAGCGGCTCGCGGCGGTTGTGCGGGGCTGATCAGAGCCGACACGGCGAAGGGCGGAGGGTCCGGCATGACGCCGGAACCCCCCGCCCTTCACTCGTGGGGTCAGTCAGCCATCGAGATGCCGGTGAAGTCGATCCACCAGCTCTTCGGCTGCTCGAAGCCCTGCACCGCGGACGACATTGCACGAGGTGCGGTGTCGTTGACCACGAACATCCATGCGGCATCCTCCGTCACGAGGTGCCCCACCTCGGTCAAGAGGGTGGCTCGCTCGTCGTCGTCCACCGTCACCAGCGCCTGGTCGTACAGCGCCTGCGCCTCTTCGTTGCAGTACCCGAAGAAGTTGCCGTCGCACCCGAACCAGAACCCGTTCCAGCTCGACGGCTGCTCGAGGCTGAACGCCTGATTCGCCGCCTGCCATCCCGTGTTCCCCTCACCGAGCTTCGCGTACATGCCCGAGAAGTCCACCGGCTCCAGAGAGACGTCGATGCCGACTTCCGCGAGCTGCGCCTGGAGGGCCTCATTCATGGCGCGTGCCTGCATCGCGCCCGATCCTGCGGTGATATAGCCGACAGTCACGTCCAGGCCGTCCGGGTACCCCGCCTCGGTCAGGAGCTCGCGCGCCCGGTCGGGGTCGTAGGAGTAGATGTTGTCCTCCTCGGTGTAATAGAGGCTCGCTTCGGCGAACATCTGATACGCCGGCGCGGCGGTTCCGTGCAGGAGGTCATCCGCGATCGCTTCCCGATCGATGGCGTAGTTCATGGCCTGACGCACGCGGATGTCGTCGAACGGTTCCTCGCCGGTCATGAGCTGCCACGACCACTCCCAGTCGAAAGCGTTGCCCGTCGCCACGAACCCTGCCGACTCGAGGCTCTCGAGGTCGTCAGGAAGCGCGGCCTCGATCCAATCGACCCGTCCCGACCGGAGCGCGGCGGTCCGTGCGGAGGGATCCGGGATCAGTTCGACGGTCAGCCGGTCCAGCTTGGGCACATCGCCCCAGTAGTCGTCGTTCCGGACGAAGGAGATCGATTGATTCTGCTCGAGCGAATCGAAGACGAACGGGCCCGTCCCGACCGGGTTGGTGGCTTGCCCCGCGGCGCCCGCCTCTTCGAGCGAATCCGGGCTGGCGAAGTACACGTTGTACAGGTCGGCCAAGAAGAACGCGAACGGCTCCTTCAGCGTGAAGGTCACTGTCATGTCATCGACCTTCTCGACGTTCTCGACGAACGTCAGGACCGTGTAGTACGTGATGAGCACGGGATCGTAGTTCGGGTCGTTCTCATCCATGTAGCGCGTGATGTTGTAGATCAACGCGTCGGCATTCCATTCGGCGCCATCGTGGAACGTCACCCCCTCCTGAAGGGAGAAGGTGTACGAAAGGCCGTCGTCCGAAACCTCCCACGACGACGCCAGCGCGGGCGCGACTCCGGCCGGCGCATTCGGGTCGGACACGTCGCGCTTGGTCAGCCCCTCGTAGACCAGATTTCCGATGAGGCGCTGACCCTCGTATCCAGCAGTCGTGATCGCGCCCGTGTCCAGGCTCGGGAACGACGCCATCTGCGAGGCGATGACGAGCTCCTGCTCGCCGCCGGAGTCACCCGTCGAGGATGAACCGGCGCAGGCTGCGAGGGCTAGTCCGCCCGCCACCAGGATGGCTGTGGCGGCCACCGCGCGGCGAGATCGTGCAATGAAGTGGTGCATGTGACTCCTCAGGTGACTCTGTCGGGTGCGGGATGGAGCATTCTTCAGGCGTGCATCACGGAACGAGCTGCCAGAAGTTCTTGGGTGTAGGGATCGGCGGGCGCCGCCAGGACCGAATGCGTCTCGCCGCTTTCGACGACCCGGCCGCGGTTCAGCACGAGGAGGTCATCGGCGATGTGCTCGACCACGGCGAGATCGTGTGTGATGAAGAACATGGCCACGCCGAGCTGCTTCTGCAGATCGGCGAACGTGTTCAGCACCTGCGCCTGAACGGACTTGTCGAGTGCCGAGACGGCCTCATCGCACACGAGCAATCGGGGGCGACTGGCGATCGCCCGACCGATGGCGACGCGCTGCGCCTGTCCGCCCGAGAGTTCGTGCGGGTAGGCGTGGGTGTAGTCCGCCGTCAACGACACCATCTCGAGCAGGTCCGCAGATCGCGCTCGCCATTCGTTGCGAGGCACGCCCTGTGCTCGCAGTTGGAACGCCAGATTCTCCCCGACCGTCATCGCCGGGTTGAGGGCGTTTCGCGGATCTTGAGGTACGAGCTGGAACATGCGGCGCGCGAGCCGAAGGGTCGACCGGCTCATCGAGAAGAGATTGTGGCCATCGAGTGTGACGCTGCCCGCATCCGGAGTGAGGAGGCGCATCACGATGCGACCCAGCGTGGATTTCCCACTTCCCGACTCGCCGACGACGCCGAGAGTGCGTCCCGGCTCGATCGCGAAGTCGACGTCATCGACGGCGGTGAAGCCCCCGAATCTCTTGGTCACTCCGACACCGCGCAGTACCGCTGTCATGCTGCCTCCTCCTCGCCCGCGGCCACTGCGTGGCCAGGCGCGACCTCGCGCAACGGACCCCAATCACGGCGGGTGCGGACGTCTTCGGGAACCACTGCCAGCGACCCTCGCGCCACTGCAGCGGACGGCTCGGCTGCCATCAGCGCCTGCGTGTAGGGATGCTGCGGATTGCGGAGCACCTCGGGCGCGTAACCCAACTCGACGATCCGACCGCCGAGCATCACGGCGACCCGATCGTGAGCCTGAGAAGCGATCAGCCCGGCGATGCCGATGTCATGGGTGATGAACAAGATGGCGGTGTGAAGGCGTTCGCGCAGATCATCGAGCAGTCCGACGACATGGCGGCCGACCGACGCGTCCAGCGCGCTCGACGGCTCGTCGGCGACGATCAACTCGGGTCCGCAACTGATGGCGATGGCGATGGCGATGCGCTGCCGCATCCCACCCGACACCTCGTGGGGGTAGCACCGCAGCACGCGCCGAGGCTCGCGGATCTGCACTCGCTCGAGCAGTTCCTCGGCACGGAGCATGGCATCGCGTCGCGACGTCACCTGCCGGTGCTGCAGCAGTGTCTCGGCGATCTGGCCCCCGATTCGGCGCATCGGGTCGAGCGACGAGTTCGGATCCTGCGGCACCATGCCGATGCGCTCGCCGTGCAGTCGACGAAGCTCGCGGGCTGACGCCTGGACGAGGTCGACGCCGTCGAAGACGGCGGAACCCGTCACGCGGGCGGTCTTCGCCGAGAGCCCGGTGATCGCCCGCGCGAAAACCGACTTGCCGCTGCCGGATTCGCCCAAGAGGACCGTGACCTGTCGACGCTCCAAGCCGAGACCGAGATCCTCGATCACCGTGCGATGCGAGCGCCCAGCCTGCGGGAATCGCACGGTGATGCGGGAAGCGTCCAAGACGAGGGGAACGGCGGGATCCAGCCCCCCGGCGGGTGTGACGTCGGTCATGACTCGCGTCCCTTTCCAGAGATGGCATCCCGTACGCCGTCGCCGACGAGAGGGAAGAGCATGGAGAGCAGCAGGATCATGACCACGGGAGCCAGCGCCAAGCTGGGATCGCTGTACACGGCCGCCTGCATCTCGTAGAGGATCGACCCGAGCTCCGGTTGAGGTGACGGCACGCCCAGTCCGATGAACCCGAGGCCTCCCGAGATGGCGACGTTGGCACCCACCAGCGATGTCGAGTAGGCCAGCACGGCCGGCAGGGACACCGGAACGATCTGGCGCACCAGGATGGAGGCTGCGGTCGCGCCGCTCGATCGGGCTGCAGTCACGAAGTCCAGCTCACGGATTCGTGAGACCTCGGTCTCGGCGATACGAGAGACCGGTGCGATCCAGACGAGAGTCAGCGCGAGGAGGAGCGTTCCGAGGCCCACCCCCATCGAGATCGCCAGGAGGAGTGCCAGCAGAACGCCGGGGAAGGCGAAGAGCAGATCCACGCCACGCATCAGCACCGTGTTCACGAATCTGCCGGACAGGCCGGCGACCGTGCCGATCGCGAGCCCGGTGACGGTCGCGATGACGATGGGGACCACCCCGACGATCAGTGACGTGCGCGTTCCGTACACGAGCCGACTGAGCATGTCCCGCCCCTGCGTGTCGGTCCCGAGCACGTGCCCCTGGCTGAAGAAGGGGAGGAGCCGCTCCGACAGGCTGCCGGTGAGGGGGTCGGCCAACGGGAGCAGCGGCGCGGCGAGAACTGCGGCCGCCAAGCACATGATGATGACCAGTGCGACTTTGGAGCGGAGCGGCATCCGACTCAACAGAGACCGACGGTGGAAACGGGGTGCCGTTGCCGTTGCGGCCGGCGACAGGCGGGCCCCTGACAGGAGGGTCATGCGCGTCCCTTTCGGATGCGGGGATCGAGGAGGGCGTTGACGACGTCCGCGAGCAGCAGCACGACGACGAACACCATGGCGATCAGCAGAGCGACAGCCTGAACGAGCGTGTAATCGCGAAGGCTGACCGACTGCACGATGAGAGCACCCAGCCCGGGGATGCTGAAGATCTGCTCGACGAACAGAGCGCCCCCGAGCATCGTCCCGACTTGGATCCCCAGGACGGTGATCATCGGCGGAAGCGCGTTGTGGTGCGCGTGGATCGCGAGGCGCCACGGAGCAAGCCCACGGGCTTGCAAGGTGGGCAGGAGATCGGTGGCCTGCAACGTCGCGATGGACGTCTTCAACGACCGCGCCATCTGAGCCCCGGGTGCCAGCGCCAGTGCGAGGGCGGGAAGGAAGAGGTGCGAAAGGATGTCGCCGACGCTCCCGTCGCCGCGGGTCGCGACCCCGCCCGCGGGGAACGCGGGCAGGAGGACGGCGAAGACGATGAGAAGGACGAGCGCGATCGTGTACTGAGGCGCCGAGAGGAAGAACGACTCAGCCCCGTCGATGGTCCGCCGCACGGCTCGCCACCTCGTCGTGGCGAGGTTCCCCATGATGAGAGCCAGCGCGATGGCCATGACGCTGGCCAGGCCCCCCAGCATCATCGTGTTGACGAGGGCGGGGCCGATGATGTCGGTGACGGGTCGGCCTTGACTGTACGAGTAGCCGAGGTCGCCGCCGATGAGCTGTCCGAGCCACAGGGAGAACTGCGTGACGATCGGCTGATCCAGCCCCATCACCGCTCGCAGCTGCTCGCGTTCCTCGGGGCTGCTCTCGGTGCCGAGTATCGTCAGGGCAGGATCGCCGGGGATGGCGCGGATGGCGAAGAAGACGACGATCGCGATGAACAGCGCGGTGATGACCGTCATGACGGCGCGACCGGCAACCAACCGGAGGAACCGGTTCTGTGTCATGGCTTTGTAGTCCATAATTGGAATTATGCACTGAGGTACTGTTTCGGTACTGTTTCCAGACGGTGACGCTTCTCGCAGCGGCCGCCGATCCCCTCGCGGGAACCGATCTGTCGCTAGCATGAGCGCGACTCTCGACACTGTTCGTCGGAGAAAGGACACGTATGGCACTGCGCCACGCGATACTCGCCGCATTGTCGAGGGGTAAGCCGCGCACCGGCTACGACCTCAACGCGAGCTTCAACGACGTCAATGACCGTGCGTGGCACGCCAGTCCGTCTCAGGTCTACTCCGAGCTCACGAAGATGGAATCCCGCGGGCTGATCGAGATCAGCGAGCGCAACGAGCGGGGCCGCACGAGCTACGTCATCAGCGACGCCGGCTACGACGAACTGCGTCGGTGGCTCCTGCATGATCAACCGGACCACGGCGTCCGGGACGATGCGGCGCTGCGTCTGCTGAACCTCTGGGTACTGCAGAGGGATGAGGCGGAGTATCTGCTCGACGCCGAGGTCGCATTCCAGCGGCAGCGCCACTTCAGCCTCAGCCACCTGCTCGACAACTGGGAGGACGAGCGCGAGGATCACGACAGTCCGGTGTGGCGCAATCGACGAGCCCTCTACACGCTCTGGCTGCGGCAGACGTCGTTGACTCTGGGCTGGCTCGAGCAGCTTCGAGAGGTGCTCACGGACCCGGATGCCTCGGTGGCGGCGGTCATGCCGCACGCCGAGCACGCGACCCGGCGCTGACGAGATCGCCGGGTCGCGGTCGGCTCTCGGTCATGCCGGGATGGTGCTCAGATCTTCGGCCGTCCGCCCGTAGCCCGGAGTCGTGAAGCGGCGATCCCACGCGGCTGAGTCCGCAATGAGCTCACGCCAGGGAGCGACCTCGACGTACAGAACGCGAAGCGAGTCGAGTCCGTTGATGTGGAGCGCCTTGCCGTCGGTCGACACGGCGTCCTCGGGGACGGCCACATCGAAGTTCTTCATCATCGCGGTCCTCGACGTCGTCTCGACGCAGACGTTGGTCTGCAGGCCCGCGACGATCAAGCGGGTCACGTCGAGGTTTCGCAGGATGGGGTCGAGATCCGTGTTGAAGAACGCATCCCACCGGTGCTTCTCGATGACGATGTCGCCGTCGGCGGGCGCGACGGCATCGAGAATCTGGGAAGCCCACTCCCGGTCGTCTCCGATCGGAGACTCGTCGGGAGCGTCAGCCAGGAGCCGCCGCATGCTGGGCGTCATGTCCGCGCTGTCTGTGCGGGACGTCTGCCGCGTATAGATCACGGGCATGCCCACGTGCCGCGCCTCAGCCAGCAGTGCCGCGCACTCCGCGACCACGGCGTCGAAGTTGTAGATGGGAGGCCAACCGAGCGCACTGCGGCGCTCTTGCTCCAGGTACATGTTCTGCATGTCGATCATGATCAGCGCCGTGCGACCGCTCATTTCAAACCCAATCTCGTAGTGTGTTCCGGTACTCCAATACTGTTATATGGTTTCAGACGTTACGACGGTATTTCCGTGGAGAGGATCCGGATGATTCGGCGCAGGAAGATTGCGGGACCGCTCCTCGACGCCGGATCCCCGCGCAGCAGAAGACTCGTCTTCGTCGTGCTCGTCGGGGCCGCCGCGCTCACCATCCTCGACGTGTCCAAGCTGGGCATCGCCCTCCCGGTCATCCAAGAGGACATGGGCGGCGACCCCATCACCATCCAATTGATGCTCGTCGGCTACACGGTCGCGTACGCCGCCACATTGCTCCCGGCGGGCCGGATCGGAGACGTGCTCTCCCGTAAGGGAGTGTTCCTCACCGGGCTCGCGATCTTCACGGCGTCGAGCGTCGTCTGCGCGGTCGCGCCGACGGTCGAGGTTCTGGTACTTGCTCGGGTTGTGGAGGGGGTCGGTGCAGGCCTCCTGATGCCGCAGGTTCTGGGTCTCATCCAACGCATCTATCCCGCCGCGGAGCGTGCCAAACCGCTGGCGGCGCTCGCAGCTGTGACCTCGCTCACGTCCCTCCTCGCACCGGTCCTCGCGGGGGTCATCATGGACGCTTTCGCCCCGGAGATCGGCTGGCGAGTGCTCTTCCTGGTGACCGTGGCCGTGGGTGTCGTCCTCATTCCGGCGACGATCGTCGTCGTCCGGGAGCCTCCGACCGAACGTCGGCGTGGGTTCGACGGAGTCGGTGCGGGACTGCTCGCGGCCGGTGTCATCCTCACGATCGCGCCTTTTAGTGCCGTCTCGCAGTCGCTCCCTTTCGCCCCCTGGATGCTGATCGTCACCGGTATCGGGTGCGTCCTTCTGGGTGTGTTCGTCGTCCATGAACGACGGACGGTCCGCCGCTCGCGTGAGCCGCTCGTCGACCCGACCCTCTTCCGACTTCCGCATCTCAGCAGCGGGGTTCTCATCTCGGGCTTCATGCACGCGGCGGGCACCGCGGGAACGCTCATCGTCACGATCGCCCTGCAGCAGATCGGCTTGCTCACGCCGCTGGAGACCGCTCTGTGGATGCTGCCGGCAGCCGCCGCGAGCATCGCCGGCTCATGGCTCGCGAGTCGCGTCTCGCCGACGAACGGGGTCGTCGTAGCCATGGGCGCCGGAGTCGGGGCCGTCGCTGTCGCCGCGAGTGGGCTGGCGTTCGCCGTCTCTCCGCGGGACGCCCTGCCGGCGCTCGTCGCCGGTCTGCTCTGCATGAGCTCATTCGGTGCCGGGCTGGCGGCACCGGCCAATCAGGCGCGCACTCTGCTGCACGCGCCGGGGCATCGGTCCAGCGTCGCCGGGTCATTGATCCAGTGCGCACAGCGGGTCGGATCGGCTGTCGGTATGGCACTCGCCCTGATCGTCTACTACGCACACCTCACCGATCTCACATTCGCCGGGCGGGCCTCCGGCGGTCCGGCGCTGGCCCTCTGGATCGTGAGTCTCTTCCTGGTTGCGGCGGCGGTCGTCGCGATGGTGGATCGCGTGCGGCGCCCATCGAGGGCGCCCGGTACCGACGTTCCGCGCGATGAGCCGATCGTCACGTCGGCGGTGATGTGAGACCGGCATGGGGATCCATTACTCGCGCAGCACATCTATGTAGGACGCGGCATCCCCTGTAACCTCCGGAGAGTGAGGGGACCACACCGTTTTCGCACGCTTGGGGGCGTGTACGACCCGCGGATGAACGCGCTCAATTTCATCCGCCTGATGCTCGCCGTGTCGGTGATCGTCTGGCATTCATTCCCTTTGACGGGGAACACAGTCGACTGGCCGCCCGCCCACCAGGCGCTCAGCCTGCTCGGCGTCGACGGATTCTTCGCGATCAGCGGCTTTCTCATCTACGGCAGCTGGAAGCGCAACCCGAGCTGGTGGCGCTATCTCGCCGCCCGTGCGCTGCGCATCTTCCCCGCGTTCTGGGTGTGCCTCATCCTCACGGCCTTCGTTATCGCGCCCATCACCACGGCACTCGTCACCGGTCGCACCTACCTCGACGTCATCTCGCTCGACAACCTCAGGTACGTCCTGCAGAACGCCGCCCTGCGCATCTTCGACCACAGCATCGGCGGCACGCCCCTGAACGTGCCGTACCCGGGCTACTGGAACGGATCCCTCTGGACGCTGTTCTGGGAATTCCTCTGCTACCTCGGCGTCCTCGCCGCCGGCCTGCTCGCGCTCTACCGCTTTCGCGCCACCGTCCCGATCATCTTCGGACTCACGTTCATCGGCCTGCTCGCCACCGCCTACGGCCCGGTCGAGAACTACTGGGCCGTGCAGGGGTCCCGCTTCGGCATCATGTTCGCGGCCGGCATGCTCATCGAGCAGTACGCCCACCGCATCCCCGTCAGCTGGCCCCTCCTCGGCGCCGCCGCCGCCGTGACCGCGGCGAGCATGGTGCTGCCCGACTACCGCGCGATCGGCGCCCTGCCGTGGGCGTACCTGATGCTCGGACTCGGCGCGATGCTGAAGCACCCACGCCTGCGATTCGAGAACGACATCTCCTACGGGGTCTACATCTACGGGATGCCGGTGCAACAGGTGCTCGCCAGCTTCGGCCTCGCCGCACTCGGCGTGCCGCTGTTCAGCGTCCTGTCCATCTTGCTCACCCTGCCACTCGCCGCCGCGAGCTGGTTCTTGCTCGAACGTCACGCCATGAAGCTGCGTCCCAAACGTCGGGCCCAGCGGAACGTGCAAACCGAGGTGGTGGCCGGCTGACTTCGGGAGTTATCCACAATTTGGGGAACATAACTTCGGATGTCGGTGGTCTATGGCATCGTACAAATATGTCATTCACGACGAATCTGCGGAGCGGTGTTGAGGGCCTTTTGGCCGTCGACGCGCTGAACGTGGATGCGTCTGGGCTGGCGGCATCCGTCGCGGGACTCGACGACGATCAGGTGCGTCTGCTCATCGCGCGAGCGGGCTCGCTGATTCGCGAGATCGGCGTGCTGCAAGCCGTGCTCGCCGGCGTCGTCGCGCAGCGCTCCAGCCGCGAGCGGGGCAGTGGCGGGCTCGCCGCCGGAACCGGGCACCGCACGCCCGTGGAGCTGATCCAGGCGACCACCGGCATCACGCGGGCCGAGGCGACACGCGCCGTGCGGGTCGGGGAGGCGCTCGTCGGGGCGGGTGTGGTGGCGGCAGCGGATGCCGGGGGTGGCGCGGCGGCGTGGCACGAGGTGCTCGATCGGCGACTCTACGAGGGGGCGCTGTCGCCGGCGCAGTACGGGGCGATCCTGGGCGGGCTCGGCGATCCTCCGCGTCCGGCGCTCGACGGTGCATGGGCGCGCGCAGCGGGACGGCTGGCGGATGAGGAGGACCAGTGGACCGTGGAGCAGCTGACCGGGCAGGCGCGCACGCTGCGCGACATGCTCGACCCCGCAGGAGCGGAAGAGCGCTTCGCGCGTCGCTTCGAACGGCGGTCGTTCCGCCTGTGGACGGACGGCGACGGATTCTCGCGCGGCTCGATGCTCCTCGACGACGAGATGGGGCCCTGGCTGCGGAGCGTGCTCGACGCGGCGCTGCGACCCCGCCGCGGCGGACCGCGGTTCATGACCGCGGGCGAGCGCGCCGAGAGCGAGGCGCTCGTCGGTGACGATCGAACGAACGAGCAGCTATCGTACGACGTGCTGGTCGACGTGCTCCGCGCCGGGGCGCTCGCCACCGCGAAAGACGTGTTCGGCGCCAGGGAACCCGGGGTGCGCGTCATCGTGACCGACGCTGCCGCCGATCCACTCGGCCGACACGGAGCGACGGGGATCGTCGAGGACGGCGGCAGTGCGCTGCCCGGCTCGGTCGTCGATCGGGCACAGTGCGCGGGAGGCCGCATCCGCATCGACACGGATGCCGCCGGCAAGCCCCTCGCCGTCGGCCGCGACGAGCGACTGTTCACCCGGGCGCAGCGCATCGCGCTCGCCGCGCGCGACGGCGGATGCCTGTGGCCGGGATGCGAACGGCCACCCTCGTACTGCGAGGCGCACCACCGGGTGCCGTGGTCCGAGGGCGGAGTGACCGACACCGATGACGGAGTCCTGCTCTGCCGGTTCCATCACCTGCTGCTGCACAACAACGGGTGGCGGATCGAGCGGGACGACGCGGGTTTCGAACTGCACGCGCCGCCGAGCAGCGGCCGCGAACCCGTGCCGCTGAGGTCGAAGTCGCCGTTGCGGTGGCTGTGGGATCCGCCGCCCGACCGCGCCGGATGGCGTACCGGCGGCGAGAGGGCACCGGCGCGAGCGTCGTGAGGTGGGCGCGAGCCCGCACGGGTGCCGAGCGTTGTGAGGTGGGGCGCGCCGGCGAGGGCGCGTGCCGAGCGTCGTGAAGTGGGGCGTGCCGGCGAGAGGGTGCGAGCGTGAGGGTGCGAGCGTCGTGAGGCGGGGCGCTCCGGCGACGGGCGCGAGCGCCGTGACGCGGCGGCGGGGCAGTGCGCGGGCCGAGGAATTCACACCGGGCGACCGCGGCGGGTCGACGACGGATCAGACCCGGGCGGTCACGCCCAGGTGTGCACCGGCTGGTTCGTGTGCATCGCCTCGCGGTACTCCAGCAGCGTCGCGCGGAGAGCGTCGAAACGCTCCATTCCCTCGCGCGCCCGCATCCGCTTCGCGAACCACTCGGCGCCGTTCGTCTTCGCGACGCACCGGCCCTCGATGATCCCGAGATAGCGGTCGCGCTCGGCGGGCGAGACACCCCACGCGTCCAGACCCTCGGCAGCGAGCGGCAGCAGCGTCTCGAGCACCAGCTCGGTCGCGGGCACCTGCCCGACGCCTGGCCACGACAGCCGCGCGTCGATGCCCACCCGCGCAGCCGACTGGAAGTTCTCCCGCGCCGTCGCGAACGGCATGCGCGACCACACGGGGCGCTCATCCTCCGCGAGCGAGCGCACCAGACCGAAGTAGAACGCGGCGTTCGCGACCGTGTCAGCCACCGTCGGCCCCGCGCCGAGGATGCGGTTCTCCACCCGCAGGTGCGGCATCCCATCGGCGACGTCGTACACCGGACGGTTCCATCGATAGACCGTGCCGTTGTGCAGCTTCAGCTCTGCGAGCGACGGCACCCCGCCCGACTCGAGCACCTCGAGCGGATCCTCGTCGTCGATGATCGGCAGCAGCGCCGGGAAGTACCGCACATTCTCTTCGAACAGGTCGAACACCGACGTGATCCAGCGCTCGCCGAACCACACCCGAGGACGCACCCCCTGCGCCTTCAACTCCTCACTGCGCGTGTCGGTCGCCTGCTCGAACAACGCGATGCGCGACTCGCGCCACAACTCCTTACCCAACAGATACGGCGAGTTCGCCGCCACCGCGAGCTGGGCGCCCGCGATCGCCTGCGACGCATTCCAGTACGCCGCGAACTGTGCCGGTGACGTCTGCACGTGGAACTGCGTGCTCGTGCACGCCGCCTCGGGCACGATCGAGTCGGCCGTCGTCTCGAGCCGCTCCCGGCCGGCGATCGAGATCGCGATGTCCTCGCCGCGCGCGTCGAGCACCTGCTCGTTCAGCAGGTCGTACCGCGAGTCCGCGCTCAGCGTGCTGCGATCCAGATGCCGCTCCGCCAGCGTGGGCAGGATGCCGATCATCACCAGATGCGCGCCGAGATCCTCACTCCGCACGTCGGCATCGTTGAGCTTCTGTCGCAGGCCGTCCTCGAACGTCGTCAGGCCGCCCTCGCGGAGCTTCGCTGGCGGAACGTTGATCTCGACGTTGAACCGCCCCAGCTCGGTCACGAACGCCGGGTCCGCGATCGCCCGCAGCACCTGCTCGTTCCGCATCGCGGGGTCGCCCACCGCGTCGATGAGGTTCAGTTCGAGTTCGAGTCCCGTCATCGGGTCAACCGTGTCGAAGCGCGCTTCGCGCAGCATCCGCTCGAACACGTCGAGATTGCGACGGATCTTCTCGCGATGAAGGGTGCGATCGGCGCCCGTGATCTCTTGCTTCTCGACTTCTTCTCCCACCCCGTCACGATAGGTCGCGCCGTCACCGACGCCCGGGCGGTTGACAACCCGAGCCCCGTCGACCAAGACCCGCTAACCCATCCCGGCCCGAATTGCCAGGGGTTGGCTCGCTTCGGGCGGCTGCCTAGCGTGGGCAGTCCCGGAACGCGCCGCTTCCGGGTGGATCGACGGAAGGACCAGATCATGGGACTCGACGACAAGATCAAGAACGCCGCCCAGGACCTCACCGGCAAGGGCAAGGAGGCCGCCGGTAAGGCGACCGACAACGAGCGCCTCGAAGCCGAAGGCCACCAGGACCAGACCGAGGCCAACCTCAAGAAGGCCGGCGAGAACGTGAAGGACGCGTTCAAGTAAGCCTCCCCAGCGAACGCCCGGGCCGATCATGGACCCGGGCGTTCGTCGTTTCCGACCCCCGTGGAGGCATCGCCGGAAACGCCGATAGCCTCATCGTGTGACGTATGTGAGCCTGGCCCACTCGATCCGCGGGCTCAGGCGCGGTCCGCACATCGCCGTCATCATCGTCATCGTTGCGATCAGCGGCATCGTCGCGGCCTCCAGCATCATCGTCACGGCGGGCAACGCGTCGCTGGCGTGGTGGTGGCCCGCTGTCGGGATCGCCGCCGCCGCAGGCGTGGCTGTGACGCCCCGGGCCCGGCTGTGGGTGGCGCTGCCTTACGGCATCGCCGTCGCCCTTTCCTCCGTCGCGGGAGGACGGGTGCCTGCGGTCATCCTCTGCGCCGCGATCGCCGCCGCACTGGAGGTCCTGATCGTCGCACGTCTGTCGGGCACGAAAGGCGCCATGCCCGACATCGGACGTCTCGCCGGCGTCGGCCGGTTCATCGCTGCAGCCCTGGTCGCCGCGGGTGTGGCCGGAGTCCTCCTCGGCGTCGCGACCTTCGTGATCGGAGGGAATGGACTCGCGGCGGGGTTCTCGATCTTCGCCTCGCACGCTTCGGCCATCATCCTCGTCACCCCCTGCGTGATTCTGCCGCGCGAACGCCGCGGCATGCGGCCGCTCGGGAGCATCGCTGTCCTCCTCGCCAGCCTTGTTGTGACGGCTGTCGTGTTCATCCCCGGTGCGGCGAACCCGATCGCGTTCGTCTGTGTCGTGTTCGTCCTCTGGGCGGCCTTCACCCAGTCGCTTCGGGTCGCCTACGCCCATGCAGTACTCGTCATCGTGCTCGCTACCCTTCTCACCGTCCTCGGCGGGGGCCCCTTCGCCTCCCACGCGGGCGCACTCACTACTGCCAACCTGGTCCAGCTTTACGCGGTAGTTCTCATCGTCACCGTCCTGTGCATCGGTTCCTCGCAGATCGAGCGAGAGCGCGCCTCGTCGCAACGAGATGGTTCGCGTCGGATCCTCCACGACGCGTTCGCGCGCGCGAAAGGCGGTTATGTGATCCTGCAGGAAGGGGCGGGTTCGCGACTCGAGGTGGTGGAGATCAATCCGATCGCGCGAGAACTGATGAAGAACGAGCTGAGACCGGGGGGCAACGGGCCACCCCTGCAGCTCTCGCCGACCAGCATCCTCGCTGGCGCCATCCGCACCCTCGGGGACTCGGAGACCCTCACCATCTCGGAGGGCTCACTGGGAGGCGACGTCCCGATGAGCGCCCGAATCGAGGCCCTGGAGCGAAGCGACTACGGGAGGGTGTACCTCATCCAGATCGATGATCTGCGTGATGCGCGAGACAGCCAGGCCCGCATGGCGGCGCGCCTCGCTCGGGAGCAGCAAGTCGTGCAGGCGCTGCGTGAGATCAATGATCAGCGCGACACCTTCATCGCGAGCGTGACCCATGAGCTGCGGACTCCGCTCACCTCCATCACCGGGTTCGCCGAGGAACTAGTCGACCAGTCCCGTGAAGGAAAGCAGCACAGCTACGCGGAGATCATCCTGCGCAATGCGAACCGCATGCTCGAACTCGTCGAGAACCTTCTCGCCGCGGCTCGTCAGCGCCGGGACTCACAACTCAGCGAGGCGGGCCCCGTCGATCTCGTGGGGGCACTTTCGCAGAGCATCGACGACCTCAGGTACGAGATCAAGCGTCGGCAGCTCGTGGTGGGAACCACCTTCGACTCTCGATCCGTCATCGTGCGTGCCAACGAGACCGATCTCGCACGCGTTGCAACCAACCTCCTCACGAACGCGATCAAGTTCTCGTCCGACGGTGGCGTCATCGACGTGAGTGTAACGAGAGGAGAGGGCAGCGTCCGGCTCGTCATACGCGACCATGGCCTGGGAATACCGGAGGGAGATCACGAACGGGTCTTCGACTCGTTCTACCGCTCGTCGACCGCCACCGACAGCGGTATCGCGGGCACCGGTCTCGGACTCCCCATCGTTCGCGACCTTCTCGCCGGAATGAACGCCTCCGTGAGACTCGTTCCCGCCGAGGGTGGCGGGACCGCCGCGGAGGTCACTTTTCCCGCGTTCGATCACGAGTGCTCGGGTGACCGAGGCGTCTGACTACCTCTCGCGGTCCCACGACTCACAGACGGATGCCGGGGCCCGCCGCACCCGTTCACGTACACTTCACTCGACGTTTTGACCCGACGTGACGCGTGACCGCATCTCTCCACGGCCGTCGGCGGACGCCCGGGAGATCCATGAAACGGCTGACATCGCTCGACGGTCTGCGCGGACTGGCCGCGCTCATCGTCCTCGTGCACCACATCATGCTGACGTTCCCGCTGTTCGCGGAGCCCTACCTCGAGGGCCGCGCACAGAATGGACTTCCCGAGCTCCTCGCCTACACGCCCCTCCACATCTTCTGGGACGGCGCGGGGGCGGTCTTCATCTTCTTCGTCCTGAGCGGCGTCGTCCTCACCCTGCCCGTGCTCAAGCAGGGCCGCGACTTCTCGTGGGTCGGCTACTACCCCCAGCGACTGCTGCGTCTCTACCTGCCGGTGTGGGCGGCGATCATCGTCTACCTCGGGTGGGTGCTGATCATCCCGCGTGACCGCGGCATGGAGAGCGCCTGGCTCGACATCACGAGCAAGCCGGTCAGCCCCGGAGCGATCTGGGGCGACGCGACCCTGCTCTTCGGCACCGGAGACCTCGTCAGCCCGCTGTGGTCGCTGCAGTGGGAGATCGCCTTCTCGTTCCTGCTGCCGGTCTTCGTGTTCCTCGGCGTTCGGTTCGCCCGTTACAACTGGATCCTCGCGATCGCCGCGATCGTGGGGATCGGGGTCTCGGCATCGCTCGGCAACCGTGCCCTGGTCTACCTGCCCATGTTCCTCATCGGCGTCGTCATCGCCACCTGGCTGCCGACCATCCGGGCATGGAAGCCGAGCCGGGGCACGCAGGCGTTGCTCCTGCTCGTCGCACCCATCCTGCTCGTCTCGCCGTGGCTCATCCGGCCGTTCGAGTCCCTCCGGTTCCTCGTCAAGCCGTTCGATGCCGTCACCACGATCGGCGCGGTCGTCGCCGTGATCGCAGCCATCGTCGTGCCGATCTTCCGGCGCTTCCTCGAAAGCCGCGTCATGCAGTGGTTCGGGCTCATCTCGTTCAGCCTCTACCTCGTCCACGAACCGGTCGTCATCTCCATGGCGCATCTATTCGGCGACCAGAACCTCCGCATCGCCGCGCTCGTGAGCATCGTGCTGTCCATCCCGCTGTCGTGGGTGTTCTTCAAGATCGTCGAGATACCCAGTCACAAGCTGTCGCGCCGGGTGGGCGACTTCGTCCGCGCCCGCACGAAGAAGCGACCTCAGCCGCACGCGCCGATCGCCCCCGACGTTCACGCGCACCGCGCCTGACCTCTCGCTAGACTGTCGCCGGGCCAGCCCGGGCCCACCGGGGAAAGACGAAACATGGCCGGGGGAGATCCCGCACCCGCCGCCCTTCGGCGACGCATCGGTCTCGGCGCTCACGTGTGGTGGGATGCCGTCAGCAGTGGTGCCTTCCTCTCGCCCGCTGCGCTGTGGATCAGCATCCTCATCTCGGTCACCGTCATGGCCCCGTTCCAGCACTTCGGCGACGTCGCGGGCTTCGCGCACGTCGTGTTCGTCGGCTTCCTCGGGGTGGCGGCGCTCGCGCTGCTGCTCGTGCCCGTCGCGCTCGCCGAGCGACGCCTGCGCCGCGCGTCGCACCGCGGCATCCTCGTCCTCACCGCGGTCGCCCTGGCCGCCGGCATCCGCCCGTTCGTCAACGAGGCCATCTACGTCGGGCTCTACGACGCAGCTCCCGACCTCGACGGGCTCGGCGCGCGCATCGGGTCGAACGTGTTCGTGTGGCTGGCGGGCCTGTCGATCATCGCGATGACCGTACGCTCCGTCGAGCTCACCCGCGGCTCGCGTCGACGGCTCACCGACGCGATCGCGGCTCTGACCGCCGGCCGACGCCGACTCGCGCGGTTCGAGTCCGAGAACCGGCAGATGCTCGCCCCGCTGATCTCGAGCCTGCGGCGGCGCCGCGACGAGATGCTCGGCGGGACGATCGACTTCGCCGCCGTCCGCGAGTACTCCGAGGTGGTGCGCGCCGCCAGCCACCGCCTCGAGGAACGCGCGGCGCTCGACCTGCGCGCCGTCGAGGGCGACACAGGCGAGCACACCGTCGACACGGCGTCGCGCTCGCCGCTGACGATGCTGCGACCCGCGCCGTATCTGCTCACCGGGTTCGTCTTCCTTACTGGTGCGGTGCCGTACGCGCACCACGTGAACGGACCGTGGGCCGCGCTCGCGGCGATCCTCGCCGGCGCTCCGGTGACGCTCGCCGCCGACGCCCTCATCCGGTGGCTCTCGCGCGGCAGGTCGCCCGCGCGGCGCGGACGGGTCCTCGTCGCCGTATGGCTCGTGGCCGGTGTCGCGATGACCGTCGTGGCGTGGGGCATCCTCGGGCCGACCGATCCGACCCGCTTCGTCCCACTGATCTCGCTGCCGCTCGTCGCGATCGCCCTGGCGGCGTGCACCGACGCCATCGCCCGCGCCGCCGACAGCGCCCACCGCCTCGAAACCGTGCTGAGCCTCGTCGCCCGCACGCTGACCGCGAAGACCGCCTCGGCCCGTCGTCCGCTGCGCAATGCGGCGCACGTGCTCCACGGTCGCGTGCAGGGCAGGTGCGTGCTGCTGGCGGCCGCCGCCGACGAGTGGGAGTTGACGCCCGAGGACATCGAGACGTTCCGGCGAGAGACGGATGCCGCCTTCGACTCCATCCTCGCGTTCATCGCGGAAGCCGACTCCGCCGCGCTCGAGGGCACGCTGCAGAGCGCGCACGAGGACCTCTTCGAGCTCGTCGCGACCTGGAGCTCGGTGCTCGGGGTATCGAGCGACATCTCTCCGGAGGCGACCGACGCCCTGCAGGAGCCCGCGCTGTCACGCCGGGTCGCGACCGTCGTCAACGAAGGGTTCGTCAACGCGATCAAGCACTCCGAGGCGAGAAAGGTGTGGCTGTCGGTCGATGTCGCCGACGGCACCCTGATCGTGCGCACGTGGTCGATCGGTGTGCTCGACCGCGTACCCGTCGCGGGTACCGATCTGCGGGCGAAAGATGTGCTCGGTACCGGGGCGCGCATCTACCAGCGCGACGACGCCGTCGTGCTCGAGGTGCCCGTGCCGCTCAGCCTCGACGGCGCAGCGGCGCCGACGCCGGCGGCGCGGCGGCCGTGGTGGGCGCCGCGTGCGTCACGCGTCGGCTGAGTCAGTACTCCATGAGCGCGGCCACCACCAGGGCGATCGCACCGAGCGCGGTCACCGCCAGCGCGACGTAGGCCCACCACGGCAGGCCCGGCGGCTTCGGAGCGGACCGCTTGCGACGACGTCGGATCGACGAGCGAGCAGACATGAGTTCCTCCCCAGAACAGCGGTGGTTCGTCGCCGTTGACGAGGATCTGCGGTCAGGCTAGCGCAGGCGTGTGTCGGGGGAGTTGCCGGATGCGGGTGCGCCGTGCACGGATGCAATGGATGCCGGGCGACATGCGGCATCCGTGGGTCGCGGAGCGGCGTGTCGGGGCGGATCTGTTGCATCCGTGAACGCAACACGCCCACGCACGCCCGACCTCAGCGCCCCGCGAGCATGAGGTCGGCTGTCCGCAGCGAGAGCGCCATCTGCGTCAGCGCCGGGTTGGCGGTGAGTGCGCTCGGAAAGGTCGAGTTGTCGCAGATCCAGAGGTTCTCGACCTCGTGCGACCGACCGGATGCGTCGACCACGCCGTCGTCGGGGTCGTCGCTCATGCGCGCGGTTCCCAGGGTGTGCGCCGAGCGCTGCGTGACCCGCGTGCTGCGCGCCCCCGCCGCGCGCAGGATGCGCTCCATCACCGCGACGCCGTGCCGGTCGATGGCCCGCTCGTTGTCACCCTGCGAGAACGAGATCTCGGCGCGCGGCATCCCGTCCTCGGCGAGTTCGTCGCTCAGCGTCAGCGCGTTGCGGTCGTCGGGCAGGCACTCGCCGTTCATGCCGATGCCGGCGCTGAACGGGTACTCGTCGACGGCCGACATGAGCTCCTCGCCCCACAGGCCCGCCCCGCGCACGAGCTGCGTGCCGAAGTTCAGCGGCATGACGCCAAGGCTCTGCAGCAGATAGCCCCCGACGAAGTCGGCGTCGTCGGGGCGCACGAAGTCCTCGCTGATGATCGACGACGGGTACCCGCGGTAGCCGCGGATCTGCTCGTCGAACCGGCCCCAGACCTGCACGGCGCCGTGCGCCATGAACCCGCGTCCGACCGCACCGTTGGCGTTCGCGACATCCGTGTGCAGCAGCAGGCGCGGCGTCTCGACACCACCCGCGGCGAGCACGAGGGCCGCGCAGCGCTGGCGCACGTCGACGCCGCCCGAGCGGTACACGACGGCGGTCACCCGGCCCGCGGCATCCTGTTCGATCCCGTGCACGAACGAGTCGGGGCGCACCTCGGCGCCGGCCGCCACCGCGGCGGGCAGGTAAGTGTTCGCGGTCGTCGCCTTCGCGCCGAACCGGTCGCCCTGGTGGATGTCGCCGTTGTCGAGCGTCGCGGGACGCAGGCCGTAGTACGGCTGATCGCGGTCGCGGGTGAGGATCGCGGCCGGGCCGTCGGTCGCGGTGATGCCGAGCGCGTCGCAGCCGCGCACCATCACGTCCGACGAGCCGTTACGCCGCACCGGAGGGTAGGCGTACCGGCGGGCCGGATCCCAGGGGTAGTGCGCGGGACCGCTCACGCCGATGTCGGACTCGACACGCGCGATGTAGCGGATGAGTTCCGCGTGGTCGATGGGCCAGTCGCGGCCCTGCCCGGTCTCGGTGCGCAGTCGTAGGTCGCGCACGTCCGGGCGCGGGGTGAACGCACCCCAGTGCAGGGTGCTGCCGCCGACGCCGTACCCGCTGTTGTTCGGGCCGAACGCCGTCGGGTCCTCCCCGCCGCTCAGGCGCTCGGACATCCAGTTGATCTTCGTCGACTCGAACTCGTCAGGGGTGAACTCGCCCGGCGCGAAGTCCGGGCCCGCCTCGAGCGCCACGACCCGCAAGCCCGCCTCGGCCAGGCGGGCGAGCAGCGGAGCGCCGCCCGCACCCGTGCCCACCACGACGACGTCCACGACCTCGTCGGTGTCGAACCGCCGCATCCCCGGGGCGTCCGTCACCCGGCGACCGTCGCCGCTCATGCGGCGCCCTCGCCGAGCTCGGCCGGCTCCCACGACTCGCGTGCGCCGCCGGAGATCACCGTCCACCCCGCCGGTCGCGCGCCCGTGCCGCCGATCGCGAAGCCGTCGAACCCGATCCGCGCGAGCGAGGCCGGGTGCGACAGCCACACGCGCAGCATGTCGTTGCGTGCATCTTCGAACCAGGAGCGGATGCCGTCGGCCCCCAGACCGGCCGCGGGCATCCCGTCGGTGATCAGACGCGTGATCAGCGCGCGCTGCTGCGCGGCGTCGCCCGGCCAGATCTCGGCGATCGCGTCGAGTCCGCGCGCGTAGGCGATCGTGTCGTCAGGAGACCCCGCGGGCCGCCATCCGTCCGTCCCGCCGTCGGCGAGCATGTCGTCGATCCGCGCGGCGACGTCGATCGCCGCTCCCTGCTGCGGCACGATCCGGTCGGCGATCCGCCGCAGGGTCTGCACCTGCGCAGCGGTGAGCGCGCGCGGCACGCGGTGCGGGTCGTCCGCGATCGCGCGGTGGGCCAACGTGCGCCGCACGGCGACGTCCACGCGTGGGGACGCGAGCACGCGTCCCCACTCCGCGGGCACCGTCGGGGCCGACGCGCGGATCGCATCCCACAGCTGGGCCAGCGCGGCGGCGACCCGCTCGGGAGCCTCGTACGGCAGCAGATGGCCGGCACCCGGCATCCGTTCGACGCGGGCGCGGGGGTACACGTCGGCGACCAGGGCGGGCTGCGCATCCGCGCCGAGAGCGTCGTCGTCCTCTCCGGCGAGGACGACCACCGGCAGATCGAGGACCCCGACCAGGCGGGTCGCGTCCTCGAGGCTGCCCGCCGTGAGCCAGTCCCGCCAGGCGGATGCCGGCTGTCGCACGATCGCGTCGACGGCGGTCACGTGCAAGGCGTGGGGGAGCGGGGCGGCGACGTTCGCGGCGACGAAGGCCGCGGCATCCTCCCGCGACAGGTGCTCGCCCTGCGCAGTCTCGAGCATCTCGGCGCGCTTGTCGTCCGGCATCGGCTCGGGCGTCGGCGGAGAGGGTGCGAGCAGCACGGCCCCCGCGAGCCCGAACACCGGCTCGGTGCCGGCGAGTACACGCGCCACGACGCGGGCGGCGACCTTGCCGCCGAGGCTGTGCCCGCACACGAGGAACGGACCGCCGTCGGCCTCGGCCGCGATCCGCTCGAGCGCCGTGTCGGCGAGATCGTCGACGGATGCCGCGCGCCCGCGGTCGAGCAGGTCGACGCCCACGATGCGCATCCGCGGATCGGCGGCGGCGATGATCGGGTCGGCAGCGGTGGCATCCAGCCCCAACCCGGGCAGGAAGAAGACGGTGCACTCGGGGGTGGGGGACGGGTCGCTCGGCACGCGCTCACTCTAGGAACGCGGGGGACCTCGACAGAACGGTTGCGCGGGGGGCGGGCACCTGTCATGATCCCGGCGGCCCGGCACGCGACCCCTGCCACCGCGAGCCGCCGCTGGCAAGGGGGCGAGCGGATGCCGTATCCCGACCTACGGTGGCGCGATGACCGATCAGTACACCTTCGACAACCCCGTCACCCGGTATGCCCGCATCGAGCCGCCCCCGCAGCATCAGCCCGAGCCGGGCGTGCAGGCGCGCATGACGCCGGTCCCCGACCTCGGCGAGTCGACCTACCGCGGATCGGACCGTCTGCGGGGGCGCAAGGCGCTCGTCACGGGCGGCGACTCCGGCATCGGCGCCGCGGCGGCGATCGCGTTCGCGCGCGAGGGAGCCGATGTCGTGATCGTGCACCTGCCCGACGAGCAGGAGGATGCCGAGCACGTGCTGCAGGTCATCGCCGACGCCGGCGTGCGGGGTCATGCCATCGTCGCGGACATCAGCGACCGCGAGCAGTGCCGCGCACTCGTCGCGGAGGCGGCAGACGTCCTCGGCGGCATCGACATCCTCGTGAGCAACGCCGGCAAGCAGGTCGCCGTCCCCCGCGTTGAGGACCTCTCCGACGAGCAGTTCCGCGAGACCTTCGAGACCAACGTCTTCGCGTTCTTCTGGATCGTGAAGGCCGCCCTGGTGCACATGCCGCCCGGGGCATCCATCATCAGCACCGCCTCGCTCGAGGCCTACAAGCCGGCTCCCGACCGCCTCGACTACGCGGCGACCAAGGCGGCGATCAACAACCTGTCGAAGGGTCTCGCACAGCAGCTGGCTCCCCGCGGCATCCGGGTCAACGTCGTCGCGCCCGGCCCGGTGTGGTCGGCGCTGCAGGTGAGCGACGGAGTCTCCGACGAGCAGATGCGGGCGTTCGACGAGGAGAACGAGTACAAGCGGGCCGGTCAGCCCGCCGAGATCGCGCCGGCGTTCGTCTTCCTCGCCTCGGCGGAGTCGAGCTACGTCTCGGGCGAGACCCTCAACGTCAACGGCGGCATGGTCACGCCGTAGCGCTCAGACCGTCGGAGCGTTCCAGCTGAGCGACTCGATGTAGCGCAGCAGCACGCCCTCGCGCAGCGCCCACGGCGATACCTCGAGCTCGTCCACCTGCAGCGCCGTCATCGCGGTGTGCAGCACGACCGCACCCGCGACGATCTGGAAGGTGCGGTCCGCCGTGATCCCCGGCAGTTCCTGCCGAGCGGATGCCGGGATCCGCGCCAGCCGCGGGATCCACGACCCGAGCGTCCCACGCGGCAGCACCATGCGCTCGCTGCCCGCCCATCCGGGCGCGGGATAGCCGACGAGCTTCGCAAGCGAGCGGATCGCCTTCGACGAGCCGACGACGTGCTCGGGCGTGGGCTGCGGGGACATGAGCGCGACGACCGGTTTCAGGGCCGCCTTCGCGTGCTCGCGCAGCTGCTCGACGGCATCCTCTCCGGGCGGGTCGTCGTGCAGGTATTCGACCGTCATGCGGCCGGCGCCGAGGGGGACGGATGCCGCGACCTCGGGCAGTTCGTCGCGCCCCGCGGCGAGCTCCAACGACCCGCCGCCGATGTCGAAGAGGAGGATCTGCCCGGCCGACCAGCCGAACCACCGGCGCACCGCGAGGAAGGTGAAGCGCGCCTCGGCTTCGCCGCCGAGCACCTGCAGGTCCTGCCCCAGCGCCGTCTCGATGCGGGCGATGACCTCGGCGCCGTTGGTCGCCTCGCGCACCGCGCTCGTGGCGGTCGCGAGAAGCTCGACGACGTTCTCGCGCTCCGCGACCGCACGGGCCTCTTCGACCGCCGCGACGAGCGCGTCGACCCCCTCCGCGCTGATCGATCCGTCGGGTTCGAGGTAGCGCATGAGCCGGAGCACGGTGCGGTTGCTCGTCGCCGCCAGCGGACGCCCGCCGGGGTGCACATCGGCGACCAGCAGGTGGACGGTGTTCGAGCCGATGTCGAGGACTCCGAGGCGCACGATCCGAGGCTAGCGGGTGACCGAGAGCGAGAGCTTCGGCTTCGCGGGCGGCTGGGCGGCGCTCAGAATGACGCCGACGTCGACGCGCGCGCCGTTCGTCAGGTTCGCGACACCCCACTCGGTACCGCGGCACGTGACGCGAGCAGACGACGAACCGGATCCCGCGACGGAGCACGACATGCCCCACGCATTGTCGACCGCCCTGGCGCCCGGCGACGCCCAGGAGGCCGTCCACGCGCGCACCTTCCCCGACGAAGGTGCGGTCAGAGAGAGCCCGACCTGGTACTTGCCCTCCCACGCGCTCGTCACGGTGAGCGTCGCCGACACCCCGTTCGACGAGGCCGTCGACGTTCCGCCGACGGCCGGCGGCTGCGACGGTTGCGGTTGCGGCTGCGAGGGCTGGGGTTGCGGCTGCGACGGCTGGGGCGCAGGCGTCGGCGCCGCCGGGTACGGCACGTTCTTCGGTGTCAGGATCGGCTTCAACGCTGCGAGCTTCGCCTTGTCGCGCGTGTACCAGTCGTCCTTGAGCAGACCACCGGTGTCGCCGCTGTTCGGGTTGAACGACCAGTAGGCCCAGCTGAGCCCCTTGCCCTTCATGTATGCGGTCAGCTTCGCGAGCCACTGCTTGTCGGACGTCGTCTGCAGCTTCGTGCCGAACTCGCCCACGAACACCGGGGCGATCTTCTTCGTCGCGATGAAGCCCCAGTTCCGCTCCCACACGCCCGGCAGGTTCGCCGGGTAGTTGGAGGTGTGGAACCACGGCTGATCCGAGATCGACGACGGGTACTCGTGCGGTGAGTAGATGACGCGGTTCTTGACCTTGAGGGTGACCGGCTTCTTCGCGACACCGCGCAGGTTGCCGCCCCACCAGGTGGCGCTCCCGTCGGGGGCGAACTGCACGCCCTCGACGATGATGAGGAGCTTCGGGTTCACCTCCAGGACCGCGTTCCCGGCGCGCACCGCGGCCGCCTGCCAGTCCCGTGAGCGCACACCGCAACCCCAGCACGCGTTGCCCCGGGGTTCGTTGTGGAGGTCGACACCGATCACCGTCGGGTCGGACTTGTAGCGTGCCGCGAGCATCCGCCAGTCCGAGATCCACCGCTTCTCGGAGTACTTGTCGGTGTACCAGAGCTCCGACTGCGCGTCCGTACCGGGACGGTGGCGGTCGAGGATCACGCGCAGCCCGTACGAGCGCGCGGTCGCGATGACGGCATCCATGATCTTCAGCGGCGTCGCATTCGCGAGCGTCGGGTTCATCGCCGTGTTGATCGAGGTCGCATTCTTCCGACTCAGGCACTCGTTCGCGTAGGGGAGCCGCACGGTGTTGAATCCCATGCCCGCGATCTGCGCCATCCCCTGCTTCACAGAGATGGACCACAGGCCGTGCGGCGCGCACGTCTCGGTCTCCATCCCGAACCACGAGGTGGCCTTGAGCGTGACGGTCTTGCCCGTCGATGCGTTGACGATCCGCGAGCCGGAGGTCTTGTACCAGCCGGGTCCGGCCGCATCCGCCGATGTCGGTGTTCCGGCGATGCCGAGGGATGCCGCGAGCACCAGCGCGGTCGCGACCGCCAGCACGCGTCGGAACATGAGAAAACCCCCGTCGAGAGCGGCAGAATCGCCGCGATGGAACACCGGATCTCAGGGTACGGCACGCGGACGCGCACGCGCGCGCGTAAGGGGCGTCGGCGGCACGGCTAGAGTTGCGGCAATGTCCCCCGACGAGCCGCCGACGACGAACGATTCGCTGTACCGCGAGATCCCCCGTGCCGAATGGGCGCGGATGGCCGCCGGCATGGAGCAGCCCCTCGCCGAGACCGAGGTCGTGCAGCTGCGCGGCATCGGCGACCGTCTCGACATCACCGAGGTGCGCGAGGTCTACCTTCCGCTCAGTCGACTGCTCTCGCTCTACGCGTCGGCGACCAAGCGCCTCGGCGCCGACACCGCGGAGTTCCTCGGCGAGACGGATGCCACGACGCCGTTCATCGTCGCGGTCGCCGGATCCGTCGCCGTCGGAAAGTCGACCGTGGCACGTCTGCTGCGCGAACTGATGAGTCGCTGGCCGGGCACCCCGCGAGTCGAGCTGGTGACGACGGACGGCTTCCTCTACCCGAACGCCGAGCTCGAGCGGCGCGGGATCATGGACCGAAAGGGCTTCCCCGAGTCGTACGACCGCCGGGCGCTCGTGGACTTCCTCCTCGCGGTGAAGTCCGGGGAGGCCGAGGTCAGGGCGCCGTACTACTCGCACATGCGGTACGACATCATCCCCGACGCGCAGGTCACCGTGCGGCGTCCCGACGTCATCATCGTCGAGGGACTCAACGTCCTCGCGCCCGCGCCTAACCCGCACGACATCGCCGTCAGCGAGCTGTTCGACTTCTCCATCTACGTCGACGCCGACCACGACCACATCGCCCAGTGGTACGTCAACCGCTTCCTCGCCCTCCGCGAGGCGGCCTTCTCCAACCCCAACTCGTTCTTCAAAGTGTTCGCCGACATCTCGGACGAGGAGGCCGTCACGCGCGCCCTCGGCTACTGGAACGAGATCAACCTGCCGAACCTCGTCGAGAACGTCGAACCGACTCGCCACCGGGCGAAGCTGGTGCTGCGCAAGGCCGCCGACCACACCGTCGAGACGGTGCGCCTGCGCAAGCTCTGACTCACGCGCGCCGCGCCCTCCGCCACAGGGCGAGCCCCAGCATCCCGACACTCGCTCCGGTCACGTTCGCGATGATGTCGAGCACGCTCGGGACGCGCTGCGCGAGCGCCAGCGCCTGCATGCACTCGATCGTGACCGTCGCGACGATCGCGATCGGCAGCACGAGCTCGAGCGAGCGGCGCAGGATCAACGGAAGCAGCACGCCGAACGGGACGAACAGGGCGACGTTGGCCGCGAACTCGACCCGGGGCCGGGTGATGGCAGGCAGACGCCGCGACAGCGCGTCGATGAGCGGGGCGACATCGGCATCGACCGGCGTCGGCCAGAACGCGATGAGCGCGAGCGCCAGCACGTACCCCGCGAGGACGAGGGCGGGAACGGATGCCCGCGTTCGCCGCCCCGGCGCCGGAAGCGGCGGTCGTGGCGGGGTCCCCTGCGGCAGCGGCGGGCGGGGCGGGGTGTCGGGCATCGGTCCTCCTCGGCGGCGACGCGACGCTGCGATGTGAGCGCGAGTCTACGACCCGGCACACCGCCCCGCCTGGTTCAGCTGGCCGGGTAGTACCCGAAGACCTGTGTGTAGAAGGGGAGACCCTTCGACGAGCAGGCCACGCCGATGCCGATGCGGTTGTACGAGCCGAGGATGTTGGCGCGGTGTCCCGTGGAGGACATCCACGCGGCCGTGACCTTCTGCGGCGTGTACCCGAAGGCGACGTTCTCGCCCGCGCGCGTCCACCCCTTCGGGATCTGCGACGCGTAGTTGGGGTTGTGGCTCATCCGGTTGGCGGCGGCCTGCTTGCCCGACCAGTTCACCGCGACGGTCGACATCGCCGAGCTCAGCGACAGGGCCGACTTGCCCTTCGCCTTCCGGGCGGCGTTGACGTCAGCGAGGATGCGTTTCTGCACGGCGGACTGGGTCGTGCCGGTGCACGAGGTCGACACCGCGGCCGACGCCGCACCGGCGGGCAGAACGGACAGGGCGAGAGCGAGAGCGGCGGTGAGGGCGAGCGCCGACCGTCGGCGGGCGCGGAGGGATGCGGACATGGGGGACTCCATCGTGTGGGGGGCACGGCCGCGCTGGGGACGCGGAACTACCTGGGTACCAAAAGCATGTTTCCGGCACCACCCCTTGCCGTTGCCGGAGGCGACGCGCCCGGCGCTCGCGGCGGGGCGGAGTCCCAGCCGCCCGCACCTAGCATGGAGCGCATGTGTGGAATCGTCGGATACGTGGGGCCTCGGGACAGCCAGGCCATCCTCCTCTCGGGCCTCGCCCGTCTCGAGTACCGCGGCTACGACTCCGCCGGCATCGCCGTCATCGACCGGGACGGCGACCTCGACATGCGCAAGCGCGCCGGCAAGCTGCAGGTGTTGCGCGACGACCTCTCCGCGCACCCGATGCCCGACGGGACGACCGGCATCGGACACACCCGCTGGGCGACGCACGGCGGGCCGACCGACACCAACGCGCACCCGCACCTCGCCGACGACGACAAGCTCGCCGTCATCCACAACGGCATCATCGAGAACTTCGCCGAGCTGAAAACCGAGCTGCTCGCCGAGGGCTACACGTTCCGCAGCGAGACCGACACCGAAGTGGCCGCCGTTCTGCTCGGGCGCGAGTTCGCGGCATCCCGTGATCTCGTCGCCGCCTTCCGGGGCGTCGTCGCCCGACTCGAGGGTGCGTTCACGCTGCTCGCGATGCACCGGGACGAGCCTGGTCTCGTCGTCGGAGCGCGCCGCAACTCGCCGCTCGTGATCGGGCTCGGCGAGGGGGAGAACTTCCTCGGCTCGGACGTCGCGGCCTTCGTCGAGCACACCCGCAACGCGCTGGCGATCGGGCAGGACCAGATCGTCGCCATCACGCCGCAGGGCGTCGAGGTCACCGATTTCGCGGGAGGAACCGTCGAGGTCGAGCCGTTCGAGGTCGTGTGGGACGCGTCGGCCGCCGAGAAGGGCGGCTGGTCGTCGTTCATGGCGAAGGAGGTCTCGGAGGAGCCCGAAGCCGTCGCCAACACCCTCCGCGGGCGGCTGCACGAGGGCACCGTGGTCATCCCCGAACTCGACGGCCTCGACGACCTGTTCATCGGCATCAACCGCGTCATCGTCATCGCCTGCGGCACCGCCGCCTACGCCGGCATGGTCGGCAAGTACGCGCTCGAGCAGTGGACCCGGGTGCCCGTCGACGTCGAGCTCGCCCACGAGTTCCGCTACCGCGACCCCGTCATCGGTCCCGACACCCTCGTCGTCTCGATCTCGCAGTCCGGCGAGACCATGGACACCCTGATGGCCGTCAAGTACGCACGTGAGCAGGGCGCGAAGACGCTCTCGATCTGCAACACCCAGGGCGCGACCATCCCGCGCGAGTCCGACGCGATCGTCTACACCCACGCCGGCCCCGAGGTGGCCGTCGCCTCGACGAAGGCGTTCGTGGCGCAGATCACTGCGCTGTACCTGCTCGCCCTGCACATCGGTCGGGTGCGCGGTTCCCTCTCGCCCGAGGTCTCGAGCGACGCGGTCGCGCAGCTCGAGGCCATCCCGGCCGGCATCGCCCGCGTCCTCGAGACGGAGCAGGAGCACATCGAGCAGTTCGCCCGCTGGATGGGTGACACCCAGTCGGTGCTCTTCCTCGGCCGTCACGTCGGGTACCCGATCGCGCTCGAGGGCGCCCTCAAGCTCAAGGAGCTCGCCTACATCCACGCCGAAGGGTTCGCGGCCGGCGAGCTCAAGCACGGACCCATCGCGCTCATCGAGCCGGGTCAGGCCGTCTTCGTCATCGTGCCGTCGCCGCGCGCGTCGCGGGAGCTGCACAAGAAGGTCGTCTCGAACATCCAGGAGATCCGAGCCCGTGGCGCTCGTGTGATCGCCGTCGCCGAAGAAGGGGATGCCGCCGTCCTCCCGTTCGCCGACGAGGTACTCCGCATCCCGCTCGCCGGCCCTCTCTTCGAGCCGCTGCTGGCGGTCGTGCCGCTGCACATCTTCGCGATGGGTCTCGCCACTGCGAAGGGCCTCGACGTGGATCAGCCGCGCAACCTGGCGAAGTCCGTCACGGTCGAGTGAATCAGCCCGGGCCACCGCCCGGCCCGAACGAGGCGTTCCGCGCTTCGTCGACCCAAGCGCGCAGCTGCCACGGCGCGAACCGGAACAACCGAGCGACGTCCTCCTCGGCGTAGCCTGCCTCGAGGACGGCCGCGACCGCGAACTCCTGCATCGAGCCGAAATCCCGCCCCGCGAGCGGACCGTAGCGCAGGTCGCGGAAGCTCCGCGGCGTCGCCGGACGCGCGGGGGGCTTCGGCGCGGTGGGCGCGGCCGGAGCGGGTGAGCCTTCGTAGGGCACGGAGATGACGTAACCCGGTACCGGCCCGGTCGCGGGCGGCGGTGCAGGCTCGGGCGCCGGCGGCTGTTGGCCAGACGGTGCGAAGGGCGCGTACGGCCACGGCTGCGACGCCGGCGGCGCCACCGGTGTCGCCCCGATCGAGGGAGCGACGGGCTGCGCCGCTGCGGCCGGCGGCGGTCCGGCCGCCTGCGGCGGGTAGCCGGGTGCCGGGGCGGGCTGCGCTTCGGGCTCCCACGCCGCCGGCATCTCGAGCGGCTGGTAGCCCGGCGGCGGCGCGGCCAGCAGGTGCGCGTCCGGCCAGAGGAGGGACTGGTCCTCGGGGGCGACACGGTCGTCGGGCGTGAATTCGGGCACGCCGGTGTGCGGGGGCTGGGTCGATCCGGCCTCCGGGGCGCCCTCTGCGGAGGTGCTCATCGTGACGTCCTCTTCGGGTGAGGTGATGTCAGAACTCGGAGTGATGGTGCGTTGTTGGCGCCCAGGATAGCGATCCGGGCCGGGCGCGTCACCCCTTTACACTTGCCGAGACGGGCGCCGGTCGCGCGCCCCGCGACGGGATGAGGCAGTGCGCGCACGACACATCCCCCTCGCCCTCGCCGCGACGCTGTTGGTTCTCACGGGTGCGGCGGGTTGCGTACCCCCGGCCGCACCCGTGTCGGCGCCGTCCTGCCCGACCGGTGCGCGCGTGGTGGGCTCGTCGATCGAGGACCTCCAGCGAGCCGTCGACGCGGCCGCTCCGGGAGACGTGTTGCGCCTGGCCGACACCACGTACGCGGGCCGGCTCGTCGTCAGCGCCTCCGGTTCGGACGCAGCGCCCATCGTCCTCTGCGGATCGGCGCAGGCGCGCATCGACGGAGGGGACGCGACGACGGGCTACGCCCTGCACGTCGACGGCGCCGCGCACTGGCGCATCGCGGGCTTCGCGATCACGGGCGCGTCGAAGGGGATCGTCGCGGATGCGGCATCCGACATCGTCTTCGACCGTCTCGTCGTCGAGGACATCGGCGAAGAGGGCATCCACCTGCGGTCCGGCACCACGGACAGCACCGTCTCGAACTCGAGCGTGCGCCGCACCGGCATCGTCACCGCCGAGTACGGCGAGGGCATCTACGTCGGGTCGGCGGAGTCGAACTGGTGTCGCTACACCGGCTGCGAGCCGGACCGCAGCGACCGCAATCGTCTGGTCGGCAACACCGTCTCGGACACGACGGCCGAGGCGATCGACATCAAGGAGGGCAGCTCGGGCGGGGTCGCCGAGGCGAACACCCTGACCCTCTCGGATGTCGCCGTGGTCGACTCGGCCGTGGACGTGAAAGGCAACGACTGGCGGATCGCCGGCAACCGGGTGACCTCGGCGGGCATCGGCATCGAGGTGCAGCAGGTGGCCGACGGGTGGGGAGGGCGCGCCGTGATCGAGGGCAACACCATCGACGCGGCCATCGACGCCTACGCGATCGATGTCGCCGGGGCGGCTCGGACGCAGGGCAGCGTCATCCGCTGCGACAACCGCACGGCCAGCGGCGCCGAGGTGCGTGCGAGCCTCGCCTGCACGCCCTGATCGCGTCATCTCTCGCGCAGCGCCGCGCGTAACCGCTACGCTGTGCGGCATCCGACCGCCGACCCGAAAGGCGGTCGAGGCTTCGTCGACCCCAAGCGGTGGAGCCGTACTGGGGGACGGTCATGCCTGCCGAGTGGGTGTCGTACGTGTGGTGGGTGCTGCCCTTCGGGATCTTCGGCGTGGTGTCGTGGGGCTACTGGGCGATCCGCAAGGTCCTGTCGGCGACCGCGCGGCCGGTCGTCAACGACTTCCGGACGACGACGACCGTCGTGGTGCCGTCGTTCCGTGAGGATCCGGACGTCCTCGTGCGGTGCCTGGGCACGTGGGTCGCGCAGGGACCCACGCGCATCATCATCGTGCTCGACACGGAGGACACCGAAGCCCAGGAGCGCATCGAAGCCCTGGCGTATCCGACCGTCGAGGTCGTCATGTTCGAGCATCATGGCAAGCGATCCGCACTCGGCCACGGGATGCGGATGGTCGACACCGAGCTCGTGATCTTCGCCGACTCCGACACATCGTGGGAGGAGGGACTGCACGACGCCGTGCAGATGCCGTTCATCGACCCATCCGTCGGCGCCGTCTCCACCCGCCAGAACGTGTACCGCCCGCGCAGCAGCGTGTGGCGGCGCGTCGCCGACTGGATCATCGACCTCCGCTACACCGACTACGCACCCGCGATGGGGCGTTTCGGCGGCGTCATCTGCGCCTCGGGGCGCACGGCGGCCTACCGGACGAGCGTCATCGTGCCGCAGGTCGAGAAGCTCGAACGCGAGATGTTCTTCGGGCGCCAGTGCGTCGCCGGTGACGACGGGCGGATGACGTGGCTCGTCCTCTCTCAGGGGTTCCGCGTGACGCATCAGGACAGTGCGCGCGCTCTCTCCATGTTCCCGGGTACCTTCCGCGCCTTCGTGAAGCAGCGGGTGCGGTGGAGCCGCAACTCCTACCGCTGCTACCTGACCGCGATCGGCAAGGGGTGGGTCTTCAAGGTGCCGCTGATCTCGCAGATCGCGATGATGCAGATCCTCTTCACGCCGGTGACGATGTTCACGGCGCTCGCCTACGTCGTCCTGTCCGTGCGCTCCGAGCACCCGGTCCCCGCCCTGCTGGTCGCCGTCATCTGGACAGTCGTCGGTCGCGGCATCCGCGGGTTCTCCCACCTCTGGCGCCGGCCGGAGGACATCGTCCTCCTGCCACTCGTGACCGCGATGATCATCCTCGTCGCGCTGCCGATCAAGACGTTCGCGCTGTTCACGATGAACAAGCAGGGATGGCTGACCCGCTCGGCCACCACGCGCGGCGGCGAAGGCCAGACCGAGGCGAGCCTCTCCGGCGCGCACGATGCGGAGACGGTGGCAGCCTCGTGACGACCCCCGAGCAGCCCCCTGCCATCTCCGCCGAGGAACGCGGCGAGACCTCCCTGCGCCGTACCGCCGTCACCCGCACGGTCATGGTGCTGCTGACCGTCGCGCTCGCCGTCGGGATCGTCGTCGCGTCGAACCTCGTCGGCCGCGTCCCGCTGCCGTGGTCCGAATCGGGAGCGGATGCCGGTGCCCCGACGCCCAGCGCGTCGGCGTCGCCCGCGCCGACGCCGACGGACTCGCTCACGAAGGAGCTGTTGGATCAGCTCGGACTCATGCCTACCGCGACACCGACACCGACCTCGGCGGCGGGCGGGAAGACCTGGGGCGAGGATCTCACCGAACGGGTCCAGGTGACAGAAGGCGAGACGATCGCCGCCGTCGATGATGCAGCGCTGACCTTGGTGTCGAGGATGGCGTGGGACGACCCCCTCCTGGCGAAGATGGGCGTCGTCGTGCTCTCGGCACGAGCCGAGCCCTACGGCATCGCGGACCTCGTCGACCGGCGTGCCTTGCGCCTCAGCGCGAAGAACACGTACGACCTCACGAAGTCGGTCATCGTCCGCTCCGGCGCGACACTGCGCATCGACGCCCCCGGGACCACGATCCGCTTCCTGAGTCACACCGTCGGATACACGGAGCTCGTCGGCTGGGGTGGGAACATCACGCTGAACGGGGCGGAGAAGAAGCCGCTCGTCATCACATCCTGGGACTCGGCGGCGGACGCGCCCGATGGGGACCTCAGCGACGGACGCGGCTACCTCATGGTGCGCAACGGCGTCCTCGAGGCCTCGCACACCGACTTCTCCGACCTCGGATTCTGGAGCGGCCGTACCGGGGGAGTCTCCGTCACAGCGACAGACCCGGGACTCGCGAAGGCGGTCCTCACCGACACCACTCATCGTCGGCTGGCCTTCGGCCTGTACCTTTCGGAGGTCGCGGATTCGACCGTCACCGGGGTCACCGTGGAGGCGCCCGTCGTATCCGGGATCAACGTCACGGGGGCATCCCGCGGCGTCCGCATCCAGGATGCCGTGCTGACCGGCACGGGCGGCGACGGCATCGTGGTCAATCGCGGAGCGTCTCGCGTCGCGATCGTCGACACCACCGTCAGCCACTCCGACGGGGTGGGCGTCCGGATCGCGGGCGGGCCTCGTGCGACCGGACCCAACGCCGGGGGAGCGACCACCTACGTCATGGCGGACTTCCTCCTCGAGGGCGTCACCGCACTCGACAACCGCACCGGGGGAGTCCTCATCGACGGTGGCAACGGCGTCACCGTGGAGGACCTGACCACCAACGGCGTGGCCGGCGGGCTGCGCATCATCGGTCCCGCCCACACGGTGGAGGTCACCGACTCGACGCTGGTCTCGACCGGCGGCATCCCGCTGCGCGTCGAAGGGGACGTCGGGGACGCGACGGTGACGACCTCGCGGATGAAGGGCCCCGCCACCGGCGTCGAGCTCCGCGGCGCGCGCGTCGAACTCCGCGGCAACACCATCACCGTCGGCGAAGGCCAGGGGGTGTCGGTGAGCGACGACGCGCACATCGTCCTCAGCGCCAACCGGATCCGCGGGCTCGGCGAGACGCCGGTGCGCGCCGAGGATGGCGCGAGCGTCACGCAGCGTTTCGTCGATACGGCGGCGTGGAGCTACCGCCCGGCCCTGCTGCTCTGGCTGGATCACCACCCCATGGGATGGCTCTGGCTGCTCGTGCTCCTGATCCCGGCCGTGGGTCTTCCGTTCGCGATCGTGCGGCGACGCCGACGCACGGAACTGCGCCGACTGCTCGAGGACGCGATCGTCCAGTACGGCCGCCGGCAGATCGAGCTCTACGGGCCCGATGCCGGCGCCTCCGTCGCCGAGGCGGCACCGGAACCGGCTCTCGTCGGCGTCGCGGGCGCGGCCCCGCCCGCCGTGCATCCGGACTCGGCGTCGCCGTCCCCTCGGGCGCACCCGGCCGATCGGGAGCCCCTCGTCGGCGGCGGCCCCGCCGAGATCGGCGCTCCCATCACGATCAACGGCGTCCCGGTCTCAGAATGGCCCGACCCGCCGCACCGTGGCCACCGAGCCGCGACTCCGAGGTCGCTGCGCGATCTCCGCGAGGTCCTGCCCGCCCAGGCCTTCACCTCGCCCCAGCAGTTCGCCGTCGCTGCCGTGCTCGAAGCGGGGTATCCGGTCTTCGATGTCGCGCGGCTCTTCCGAGTCCCGGCCTGGCGTCTGGAGAGCTGGGTCGAAGAGACGCTGGCCGCGCCGCCTGCACGCGCGACGGCCCGCTTGCGCTGACACGATCGCGATGCCGGATGACACACCCGCGACAAATGACCGTCATCGGAATCTGGTAGACACGACCGGGGCGCCGACGACACGGTGCCGTTGTGGAGGGACTTCTCAATGCGACTTTCTGTCATCGGATGCGGCTACCTGGGCGCCGTGCACGCCGCCGCCATGGCCTCGATCGGCCACGAGGTGGTCGGTATCGACGTCGACGAGCGCAAGATCGCGTCGCTCGCCGCCGGCGAGGCGCCCTTCTTCGAGCCCGGCCTGTCCGAGATCCTCGCCGAGGGCATCGCCTCGGGACGACTGTCGTTCTCGACCGACTTCGCCGCCGCCGCCGGTGCGAAGGTCCACTTCGTCGGTGTCGGCACGCCGCAGGTCAAGGGCGGCTACGCCGCAGACCTCACCTACGTCAACGCCGCCGTCGACGCGCTGCTGCCGCACCTGTCCGAGGGTGACATCGTCGCGGGCAAGTCCACCGTTCCCGTCGGCACCGCCGCATCCCTCGCCCCCCGCGTCAGCGAGACGGGCGCCACCCTCGTGTGGAACCCCGAGTTCCTCCGCGAAGGCTTCGCCGTCCAGGACACCGTCGACCCCGACCGCCTCGTCGCGGGAGTACCCGCCGGTGACGAGGGCGAGCGTGCCACGCAGGTGCTGCGCGAGGTCTACCACCCGTCGATCGCGAAGGGCACGCCCTTCATCGTCACCGACTACGCCACCGCCGAGCTCGTCAAGGTGTCGGCGAACGCGTTCCTCGCCACCAAGATCAGCTTCATCAACGCGATGGCCGAGATCGCCGAGGTCGCCGGCGCCGACGTCACGATGCTCGCCGACGCGATCGGCCACGACGCCCGTATCGGCCGCCGCTTCCTCGGCGCCGGCATCGGCTTCGGCGGTGGATGCCTCCCGAAGGACATCCGCGCCTTCTCCGCCCGTGCCGAGGAGCTCGGACGCGGCGAGTCGGTCGCGTTCCTGCGCGAAGTGGACGAGATCAACATGCGCCGCCGCGAGCGCGCCGTCCAGCTCGTGGTGGAGGGCCTCGGCGGCGAGCTCTACGGCAAGAAGGTCACGGTGCTCGGCGCCGCTTTCAAGCCGCACTCCGACGACATCCGCGACTCTCCCGGACTCGATGTCGCCGTCCGCCTGCACGGACTCGGCGCCAGCGTCACCCTCACCGACCCCGAGGCGATCGAGAACGCGCGTCGCCAGCACCCGCAGCTCACGTACGTCGCCGACCGCGACGAGGCGTTGACCGGCGCGGACGCCGTCATCCTGGTCACCGAGTGGGACGAGTACCGTCGTGAGCTCGCGCCCGAGCACGCGGCATCCCTGGCCGCCGGTCGCGTCGTCGTCGACGGGCGCAACGCCCTCCACCCCGCCGCCTGGCGCGCCGCGGGCTGGACCTACTTCGGCATGGGTCGCCCCTGACCCAAGCGGATCGCTCCGGCGGGTGGTGTCACTGCCCGCCGGAGACGGCCGCGCCCGCGGCCATCAGGAGCAGCATCACCGTGTTGTAGACGATGTGCGCGAGCACGGCGCCCCAGATCCGGCCGGTCAGGATGACCAGGGTCGCGCACACGAGGCCTACGGCGCCCACCGAGAGCGACTCTCCCAGCGGCAGTGATCCGTCGACGACGTGGATGAGGATGAACGTCGCCGTCGAGACCAGCACCGCGGCGACGGCCGCCGCCAGGCGTCCCGCGGTGCGCCGCAGCAGCCCGTACATCGCCACGAGGACGACGGTGCGGAAGAAGAACTCCTCGATCACGGGGCCGACGAGCCCCGCCGGGAGGGCTCCGGCCCATAGCCAGGTCGAGGTCACGTTCGTCGTCGGGAACGGGCGGGATGCGGCATCCGTCACCCATCCCTCCATCACCCGCAGCCCGAGACCGAGCGCGAGACCCCAGATCAGGTCGGCGCTGCGGAAGCGGAGCAACCCGGAGGGGCGCCCGCGGCGGAAGGCGACCACCACCGGGACGATCATCCCGACCCACAGGATCGCCGTCGAGACCAGGGGCGCCGAGGGCGACCTCCAGAGCAGCTGCACCAGGGACCCCGCGAAGATCGCGGCGCCCAAGCTGATCAGCGCGATGAGCAGCAGGCTGCCGTTCCACGGCCGCACACCCGTACCGCCCAGACGCCAGTCGGTGCGCTTCCGGCGGCGCCCGCGACGCCGGGGCTTCTCGCCTTCGGGCTCGGCGAGCGGGGTCTCCGCATCGACCGCGGGGGACGAGGGGCCGTCGCTAAGCTGATCCTGCACGGGCCTACCGTATCGGGTGCCCGTCCGCGTCCCGCCCCCGCGCCACCGTCCCGCCGAGCACCGAGGCGGTGACATCGGTGCAGGGCGAGCCGCGGCATCCGTCTCGAAGGGCTCCCCGTGATCCACATCCTCACCGTCTGCACGGGCAACATCTGCCGCTCGCCGCTGGCCGCCCTCGTGCTGGAGCAGCGCCTCGCGGACCTCGGTGTCGTCGCGACGAGCGCGGGCATCCGAGCCCGAGAGGGTGTCCGGATGCCGGTCGAAGCCGCCGAGCTCGCCGCTGCGCGCGGCGTGGCCGCCGACCGGATCGCGGCGCACGGGTCGCGGTACCTGACCGAGGCGATCCTGCGCGGACCCGACCTCGTGCTCGCCATGGATCGCGACCACCGGCGCGCAGTGGTCGAGCTCGCCCCCGGCCACCTGCGGACCACGTTCACGATCCGGGAGTTCGAGCGCCTCGCCGCGGCGACCCCCGACGAGGCGCTGCGGGCGGGCGCCGTCGGCGCGGAGCCGCGGGACCGTCTGCGCGGCGCGCTCGCCGTCCTCGCCGGGCAGCGGGGGCTCGTGCTGCCGCCCGCCGACCCCGCCGACGACGACGTCGTCGACCCGTACGGCCGCTCCCGCGAGACCTACGCACGCTCCGACGCACAGCTCTCGCCCGGTCTGGACGCCGTCGAGCGCGTCGTCCGCCTCGCCGTCGGCTGAGCGTTCCGGCCGCGCCGCGCGACCGTCCTCCCGCGCACCCCGGATATCCTGATCTGATGCCGCAGACGCGGCCAGGGGGGAGGGGTCATGATCATCGGCATCGGTGTCGACCTCGTCGACATCCCGCGGTTCGAGCAGTCCATCGCCCGCACCCCGAAGCTCATGCAGCGTCTGTTCACGACCGCCGAGCAGAGCCTCAAACCGCACTCCCTCGCCGCCCGGTACGCGGCGAAGGAGGCGCTCATCAAGGCGCTCGGCGGGTCGGACGGCGTGCACTGGACCGACATCGAGGTGGCCTCCGAACCGTCGGGGCGCCCCGTCTTCGCCCTCTCCGGAGAGACCGCCGCGACCGTCGCCGGCCGCGGGATCACCGCCGTGCACCTGTCGCTCTCGCACGACGCGGGACTCGCGACGGCCTACGTCGTCGCCGAGGCCGTCGCATGACCCGGATGCCGGAGGGCGTCGCGCGCGAAGCGGTCATCGACGTCGGCGCGATCGAGCACAACGTGCGGCACCTCGCGCGGGTCACGGACTCCGAGGTGATCGCCGTCGTGAAGGCCAACGGGTACGGCCACGGCGCCGTCCGCTCCGGCCGTGCCGCGCTCGCCGGCGGCGCGGCGCGCCTCGCCGTCGCCGACGTGGGCGAAGCGCTCGAGCTGCGCGCCGGGGGCATCGACGCCCCGGTGCTGGCGTGGTTGCACGCTCCGGGTGCGGATTTCGCACAGGCAGCCGCGGCGTACATCGAGCTGGGGGTGTCGAGCCTGGATCAGCTGCGCGCGGCCGCAGCGGCCGGGTCGCCGGAACGGCCCGTCACCGTGCAGCTCAAGGTCGAGACGGGGCTCGGTCGCAACGGGATCGCGCCGGCCGACTACGGCACGGTGTTCGCCGAGGCGGCGGAGTTCGAGCGGCAGGGCGCGATCCGCGTCGTCGGCATCTTCAGTCACCTGTCGAACACGTCGGCGGACGACGACCGCACCGCCCTGTCGCGCTTCACGGTCGCGCAGGCCGCCGCCGGGGCCGCCGGGCTGCGGCCGACGCTGCGGCACATCGCGGCATCCCATGCCGCGCTCTCGCTGCCCGAGGCGCGGCTCGGCTGCGTCCGGCTCGGGGTCGCGATCTACGGCCTCTCGCCCTTCGACGACCGGTCGTCGGCCGACCTGGGCCTGCGTCCGGCGATGACGTTGCGCGCGGCCGTCGCCGCGGTACGCCGCGTGCCCGCCGGGCAGGGAGTCTCCTACGGCTACCTGCACCGCACGACGAGCGAGTCGACACTCGCGCTGATCTCGATGGGATACGCCGACGGGGTCCCCCGCGCGGCCTCCGGTGCCGGCCCCGTCTCGATCGGCGGGCGCACGTTCCGCGTCGCCGGACGTATTGCGATGGACCAGTTCGTCGTCGATGTCGGCGACGTTCCGGTGGCCGTCGGCGATGAGGCGGTCCTGTTCGGTGACCCGACGACGGGCGTCCCCGCCGCGACCGACTGGGCCGAGGCCGCCGGCACCATCAACTACGAGATCGTCACGCGCATCGGTCCGCGCGTACCGCGACGGGAGGTGCGGTCATGAGCGGGATGGAGCAGTTCGAGGGACGACGCGAGATCGCCTCCCCCGATGACATGGAGCAGCTCGGGCGAGAGCTCGGCGCGGTGTTGGGGCCCGGCGACCTGCTCGTCCTCACCGGTCCTCTCGGCGCCGGCAAGACGACCCTGACCCGGGGCATCGGCGAGGGCCTGGGGGTCCGCGGACCCGTGCAGAGCCCCACCTTCGTGATCGCACGCACCCACCCGTCCGAGGTCGACGGTCCGCCGCTCGTCCACGTCGACGCCTATCGGCTGGGTTCCCCGGCCGAGCTCGACGACCTGGGGCTCGACCCCGACCGTTCGGTCACCATCGTCGAGTGGGGCCGTGGCATGGTCGACGGACTCGTCGACTCGTGGTGGGAACTCGAGATCGAGCGCGGCTGGAGCGGCACCGGTGTCGACAACGCCTGCGGCACGACCGGCCCCTACGCAGCCGAGCTCGAAGACGCCGCCCCGCGCATCGTCACCGTCACGCGTCATCCGTGAGCCTGCGGCCGCATCGCGGCATCCGTCTGCCCGGATACCCTTGATGCTGTGATCCTCGGCATCGACACGTCCCTCGGCACGGCCGTCGCCGTGACCGATGCCGACGGTGCGGTGCGCGCCGAGGTCGCCAGCGCGGACCCGCTCGGCCACGCCGAGATCATCGGCTCCCTGCTCCAGCAGGTGATGGCGGATGCCGCGCACGGCCCGATCGGCGCGACCGGCGTCCCGGAGCCCGTCGCCCTGACCCACGTCGCCGCGGGGATGGGCCCCGGCCCGTTCACGGGGCTCCGGGTCGGCATCGCGGCGGCACGGGCGTTCGCGCTGGGCCGCGGCATCCCGGTCGTCCCGGTGCGCAGCCACGACGCGGCGGCTCTGGCGATCCTGCTGGCGGACCCGTTCGCGGACGTCCCGCCGTTCGCGGTCGTCACCGACGCGCGCCGGCGCGAGTTCGCGTACACCGTCTACGACGGCGTCGACGACGACGGACTCCCGCGGCGGGTGACCGAGGCGACACTCGTCCCTCGCGACGGCATCGACGACGCTCTCGCGGGGCACCGTGTCGACCGCCGCGACGTGACGGCGATCCCCGGCGCCATGGTGGCGCTCGCGGCGGCGCGCGCGGTCGCGGCGGACCGGGTCGAGTCCCTCGGCGAGCCCCTCTACCTGCGGGCGCCCGACGTGACGCTCCCCGGTGCGCGGAAGAAGGTCGGCTCGTGACCCTCCGCACCGCGACCGTCGCCGATCTCGACGACATCATGCGCCTCGAGCGTGCGTCCTTCCCCACGGATGCGTGGAGCGAGGCACTCATGGCGGGGGAGCTCGCCTCCCCGCACGGCCGGTACGTCGTCGACGTCGAGGCTGGGCGCCTGGTCGGCTATGGCGGTGTCCGGGCCGTGCAGGGCGCAGCGGATGCCGACATCCAGACGATCGCCATCGCCGCCGACGCGCGCGGTCACGGCCGCGGACGCGCGCTGCTGCGCGAACTGCTCGCCACCGCCCGCTCGCGCGGCGCGCGCGAGGTGTTCCTCGAGGTGCGGGCCGACAATCCGGGAGCGGCCGACCTGTACCTCTCCGAGGGATTCGCCGAGGTGGGTCGCCGACCGCGGTACTACCAGCCCGACGACGTCGACGCGATCGTCATGCAGCTGAACCTCGTCGCCTGGGAAGCCCGGCACACCACGGCACCGACCGCCGCCGAAGGATGGTGCTGACATGACGCGGGAGCCGTTGGTCCTCGGCATCGAGACGAGCTGCGACGAGACCGGCATCGGGATCGTCCGCGGCCGAACGCTGTTGTCGAACACGATCGCGAGCTCCATGGACGAGCACGCCCGCTACGGGGGAGTCGTCCCTGAGGTCGCTGCCCGAGCCCACCTCGAGGCGCTGCAGCCGGCGATCGAGGCGGCGCTCGCCGAGGCGCAGGTAGACCTCACTGACCTCGACGCCGTGGCGGTCACGAGCGGTCCGGGACTCGCCGGGGCACTCATGGTCGGCGTGGGCGCAGCGAAGGCGCTGGCGGTCAGCCTCGACACGCCGCTCTACGCCGTCAACCACCTCGTGGGTCACATCGCCGCCGACATCCTCACCGGTGACGAGGTCGAGTACCCGACCGTCGCGCTGCTCGTGAGCGGCGGGCACACGTCCCTGCTCCTCGTGCGCGACCTCGTCTCGGACGTCGAGCTGCTCGGTGAGACCATGGACGACGCCGCCGGCGAAGCCTTCGACAAGATCGCCCGGATCCTCGGTCTGCCCTACCCGGGCGGCCCCGAGATCGACCGGGCGGCCGCGTCGGGCGACCCGCAGGCGATCCGGTTCCCGCGCGGGATGTCGCGCGCGTCCGACATGGCCGCGCACCGCTACGACTTCTCCTTCTCCGGCCTGAAGACCGCCGTCGCGCGGTGGGTCGAGCAGCGCGAGGCGGCCGGGGAACCCGTGTCGGTGCCCGACGTGGCGGCATCCTTCCGTGAAGCCGTCGTCGACGTGCTCGTGACCAAGGCCCTCGACGCGTGCGCGCGTCACGATGTGCCCCGGCTTCTGCTGGGCGGCGGCGTGATCGCCAACAAGCGCCTCCGCGACGTCGCGCTCGAGCGCGCGCAGGCCGCCGGGGTCAGCGTCCGCATCCCGCCGCTGTCGCTGTGCACCGACAACGGGGCGATGATTGCGGCGCTCGCGTCCGAGCTCATCATGAGCGGTCGCCCCGCCTCTACCCACGCCTTCGGTGCGGACTCGACCCTCCCCGTCACGACCATCCAGGTGGAGCCGGCGTCATGACCGACGAGCGGATGCCGCCGCCCGCCGCGCCCGCTGCGGATCAGCCCGCCGCCGTCGAACCGGCATCCTCCGACGTCGTGCTCGCGCCGACCGATTCGGTCCTCCCGGGCGCGCACCGCGGCGGGTTCCGTCGGGAGCTGACGCAGCCCCTCCCGGTGGCGCCGCCGCTCGCGGTGCACCCGGACCCCGCCGAGGTCGCCTCTCCCGATATCCGCTGGATCCCGCCGGCGCCCGCGCTGCCGCGCAGCGCCGGGTGGTCGCTGCTGTTCGGGTCGCTGGCGCTCGTACTGGCGTGCTTCGTCGGCTGGGGCTTCCCGGTCGGTCTTATCGGTGTCGTGCTGGCGGTCCTCGCTCTCCGGCGCCCGTGGGAGAAGCGCGAGACGGCGCTGTGGGGACTCGGGCTCAGCCTCGGATCGTTGGTCTACAGCGCCGGGTGGCTGTGGTGGGCGGCCATGCAGGGCGGCCTCGCGGGCTAGGTCACACCCGGTCGGCGAGGACCGCGACCCGCTTCGCGCCGCGACCCTCGCCCACACGCGTCAGGATGAGCGTCGCGGATGCGTCGCCGCGCAGCGCGAGCTTGCGCCGGAACTGCGCGGGGTCGACGTCGACACCCCGCTTCTTGATCTCGATCGTGCCGATCCCGCTCGCCTGCAGGGCCGCGTTGATCGCCGGGACCTTCATCGGCAGCACCTCCCGCACGCGGAACGATTGCACGAAGGGGTTCGTCAGCGCGGCATCCGAGGTCAGGTAGGCGATGCCGTCGGCCACCATCCCCGCCTGCAGCTCGCGCGCGACCTCGCCGATCAGGCGCGCACGGATGACGGCGCCCTCGGGTTCGTGCACGAACGTGCCGAGCTCCCGGACGGGCTCGTCGGGGGCATCGGCCGCGGCGGTGAGTTCGGCCGCGGCACCGCCCCGGAGCACGAGGGCGGAACGGGTCGCGCCCGGGCGCCGCAGCGCCCGCGACCACAGCACGAGCTCGACGGTCGACCCGTCGACGCTGATCCACTGCGCCTCGACGTCGTCGGGGATGAGGCCCCGGTCCAGCCCCGGTCCGAGCTTGATGCCCACCGGCATCCGCTCCGCGAGGGCGAAGGCCCAGTCGAGCGACGGCGACCAGTCCTCGGGGCGGGTGCGGCTGGTTTCGCTGTGACCCGCCGTCCGGCGGGCGGGGTCCAGCCACACCGCGTCCCAACCGTCGAGGTCCGTGTCCTCGGCGCGACCGTGCCGCACCGTGACGGCGTCGCCGAAGGGCGCGAGGTTGTACGCGGCGAGCGCGGCGGTGGTCTCGTCCGCGTCGACGGCGAGCACATCGAGTCCGATGCCGGCGAGGCCGAGCGCGTCGCCGCCGATTCCGCAGCCGAGGTCGGCGACGCGGGCGATCCCGGCATCGCGGAACCGACCGGCGTGGCGGGCGGCGATCTCGAGACGCGTCGCCTGCTCGAGCCCCGCGCGGGTGAAGAGCATCCGGTCGGCGAAGGGACCGAACTTCGCCTCCGCCCGCACGCGCAGGTGGGCTTGTCCGACGACGGCGGACACCAGGTCGGGGGAGTGGCCGGCGGCGCGCAGGCGCGAAACGGCGGAGGCGACCTCGGAGGTGGATGGCAGGGGCCCGACCTCGTCGATCAGCCGCAGTCCCTGGGGTGTCAGGAGGGCGGTGAGTTCGGCCTGTTCCATTCCGCAAGCCTAGGCGCCGCGGCATCCGTCATCCTGTTGGCACTCGCGTTGCATGAGTGCCAACCGCGCTCTAGACTTTCGTTAGCACTCTCGCAAGGCGAGTGCTGATGAGTCTTGTCGCAGGACCCCACCAGCAAGAAAGAGGTAGACCGTGTCGGTTTCCATCAAGCCGCTCGAAGACCGCATCGTCATCAAGCAGGTCGAGGCCGAGCAGACCACCGCGAGTGGCCTGGTCATCCCTGACACCGCCAAGGAGAAGCCCCAGGAGGGCGAGGTCGTGGCCGTCGGCCCCGGCCGCATCGATGACAACGGCAACCGCGTTCCGCTCGATGTCGCCGTCGGCGACCGCGTCCTGTACAGCAAGTACGGCGGCACCGAGGTGAAGTTCGGCGCTGACGAGTTCCTCGTCCTGTCGGCTCGCGACGTCCTGGCGGTCGTCGTCCGCTGACGCCCAGCGATCAGCAGAGGGCCCGGATGCGTCGGCATCCGGGCCCTCTCTCGTTGTCCGCCATGCCGATGGCAGGATCCGCACGGCGGTCGGCAGTCCGCGGGATGTGTGCGCTGTCATGACCGTCGTAGGCTTGTGCTCATGACACCCGAGCAGGCCGCGCGCGAGAAGTCCCTGGGCGCGATCTTCGTCTTCTCGGCTTACGTGCTGTGGGGCTTCCTGCCGCTGTACTTCGTCAGCCTCGCGCCGACGACGCCCTGGGAGGTCGTCGGCTGGCGCATCCTGTTGAGCCTGGTCTTCTGCGTCGCGCTGCTGGCGATCACGCGCGGATGGGGTCGGATGCGGGTCATCCTGCGCGATCGCCGTCTGATGCTCTGGACCGTGCTGGCGGGCCTGCTCATCTACGTCAACTGGCAGGTCTTCCTCATCGGCACCCTCACGGGTCACGTCGTCGAGACGAGCCTCGGCTACTTCATCAACCCGATCGCGACCGTCCTGCTCGGCGTCATCGTGCTCAAGGAACGCCTGCGCACCGCGCAGTGGGTCGCCGTCGGTATCGCCGGGGCGGCCGTCATCGTGATCATCGTCGCCGTCGGGCGCGTGCCGTGGATCGCCCTGGCCCTTGCGGCGAGCTTCGCGACCTACGGACTCGTCAAGAAGAAGATCGGCCAGTCAGTGGATGCCGTGAGCGGCCTCACGCTCGAATCCCTCTGGCTCGTGCCGATCGCCGTCCTCCAGCTCGTCCTGGTCGGCGTCACCTCCGGCCTGACGATGGGCCGGGAAGGCACCGGGCACACGGTGCTGCTCCTGCTGGCCGGTGCCGTCACCGCGATCCCTCTCCTCTTCTTCTCCGCCGGCGCTCGACGCACCTCGCTCACCGTCGTCGGCATCCTTCAGTTCGTCGCCCCGATCATGCAGTTCCTCACCGGTGTCCTGATCCTGGGGGAGCCCATGCCGTTCGAGCGATGGATCGGGTTCGGCCTCGTCTGGGTCGCCGTGGCGGTCTTCACGGTGGACTCCCTCGTGTCCTCACGACGCAGCCGGACGGGGGCGCAGACGGTCGTCCCCGACCCGGTCTGAGCTGACCGATGCCGCTTTTCGCGGCCATTATGGGAGCGTGCCCACCTCGTTACACATCGTTAACGAACGGCAACATTGAGGAGACGAGCGCGCCGCTAGGTTGAACACACCGGGCTGGTCCCGAACTGACCCGTGTCACCACAGCAAGGAGCACAATGAGCGTTCTCTCCCGTTCGCGTTCCGCAAAGGTCATGGGCGCCATCGCCCTGATCGGTGCGAGCGCAATGGTCCTGGCCGGCTGCGCCGGTTCCTCGACCCCCACTGCCTCCGGCGGCGCTTCCGAAGAGCCCGCCGGTTTCGACTTCCCGGTCAACTGCGACGAGGCCGAACCGGCTTCGTACACCCCGGAGTACACCTCGACCTCCGAGGGTCCGGCCACCGACCTCGAGTACACGATCGGAACGGCCCTCCCCGTCACCGGTAACCTCGCCTTCCTCGGCCCGCCCGAGATCGCCGGCACCGAGCTCGCCGCAGCCGATGTGAACGAAGCCGCCAAGGGTGTGACGATCAACCTCGAGCAGGGCGACTCCGGCGACACCGACAACAAGGCGTACGAGACCGAGATCCCCCGCCTGCTGAACGCCGGCGCGACCGCGATCATCGGTGCCGCATCGTCCGGTACGTCGCTGCAGTTCATCGACCAGGTCATCGCGGCCGACGCCATCCAGTTCTCGCCGGCCAACACGTCCGCGGCCTTCACCGGCTACGAGGACAACGGTCTCTACTGGCGCACGGCTCCGTCCGACACCCTGCAGGGCGAGGTGCTCGGCAACCTGATCGCGAACGACGGCGCCGAGACCCTCGGCCTGATCATCCTCAACGACTCGTACGGCACGGGCCTCGCCTGCTTCACCAAGGCGGCGTTCGAGAGCGCCGGTGGTGAGGTCGTCTCGGCCGCCCTGTACAACACGGGCGACACGAACTTCTCGGCCCAGGTAGAGGACGTGCTGGCCGCTGACCCCGACGCGATCGCGCTGATCACGTTCGAAGAGGTCAAGACGATCATCCCCGAGCTCGTCGGTGCCGACTTCCCGTCGGACAAGATGTACCTCGTGGACGGCAACCTGGCCAACTTCGGTGACGAGTTCCCCGAGGGCACCATGGAAGGCGCCAAGGGCACCTACCCGGCCGTCGACCCCGACAGCATCACGGCGTTCCGTGACACGCTGCAGTCGTTCTGGACGGGCGAGGGTAACCCCGAGCTCGCCGACTTCACCTACGCTCCGGAGTCCTACGACGCGGTCATCCTGCTCGCGCTCGCGGCGCTCGAGGCCGGCTCGGCGGAAGGCCCCGACGTGGCTGCGCACCTGCAGAACGTGTCGGGCACCAACGGCGGCACGAAGTGCACGACGTACGAGGAGTGCGCGGACATCATCATCTCGGGTGAGGTCGCGGACTACGACGGCGTCTCGGGTGCGATCAAGTTCAACGAGGTCGGCGACCCGACCGAGGCGACGATCGGCATCTTCCAGTACGACGCGGACAACAACAACTCGTTCCTCAGCATCGGCTGATCGACGATCCCAGGTGCGGCCCCGGTCTTCGGACCGGGGCCGCTCTCATATGGCCCGGCATCGCTTCGCAGGGCAAAGCCGGGCACAGCAAACTCGTACGCCCCGCATCCCCGCATCCGCTGCGCGCGTGAAAGACGACGCCCCCGATCCTGAGGACCGGGGGCGGCGTCGTACGGTTCGTGGGTCAGGTGCCCAGCGTGCCCAGGTACAGGCCGATCACCTTCGGGTCGTTGAGCAGTTCGCGACCGGTGCCGGTGTACGCGTCGCGGCCCTGATCGAGGACGTAGCCGCGGTCGCAGATCTGCAGGCATCGACGCGCGTTCTGCTCGACCATGATCGTGGTGACGCCGGCCTTGTTGATCTCCGAGACCCGCAGGAACGCCTCATCCTGGCGGGACGGCGAGAGTCCGGCCGACGGCTCGTCCAGCAGCAGCACGTAGGGGTCCATCATGAGCGCGCGGCCCATGGCGACCATCTGCCGCTCGCCGCCCGAGAGCGAACCCGCCCGCTGCTGCAGGCGCTTCGCGAGGTCGGGGAAGATCGAGGTCACGAACTCGATGCGCTCCGAGACGACCTTCGGCCGTTGATAGGCGCCCATCTGCAGATTCTCCGCGATCGACAGGCTCGGGAACACGTTGTTCGTCTGCGGCACGAAGCCGACGCCCTTGGCGACGAGCTTGTTGGCCCGCAGGCCCGTGATCTCCTCGCCGTTCAGCACGACCTGACCGGAGCGGACCTTGACCTGCCCGAAGATCGCCTTCAGCATCGTGGACTTGCCGGCGCCGTTGGGGCCGATGATGCCGATGAGCTCACCCTTGGCGGCCGTGAGGTTCGCGCCGTTGAGGATGTTGACACCGGGCAGGTAGCCGGCGTGCACATCGCGGAGTTCGACGACGTTCTGTGCGGGTGCGGTCGCGGTGGAGCCCGCGGGGGATGCGGCGGTGTCGCTCACTTCTTGTCCTCCGTTCCGGGCGTGGAGCCCGGGGTACCGGGTGCCGTGGAGTCCTCCGCAGCGTGGGTCGTGGCATCCGCCTCGACGGCGTCCTGCAGCTTGTGCTGCTCCTCGACCAGCTCCTGTGCCTCAGCGGTCAGTTCGCCTTCGTAGCGGCCGGTGACCACGCCGAGGTCGACGTCCTGGTGGGCGCCGAGGTAGGCGTCGATGACGGCCTGCTCCTTCATGACGGTGTCGGGCGGACCTTCGGCGACGACCTTGCCCTCGGCCATGACGACGACCCAGTCGGCGATGTGGCGGACCATGTGCATGTCGTGCTCGACGAACAGCACCGTCATGCCGAGGTCCTTCAGGTCGAGGATGTGGTCCAGCAGCGACTGCGTCAGTGCCGGGTTCACGCCGGCCATGGGCTCGTCCAGCATGACGAGGGTCGGGTCGCTCATGAGCGCTCGTGCCATCTCGAGCAGTTTGCGCTGGCCGCCGGACAGCGAGGCCGCGAAGTCCTTCTCCTTGGCGTCGAGCTTGAAGCGCTGCAGCAGGCCTCGGGCCTTCTCCTCGATGACGGTCTCCTGCTTGCGCCAGAGGAAGGGGAGGATGCCGCGCCAGATGCTCTCGCCGCCCTGACCGGGCGCGCCGAGCTTCATGTTCTCGAGCACCGTGAGCAGGCCCAGCGACTTCGTGAGCTGGAAGGTGCGCACCTGGCCCATCCGGGCCGCCTTGAAGGCCGGGATGCCGGCGAGGTTCTGGCCGTCGAACGACCAGGTGCCCTCGTTGGGCTTGTCGAAGCCGGTCAGGAGGTTGAACAGCGTGGTCTTGCCGGCACCGTTGGGGCCGATGAGCGCCGTGATGGCGTTCCGCGGGATCTCGAGGTGGTCGACGTCGACGGCGGTGAGACCGCCGAAGACACGCTTGACCCCGTCGGCGACGATGATCGGGTCGACCTTCTCGACACCGGGGCGGATCTCGCCCTTGTGCAGGCCGGTGGCCTTGGGCCGGGGAGCGGGGGGCGCGACGTCAGCGGACAAAGGTCAGCTCCTTCTTGCTTCCGAGGATGCCCTGCGGCCGGAAGATGACCAGCAGCATGAGAGCGACACCCACCAGGACGAACACGAGCATCTGGCTCTGTTCCGACGACAGGAACGGCAGGACGCCGATCTGCGACAGGGCCGGGAGCAGGTTGGACAGGAATGCGCGGACCACCCAGAACAGCACGGCGCCGAGCACCGGGCCGAAGATGGTCGCCGCGCCACCGAGCAGCAGAGCGGTCCACACGTAGAAGGTCTGCGACGTGACGTACACGTTCGGGTTCACGTTGGTCCCCATGGCCGTCAGGATGCCGCCGGCGGCGATGATGACGCCGCCCACGATGAGCGCCTGCATCTTGAACGCGAAGACGTTCTTACCGAGCGAGCGGACGGCGTCCTCGTCCTCGCGGATGCCGCGGATGACGCGGCCCCACGGGCTGCGCATGAGCAGCCACACGAAGAGGACGACGATCGAGATGGTGATGACGCCGACGATGATGACCCACCACTGGTCGGACTGGTACGTCCACGGCCCGAAGCCGTAGCGCCCGGGGGGAAGCGGGTTGAAGGAGCGGAAGCTCCCCTGGAACCCCGACAGTCCGTCGGCGGAGCCGGTCACCTCGCGGAACGAGGCGGTGAGGAACAGCAGGCGGACGATCTCCGCCGCTGCGATGGTGACGATCGCCAGGTAGTCGCCGCGAAGCCGCAGCGTCGGGATGCCCATCACGACGGAGAAGAGCACCGCGCCGACGAGTCCGACGAGGGCGGCGACGAACCAAGGCAGGTTGAAGGTCAGCGTCGAGATCGCGAAGCCGTAGGCGCCGATGGCCATGAAGCCGGCGACACCCATGTTGAGCAGGCCGGCGAAGCCGAAGTGCACCGAGAGCCCGATGGCGGCCAGGACGAATCCGAGCGTGACCGGCGAAAGGATCTGCGCGGCGGTGTTGTTGAGGATCTGCAGGATGTCCATGCGCGGTTATCCGATTCGCTCGCGGCGTCCGAGGAGACCCTGCGGACGGAACAGGAGGATGACGATCAGCACGACGAGCGCGCCGACGTACTTGAGGTCCGAGGGGATCCACAGCGTCGACACCTCGACGAGCAGGCCCACGATGATCGCGCCCACGAGGGCGCCGAAGGCGGTTCCGAGACCGCCGAGCGTGATGGCCGCGAAGACGAGCAGCAGGATGCTGGTGCCCATGTCCCACTTGATGCCGGGGCGGAAGTACGCCCAGAGGACGCCCGACAGGCCTGCAAGAGCTGCGGCCATGATCCAGACGATGCGGACGACGGCATCCACATCGATGCCGCTGGCGGCCGCGAGCGACGGGTTGTCCGAGACGGCCCGCGTCGCGCGACCGATGCGTGTGCGCATCAGCCAGAACGCGAAGGCGATGATCACGACGATCGAGACGCCCATGCTCACGACGTCGGTGACCGTCAGACGGACGGGTCCGAGGCCCGCGATCACCGAGGTCTCCCCGCCGGGGAGGGTGACGGTGCCGCCGCCGATGAACATCTGGAAGACGTAACGCAGCGCAAGCGAGAGACCGATGGACACGATCATGAGCTGGACCGTGCCGATGCCCTTCCGGCGAAGGGGTCGCCAGAGGCCGGCATCCATTCCGAATCCGAACAGCCCCGAGACGATCACCGCCAGCGGGATCGCGACCCAGATCGGGACATCGAGTCCGACCGAGAGGAAGAGCGCTGCCAGTGCGCCGAAGGTCACCATCTCACCGTGGGCGAAGTTCGACAGGCCCGTCGTGCCGAACACGAGGGAGGCGCCGATCGCCGCGAGGGCCAGCATGAGGCCGAAGTTCAGACCGTTCACCGCGCGGGAGAGGAACTGGTCGACGAAGGACGTCGTCGTCCGTTCCGCCGCTCCCAGCGTGAAGTTCCGGGTCACGTTGCTCGTGGCCCCGAACTCCACCTCCTGAGTGAACTGGAAACCGTCGGGCGCGGTCACGCCGTCGGGGAGGGAGTCCTCGACCAGCTCGACCGTGTACGGCACGTCCTTCGTGGGGACGGGTACCCGCCACGAGCCGTTGGCCGCGGTCTGGGCCTCTCCGGTGTACTCACCGCCCGAGACGACGACGGTGGCGCCCTCGACGGGGTCACCGGCCACCCGCACGTTGCCCTGTACGGCGAACGGGAAGTCCTCGGGGTCCTGCGTGCCGGCGACCGCGGGATTCGCGAGGCCGAACAGCAGAGCGCCGGAGAAGACTCCGGCGGTAAGGGCTACGAGTACGCGTCGCCATCGATTGCGGGCGCGCACAGAGCGGGTGGTCGTCACCGACACCTCCTGGTTGAAGCATGGTCAGCGCGCAGAGGTACGGGTGCCCCCGGCGCCACACGACCGTATCCAGCGATTGTTGCCGCTGTGTTTCCCTGCCGCAACCATCGACACCCCGCGGTCTGGCCAGATCCCAGGTCTCGGGAATGAAAGGAGCGTTCCGCGCCTTAGAATTCAGACAAGCCGTTCGACGCAGGAGAGCACATGGAGCACAACGACCCGTTCGGATTCGTGGGACTGACGTACGACGACGTCCTGCTGTTGCCCGGCCACACGGACGTCATCCCGTCCGAGGCCGACACCTCGTCCCGGGTCACGCGACGCATCACCGTCGCGACTCCTCTTCTCTCTGCGGCGATGGACACCGTCACCGAATCGCGGCTGGCGATCGCCATCGCCCGCGAGGGCGGCATCGGCATCATCCACCGCAACCTGTCGATCGCCGACCAGGCGGCCATGGTGGATCGCGTCAAGCGCAGCGAGTCGGGCATGATCACCGACCCGATCACGACGACACCCGACGCGACGATCGAAGAAGTCGACAACCTGTGCGGTCAGTACCGCATCTCCGGTCTTCCCGTCATCGATGAGGACGGCAAGCTCGTGGGTATCGTCACGAACCGCGACATGCGGTTCGTCTCGGGCTTCGAGCGCCAGACGACCAAGGTCCGCGACGTCATGACGAGCGAGAACCTGGTGACCGGCAAGGTCGGCATCGGCGCCAACGAGGTCATCGCCCTGTTCGCGCATCACCGCGTCGAGAAGCTGCCGCTCATCGACGACGAAGGCAAGCTCGCCGGCCTCATCACCATCAAGGATTTCGACAAGAGCGAGAAGTACCCCCTCGCTACGAAGGACGATCAGGGCCGGCTCCGTGTGGGCGCGGCGATCGGTTTCTTCGGCGACGCGTGGGAGCGCGCCGAAGCGCTGCGGGATGCGGGTGTGGACGTCATCGTCGTCGACACCGCCAACGGTCAGTCCGCCGGCGTCATCGATATGGTCAAGCGGATCAAGGCGGACGCCTCCTTCGCACACATCGATGTGATCGGCGGCAACGTCGCGACCCGCGAAGGGGCGCAGGCCCTCATCGATGCCGGAGTGGATGCGGTCAAGGTCGGAGTCGGTCCTGGATCGATCTGCACGACGCGCGTGGTGGCCGGAGTGGGGGTTCCGCAGGTGACCGCCATCTATGAGGCGTCGCTCGCAGCGCGCGAGGCCGGCGTTCCGATCATCGCGGACGGTGGTCTGCAGTACTCCGGAGACATCGCGAAGGCTCTCGTTGCGGGTGCCGACACCGTCATGCTGGGCTCGCTCCTCGCCGGTACCGACGAGTCGCCCGGTGAAGTCGTCTTCCAGGGCGGCAAGCAGTTCAAGCTCTACCGGGGGATGGGCTCCCTCGGCGCCTTGCAGACGCGCGGCAAGAAGACCTCGTACTCGAAGGACCGCTACTTCCAGGCCGATGTGCCGAGCGACGACAAGCTGATCCCGGAAGGCATCGAGGGGCAGGTCGCCTACCGCGGCCCCGTGTCAGCCGTCGCATACCAGCTCGTGGGCGGACTCCGGCAGTCGATGTTCTATGTCGGAGCCCGCACGGTCGAGGAACTCAAGTCGCGAGGCAAGTTCGTCCGCATCACCTCGGCGGGCCTCAAGGAGTCCCACCCGCATGACGTGCAGATCGTCGTCGAGGCGCCGAACTACAAGCGCTGAACGGGTCCACGGGCTCGACACGCCCGGGATGCGGGGCTGATTTGCCCAGTCTCCGAACCCCGCGTAACTTATTACTTGTTCGCCCCACAGGGAAGAGCGAGAGGCCGAAAGGCCCGCCGCCCTCAAGCTGGCGAACCACCCCCTCCAAAAAGAAACAGTCGCTCTGCGATTGGGTCTGACCTCAGGTCTAGGACGGGTCATCGGGACGAGCTCTCCGCCGTCATCCGAACATCACGGTCTCTCGAGATCGTCGGCGTGTCGGGTTTGACGGTCTCAGAGCGTCGTCCTAAGGTAGAGAAGTTGCCTCACTACGAAGCCCTTGCGGGGGTGGTGTGGGAGCATCCGATCCTTGAGAACTCAACAGCGTGCACTTGTCAAATGCCAAATAACCTCGATCTCAGCTTTGGCTGAGGTGAGATTCCTTTGGATCAAAGTCCGGCACTTTCGGGTGTCGGCGTATGGATAGTCAGCAATGATTTATCTTTTTGGTCAGTTCAAACTCGCTGCTTCGGCCTATTCCGGTCGTTGTCAGTATTTTTCTTTTACGGAGAGTTTGATCCTGGCTCAGGATGAACGCTGGCGGCGTGCTTAACACATGCAAGTCGAACGGTGAAGCAGAGCTTGCTCTGTGGATCAGTGGCGAACGGGTGAGTAACACGTGAGCAACCTGCCCCTGACTCTGGGATAAGCGCTGGAAAC